>DHSB01000238.1:0-330 GCA_002408385.1 Myxococcales bacterium UBA5297
GGCGTCGGCGCCGGCGGCTTCCAGGGGACTCAGCCCGGCTCGTGCTGAAAAGCTCCGGCCGGGCGGGCGCCGGCCCCCCGATGCCCGGCGCGCCCTGCGGCAGCAGCTTGGGAGAGAAGAGTCGGTCGCCCTGGAGGCGCCCGGCAGCCCGGGCAGCAACCGGGCGGGAGGCACCATGGCGGACAAGGAGCACAAGGGCGAGATGACGATGCGCGAGGCCGGCCATCTCGGCGGCAAGAAGGTGCAGCACGAGCGCGCGCTGCGCGACCGCAAGGAGGTGCGCGGTGCCGCCTACGACAAGCCGGGGCCGGCCAAGGGCGAGGCCTACGG
>DHSB01000238.1:453-1475 GCA_002408385.1 Myxococcales bacterium UBA5297
CCGGCCAAGGGCGAGGCCTACGGCATCGCCGCCATCACCCAGGCGCTCGAGGGGCTCGACTTCCCGGTGACCCGCGGGGAGCTGCTCGCCAAGGCCGCGGACAAGACGATCCACTACCGCAAAGGCCAGCCGGTCAGCCTGCGGCGGATCATCGAGGACCTCGACGTCGAGGAGTTCCCCTCCATGGCCAACGTCATCCAGGCGGTCAGCGACGCGCTCAAGGAGGAGGGGCTCAGCTACCGGGCTGGCGAGGAGCCGGCCGCGCACCCCTAGCCGCGCGCGGCGCCCGCGCGGTCGCTTCGGAGGCGCGGGCGCGCCGCCTCAACCGCGCACCTTCCAGAGCTTGATCGTGTCGGTCTGGAAGGGCTCGTCGGCGACGACCATCCCGTAGGTGATGGCGATGTCGTCGCCGGGCTTCACCAGCTTCAGCTCGAGCAGCTTGCGCTCGGCCTGCAGGACGACCGCGGGCAGCCCCGTCACCCAGTCGCCGACGACCGGGGTGACGCCCCAGTAGAGCGCCAGCCGGTTGAGCACCTCCGGGCTGCGCGAGAAGGCGATCAGGCTCGCGCTCGGCCGGTGGGCGCTCACGAACGCCGCCGAGCGGCCGGACTCGGTGTAGACGGCGATCGCCGCCAGCCCGAGCTGCTCGCCGATCTCGTCGAGCGAGGCGGCGATGGCGTTGGTGAAGCTCTGCTCCTCGACGAACGGCCGCTGCTCCAGCGCCAGCGCGTAGTCCTCGCTCCCCTCGATCTCCTTGATGATGGTGTCGAGGGTGCGCACCGCCTCCACCGGGTACGCGCCGATCGAGGTCTCGGCCGAGAGCATCACCGCGTCGGTGCCGTCGAGCACGGCGTTGGCGACGTCGGAGACCTCGGCGCGGGTCGGCTGCGGGGCGTGGACCATCGACTCGAGCATCTGCGTCGCGGTGATCACCGGGCGGGCGTAGAGCTTGACGGCGTGGACGATCCGCTTCTGCGCCAGCGGCACCTTCTCGTGGCCGATCTCCACGCCGAGGTCGCCGC
>DHSB01000238.1:1483-2537 GCA_002408385.1 Myxococcales bacterium UBA5297
AGCATCTGCGTCGCGGTGATCACCGGGCGGGCGTAGAGCTTGACGGCGTGGACGATCCGCTTCTGCGCCAGCGGCACCTTCTCGTGGCCGATCTCCACGCCGAGGTCGCCGCGGGCGACCATCGCCCCGTCGCAGGCGGCGAGCACCGCCCCCAGCTCGTCGAGCGCCTCCGGCTTCTCGATCTTGGCGATCACCGGCACCGACCCGGCGAGCCGCTTCGCCTCGCGCACGTCCTCGGCGCTGCGCACGAAGGAGAGGGCGAAGAGGTCGACCCCCAGCTCCAGGCCGAAGGCGAGATCGCGCTTGTCCTTCTCGGTGAGCGCGGGCGTCGAGAGCTTGGCGCCCGGCAGGTTCATCCCCTTCTGGTCCCTGAGCAGCCCGCCGCTCACCACGCGGCAGCGCACCTCCTCGCCCTCGGTCCGCTCGACCCGCAGCTCGATCAGCCCGTCGTCGAGCAGCACCCGCTCCCCGGGTCGCACGTCGCGGGCGAGCGGCGGGTAGTTGTGGGCGATGCGCGCCGCGGTGCCGAGGACCGGCTCGCTGGTGAGGGTGAGCTGCGCGCCGCGCTCGAGCCGGACCGCGCCGTTCTCCACCTTCCCCACGCGGATCTTCGGCCCCGAGAGATCGAGCAGCGCCGCGACCGGGCGCCCGACGCGCCGGGCCGCCTCGCGCAGCTCGAGGAAGGCACGCCGGTGGCTCTCGTGGTCGCCGTGGGAGAGGTTGAGGCGGGCGACGTCCATGCCGGCCTCGATCAGCTCGACGAGCCGCTCCACCCCGCTGGTCGCAGGGCCGAGCGTGCAGACGATCTTGCACTTGCGCATGCCGGCGCCTCCCCGTGAAGAGCGCGGCATCCTAGGCCGGGCCGCCGCCGCGCGCCAAGGCGGCCGCGGTGGCCGGGGCCGGCCGACCCGCTATATTCGTCGGCCGCTGCCCGGCGACCGAGGAGGGAACGATGGCCAGGAAGGCGAGCCCCAAGCGAAGCGCTGTCCCGGTCGCGCCCGGCCCGCGCCCTTCTCCCGGCCGGCTCGGGCCGCGGCCCCCGCGCCGGGAGAAG
>DHSB01000241.1 GCA_002408385.1 Myxococcales bacterium UBA5297
GCGAGGCGGAGCAAAAGCGGCTGTCAGAGGAGCGGCGGATCGCCGAGCAGAAGGCGCGCGAGGCCGAACAGAAGCGGCTCGAGGAGCAGCGGCGAATCGCCGAGCAGAAGGCGCGTGAGGCGGAGCAAAAGCGGCTGGAAGAGGAGCGGTGGATCGCCGAGCAGAAGGCGCGCGAGGCCGAACAGAGGCGGCTTGAGGACGAGCGACGGATCGCCGAGCGTGAAGCGAGGCGACAGCTCGAGGAGGAACGCGAGCGCGGCGTCGCCTCGGCTCGTCCTGCGCACGGGCGCGGCAGTCGGGGCGTCGTCGAGCGTATCGGCTTCAAGATGCTCTCCGGTGCGACGCGGGTGACCGTCCGCACGAGCCACGAGGCGCCTTATTCGATCGGAGAGGCCGGCTCAGACCTGGTCGTGCTCGAGCTGCGCGGCACCGGAATCGGCAAGCCGAACAACCGGCGCTTCCTCGACACGAGCTTCTTCGACGGCCCGGTCGCGCGCATCACCCCCCGGGTCTTCGAGGGCGGGGTGCGCATCGAAGTCCAGCTCAAGCACGCGGTGCCCTACCAGGTGCGGCAGGAGGGGGGCGATATTTCGGTGGATTTCGGGCGGATCGACGCCTTCTGACCTCTCTTCCCTCGCTGGTCTGCTGTGGACATACGGTGCGGGCGCGACGTTGACCCTCATCAGACGATTTGCTCTACTTCGCACCTCTTTCCCTTGGCCGAGAATCGATGAGCACGCTCCAAATCGCCCTGTACGCGATCATCGCCTTGGCGCTCGCCATTTCGGTGGTGACCGACCTGCGCACCCGGACGATCAAGAACGTCGTCACCCTCCCGACTGTGCTCCTGGCGCTCATGCTGAGGACAGCCTTCGAGGGCTGGGGCACCTTTGGCGGCGACGGGCTCGCCAGTGGCCTGCTCGGGATGGCGGTAGGCGGGCTGTTCTTCTACCTTTTCGCTCGGCTAGGTGGCATGGGCATGGGGGATGTCAAGCTGGTGGCCGCCGTCGGGGCCGCGGTCGGCTTTCCGGTGATCCTCGCCTGTCTGATGTGCATCGGGCTTGCCGGCGGAGTCCAGGCCCTCGTGGTCCTGCTGTGGCAGGGCAAGCTCCTCAAGACGTTCTCGGGGATGGGGCGTTGGGTGCTACAGAAGGCCCGGGTCGCCCGGCGCGAGGAGGACACGCTCCAGCGCGTGAAGATCCCCTACGGGGTCGCCATCGCCTTCGGAACGGTCTGGGGAGTCTGGTGGTACTTGAGCCATCCCCCCATTCCGTCGTAAGCCTTACGACCGAGCGTCTTGTTGCCGACGCTGTCTTGATGCACCGCATGTTTGACGCACCGCACTCGAAAGGGAGAAGTCGATGCCTATCCGCTTGATGCCCCGCGCGCTTGCTCTTGCGCTGGTGCTCACATTTGCCGGCAGCGTCCGTGCCCAGGACGACTCCTCGACCATCTCGCTGGGCGTCGGCACCCAGAAGGTCATCAACGTCCCGGGAATCGCGCGCATCGCCATCGGCGACCCCTCCATCGCGGACGTCAAGCCCCTGGGCTCGGCCCAGGTGCTCGTCGTCGGCCAGGCCGAGGGGCGCACGACGCTGCTCATCTGGAAGTCGAACGGGTCGCGTCTGTCGTATCTGATCAGCGTCCGCAAGAAGGACCCCAACGAGGTCATCGAGGAGATCAAGCGACTGCTCGGCGATCGCGAAGGCATCACGGTGCGCATGGTCGGCGACCGCATCTATCTCGACGGCTACGCCTACACGACCGAGGACCATGAGCGGGTCGAGCAGATCGTCAACCTGTATTCGCAGGTCAAGAGCTTCGTGAAGGTGGCGCCGAACGCGAAGAAGCTCGTCGCCAACAACCTCAACGCGGCCCTGCAGCGGGCCGGGCTGAAGAACGTCCAGGCGAACGTGGTGGGCACCACGATCTTCCTCGAAGGCTCGGTCGAGTCGCAGCAGGACATGCAGAAGGCCGAGCTCATCACCAAGGCCATCGGGGAGAAGGTCGAGAACCTGCTCGTCGTCGGCATCAAGCGCATGGTGCTCACCGAGGTCCAGTTCGTGGAGATTCGCCGCAAGGGCGACGATCACCTCGGGGTCAAGTACCCCCTCGATCTGACCGGCACCGGCTCGGTGTCGCTCAACTACATTACCGACCTGGGCACCACTGCGCAGTCGAGCATCCCGTTCAGTGGCTCGTTGAGCGGCGGTTCGGACTTCGCCTTCCAGCTCATCTTCAACGACGGCTACGGGCGCCTGCTCGCCCAGCCCAAGCTCGTGTGCGCCTCGGGCGAGAAGGCCGAGTTCCTGGCCGGCGGCGAAGTGCCGATCCCCCTGCTGACCAACAACATGTTCTCGGTCGAGTTCAAGGAGTTCGGCGTCAAGCTCGAGATCCGGCCGACCGCCGACCGCCACGGCAACATCCAGACCGAGATTACCGCCGAGGCATCGGAGGTCGACTCCTCGATCGGTGTGACCACCGGTGCCAGCCTGAACATCCCGGGCTTTCGTACCCGGCGCGTCAAGACCAACGTCACGGTGCGCCACGGCGAGACCATCGTGATGAGCGGCATCTTCGAGCACGACGAGCAGAAGAACGTCGCCAAGTTCCCGTTGCTCGGCCACATCCCGATTATTGGCGAGCTCTTCAAGAACCGCGTTCTCACCGGTATCAAGCGCGAGCTGGTCATCTTCGTCACCCCGCGCATCGTCAACCCGGACACCGAGCGCATCCGTCGCCTGCTCGACGACATCAAGCAGCGCTACAAGCAGGCGCGCGACGAGGTCACCTACAGCATCTTCGACTAGCGCCGGCCCGCTCCCAGGCCCGCGCCATCGCGGCCGCCCGTGCAACCCTTGGACTTCCAAGGGCTTTCGCTGGGCGGCCGCTTCTTGTAAGATGCCCCGGAAAAGCGGCGGCAACTTGACCGATTGATGATCTCGAAGTCGTGCTTCCTTGCGGTGCCCCCGGCCCGCCCTGCCCAGGGCGGCCCGACCGGTTGCCGAGGAGCTCTGCCTCGAGGAGCAGCTTCAGGAGGAGCTACATGATCTGCGTGACGATCTCCGAGAAGGGCGGGGGGAGTCGCTCCGAGCAGTTCGACAAGCCGGAGGTCAACATTGGCCGGGTCCAGGGCAACGACATCGTCCTGGCCAAGGGCAACGTCAGCAAGCATCACAGCCGCATCGTCTTCAAGGACGGGCGCTTCATCGTCCTCGACCTGCGCTCGACCAACGGCACCTACGTCAACGGCAAACGCATCTCGGCTCCCCAGGTAGTGCGCCCGACCGACAAGGTCTACATCGGCGACTACATCCTGATTGTCAGCCCTGCCGAGGCCGAGGAGGAGGAGGCCTACGAGGAGGAGTACCCGGAGGAGGAGACCGGCGGGGGCGAGTACGAGGACGACGAGCCCTACGAGGATGAAGAGCCCTACGAGGACGAGGAGCCCGAGCCGGAACCCGAGCCCAGGCGCGCGCTGGCCAATCGGCCTGCGCCCCTTGCGAACCGGCCCTTGCCCAGCCGCCCAGCCGCCACGCGCGCGGCCGTCGAGCGCTACGAGGACGAGGAGGAGGAGGCGCCTCCGCCACCTAAGCGCAACATCATGAAGGCGCGCGACTCGGGCAAACGCATCGACCCGGCGATCCAGCGCTACAACGCGCTGCAGAAGGAGATCCACGACCGGCTCATCGAGTACATGGACCTGCGTCGGCTCGACATCGACAAGCTGGGCGACGAGGAGCTGTGGTCACGCACCGAGAAGTCCATCGTCGACATCATCGACCAGATGGAGGCCGACGGGGAGATCGACGACGACGTCGATCGCGACCAGCTCATCACCGACGTGCTCAACGAGGCGCTCGGGCTCGGGCCGCTCGAGGCGTTCCTCGCCGACGACGACATCTCGGAGATCATGGTCAACCACGCGACCCAGATCTACATCGAGAAGAAGGGCAAGCTGGTCCTCTCCGACAAGACTTTCTCCTCGAACCAGGCCGTCCTCGGGGTCATCGAGCGCATCGTCGCCCCCATCGGCCGGCGCATCGACGAGTCGTCGCCGTTGGTCGACGCGCGCCTGAAGGACGGCAGCCGCGTCAACGCGATCATCCCGCCGCTGTCGCTCAAGGGGCCGTGCATCACCATCCGCAAGTTCAAGCGGGAGAAGCTGAGGATCCAGGATCTGATCAAGTACAAGACCCTCACCCCGCAGATGGCCGAGTTTCTCGAGATGTGCGTCAAGGCCCGGCGCAACATCGTCATCTCCGGCGGCACCGGCTCGGGCAAGACCACCACCCTGAACATCGTCTCCAACTTCATCCCCGAGGACGAGCGGATCGTCACCGTCGAGGACGCGGCCGAGCTCCAACTGAGCCAGGACCACTGGGTGCAGCTCGAGTCGCGCCCGGCCAACCTGGAGGGCAAGGGCCAGATCACCATCCGTGACCTGGTGAAGAACTGCCTGCGTATGCGCCCCGACCGCATCGTGGTCGGCGAGTGCCGCTCGGGCGAGACGCTCGACATGCTGCAGGCGATGAACACCGGGCACGACGGTTCGCTGACCACGCTGCACGCGAACAACCCTCGCGACGCCATCGCGCGCATGGAGACGATGGTGTTGATGTCGGGCATGGAGCTGCCGCTCAAGGCGATCCGCGAGCAGATCGCCTCGGCGGTCAACCTGCTCGTCCAACAGACCCGCTTCAGCGACGGAAGCCGCAAGATCACCTACATCTCCGAGGTGACCGGGATGGAGGTCGATGTCGTCACGATGCAGGAGATCTTCCAGTTCAAGCAGGAGGGTTTCGACGACAACAACAAGGTGCGAGGTCGCTTCGTCGCCTCCGGCTTCGTGCCGCGGTTCTACGACGAGCTGCAGCGGCGCGGCATCCCGGTGAACATGAACATCTTCCGCGAGGAGTAGGCGGAGAGCCTCTGCGGTGAGCGAGCGAGCATGGCGACCCTGACCTTCATCACCAGCGCCGGCGTAGAACAGCAGGTCGAGCTGCGCGCAGAGATCTACGTCGGCCGCACCTCGGGCAACGACGTCGTGCTCGACGAGCAGGGGGTTTCGCGCCAGCACTGTCGGTTCTTCGTCTCCGAGGACGGCCAGGCCTGGGTCGAGGATCTGGGCAGCTCGAACGGCGTGCTCGTCGACGGGGTGCGCATCCGCGAGGCGACGCCCATCGGCGAGGGCATGGACATCGTCGTCGGCGGGGTGCATTGCTCGCTGGTCGAACGGCGGCGCACCGCGCGCAGGCCCACCACCTCCCGCTCGGCGCCGAGCGGGAGGTGGTGGGCCTGCGCGCGGTGCGCCGCCGTTCGACCAGCGAGCAATGCACCCCGCCGACGACGATGT
>DHSB01000063.1 GCA_002408385.1 Myxococcales bacterium UBA5297
CCGCGGGCCGCCGCCCGCGAGGGCGAGCCGCGCGGCGAAGCCGGTGAGGGTGCGCTCGTCGGGTTCGAGGCGCGTGCGCTCGAGCGCCTGCAACACGGCGTGGGCTTCGCGGCAATCGCGGCACGAGGAGAGATGGGCGAGGGACTCGGGGCTGAGGACAGCCGCCGGATCGCTTAGCTTCTCGAGGGTCGACTGGCATTCGGGAGTCATCACAGATCCTCCTTCCCGAGCAGCTCACGCAGTCGCTTGACGGCGTGATGGTAGGTGACCTTGGCGTTGTTCTCGGTGATGCCGAGCGACTCGGCGACCTCCGCGAAGGCCAGGCCCGCCTCGATTCGCAGCGAGACGACCTGGCGTTGGCGCAACGGCAGTCGCGCCAAGCTCTCGCGCACCCGCGAGCGCCGCTGCCTCGACTCCGCGCTCTCGCCCTCGGGCGCCGCCACGGTCAAGGGGACGCCGAAGACGAGCCGGGCGCGGTCGCGCAGGTGGTTCTTGCAGAGGTTGGCTGCGGCGCGAAACAGGTAGGGCCGGAAGGAGCGCGCGTCGAGGGTCGAGAGGTGATCGAGCACGCGCAGGAAGGTGCGCTGGGCGAGCTCCTCGGCCTCGTCGGGGTCGCGCGCGTAGCGCAGGGCGAGCCGGTAGACCGGCCGCTGATAGCGGCGCACGAGCTGAGCCAAAGCGCGAGGGTCGCCGGCCTCATGGGCGCGCAGGAGGACCCCGTCATCCGGCTCGGCGGCAGCGGGGCTCGCCTGCGCGATGGCGCTCGAAACGGGCTCTGAGACCGGCGCCTCGAGCGGGCGGGCTGTCGTTGGGCTCTGCACGTCTCGCCTTACCCCTCGTTTCTCGATTGGTTAAGCCCGCGGCGTTCGCCGCAATTCCCGCGCCCGCCCTTCGGCCGCACGGGCAGGCACTCTGGGCTGCGCGTCTGTTGACCGTCCGGAGGAGCGAGCCTATCATGCCGGACCCGCTCGGTTGTGGGCGCAAAACGATAGCAAAATCAGCAATTTGAGGGTCCAATGCTCGATCTCCGGTATGTGGCGCAGAACTTCGACGAGGTGGTGGCTCGGCTTTCGAGGCGAGGGACGGTCGAGCTGGGCGAGTTCAAGCGGCTCTTCGGTGAGCGGCGCGAGCTGAACGTGCAGATCGAGAAGCTGCGCTCCGAGTCGGCCGACGTGGGCGCGCTGTTGTCGCCGGGCAAGCAGCCGGTGACCCGCGAGGTCCGCGGCACCAGTTACGTCCAGCCGCTCGGCGACGAGCAGAAGAACGAGCTGCGCGCGCTCTCGAAGGAGCTCAAGGAGAAGAGCAAGGACTTGGAGGGCAAGCTCAAGGAGATCGAGAGCCAGCTCGACCAGATCCTGCTCACGGTCCCGAATCTGCCGCACGCGTCGGTGCCCGAGGGCAGAAGCTCCGAGCAGAACGTAGTCGTGCGCGTGGTCGGCGAGAGGCCGCAGTTCGACTTCGAGCCCAAGCCGCATTGGGAGGTTGGCGAGAGCCTCGGCATCCTCGACTTCGAGCGGGCCTCCAAGATTTCGGGCGCTCGGTTCGCCGTCTACAAGGGACTGCTCGCGAGGCTCGAGCGCGCGCTCGCCAGCTTCATGATCGACGTGCACACCTCGCGCGGCTACACCGAGGTGCTGCCGCCGTTCCTCGTCAACCGGGCCTCGATGACCGGCACCGGGCAGCTCCCCAAGTTCGAGGAGGACAGCTTCAAGACCTGTGGCGACCCCGAGCTGTTCCTCGTGCCCACCGCCGAGGTGCCGGTGACCAACCTGCACCGCGACGAGGTGCTCGAAGGGGACCAGCTTCCGATCAAGTACTGCGCCTTCACCCCGTGCTTCCGGCGCGAGGCAGGCAGCTACGGCAAGGACACGCGGGGGCTCATCCGCCAGCACCAGTTCCAGAAGGTCGAGCTGGTCAAGTTCTGCCGGCCCGAGGCCTCCTACGACGAGCACGAGGCGCTGACCGCCGACGCCGAGGAGATCCTCAAGCGGCTCGGCTTGCACTACCGCGCGGTGAGCCTGAGCGCGGGCGACCTCGGGTTCTCGGCGGCCAAGTGCTACGACCTGGAGGTCTGGCTGCCCGCGCAGCAGACGTTCCGCGAGATCTCGAGCTGCTCGAACTTCGAGGACTTCCAGGCACGGCGGGCGAACATCCGCTTCAAGCCGTCCGCCAAGGAGAAGCCGCAGTTCGTCCACACGCTCAACGGCAGCGGCTTGGCGGTCGGGCGCACCGTCGTCGCCATCCTCGAGAACTACCAGCAGAAGGATGGCTCGGTGCTCATCCCCGAGGTGCTGCGGCCGTACATGGGCGTCGACGCGATCCGCAAGGCGTGATTGCCCGCTTGGAACCCGAGGCGGCGGCCGTCCTTACGGGCGGCCGCCGCATCATTTGCGACGCCCGCGATCGCGCGCGGGCTTGGAGGCGAAGATGAAGAGGCTGGTCCTGGGGGTTGCGGTCGTCGGTGTGGCGGGATTCGCGGTGATCGCCGGGCGCGCCGGCGGCGCCCACGCGCAGGAGACACGCCCCGGCTTCAACGAGTGCATCGCCGTCTCGCTCTACGCGACGAGCGGGCGCGACTTCAACGCGGGCAACCTGCCGGACAAGACGGTGAAGATTCCCGCCGGGTGGACGGTGGTCGGCGGGACCGTGGTGGGCGCCGGGACCAGCACGAGCCCGGGGATGGTGCTCTGCCGCTGAGGGGACGAGCAGGTGGGTAGGGGCGCATAGCAATGCGCCCGTCGAGCAAGCGGGCAGGTGCGCGGGGGATCCCGGCGGCCGGTGCGACAGGTCGGCCCTCCGGAATCGACCAACGATGGGCGAAGCCCCGCCCAGAAGACCGGGCGGGGCTTCAAATGCAGTCGACACGGGCTGCGAGCGGGATCACGCCCCCTTGCCGAGCACCTTGGGGACGCGCGGCGCGCGGATGCGATGCGGGGCCGGGAAGCCCGAGCCGACCAGCGGCCGGCAGTAGGCGAAGAACTTGTCGGTCACGTTGTTGCCCTCGGGGTTGATGAAGTCCTCGGGCATGTGGCGGGTGCGCGCGGCGATCGCCTCGAGCGGCGAGAGCCGGTAGTCGACCGAGTAGTTGCCGGTGCGGTGGATGGTGACCGAGCCGTCGAGGTTGTGCCAGCAGGCGTACTGCACCGCGCGCTCGCCGACCTCCCGGGCCTCGTGCTGGTCGACGTCGGAGACGCAGCCGATGAACGAGCGCTGCAGGTAGCCGAGCGTGTCGGCGCGCACGCGCTTGATCTTCGTGCGCTTCTTGATCTGGTCGATGAGCAGATCGCCGAGGGCGCCGGTGCCCGAGAGCTGCACGTTGCCGTGGGCATCGCGCTCCGCGCACTGGGTCAGCGTGGTCATGATCGGCGTGCCGGCCTTGTCCTGGATGCCCTCGGAGACGGCGATGACGCAGCGGCCGTGCTGGTTGTAGACCCGCTCGACGTCCTGGACGAACTGGTCGACCTCGAAGGCACGCTCGGGCATGTAGACCAGGTGCGGGCCGTCGTCCGGGTACTTGCGGGCCAGGCTGGCCGCGGCGGTCAGGAAGCCGGCGTGCCGGCCCATGATGACGCCGATGTAGACCCCGGGCAGCGCGCGGTTGTCGAGGTTGGCGCCCATGAAGGCGCTCGCCACGAAGCGGGCGGCCGAGCCGTAGCCAGGGCAGTGGTCGTTGACCTCGAGGTCGTTGTCGATGGTCTTCGGGATGTGGATGGCGCGCAGCTCGTAGTCGGCGCGCACGGCCTCCTCGTTGACGATGCGCACGGTGTCCGAGGAGTCGTTGCCGCCGATGTAGAAGAAGTAGCGCACGTTGTGCGCCTGCATCACCTTGAACATCTCGCGGCAGTAGGCCGCGTCGGGCTTGTCGCGGGTCGACAGCATGCCGCTCGAGGGCGTCTCGGCGACCTGCTCGAGGTTGTGGGTCGTCTCCTGCGTCAGGTCGAGAAACTCTTCGTTGATGATGCCGCGCACGCCGTTGAGCGCGCCGTAGACCCGCTCGACCTGGCCGAACTTGCGGGCCTCGAGAACCACGCCTACCAGGCTCTGATTGATCACGACGGTCGGGCCGCCACCCTGGGCGACCAGCGCCT
This sequence comes from Myxococcales bacterium UBA5297, assembly GCA_002408385.1. GTDB lineage: Bacteria > Myxococcota > Myxococcia > Myxococcales > UBA5297 > UBA10939. The sequence goes on from DHSB01000063.1 coordinate 4,089, forward strand.
TGCCATGCAGCGTCGAAGACATGTCCACGCCTCCTTTGGCGTTCGGCGTTCGCTTGCTTCCCACCTGTGGGACGGGCTTCAGCCGAGGGAGTCCGCGCCCGGAAATGCCACGACTCAAGGCCGCTCGCCAAGGGAAAAGGCCAAGCGAGGGCTTGCGGGAACTTGCGTCTGCCGGCAGGAGCGAAGAACGCTGGACCTCAGCCTTTGCTTCCGCAGGAGAGGTGCCATCGCAGACGGACGCGCTCTACGTCGCGCGCGAGAGGGCCTTGTCGAGAAGGAGCTCGACGGTGGCTTTGATACGCGACCACTCGGCCGCGCCGACCTCCTCCGGGCCGACGATGAGGTGGTGAAGGGTCCGCTCGAGCGTGGTGCCCGCGTTCGAGACCTCGACGAGCGTCCACTGATCGAGCTGGCGGTCGGAGACAAGGCGGCGAAGAGCGCGGGCGCTGACCAGCTCGTCGCGAGGATCGATGAAGACCACGCAGGGCAGGTTGGAGCGGGCGTAGCCCTGCGCCCGAAGCGCCGCTATCGAGTCGAACAGCGCGCGATAGGCCGACACGCTCGTCGCGTCGTTGGCGCGAAACGGCGCCGGGCTCGCGCTGCGGATGAGCAGCCGCGGTGCGGGCGAGAGCAGGCGGACCGCGTGCGTATATGCCCTCGGCGTGAAGGCCGGCGCGAAGAGGACCATCGCGGCGAAGCGGACGTCGTCTCGGGCGAGCAGCAGGTCGTTGCCTACGACGGCGCCGAGCGAGAACCCGGCCAGCAGCACAGGGACGCCCCGCTCGACGGCCCGCCGCGAGGCGTCGTCGTAGCCGCGCGCCGCATCGGCGAGGAAGGACTCGCGGCGCGCCGCGCGCAGCGCGGCAAGGTCGCCGTCATGGCCGGTGAAGACGACGAGGCGGGACTCGACGCCCAGCTCAGCCAGGCAACGGCAGATGCTCTTCATGCGCGCGGGCTTGAAGTTGAGCCCGTGCAGCACGAGGGCGACCGCCCGCGCTTCGCCCTTGGCCGGGAACCAGCGGTCGGCCACACCGTTGCCCGGGGTGGCATTCGATCGATCAGGGTGCGCCATCTCTTCCTCCGAGCCGCGGTCTTCTCGCGGAAGGACCTGTCGGGGGCTCGTTCCGATTCGCCTTGGCGCGAGCTCAAGCGTGTTGACTAAAAGCCGAACGGGTGAGTAGCCTCCCGGGGCGCTGTTGGAGGAGTGGCCGAGCGGCTTAAGGCAGCGGTCTTGAAAACCGCAGGATGCCGTGAGGTGTCCCGAAGGTTCGAATCCTTCCTCCTCCGAAAGTGACAACTGTGCGGCAAAGGGCTTGACGACATAGCCAAGCGAGGCTATAAGCGGCCGCTCTTTTCGTTGGTCCGGTTGGGATGAGGCTTGTCCTGCCGGCAGTTGAATAGGATCGGATTGCAGGGCAGTAATCCGTTGGAGAGATGGCCGAGCGGCTGAAGGCGCTGGTTTGCTAAACCAGTATACGGGGACAACCTGTATCGAGGGTTCAAATCCCTCTCTCTCCGCTCGAAAACGCAAGAATCGAATAGCAGTGCGCCCATAGCTCAGCTGGATAGAGTATCGGACTACGAATCCGAGGGCCGAAGGTTCGAATCCTTCTGGGCGCGCCAAATAACGGAGGCCCCGCTGGCACCTGCCGGCGGGGCCTTCGCTCGTCGTGGCTGGACGGATTGGCGGCGGCTCGGATGCGACCGCTTCGCCCGGCGGCCACCCGGCGGCGCGGCTCTCTTCATCCTTTGGCCACGGTGGTCACTGCCAAGCGGTTCGTCGGCGCGCCCTCGATCCTGGGCCCGCGCAACGTCGAACCGGCTGCGTCCTCCCCGACCCCGGGCGAGCGTGGCCACGCAAGCCAATCGAGCGCCGAGCGCGGCCTCGCTCGTGAGCCGGGGGCTGCCCGCTTCGCCGTCGCGGACCGGCTCGGTCATCGGGCGGGAAGCCTCGCGAGCGCCAGACTTCGTGCAGGTCGTGAAGGGCGCCACGCCTAAGCTTGCGGAAACCCTGGGGTCGTCGAATCGCTCAGATTTCGCGCTCGATTTGGGGATCGCGCGCTCAGACGCGGCCCGCAACGGCAGCAAACGTCGGAGGGAGCGCACGATCTCCGAGCATCGCTACCCGACGGATCCCAAATCGCCCGGCGCCACCTGCACGAGCTCTGGAGCGCTCGAAGGAGGTTGCCGCTTGCCAAAGGTGGCGGCATCCCCGGCTCCGCTCTAGTGTTGCCCGGTGGAAAAGGAGCGCCAGGAGATGGAGCGTAGAGCGAAGAGGCCGCTCTTCGGCATGGGGATCGAGGAGCTGAGCGAGCTGCTGGAGAGCCGGTCGCGCGCCCTCGCGGCGGCCCGTTGGCTCTACGGTCAGACCCCGGCGCCGGAGGCGCTGCCCGAGTCGATCCCCGAGGTGAGCTGGAAGGTCTGGCGCCGGGTGCTCGATGGGCGCGAGCTGTCGCTGCCCGCGGTCCTCGCCCGCAGCGCCTCCGAGGACGGCACCGTCAAGTACGGCCTCGGCGTCGAGGGCGGGACGGTCGAGTCGGTGCTCATCCCCGGCAAGGGGCGCAGCACCGTCTGCGTCTCGAGCCAGGTCGGCTGCACGCGGCGCTGCGGGTTCTGCGCGACGGCGCGCCTGGGCTTCAAGCGCAACCTGCATCGCTCGGAGATCGTCGGCCAGTTCCTGCGCGCCCGCGCCGAGGCGCCCGAGGGCGCCCCGCTGCGCAACGTGGTCTTCATGGGGATGGGCGAGCCGATGGACAACCTCGACGAGGTGCTCGTAGCCATCGAGGTCCTCACCCAGGTCCCGGCGCCCTCCTTGGCGGCCGGGCACATCACCGTCTCGACCTCGGGCGTGCTGCCTGGAATCCGCCGCTTCCTCGCCGAGAGCCGCGCCAACCTCGCGCTCTCGCTCAACGGCTCGACCGATGAGCAGCGCGAGCGGCTGATGCCGCAGAACAAGCTCTGGCCCATCGGCGCCTTGATGGAGGCCCTGCGCGAGGACGCCTCGCGGCGCCCGCCGCGCTTCCAGTTCATCGAGTACGTGATGTTCGCCGGCGTCAACGACGCGGACGAGGACGCGCACAGGCTGCTGGAGTTGCTGCGCGGGGTCCGAGCGCGCGTCAACCTCATCCCGCACAACCGCTTCGAGGGGTCGGAGCTGCGGCCGCCCTCGCCGGAGCGGATGCAGCGCTTCCGGTCGATCGTCCACGCAGGTGGCGTGCGCTGTCTGGCCCGTAGCTCGCGCGGCGCGGAGATCGACGCGGCCTGCGGGCAGCTCGCGCTTCGCAACCGCGCCAGTTGATCACTCACGAGGTTTGAGAACCCTTCCCGCTGCCGCAGCAGCGCTTTCGATCGCTGATCGGTCCCCCCCACGTCAGCTCTGGAGCCCACGATGAAGACCGTCTCTCGCACGCTCTTTCGCCTCCTCGGCATCGTCGCCCCGGCGGCCCTGGCGTCCTGCGGCACGCAGATTCAGCCTGCCTACGGCGTGCCGGTGCGCTTTGACATCGCGGGCAAGGTCGTTGTCCGCGACAAGGGCGTGGGCATCCCCGGCATCAAGATCGACTGCTTGAAGGCCGATCAACAGCCCTTCACCGCGGCCTACTCGGAGAAGGACGGGCAGTTCGGGGTCTACGGCATCTGCGACCAGCTCCGCGCAGAGGACATCGATGGAGCCGAGAACGGCGGGCCGTACCAGACGGCGACGGTCGACGTCGTCGCTGGCGACGAGAACGTGCTGATCAAGATGGAGAAGTAGTCGGGCTCGACAACCGCGACCCGCGGGCGAGGCGGAGCTGGAGCTCCGCCCTCCATCGGCGTCGGGCGGTCGTGCCTGTGACGGAGCTGGAGCTCCATCCTCCAATCGTCTCCCCCTCGCGGAAGAGAGAGTCGGCTCGAACCGCGCCTAGGCTGCCCTCTCAGCGCCTACCCGCGAGCTCATGACCACCTCGAGCACCTGCTCGAAGCACGAGAGCCGCACCGTGGGTCTTCCGGTCCTGTCGTCGGGCGCGTGCCGCAGGTGGCGGCGGGTCGCCGACGGAGCCGAGATGATCGCCAGCCGCTCGAGGTATTCGGCCGAGACGTAGGTGCCGTACTCGGCCCAGCAGTCGAGCGCGCCCGTCTCGCGGGCCACCCGCACGTCCTTGGTCAGGCTGTCGCCGACGAAGACGACCTCCGAGGGCTCGAGGCCCAGGTCGGCGCAGATGCGCAGCAGGCCGGCCGGGTTCGGCTTCTCCAGCTCGCGCGGCAGCTCGTAGACCGGGCACCCGAGCTGGATTCCCCCGGCCTCCTCGCGCTTGCGGATCTCGGGGTCGATTCCGCTGTCGGGGAAGGGGAAGGCGGGCAGGGTGTAGAGGGCGGTCAGCAGGCCGTCGAGCTTCATCCGCAGCGCGCGCCGCTCGGCCGGGTTTCGCGGCGCGTCGGTGAGCGCGACCACCGGCACCTCTAGCTCCTTGAGCTTGCGCAGGGTCTCGACCACGCCGCGGTAGGGCTGCAGGTACTTGCGGCGGGCGGTGCTGAAGGCCTCGCGGGCCGGGGTGATCACCAGCTTGTTGAACGAGTCGAAGTCCGAGCTGAAGTCGTCGTAGAGCGCCGACTCTTGGATGGCGAACGGGTACTCGTTCGACTCGTAGCGCTCGTAGACCGCCTTGAGCGCCTGGGCGACCTTGATGCGCGGGAGGCCGGTAGTGCGGCACAGGCTGTCGACCATCGCCTCTATCGACGGGACGATGTAGTCCACCCAGGAGTAGAGGGTGTTGTCCATGTCGGTGACGACCGCGCGGATCACGAGGGGCTGCTCCTTGACACGAGGGTTGGTTCGGCAGGGCTCGAGCCCGGCAGAAGCGGCCGGTCTTCCTGCGGCTTTCACAGGCGGCGCCGGGGCGTCGCGCTGCCGGCGCGGGCGTAGGCGGGCTCGCGCTGCTCCATCTTCAGGTCGAAGAGCCGGTCGGCGATGAGCACCAGCCGCTCGCCGTCGAGCACGCCCTTGCGCAGCCTCGCCGGCAGGCCCATGCAGCCGAGGTGCGAGCCGGCGATGGCGCCGGCCATCGCCGCCACCGAGTCGGCGTCGCCCCCGGCGCGCAGCGCCAGGGTCATGCAGGCCCGGAAGTCGTCCGGGGCCTTGAGGAAGGCGTAGAAGGCCATCAACACCGACGGGATGACGAAGGGGCTAATCCCCGGCCAGTCGCTCTGCTGCAGCGGCGCCAGCCCGGCGCGGGCGATGACCGGCACCGCCGAGGCCGGATCGCAGCGCACGAGCTGCGGCAGCCGCTCGATCTCGCGGGCGAAGCCCTGGTCCATCTGCCCGACGACCGTGGCGACCTTGAGGCACCAGGTGTCGGCCGGTAGCCGCTCGCCGCTCAGGTTGAGCGCCACCGCGGCCGCCAGCGCCGCGCCGCCGGCCTGGGCGCGCCGGTCCTTGTGGGTGATGACCCCTTGGATCTCCGCGTCGCGGGGGATCTTGGCGAGGTCGTCGTAGTTGAGCAGCGCCAGCGGCGCGGCGCGCACCGCGGCCCCGTTGCCCGCGTTGCCGATGGGCGCTCCGGCGCTCATCCACGGCACGCCCTGCAAGAGCCGCTCGACCGACTCGGTGCAGGCCTGGCCCGCGCAGAGGATGACCCCGTCCTTCCACAGCGCGGCCAGCCGATGGGCTATCGCGCGGCCGTCCACCCTGCCGGCGGCCAAAATGATCGCCTCGGCGACCGCCAGGGTCATCTGCGTGTCGTCGGTCCAGCGGCCCTTCTGGAAGCGGCCGCGGGGACGGGCGACGAAGTCCTCGGCGAGCTGCGGAATCCGGGCGATCGCCTCGGGCGGCGCGCCCTCGAACGGAAAGCCGAGCGCGTCGCCGATGGCGCAGCCGAGGAGGGTGGCGCGATACCGGTCGCGCAGCTCGGTAGGGGACAAAGGCATGGGCGGCGGCCGAGCATAGCGACCGCACCCTAGGGTCGCAATCTTCCGGTCCCCGCGGAGGCGCGCTCCCTCGCCGGGCGCGGCTAACCCCGCGAAAACCCGGGGAGGCCTGCGCCCGCCGCTTCTGACGGCGGGAGCGGCGGGTCGGGCCGTGAAGATAGGTCGAAGAATCGAATCCTTCGAGCGACGACCGGTCCGCCGGAGCGCCAGCCTTCGTGTTGGCGGCCCGGCGCACCGGATACAAGTGCCGGCTGCGCCTCTCTCTCGCTCGCCCCGGCTACGGACTCGGGGTGAGCGGGTAGGGAGCCGGCTGCTCTTCCGACACCTCTCGAACAGCGGCTATTGGCCCTCGCGGGCCTCCTTCTCGCGCAGCGCCTCGCCGAGCGTCGTCGTCAGCTCCTCGCCGCGACCCTCGCCCGGCTCCTCGGAGACCGGCACCAGCGGCGAGAGCGAGACGCGCCGGTTGTCCCAGTCGACCGGGCCGACGAGCACGTCGAGCTCCTGGCCCACCGAGACCAGGTTCTCGGGGTTGTCGACCCTGCGGCCGCCGGCCAGATCGCTCACGTGGATCAGCCCGTCGACCCCGGGCACCAGCTCGACGAAGACGCCGAAGGGCTGGATGCCGACGATCTTGCCGCGGAAGGCGGCCCCCTCGGTCAGCCAGGCGCGGGCGGCCTCCCAGGGGTCGGCCTCGAGCGACTTGAGCGAGACGGTCACCCGGGGGCGCCGCTTGCCCTCGCCCAGGTCCACCTTGAGCACCTGGACCTCGAGCTCCTGGCCGGGCTTGAGCACGTCGGCCGGCTTGCTGATGCGCCGGCGGGTCACCTCGCTGGTTGGCAAGAGCGCGTCGACCCCGCCGACGTCCACGAAGGCGCCGAAGTCGTGCAGCGAGGCGACCACCCCGTGGACGGTCTGGCCCTCGGCGATTCTGGCGAGCGTCTCCTGGGCCTTGGCGCTGCGCTCCTCGTCCATCAGCGCCCGCCGGGAGACGACCACCTGGCGGCCGCGCAGGTCGTGGACCTTGAAGCTCATGCGCTGGCCGACGAACTTGGACAGGTCGTCCGGGGCGCGGGTGTCGATCTGCGACATGGGGCAGAAGGCGCGCACCCCGCCGATCTGCACCTCGAGGCCGCCGCGGTTGTAGCCGCGCACCACGCCGGTGACCGTGCGCCCCTCGCGCTTGGCCTCGGCGAGGTACTGGCGTCCGAGCCGGCCGCCGGGCACTTGCGAGGTGATTCGGGCCGGTTCGCCCTCGCTCCCCTCGTCGATAACCGTCCCCTCGACCTCGTCGCCGACCGCGACGCGCAGCGGCTCGCCCTCGGTGGTCACCTCCGACAGGCTCAGCAGCGCCTCGCGCTTTGCCCCGAGGTCGACGATAGCCTCGCGCTCGCCGACCGACAGGACGGTCCCCTTGACCCGGTCGCCCTTGGCGATGGTCACCCGCGCCTTGGCGAGGCTCTCCTCTAGAAGCTGCTCGAACGAGGGTTCCTGCTCTCCGCCCGCGGTCCCGCCACCCATCCCTAGCTCTGCCATGTGCACCCAATGTCGAGCGCCTCGCGGGGCGCCGCCGAAGTGTGGTCCCAGGTGGAAGACCGCCCGTCGGTCTTCCCTTCACGCAGCGTTCATCGCCGTCGTGCGAGCTAATGCTGGGCACGCCTGCCAACCGCGCCAAGCGGCTCGCATTTCGGATGGCAGGCGTGCGCAAAGCAGGCGCGCCGGGTGCGCTCTCGACACTTGTCCGAAGGGCGCGCCCGTGCCTGCGAGCCGGAGTGCGCGGCAGCGCCCGGGAAGGCGCGCCGAGGCGCCCGGGCGGTAGGCAAAGAGGCGAAGCCGCGGAGGCTGCGCTACCCTGGGAGTCGGAAGCGAAGCGGGGCCGAGAGGAGGCGTCCGGAGGTGACGAGCAGGCCGAAGAACCGAGCCTGGGAGCTGCCGCTCGCGCGGCTCGCCTTCGCCGCGGCGCTGCTGGCCGGGCTCGCCTGTGGCGAGAAGGCCGAGCCGGACCTGGGCACGATGCGCCGGGCGCTCGGCCCGGGCGAGCTCTTCATCAACGAGGTCCACGCCAACCCCGACGCGGTCTCCGGCGACACCAACGGCGACGGGGTGCTCAGCGAGAACCAGGACGAGTTCGTCGAGCTGGTCAACGCGACCTCCTCGCCGCTCGAGGTCTCGGGGGTGAGCCTCTCCGACGCCACCTCTTCGCGCTTCACCTTCCCGCCCGGCGCCGTCATCCCCGCCGGCGAGGCCGCGGTCGTCTTCGGCGGCGGCGCGCCCCGGGGCGACTTCGGCAACGCGGCGCGCTTCGGCCTGGTCTTCACCGCCTCGCTCGGCCTCAACAACTCCACGCCCGACCACGTGGTCATCCAGCAGGGCGCGGTCGAGCTCGACCGGGTCGAGTTCGCCAATCCGGCCGACGGCATCTCGCTCAACCGCAACCCCGACGGCGACCCGGCCGGCGCCCTGGTCGCGCACGACACCGTGCCCGGGGCCGTCGGGGGCTACAGCCCGGGCGCGCGCGTGGACGGCCGGCCGTTCGCGCGCCACCTCTTCGGCGCCGACCCCGAGATCGGGCTCACCTCTGGCGGCGTCGCCGTCGAGATCAGCGGGAGCGGCTTCTCCGAAGGCCTGCTCGCGGTCCACTTCAAGCGCCAGGGCGCCATCGCCGCCTCGCCCGGGTTCCAGCGCCGCTCGAGCAGCCTCGTCGTCGCGGTCGCCCCGCCTTTCACCGAGGGGCCGGTGGACCTCGAGGTCGTCGACGACGAGGGCAGCATCGTCGGCGCGGGGCTCTTTACCTACGTCACCAGCTTCCCGTCGCCCGACGCCGGACTCCCACCGGATGCCGGGCTGCCGAGGGATGCGGGCCTGCCACCGGATGCCGGACTGCCGAGGGATGCGGGTCTGCCACCGGATGCCGGGCTGCCGAGGGACGCGGGAGTGCTGCCGCACGACGCCGGCCTCGAGCCCGACGCGGGCGTGGCGCCCGAGCCGGAACTGGACTCGGGCTTTCCGCCGATCGACCTGCCGGAGCCCGAGCTGGACGAGCCGGACGCCGGCAGGCGGCCCGCGGCGCCCGCGCCGGCGCCCGACGGCGCTCTCGGCTGCAGCGCCGGCGGAGCGGGAGGGTGGGGATTCGGCCTGCTGGCGCTCTTCGGCTTGGGGCGCCGCCGGCGCTGAAGCTGCGGGCGTCCTCCGGGCGAGTCTCGACCCGCTTCCGCCTGGAGCGGGCCGAGAGGCTCGATGGACCGACTCGAGGTCCGGTCGGCGCCGGCGCGCTGGAGCGTCAACCGAGCCGGGGTGACGGAAGACGCCTGAGCTCCGGACATGCGTGGCCCGGCGCGCGTCGGCTCCGAGTTGTTGGCCGGCCGATTGATCGCCTTGTTCTTTCTCGGAGGAAGCCGAAGAGTTGCCTGAGGTCCCGGTCAATAACGTTACCTAAGCGCCCGGTCGCACAGTCGCGCCGTCAGGTGGCTTGGGTCGCGCCGTCGGGCGGCTTGGGTCACGCCGTCAGGCGGCTTGGGTCACGCCGTCAGGCGGCTTGGACGCGCCGTCAGGCGGCTTGGGTCGACCGTCAGGCGGCTTGGACGCGCC
>DHSB01000221.1 GCA_002408385.1 Myxococcales bacterium UBA5297
CACCGGCACCCGGAGGGTCGCCAAGGTGCTCTTGCCGACCACGCCGTCCTCGGGCAGGCCGTGTCGCTGCTGGAAGGCACGAACCGCGGCGGCGAGCGGCTCATCGAAGGTGGGCGACGGCTCGCCATCTGTCGGGGCCAGATCGCCCGTCGCCTCAAGCCGCGCGCGCAGCGCGAGGACGCGTTTGCCTCTGCTGCCGAGGGAGAGCGGTGGGCCCTTCGGAACCTGGAGCCAGCCTCCGCGCGCGGCGAGCGCGCGGTACTCGGCGAGCGCCGCGCGCAGCCGGCGATAGCCTTCGTGCGGCGGGTCGAGGGCAGCGAAGGCCTCGAGGGGATCGGTCTCCTGTGCGAGCGCGGCGAGCACCCGCGCCGGCTCGGCCTCGCGCGGTCCGATGCGCCAAGGTGGCCGCTGCTCCTCGGGCGAAACCCTGCCGTGCCGCCGGTGCTCGGCGTGCAGCAGCGCGACACCGCTCAGCCGAAGCTCGAGCCGGGCGAGCGAATCGAGATCGGTCCCCGCTCTGGCCGTCAGCGCCTCGAGCGCCTCGAGCCGATAGGGCCCGGTGCCGAGTCCCTCGAGCCGCGAGGCACGGAGCGCCTCGACGAGGGCGCGCGCCCGAGGGCGCGGTCCTGTGGCGTCGACCCAGAGCGGTTGGAAGCCGCGGCTCGAATAGAGCTCGCCGAGCGTCCGACAACGATGCTTCGCGCCCGGGCACGGCGATTTGCCGGAGACCCCGCGCGGTCGCAAGAGCTCCTCGAGTCGATGCTCGAGTCCGGAGGACGGGCTGCTGAAAGACTGGGGACCGGGATGCGCGACGAGCGCGAGTCCTGTCAGCACGGAAGACACAACGGACAAGCGTGGGCTCCGTCGGCACAAGCGGCATGCCGTCGCCTCGGCTGCTTGGATGAACGCTAGTCATCCGCTCGCAAGCCCGGCGCAGCGCCGGCACGCACGGCCGTGGGGCGAGCGGGCAGCGGCGCTCGATCGCGGCCCGTCCACGCCGCGAGCTCGGGTCTCGCACGAGTGCAAATACGCCCAAGCTCGGAAGCTGGAGGTCTGGGCCCTCGAGAGGCGTCGGAAGACCCCCCCCTGCGTGCGACATCGGTGGGCGCGAAGCGTTGCTTGAAGGCCCCTCGATCTGGGCCTCGCAAGCTCGGCCTCCGCGCAAGGTGAACGGGGCTCGAGGCGAGCGGAATCGAACCGAGAGAGAGAGAGGGCTTTCGCGACGCCTCTTCAGGAGCCGCGCTCGGACGGCGCGAGATCGGGCGCGTCGAGGTCGATGAGCGTGAGGCCTGTCTCCTCGTCCTCCCGGCGCACGAGCGGCTCTTCGGCGTCCGTGAGCGTCATCTCCAGCGTGGGCCGCACGTGGGCCGAGAACAGGTGCCCGCCGACGACCGAGCCGTCGCGCTTGCCCAGGACCGCGTGCAGGTGGACCCGAGGTCGCTCGTTGCTCATCGCGATGGTCCCGCCGAGCGCGAGCACCTCGACCTGCTCATCGACCGGAATTTCCTGAAACTGCTTCGTCTCCCAGTCGTAGTAGGCGAGCACCGCGTCGCTCAAGGCGCCAATCGCCGACAGGCGGGCGGCCCCCAGCCCATGGGCGCTCGCGAACTCCTCGAGCGTTTTCACGACCTCGTCGCCCTTCTCGAAGACGAGCGTGTAGGTCTTCACTGTCTTGCCGTCGAAGACGAGCCTGGCTTTCACGGGCGCACCCCTCCGCGGGAAAAGGGCCTCTCGGAAGAATCTGTGCAGCCGCACGAGATGAACGCCCGGCCGCAAGGGCACCTCGGGGAGGACGGCGCGCCCGGCGCCAAGGGTGTCCGCGGGTTCGGTGGGTCGGTGAGATCGAGGGCTTGGGAGCGAGACGGAGCACCGCTGCGTCGAGGGCGCACGGCTCTACTCGAGCGGCGCCAGGGCTGTCGCCGCCCGACCTCTCGTCGAGAGCCATCGGCCTGTCGCGAGGCCCAGGCGCAAGTTGCGCGGGAGGCCGGCAGTCCGCTTGGGCGGGCGTGACAGCGTCCGACCGCGGGCTGGCCGGGCCGGTCTGCCGTCGCGCGCCGGTGCAAGAGCGCGAGCCCGCGGGGGGCTGTCTACATTCATCGGGTGCGGAAGCAGGGCTGTCAGCAGTCTGCTCGCCGCCGGAGGCCCGTCATGGCACACAGCCGCTCGCACGAAGAGTCATGGCCCGAGTTGCCTATCGAAGCCTGGGGGTCGACCTGCGACACCCTTCACATGTGGACGCAGATCGTCGGCAAGACGCGCCTTGCGCTCTCGCCGTTTCTCAACCACTGGTGGCAGGTGCCGCTCTACGTGAGCGCCCGCGGGCTGACGACCTCGCCCATCCCGTACGGCGAGCGCTTCTTCGAGGTCATCTTCGATCTGAACGGCCACAACCTCTTCATTCACACGAGCGAGGGGCGTACCAAGGCGCTGCCGCTGCTCGAGCGGTCGGTGGCCTCATTCCACGAGGAGTACTTCCGGGCGCTGCGCGCGCTCGACCTCGACGTCCACATCTGGAACATGCCGGTCGAGGTGCCCGACCCCATCCCATTTGACGAGGACGAGGAGCACGCCTCCTACGACCCGCTCTGGGCCAACCGCTTCTTCCGCGCCCTGCTGCAGGCCGACGCGCTGCTCAAGCGGTTCGCTTCGGGTTTTCAGGGCAAGCAGAGCCCGGTCCACTTCTTCTGGGGCAGTTTCGATCTCGCCGGAACGCGCTTCTCGGGCCGCCCCGCGCCGCCGCGCCCGGGGGCCGATCGCATCAACCGCGAGGCCTATTCGCACGAGGTGGCGAGCTTCGGCTTCTGGCCCGGCAGGAGCGGGGTGTGCGACGCCATCTTCTATGCCTACGCCGCGCCCGAGCCCGGAGGGTTCGCGAGCGCGAAGGCCGCGCCGGCGAGCGCGGGCTACCTCGAGCCGCTGCGCGAGTTCGTCCTGCCCTACGAGCAGGTGAGGCGCTCGGCGACCCCGGGCGAGGACGTGCTCGCCTTTTTCCAGAGCGTCTATGAGGCGGCTTCGAGCGCGGGCTGGGACAAGCAGGCGCTCGACAGGCTGCCACGACCCGCGCAGGCGGCGAAAGGTGGCGGGGAGCACCCGCCGGTTCATCCAGCCGGCGAGTAGTCCTGAAGACGTGTCGAAGAATCCTTCAGAGCGATAGCCGGTCAGGCCGAGCGTAGGCCGAGTTTGCGAGGTCGGAGTCGGGCCCCTCGACTCGCCTCCCTCGTTCCTCGGGACGCTACGCTCCCAACCAACAGCGACCGAGTATCGCGCGAGGCGGGGAGCGCCGCCGTCTCGGCGGCCTGCGCGCGCGCATGAAGAAGAGGCGCTGAAGCGAGGCTTAGAATTGCTGCCCGCTGTTCGTTCATGGGACACAGCCGGGCAAGGGTCCGGTGCAAAGCTCGGGGTGAGCGGGTGGCGAGCCGAGCTTGGGGTGATTTGGCGACAGACCGTGAGGCCTGGAGCCTTGCCGCTCCGGCTCCCGGTTGGTTTCGGGCTCGGCCGGCTTGGGGGCATCGAGCCGCGCTAGAACTGCAGGTGCAGCGCGATCTGCGGCTGGAAGGAGAACCCGGCGATCAAGCCGCTGCCCTCCTCCTCATGGATAACGCCGGGGTTTGTCGAGTTCTCCTGCTCGGAGGTGTTGCCCGCGTAGGCCAGGCTCGCGATGGTGGTCGAGAAGCGCAGCGCGAGGTTCTTTCCCAGCTTCCTCTCAAACGCGATGCCGAGGTCCGTGCCGAGCGAATAGCCGGAGGTATCGGTTTCGGTGGAGTGGAGGCCCAAACCCGCCGACGGGGTGAGTTGCTTGGTGCTGCTGGAGCGATAGCCAAACCCCAGGGTCAGGACGCCACTGAGCTCGACGACGCCTCCGGGATTGAAGACGTAACGGCCGCCCAAGGCCGCCGACAGGAGGCTGGTGCTCTTCTCGGTCGTCGCCGACGCGGCGTCTTGCGACGGAGTCTCGGTCGAATCGCTCTGATAGGCGCCGTCGAGCTGCAACCCGAGCCACAGGTTCCCAGTCAAGCGTCGCTCGGCGGCAAAGGCCAGCGCGAGCGGAGTGGTGGTCGACAACTGCCCCAGGGGAAGGCGGCTGTAGAGGCCGACGCCGGTGCCTATCGACCAGTCTGGAGCAGCGGCGGTCGTCAAGGGCTCGGCGCGAAGCGCGGTGGGGACGAGAAGCAGGGCGACCAGGGCGAGGGACAGGCGCATGGGCTTCCTCCGACTGTTCGGTGGGGTTTCGGGCGGCAGCAATCAGTGCATCGGGCCTTCGGGCAGACGCCCGAGGTCGATCGTTCCGAAGGAGCGCTCGTAGCGCGCGAGGTTGTCCTGCAGCGCGAGCACCAGGCGCTTCATGTGCTGCGGGCTCGTGATGATCCGCGCCCGCACCTTGGCTTTGGGCTGCTGCGGCTGGACGTAGATGAAGTCCAGGGTGAACTCGGTAGGCGTGTGGTTCACCATCGCCAGGTTGCAGTACATGCCCTGGGCAATCTGGTCGTCGAGGTCGATCTGGAGCTGGACCTCCTTGGCGGCGACCTTCTCCTTCGGCTTGTCGTTCTCGCTCATCTTCGACTCCTGCGCGGATGCGGGCGGGCCCTGTCATAGCACCAACAACCTCCCGCCTGCCTGCTTGTCGCTTTCCCAACTACGCGCGGAGCGGCGAGCTGTGCTAATCCCAGAGGCGTGGCGCCCACCAAGACCGAAGACACCCGGTTGCTCCCCTTTTCGCTCGGCAGGGGCAACGCGGCCGCAAACGTCCTGCTGATCCACGGTTTCACCGGCACGCCGTTCGAGATGCGCTATCTCGGCGGCTATCTGGCGAAGCGAGGCTTCCACGCCATCGGCATCCGGCTGCCGGGCCACGGGCTCGACCCCGAAGCGCTCGAGCGCACCGGCGCGATGGACTGGATCAACGAGGCGCGCGCCCAGCTCCTCGCCCTGCCCGCCGGCAAGCCGACCTTCGTCGCCGGGCTGTCGATGGGCGCGCTCATCGCCTCCATCCTCGCCGCCGAACACCGCGACCGGGTCGCCGGGCTTGCCCTGTGCGCGCCCGCCTTGGAGGTCAACAGCAAGATGTCCGCGCTGCTCGGCCTGTCGAGCCTGGGCGTGCTCTCGGCCGCGGTGCGCTTCGTGCCCAAGAAGCCCAGCGCCCTGCTCGACGAGAAGATGCGCGCCCGGGTCCCGCGCATCGAGAAGATCCCGGTCGCCGCGGCCGCCGGGTTCGAGCGCGTCCAGGCGCTCGCGCGCCTCGCGCTGCCCAAGGTCGTCGCCCCGGCGATGGTCGTCTACTCCGAGGCCGATCAGACGGTCCCGGCCAGCGCCGCCCGCGAGGTCGCCAAGCTCATCGGGACCCGGCCGGTGCGCCTGGTGCGGCTCGAGAGGTCGAGCCACGTGCTCACGCTCGACATCGAGCGCGAGCGGGTGGCGCAGGAAGTCGAAAGGTTCCTTCGCGCCCTCCTCTGAGGGCAGGAGCAAGCACGATGGCCCAGTACATCCTCGCGATCGATCAGGGAACGACCGGGACGACCTGCCTCGTCGTCGACAAGAAGATGGCGATCAAGGCGAAGGTCTCGCAGGAGCTCCGGCAGATCTACCCCAAGGCCGGCTGGGTCGAGCACAACCTCGAGGAGATCTGGCAAAGCGTCGAGGGCGCGGTGGGCGCGGCGTTGCGCACCGCGGGGATCAAGCCCACGCAGATCGCCGCCATCGGCATCACCAACCAGCGCGAGACGACCGGCATCTGGGACAGGCGCACCGGAAAGCCCATCTACAACGCCATCGTCTGGCAGTGCCGGCGCACCGCCGACGACTGCCGGGCGCTCAAGGAGCAGGGCAAGGAGCGCTTCGTGCGCGAGCGCACGGGCCTGGTGCTCGACCCCTACTTCTCGGCGACCAAGGTTCGCTGGCTGCTCGAGCACGTCAAGGGCGCCCGCGCCCGCGCCGAGCGGGGCGATCTCGCCTTCGGCACCATCGACACCTTCGTCACCTGGCGCCTGACCGGCGGGGCCGCGCATGTCACCGACGTCACCAACGCCTCGCGCACCCTGCTCTTCAACATCAAGAAGCTCGCGTGGGACCCGGCGCTCTGCGAGCTGTTCTGGGCGCCGCAGGCGCTGCTGCCCGAGGTGAAGGCCTCCTCGGAGGTCTACGGGACGACCAAGGGGCTGAGCTTCCTCCCCGACGGAATCCCCATCGCCGGCATCGCCGGCGACCAGCAGGCCGCGCTCTTCGGGCAGGCCTGCTTCGGGGTCGGCGAGTCGAAGTGCACCTACGGCACCGGCGCCTTCCTGCTGATGAACATCGGCGCCAAGCCGATCATCTCCAAGCGCGGCCTGCTCACCACCCTCGCCTGGAAGCTCGGCGACGAGGTGGCCTACGCGCTCGAGGGCAGCGCCTTCATCGCCGGAGCCGCGGTGCAGTGGATGCGCGACGGGCTGGGGATGGTCAAGGAGGCGCCGGAAATCGAGACGCTCGCGCGCACGGTGAAGAGCTCGGGCAACGTCGTCTTCGTACCCGCGCTGGTGGGCCTGGGCGCACCGCATTGGCGCCCCGAGGCGCGCGGTCTGCTCGCCGGCATCTCGCGCGACACGACCTCCGGTCACCTCGCGCGCGCCGTGCTCGAGGGCATCGGGTTCCAGGTCTACGAGCTCGCCGAGGCGATGCGCGCCGACACCGGGCTCGACATCCCCACCTTCAAGGTCGACGGTGGCGCCTCGGCGAACGACCTGCTCATGCAGTTCCAGTCGGGCCTGCTCGGCGCCCCGGTGGTGCGGCCGAAGATGCTCGAGACCACCGCCTTTGGCGCGGCGTTCCTCGCTGGCCTCGCGACCGGCGTCTGGCACAGCAAGGAAGAGATCCGGCGAAGCTGGAGATCCGGAAAGCGCTTCGCTCCGCGGATGAGCGAGGCCGAGCGCGAGCATCACTTGGGCAAGTGGCGCCGGGCGGTCAAGGCGGCGTAGGCGGAAGGCGGCTCGCGCGCGGCGACGTCAGTCGAGCGCGCCCCCGGCCGCAAGAGGCGCGCAGGGCTGTCCAAGCCCTCGAGGCGCGCCGACGGCGTCTGGCCGGCCGTGGAAGCAACGAAGGGGCGCCGCGGAGCGCGTCGCCACCAGGAGCGCTCTCCGCACCGGACAACGGCGCGCAAATGCGCCCGAGCCCTGGCGCGGCCGCCGGGTAGTCGTGGTGCGGCTTCTAGGCCTTTGGGCCCGGCAGCCGGTTCGCGACGATCTCCTCGATGAGCAGCACCGACTCGGGGTCGAGGTTGACGAACTCGATGCCCATCCCCGGCACCCGGCCCTCGGCGCCGGGAGGGTTGACCCGAACGACCTTGCCCAAACCCTCAATCAGCCGCGCTCCGTCGCGCAGGGCGAACTGCAGGTAGACGAATGAGCCTTCTTCACGCGGGTTGTCGGTCCGAATGAAGACGCCGCCGACTGAGATGTTGACCGAGTACTCGGCGAGGAACTCTTCGAAGGTGTCGAAGCGGTACTGGACGAGGAGCTGAAGCGGCGCTCGGGGGTACTTGCGCCTCTCTTCGCCATTGTTCGCACCGTCTTCGGAGGCCAGGGCAGGCTTTTCGTCGGAGGCTGTCATCACGCGCGGCAGTGTATTCCAAGCGACGGCGAGCGGCGAGATCGCTGTCCTCAGGCAGCCTCGCGCTTGGCCGGCGCCTCCGCGCCCCCGGCTGTAGCGGGGCGCAGACGTCGCTGGACGAGCCCAGCGAGCGAGGCCGCGAGCGCCAGCCAGCCGAGGCTGTCGCCCACGAGCCCGTAGACGGTCGGCCCCGCGGCGACCATGGGGACCTCGGCGATCAGCGTCTCGGCGGTCTCGAAACCGCTCTTCTGGGCGAGCCGGCCCGAAGAGTCGATGAACGCGCTGATCCCGGTCGCCGTCGAGCGCACCAGCCACCGCCGATGCTCGATGGAGCGGAAGGTCGCCAACGCGAGGTGGATGGGCGGCTCGGCCGGCCCGTACCAGGAGTCGTTGGTCACGTTGACCATCGCGTGCGGGCGCGTCCCCTCGCCGTCGACCGGCCCCATCAGGTCGCGGATGAGCCTGGGGAGGATGTCCTCGTAGCAGACGTCGGCCGACAGCTTGTAGCCGCCCACCTCGAGCGGCGCGTAGGTGGTGCCGCGCTGAAAGGTGGAGGTGAAGGGGAGGATCTTCTCGTAGATCGGCGCGAGCAGCTCCTCGCCGGGCACGTACTCGCCGAACATCAGCAGCTTGATCTTGTCGTAGTGGCCGGTGACCTGGCCGCCCTTGTCCAGGCTGAGTACCGAGTTCCAACGGCGCATCGCCTTCTCGCCCCGCTCGCCGCGCAGCGCGCCGACGATCATCGGCACCTTCACCTCGCTCGCCACCTGGCCGGTCAGGTTGGGGGTGCCGACCACGGTGCGGTTGAGCGCGCTCTCGGGCCAGACGACAAGGCCGAGGTCTGCGACCTGCATCGCCTCGTCGGTCATCCGCTGGAAGCGCCGGATGCCTTCGAGTGCGCGCAGGTGCTTGTCGCCCGCGCCCACGTTGGCCTGGACGATGGCCGTCTTCAGCTTCGGGGCCGCGGCGTCGCGCTTCTCCATCTGCGGGATGCGCACCGCGCCGTAGGCAAGGTCGAAGACGAGCGCGCCCACCGCCGCTATCGGCAGCGCCCGGGGCAGCCGGCGCTTCTCGAGAAGGGCCGCCACCACCTCGGCGAGCGCGGCGCTGAAGAGCGCCATGATGCCCGACAAGAGCAGCACCCCGCCGAGGTCCGCGACCTGCGTGAGCTGAGGCACCCAGGCCTGCGAGTTGGCGAGGTAGCTCGGGAAGAGCAGCGGGAAGGCGAACTCGGTCGCCACGAAGGCCACCGGCGCGGTCCAGCCGAGGGAGATCCCCGTGCGCCGATGCAGCTTCCAGGCGAGCAGGCCGAAGACCGCGAAGAGCGCGCCCTGGGCGAGGCACAGCAGCAGGTAGCCGACGAAGGCCAGCGGCAGCGACAGGCTGGCGAAGGTCCTCAGCAGGTGGACTATCCAGTAGTAGCCGCCGAGATGGGTGACAAACCCCATCCACCACGAGAGCAGGAAGGCGTGCCGGCCGGTTCGCGCGCCGCGCAGAGCGAGCAGCAGTGGCGCGAGGCAGATCCAGGCGAGGTACCACTGGTCGAAGCCGATGAAGCCTAGGAAATAGAGGATGCCCGAGGCGGTCGCGAGGCCGAGGGGCAGGAGCTTTCTTGGTCGAAACACGGGCGTGACGATACGGGCGTGCTCCCTGAGGGTCAACGGCGTGTTCTAGAAACGCCTGGGAACACGGATACTTCCGCGCCCCGGCCCGCCCGCCTTCGAGCCGAAGAGCAGGCTCCTGCTTGACGTGGCCAATAGACGCTTACTGTAGAGCCATGGTTATCGACGAGTTGTGGTCACAGCGCGACGCGGAGCGGCTCTCGGCCTTCGAGCGAGCCGTCGCTCTCGACGACCTGCCCGGCGGGCTCTTCGCCATCGAAGGGATCTCAAAGGAGCGGGCGGCCGAAGGCGTGGCGTTGCTCGAGGAATGGGCGGCCCAGGTTCGCGCGCGGCTGGGCCAGCAGGCGAGCCCGCGGGAAGAGGCCATCGCGCTTGGCGAGCTGCTCGGCGGCGTGCTCGGCTTCCGGCTCGACGAGGGCAAACGCCCCGACGGCGCCCGGCTGCACGGGGTGCTCGCGCGGCGCAAGGGCCGCCCCACCATCCTCACGGCGATCTGGCTCGAGGTCGGCAAGCGCGCGGGCCTGGCCGTACAGGCCAAGGCCTTCGGCGGCCGGCTGCTCGTCGAGGTCGGCGAGGCTTCGCCCGTCTTGGTCGATCCGGCCGCCGGAGGGCGGCTCCTCGAGCCCTCGGACGCCATCGGCGGTGGCCGGGGCGTGCCACACTCGGTCGGTATCGAGGACCTGTTGGCGGGCACGCTCGACTTCCTGGCCAATGTCTTCATGCACCGCGGCGAGCCGGTCAGCGTCTTCCGCGCGATCAGCTTGCGCTGCGCGCTCTTGTCTCAGGCGCCGCTCGCCTGCCTGCAGCGCGCGATGCTCGCCGAGCAGCTCGGGGCCATCGGCGTCGCCGAGGAGCTCTACCGGCAGGTGGCCTTGCGCTTCCCCGGCACCGAGGCGTCGCTGGCGGCCGCCAGCAAGCTGATCACGGTGAGGTCGCGAGGTCCGCTGCTGCTCCAGTGAGCCGGTCGCAGCGCGTGGCCGGCGGGGCTCATTTGGACCGCAGGGTGCCGGCAGGCGCACGCGCTCGAGGTGGGTCGGGAGATCTTCTCCGGCGGGGCACGGGAGGCGGGGAGCGCCGCTCCGGCCTCGCAAGCTCGGCTCGCGCTCGGGTTGATCGCGGGGCGGGCGCCCATCGACAGCCCTGTTGGCTCAAGGTCACAGCCGGCCAAGGGACCGGTGACGAGCTCGGGGTGAGCGGGTGGCGAGCCGGGGGAAGGTTTTCCCGACGGCCTCTTCAGTCGTCGAGCCGCACCACGCGCACCGGCCCGCTGCCGTCGCCGGTCGTCAGGTAGAGGTGGCCTGAGCCGGCGGTCTGCATTCCGATCCCGCTGAAGATCCGCTGATTGCGAGGATCGCCCAGGCCGTTTCCGCCCACTCCTTCGCAGGCGGCCGGATGCGTGTCCGCGGCGCAGGCCGCGAGCCCCTCGAAGTCCGATCGTGCCGACGGAGCCGGTCGCGAGGAGCGGAACACGACAACTCCGTCGGTCGCGTTGTCGAAGCCGACATAGAGCGCGCCGCCGGTCGAGACGAGCAGGGCGACCTTCGCGTTGTTCGGGTTGTCGAACCCGGAGAGCTGCGTATCCCCGACGCTGTTGGCGGCGACGAGGCTCCAGTCCTGCGGCTCGCACTGGGCCGGGTCGTCGCTCGCGCCAGGGCTGCAGGCCCAGAGCTGTGGGCCGCTCGTCGTGTTGCGCGCCAGGTAGAGGCGCCCCTGGTGGACCGCGACCCCAGGCACGGCCTTGTCGGCGGGCGTCAGGTCCGCCGCGTTGCTGACGATCACCGACGTCTTGGCCGACCACTCGGGCGCCAATGGCGTACACCGGGTCCAGTCGCCGGGACTGGTCGAGCACCGACCTGGCGATGCGGTCGTCGCCCGCGCGCAGCCGCCGTTGTTGAAGAGGTAGAGGCGATCGCCGAAGGCGACCATCGAGTCGATCAGCGTGAGCGTCGCTGCGCGGCCGATGTCGGGCATCTTGTCGGCGTCGAGCTGCAGCACGTCGACCTGGGCGGCCGCGTCGAGGCCGGGCGACGGCGGAGGGCGCAGCAGTGCGAGCAGGTAGGGGCGGTTCCCGCTGCTGTCGGGGAACCCGAGGTAGACCCGGTCCCCGTGCAGACAGGCGGCAGAGAAGCTCCTCGTTTGGCCGCCCAGCCCCGATGCGTTCAGGTCCACGTACGAGAAGTCGAGCAGCACGTCCTCGTCGGCGGTCATGTAGACGTAGTCGAAGCCGCCGCCGCTCTTCGAGCCCCCGGCAATCAACCACTCGGTCCCCGTGAGGACGCCCGAGGTGAACAGGCCCCGGCCGTCCTCGTTGTCCGGACCGCACTCGGGCGTATTCGGCGTGCATCCGGTCGAACCGAGTGACGGGTAGGGAGGCGGCGCCGAGTTCTCCGACGTGCGCCCGCCGCTCGAGTCCCGCGGAAAGGCGAACGCGACGCTCTCGGGATCCGAGCCGTCGGGGTTGGCGCGGACAGCGCCGGTGCCGTCCTGGTTGGGCCCGAGATAGAGCTTGCCGGCGTAGCTGAAAACGAAGGCGAACGACGTCCCGTCGCCGAAGGGATCGTCGAAGAGCTCCACAGCTTCGGAGACGCGCACACGCGCGCTCGCGGCGCTGGCCGACAGGGCCGTGCCGTCGTTGGCGTCTTGACCGCTCGCCGAGGCGTCGACAGCGATCTCGCCGAGCGCTCCGGCCCGCAGCGACCACTCGAACGCTCCCGCGGCGCCGCCCGCGAGGTCGAGAGCGGGCGGCTCGGGGCCCGAGAGCAGGGTCGCTGCGCTCGTGCCGCCGAGGGTCAGCGGGCCCGGAGAGACCGCCCGCGCGGTCGCGCCGCCGGAGCTCGAGACGACGAGCAACACCGTGAACGTCGAGCCCACGGTGACCGACGCCGGGGCTCTCAGCTCCGCTTCCAGCTCGGCCGGACGCACGATCTCGACGTCGGCGGCGAGCGGCGGGAGGGAGACCGTCGCTCCGTCGATCTCGTCGCTTCCCGTCGCATCCACCGTGAAGGTCGCTCCCCCCTCGCCGGCGCCGACGAAGCGCCAAGAGAAGGTCTGTGCGCCTCCTCCCGCGACGGTCGCGGCCGGCGGGACGGGGCCTTCGACCAGCGTGGCTCCGGCGGTACCCGTGACCGTCGCGGACGGCGTCAGGTCGACGGCTGCGACTTCGCCAGAGTTGCTCACCTCGAGCTCGAGGACGAGCTGTTGGCCCGCGTTGGCCACCTGCGGCGCAACCAGGCTTCCGGCGAGGACTGGCCGCCGGGAGACGGTCACGGTCTGCGGCGCGGCGGTCGCCGAGACGCTCTCCGCGCTGTTCGCGTCCCGGGCGCGAGCCCCCGCCTCGAAGGTCAGGGTTCCGCTCGCCGTCGCTGCGTATTCCCAGACGAGCTCGACTTGCGCTCCGCCCCGGAGGTCAGGCGGCGTGCTGCTCGGCTCCTGAACCACGCTGACCGCGCCGGTGCCCGTCGTGACCATGCTCGGGACCACGTCTGTCGCCGCTGCCTCTCCGGTGTTCTCGGCAAAGAGCCGCACCGTCACCCGCTCTCCGACGCCCACCACCGCAGGGTTCGCGGTCGCCGATGCGAGAAGGGCCGCCGGCCGCTCGATGCGCAGCGTGGTCTCCGACGCTCGAGCCAGCACGACGGGCTCGCCGGTGTTCTGGTCGGTGCCCCCGGCGGTCGCCGAGAACGCGACGGTCCCGGCCCCGGTCGCGCGATAGGTCCAAAGGAACGGGACGGTCTGGCCGGCGCCGACGTCGCGCGGGTCCGGCGAGGTGACGAGCTCGGCCTCTCCGTCGCCCGCGAGCGCCGCGACGGGCGCCACTCCGAGCGCGGTAGCCTGGCCTTCGTTCGAGACCCGCAGCTCCACTTCGAGCTGCTGGCCGATGGAGACCGTGGCCAGCGGCTCGAGGCTCGCGAAGAGCTGCGCGCCCCTCACGACCCGCAGCGACGAGACGGCCGAGACCTCGATGGGCGAGCCGTCGCGCTCGTCCTTCCCGGTCAGCGTCGCGCGGAGCGGCACCTCGCCCGGGCTTGTGCAGTCGATCGCGAAGACGATTCGCTGCAGCGTTCCCGGCTCTATCCGGGCGCTCTTTGGCGCGGGCCCGGAGACGATGGCGAGGGGTTCGACGGAGAGAGCCGCGCTCACCTCGGTGGCGGCAGCCGCTCCGATGTTTTCGGCCTCGACGGCGATCGCGATCTGCTGGCCGACGTTGCACTCGGCGGGCGCGGCCAACCCCACGACGAGTTTGGCTCCGGAGTGTGGCTGCACCTCGTAGGCATTCGCGAGGCTCGCCGTGCCGTAAGGCCCCTGCAGCTCGAGCGCATGGCGTCCGGCGGCGAGCGTGGCGGGGACGACGGCGGTGAGCGTGCGCTCGTCGACGCGCTTCACCTCCGCGAGGGCCGCGCCGCCGAGGGCGAGCGAGAACTCCGCGTCGATCTCCGCGGACGCGCTCCCGAGCGCCTGGCGCGCTCGGACATAGAAGCCCGAGCCATGGATGGTGACGGCCACGGCCTCGCCGGCGGCGCCGCTGGCGGGCTCGATCAGTTCGATGGCAGGCGCCCCGAGCTCGGGGGTGCCCGGGCACCCCGCGCCGAGCGCGAGCGCGAGAGCGGCCAGGGGCGCCGTGCTCGGACTAGAGCGCCTCAAAGCGGTACCCAAGATCGAAGAGGAGCGCCGAGAGCCGCCCCGAGAGGTTGGAGAGGTCGGCGCCGGACTGCTCGAGCAGCCGCGCCTCGAGGAACGGCCCGCCGCGCCACATGCGCCGGCCGATGCCGGCGCTGAGCTGGCCGGCGAACGCAGCGCCGGTCTCGCCCGTCTGCGGTTGCTCGTCCGCGCGCAGCGTGCTCGAGACGAAGCCCGCTCCGACCCCCACGCCCGCCCAGAAGAGCCAGCGCTCGCCGAACGGCCGGCGCCAGGCGAGCGAGACGGTGAGCGCGGTGAACGACTGCTCGCCGCGCAGGGTGAGCCCGCTCACCTCCTCGACGCGGCGGACCCCGAAGTAGCCAAGGTCCAGGAGCGCGGCGAACTGGTGACCGAGGCGGTCGAAGTGGTATCCCGCCTCGGCGCCGAAGTGCGGGGCGACGCGCGGTCCCTCGCGCGCGACGCCGAGCTTGGGCGCGAGCGTGAGGCGGCGGTGGGCCGGCTCGAGCGAGATGCGCGAGGCCGCGCGAACCGCACCCGCGCGCACCTCGATGAGGTCGGCGCCCTCGGTGTGGAGAGTGGGCGCGCGGTAGACGAGCTTGCCCTTGGCGCCCGCCGGATCCTCGAGCGCGACGGCGCCGAGCTGCGCGGAGACCTCGAGCTCGAGGTCGGGGACGAGGTTGCCGAACTGGTCGAGCGCCCTCGAGGTCAGCGCCAGCGAAGAGCGGCCGTCGGCGACGACGGTGGCGCGGGCGGGCGTCAGCTCGATGGTCGAGACCGGAGCCGGCACGAGCGCAAGCGAGCCGGTCGCGGTCGCCTCGCCAGCCCCTGCGCTCAGCTCGAGCGTACTCGCGCCCTCGAAGCTCGCGGGGAGCTCGACGCGCGCCTGCACGCGCCCAGGCTCGGCCGCCTCCACGATGAGCCGGCCGGGCTGAGCTGCGAGCTCGATGGCGTCGCGGGTGCGATTTGCCGCCTCGTCGAAGGCCGTGGCGGTGATCGCGACCGGCCCGTCGCCGGCGCGGTGCCGCTCGCGGTCGAGGACGAGCTCGAGTCGCGCGGTCGGTCCCGGCACGAGCTCGAGCGGGGCCAAGGCGGCGAAGCGCGGCTCGTCCGAGAGCTTGGCCGTGAGGCGCGCCTCTCCGGCGGCGCCGGGCTCTATCCGCCACCGGGCCTGGACGACCCCCGGGGCGGTCTCGCTCGCTTCGGTCAGCGTGCCGCGATCCACTTCGAGGAGAAGCGGGGCGCCGCCGCGCGGCTCGCCGGTGGTCGTGACGGCGTAGGCCCAGACCGTCAGCTCCTCAGCGCGGTCGGCCAAAGCGCGCCTGCGCTCGAGCGCGACGTGGACGTGCGGCACCTGCGGCAGGCCCAGATCGATGGGCCGCTTGCCGTGGAAGCCTTCGCGAACGCCGGGGGGGACGACGATGGCCACGACCGCGACGCCCCGTTCGTCTGCCCATTCCGGCCCGAAGACCGTCTCGGCGATGCGCACCGAGCTGCGGACGAGGGGGCGCGTCTGGATGACCGCGTCGGCCTGTCCCCACAGCCCGAGGGCGGTCCAGCCCTGGTGCGGCGTGTCGCCGACGCGGCCGGCTGCGCTCACCAGCGCGACCTGGGGATAGCGCTTGGACGGCGGAACGTAGCGGGCTCGGAAGCGCCCGGGACCAACGCGCTCGAGCCCCTCGATGGCGCCGACGCTGCAGGTGAGCTCGAGGGCGTCGAGCCCGGCGGGCGCCTCGATCTCCAGAGCGGCGCTCGCGCCTTCGCCGAGCGTCAGACGCTCGGGTTGGGCACGAACGGCGATGGCGCTGGCGGCTGGAGGCTGCCCGGCGCGCGCGGGGCCGGTCCCGGCCGCGACAAATAGAGCGGCGAGCAGAACCCCACCGAGCGCTTTGGGCGACGAGCGTCGCATCGGTCATTCATGCCATCGGATTTCTACTGCGTCGATCTTCTCTCTCGGTGGCGCGGGCGGGGCGCGGCAGCGTACGAGCTGCTCGGTCGAGCGCCCGGTCGCGTCGCGGGTGACGATTCGGAACTGCTTCTTGGAGCGGTCTTCGACCGGGTAGCGGAACCGGCCGTCGGCAGCGACGGCGATGGGCGAGCCGTCGACGAAGACCTCGGCCCCCGGGCTCGCGGTGCCCTCCAACGCCTCGCAGGGGACCGAAGGCTTGCTCGCCGCGGCGACCTTGAGCAGCAGCGCGACGGGGATGGGCGCGGCGGCCGAAGGCGCTGCGCCGCTGCGCACGATGGACTGCTCGCCCGGGTCGACCTGCACCGAGGCGCCCGCGGAGGCGAGGTTCACGGTGCCGGTCTCGGTGGCGACGACGAAGGTGCCCTCGGTCGCCATCGCGCTGAAGCGGGCCTCGCGGGCCTCGGCGACTGTCTGACCGCCGCGGTCCTCGATGCGCAGGACGCGCTCGCCCTCGGGCTCATAGGCCGCGGTGACGCGGCCGCGGTCCAGTCGAACTCGGTGCTCGGCGCCGTCGAGCCGGGCGAGGGTGAGCTCGGTCTCTTCGGACAGCGTCAGCTTGGACTTGGGGCCGAGCGCAAGGTCGGCGGTCGACCGGGCGAGGGCGCGGATGGATTCGGTTTCCCCCACCTTTTGGCCCACCTGGACCGACGACCAGTTGCCGCTGCGGAGCAGCTCGACCTTGCCGCTGACGGCGGCGACGATCGCCTCGGGCGCGGGGATGGGCTCGGCGAGCGCGGCGTCGGCCGCCGGAGGCGCGACCGCTACCGGGGGTGCGGCCGGTTCGGAAGGAGGCGCGGGCGGCGCAGCTCGGCGGGCGACGAACACGCCGAGCCCGACGGTGCCGAGCAGGATGGCAGCGGCGATCGTGCGCAGCAGCCGGCGGTGTCTTGTCTCGTGTCCGGTTCCCATGGGCGCTGTCGGACCTCGTTGGCCAAGGTCGCAGAATCAGAAGGTTAACAGGCATCGGGGCCTGCGGCCCAACTCTCGACCGGCTTCGGCTCCATCTCCAGGTGGCGAGCTGGCGCCGCTGTGACGAACGGCGGGGTGCGTCGTTGCGCAACGAGCAATCGAAGCGGACGGCGACGGTGTGGAGAGGAAGGGGAGCGCGCGGCCGGCAAGCGGGTTGGTAGGGGCGCACAGCAATGCGCCCGTCGAGGAATTGTGCAGATGCGTGGGCGCTTCGAGGGTTCCCAGCGGCGGCCGGCAGAGGGTGAAACCGGGCCGGCAGAGGGCGAAACCAAGCCGCCAGAG
Organism: Myxococcales bacterium UBA5297; assembly: GCA_002408385.1. GTDB lineage: Bacteria > Myxococcota > Myxococcia > Myxococcales > UBA5297 > UBA10939. The sequence continues at coordinate 17,056 of DHSB01000221.1, forward strand.
GGTGAAACCAAGCCGCCAGCGGGTGAAACCAAGCCGCCAGCGGGTGAAACCAGGCCGGCAGCGGGTGAAACCAAGCCGGCAGGCAGGTTGGTAGGGGCGCACAGCAATGCGCCCGTCGAGGAATTGTGCAGATGCGTGGGCGCTTCGAGGGTTCCCGGCGACGGCCGGCACGAAGGCCGGCCCTCGTACCCCTGGCTTTTCACCCCCAACTCACGACTCCGAACTCAAAACTCCCAACTCAGTAAAGATGCCCCCGCGGCGGTGCCGCCGGCAGCAGCACCGTAAACGTGCTCCCCTTGCCGACCTCGCTCTCGACGGTGATGCGGCCGTGGTGCGCCTCGGCGATGCCGTAGCAGAGCGCGAGGCCCATGCCGACCTGCGACGGCAGGTCCTTGGTGCTGAAGAACGGGTCGAAGATGCGCTCGCGGAGCTCCTTCGGGACGCCCTTGCCGGTGTCGCTGACCGAGATCTTGATCGCGTCGCCCTCGACGCCGCCGACCCCGACCCGCAGCTCGCCGCCGTGCGGCATCGCGTTGATCGCGTTCTGGAGCAGGTGCGCGACGAGCTGCTGGATCTGCATCGGCGCCCCCTGGAGCTGTGGCAGGCCTTGGGCGAAGTCGCGCACCAGGGTGATCTGCTGGGCTTCGAGCTGGTCCTCGAAGCAGGCGAGCGCTGCCTTGACCGGCTCCTCGGGAGAGAACTGCCCGCCGCCGGCCTCCTGTTCGTGCGTGGTGAACTGGCGCAGATCACTGACGATGCGCGCGGCCCGGCCAGCCTGCTCGATGAGCAGCTCGAGCGCTTGCAGCTTCGGGTTCTCCTTGCCGAGGTCGCGCTTGAGTGCGGTGGCCAGGCCGATGACCGAGGTCAGGGGATTGTTCAGCTCGTGGGCGACGCCGGCGCCGAGCGAGCCGATGGCCGACAGGCGCCGCGCGCGCAGGATCTGGTCCTGGGCCGCGCGCAGCTCGGCGGTGCGCTCCTCGACCCGCTGCTGCAGCTCCTCGTTGAAGCGGTGGATCTCGTCGTCGCGCCGCTTGAGCTCGCCGATCATGTGGTTGAAGGCGCGCCCGAACTGACCGAGCTCGTCGTCCCCTTCGATGGCGCTCGAGGGCGCCAGGGCTCCGGCGGTCGCGGCCCGGGCGACCTCGGAGAGCGCGGCGATGGGCCGGCTCAGGCCGCGCGCGAGCAGGCCACCGAGAGCGATGGCGAGCGCCAAGCCCAGGGCCGCCCAGGCGATGGTGTAGGCCTTGACCCGCTCGACCGCGCCGAAGGCCTTGGCCGCCGGCTCGGCGACGACGATGCCCCAGCCGAGCCGGGGCACCGGCGCAAAGGCGGCCAGCCACGGCTCGGTTCCCCGGCGCACGGTGCGCACCAGCGGCGCGGCCTCGCGCAGGCCCCGCGCGACCAGGGCGCGCTCGTCGTCTCCCAGCGCGCCGCCGGGCGAGCCGTGCGCGAGCAGCCCTCCGTCGGGCCCGACGAGGAAGGCGACCTGACCCGCCTTGGCGAGCGACTCGACCCGCCGCTGGAGATCGGCGAGCGAAAGCTCGGCCGCCAGCACCTGAGCCCGCGCGCCGTCGATGCGCACCGCGACGGCGACCTGCGCCGGTCGGCCGGGCGACAGGTAGGGCGGGCCGACCGCGACCCGGGCGGCGAGCGCCGCTTCGAGCGGGATGCGCCGCGAGAACAGCTCGAGCGCCGCCTCATCGACCGCCTCGTGGCCGGCCAGCTCGGGATGCTCCTGCGGCGAGCGCTCGAACAGCGGGGGCGCGACCGCTTCGGCCCGCTCGTCGACGACGGCGACGGCGTTGACGAACGGGAACTGGCGGTAGGGGATGGCGAGCACCGCGGCGATCTCGTCGGGGCGAAGCTGGTCGAACGGCAAGTAGCTGGCCGAAAGCTGCAGGGTCGCCGCGCCGGTGGCGACGAAGCGCTCGGCGCCGTGGGCCAGCTCGAGCGCGTGCTGGGTCTGCATGCGCCCGACGACCTCGGCGACCTGCGTGCGGCTGCTCTGGTAGGACAGCCAGCCGAGCACCACCAGCGGCACCACGCCCACCGCGCAGAGCGCGAGCCAAATCTTGATTCGGAAGCTCATCGGGTCGCCGACGCACCCGCGCGAGAGAACGTGGGCTCGTCGCGGGCAGGATAGCGGCCCCGCGCCGGGCTTTGGAAGGCGCGTCGCCTGAAGATAGGTCGAAGACCCTTCGAGCGAAGACCGGTCAGCCCGAGCCCCTCGGCAGGCTCGGGGAGGGGCCGAAGTCGGGCCTCTCGACTCCGCCTGCCTCGTTCCTCGAGAGGCTACGCTCGAGGTGAGCGGGGGCGGGGCCGAAGTCGGGCCTCTCGACTCCGCCTGCCTCGTTCCTCGGGAGGCTGCGCTCGAGGTGAGCAGGGGCGGCCTTTGTTCCGGTCGACTGGCATGTTAAGCAGCGAGGCCTAGCGCGCCGCCCACAGCTTTCGGGCGAGCCGGGCTGCCGACCGCCATGAACCGCATCCTCCTTGTCGACGACGAGCCGGTCATCCTCACCGTGCTCAAGGAGTTTCTCGCCGGCCCGGAGCGGGAGCTGGTGCTCGCTGGCACGGCCGCCGAGGCGCTCGGGGTCGCGGTCGCCGCCTCCTCGATCGAGGTTGCGCTCGTCGACAAGAACCTGCCCGACCGCAGCGGCCTCGAGGTCGCCCGTGAGCTGAAGCACCTGCACCCGGACGTCGAGGTCATCCTGATGACCGCCTACGTCTCGCTCGACTCGGCGATCGAGGCGGTCAAGGTCGGCGCCTTCGACTACATCGCCAAGCCGATCACCGACTTCGACGCCCTCGTCCTCAAGGTGCAGACCGCGGCCGACAAGGTGCGCCGCAAGCGCGATCAGCGCCGCCTGCTCGATCAGTTCGCGGAGAGCGAGGAGCGCTACCGCGGCGCCTTCCACGGCTCGCCCGACGCCATCGTCGTCTGCCGGGCCGACGCCAGCGGCGAGATCCGCGACGCCAACGAGGCGGCCGAGCTGCTCTACGGACGCTCGAGAGCCGAGCTGCGAGGGCTGCGCATCCAGGACCTGCGCGCCCCGCCCAGGAGCGGCGGGGGCGAGCCCGCGCACGAAGAGCACCGGCGCAGCGACGGCACCACGTTCCCGGCCGAGGTGAGCCAGGGCGAGTTCGCCTCGCAGGGCGTGCCGATGCGCGTGCTGACCGTGCGCGACATCACCGAGCGGCTGCGGCTCGAGCAGGAGCGCACGCTGCTCGACGAGCAGCTACGCCAGGCGCAGAAGATGGAGGCCATCGGCCGGCTGGCAAGCGGGGTCGCCCACGACTTCAACAACGTCCTCACCATCGTGTTGGGCAACGCCGAGCTGCTGCTCGAAGAGCTCGGGCCCGCCGACGCCCGCGTCGAGCGGGTTCGGGAGATCGTCGAGGCGAGCAGGCGCGCCGCGTGCCTGACGCGCCAGCTCCTCACCTTCAGCCGCAAGAAGGTCGCGCGGCTCGAGATCCTCGACCTCAACCGCATCGTCCGCGACATCGAGCGGATGCTGCGGCGGGTCATCGGCGAGAACATCGAGCTGGTCGTCTCCCTCGACGCCGGGCTCTGGCCCAGCCGCGCCGACGCGGACCAGATGGGCCAGGTGCTGCTCAACTTCGCGGTCAACGCCCGCGACGCGATGCCCGGGGGCGGCAAGCTCATCATCGAGACCGCCAACGTCGTCTTCGACGGGCTCGAGGGCCTGCTGCAGGCCGGCCTCGAGGCGGGCCGCTACGTGCGGCTGGCGGTCTCCGACAACGGCTGCGGCATGGACCCGCGGGTGATGTCGCGGCTGTTCGAGCCCTTCTTCACCACCAAGGATGCCGGCAAGGGGACCGGGCTCGGGCTGGCGACGGTCTACGGGATAGTCCAGCAGTCGGGCGGAACGGTGCGCGCCTACTCCGAGACGGGCCAGGGGACGACCTTCAAGGTCTACCTGCCGGTCGCCGACGGGCAGGCGCAGCTCGAGCCGCCGCCCAAGCCGGTCACTCGCCGCAAGGGCCAGGGCGAGACGGTCCTCGTCGCCGAGGATGAGCCCGGCGTGCGCGCGATCATCCGGAGGGTCCTGACCCGCCACGGCTACCGGGTCATCGAGGCGGGCGACGGTCTCGAGGCGCTCTCGACCGCGCTCGGACACGCCGGGCCCATCGACGTGCTCGTGACCGATCTGGTGATGCCCAAGCTCTCGGGTGCCGAGCTCGCCGAGCGGCTGCAGCAGGTGCGGCCCAACCTCAAGATCCTCTTCCTTTCGGCCTATCCGGAGCAGGCGGTGGTCGAGCACGGGCGAATCAGCGGCCCCGATGCCTTCCTCGGCAAGCCCTTCAACGAGGAGAGCCTCGCCGCGAGCGTGGGCGCGCTGTTTGAGAGCTAGGGCGAGAGTCGAGAGTTGGTAGGGGCGCATGGCAATGCGCCCGTACAGGAATCGAACAGGGGCGTCCGAGGCGACTTCGAAACCGCAGCCATCCCGAGCACGAATCGGTTTTCGCGGAACCGCGCCGCGCCTGAGCTGATGGCTCGAGAGCCGCTTCGAGGCCTCCCCGCCGTGGCTGACGAGGTTGCAGGGATGGATACAGATCCGTTGGGCAGCAGCTCGAGCTTCTTTGACTCTCGATTCGTCGAGGCCGACCAAGGCGTCGCGCTCCGGGTGTTGACCTGGCGGCCGCACCGGCCGGCGAAGAGGCCGCCGCTGGTCTTCGTCGCCGGCTGGGTGAGCGTCGTCGAGGGCTGGGCTCCGCTGCTGCGCGAGCTGATCGAGGACCGCGAGGTCCACTATGTCGAGACGCGCGAGAAGGGCTCGGCTCGCATTGAACGGCGAAGGCTGCGGCCGTCGGATTTCAGCATCGAGCGGATGGCTGCCGACCTCGTGGCCGTCTGTCCCAGGCTCGGGGTGCGCCTCTCCGAAGCGGTGGTCGCCGGCAGCAGCCTGGGCGCGACCGCGGTGCTCGAGGCGATGAAGGAGGGCCGGCTCGCGCCGCTCGCGGCCTTCCTCGTCGCGCCCAACTCGCACTTCGAATACCCGTGGTGGGGCCCGGCGCTGATCTCGCTGCCCGCGGCCTCGTACCACCTCGCCAAGTACCCCATCCTCTGGTACCTGCGCTTCTTTCGCGTCGACGCCAGGAAGGAGCCGGAACAGATGCGCCGCTACGACTCGACGCTCCGGTCGGCGCACCCGCTGCGCATCAAGCTGTCGGCCCAGGCGGTGCGCCACTACGAGGTATGGCCGCGCCTCGAGACCATTGGCTGTCCGGTCGGGCTCGCGTACGCCTCGACCGACAGCCTGCACGGCTCCGAGGGCATCCTGCGCATGGCCCAGGCGATGCCGCGGGCGACCGCCATCGCCTGTCCGTCGAACAGGTACATGCACTCCGGCAGGCTGAGGGCCGATCTCGACCGGTTTCTCGCTCAGCACGTCGGGGGACAGGCCGCGACGTAGGCACCTGCTTCGCGCTGACCGTGCCGGCCGCCGGGAACCCTCGAATCGGCCGCATCTCTGTTCGATTCCTCGGCGGGCGCATTGCGATGCGCCCCTACCAACCTGTGACGGGTCGCTCGGGTTCCAGGCGAAGCCGGGCTGTCGCTCCTCGACTGTCGCTAGCCTTCCTGCAGCTCGCGGACGATCTCCGCGGCCTCGCGGCGCGCGCGCTCGAGCTGCTCGGGCGGATGCGAGACCGCGCCGACGACCGGGTGGCCGCCGCCGCCGTAGCGCTCGCAGATGCGCGCGAGGTCGTGCGTGCGCTCCTCCGGCCTCCAGGGGTTCGAGCCGACGGAGATCTTCGCCCGCCCCGGGCCGCGGCTGACAGTGACCGCGTAGCGGGCCTCGGGAAACAGCTCGTAGGCGATGAACTTGTTGAGCGTGCCCACCTCCTCGTCGGCCACGTCGAAGAAGACGACGCCCTTCTCGAGCCTGGCGCGGCCGCGCACCAGCGCGACGGTCTTCAGGTGCTTCTCGTAGAGCGGGTCGAGCTTCTCGGCCACGTAGGGCAGCCGCACCAGCTCGTCGAGGCTCTTGTGCTGCATGTCGCCTATCAGCCGCGGCAGCAGCCCGGGGCCGGGGTTGGCCTCGATCACCAGCATCAGCTTGAGGGCGGGCTCTTCGAGGACGACCGCGGTGTGGGCGTCGGGGAAGAGCGCGCCGTCGATGATCTCGGCCCAGTGGATGAGCTCGGCCATCGGCGAGGGGTCGAAGCCGAAGCGCTCGCGCGCGACCGAAGAGAGGAAGCCGGTGCAGCTCTTTGCCTTCGGGTCGTAGAACTTCCTGCCGCTCGTGTCGGCGCGAAAGCTCGCCTCCTCGCCGGGATTCGGGAAGGCCGAGACGTGATGGTCGAACCACCAGGTGAGCTTGGGCGAGGTCGAGTAGCGGAAGTCGACGATGGCGTTCTGGTCCCCGTCGAAGAGCCGTTCGTCGATAGGCCCGCTGTCCTTGTGCGAAAGCCCTCGGTACGAGAACGAGGCGCCCGGCTCTATCCGCTCGAGAAAAAAGCGCGTGAAGACCGCCGCGCTGGCCGCTCCGTCGAAGCAGCCGTCGTGGTAGAGCACCGTGACTTTCATGAGCCGCCTCCGCGCAGGCGCGCCCACGCTGCGCCTCCGTGCGAGAAAAGCCGGTGATGCTAGGTCCCGGACAGTCGGGCGTCAATTCGAGTTGGGAGTGGCGCGCCGGGTTCGGGGCGAGGCTCGGGTTCTTTGCCGGAGTGCCGGCCTTCGCGCCGGGCGCGGCGGATCGCCCGCGCAGCTTCCCAATTCCTCGACGGGCGCATTGCCATGCGCCCCAACCAACGCGCGACCGATCGCTTGGGCTCCGGGCGAGGCACGGGCTGTCGACTCTCCACCGTCGCTCGGCTCTTGCTTCCACGCGCGCGGCGGGGCTAAGTTCCGCGGCCGATTTCAGAGCATTCCCACCAGAGACAGGTACGAAGCGACATGGCTGACGAGAAGCAGGGCGGCGGGTTCGGCCGCAAGAAGCCCTTTCCCAAGACGTTTGGCGACGTGATGAAGGGCATCCCCGCCGGCAAGGGTGGCGACCGCAACGACCGGCGAGAGGGCCGGGACAGGCCGCCTCGCCAGGAGACCGAGGGCAGGCGCGAGGGGCGAGGCGAGCCCAGGGGCGATCGCGGCCGGTCGCGGCGCCCCGACGAGCGCAAGGGCCCGGTCGTCGTGCGCAAGCCCGCGCCGCTCGCTGCCAAGAAGGACGAAGAAACGACGACTCCGCCAGGCGCGACCCTGCCGCCGCCCGCGGCCGAAGAACACGAGCGCAAGGGCGAGCCCCGGCGCGCGCCCAAGACCGTCTTTCGCCGCGCCGACGGGCTCAACCTGCCGCCGCGCGAAGCCGAGGCCGAGAAGGCCGCGCCGGCTCCCGCCCCGGCACCTGCGCCCGAGCTCGAGGAGCCGCCCGAGGAGAGCTTCGCCGAGATGTTCGCGCAGTCCGAGCGGCACGCGACCCCGAAGCGCTTCGAGGTCGGCCAGAAGGTCTCCGGTCAGATCGTCGCTATCGGTCAGGACCGCGCCTTCCTCGACCTCGGCGGCAAGGGCGAGGGGATGATCGACATCGGCGAGCTGAAGGACAGCAGCGGCAACCTCATGGTCTCGGTCGGCGAGATCCTCGAGGGCTACGTGCTCGCGCTGGCCGGTGGCATCGTCGTCACCAAGCAGCTCTCCAAGGGCGCCCAGCGCGAGTTTCTGCAGGAGGCGCGCGACAGTGGCATCCCGGTCGAAGGGCTGGTCACCGGGCACAACAAGGGCGGCCTCGAGGTGGAGCTCGGCGGGATGCGCGGCTTCTGCCCCATCTCGCAGATCGACGTGCACTTCGTCGAGAGCCCGGCCGAGCTGGTCGGCCAGCGGCTCACCTTCAAGGTCGTCGAGCTCAAGGATCGCGACGTCGTGCTCTCCCGGCGCGCCCACCTCGAGGCCGAGGCCGCCGCCAAGGCCGAGCAGCTCCGCGAGCGGCTGCACGTCGGCGCCCAGCTCGAGGGCAAGGTGACCAGCCTGCGCGAGTTCGGCGCCTTCGTCGATCTGGGCGGGCTCGAGGGCCTGGTGCACGTCTCGGAGATCGGCTACGGGCGCCTCGGTCATCCAAAGGAGGCGCTCGAGGTCGGTCAGACGGTGCGCGTGGAGGTGGTGCGCATCGACGCGCCGAAGGAGGGCGAGAAGAACGAGCGCATCGCGCTGTCGATGAAGGCCCTGCAGCAGGACCCCTGGCAGCAGACGGTGGCGACCCTGCACGAGGGAGATCAAGTGAAGGGCAAGGTGGTGCGCCTGCAGCCGTTTGGCGCCTTCGTCGAGATCGCCCCGGGCGTCGACGGCCTCGTCCACATCTCGGCCCTCGGAGCGCCGCGGCGCATCGCTCATCCCAAGGAGGTCGTCAGCGAGGGCGACGAGGTGCTCTGCGTCGTCGAGAGCATTGACCCCGACCAGAAGCGCATTGGCCTGCGCCGCATCACCGGCGAGGAACAGCTCGAGGCGCCCCAGGCTGTCGTGCAGCCGGCCGGCGGCCCGCCGAAGGTCGGCGACGTCTTCGAGATCAGCGTCGACAAGGTCGAGACCTTCGGGCTCTTCGTGAAGTTTTCCACCGGCCGCGGCCTCATCCCCAACGCCGAGATGGGCACGCCGAAGGGCGCGGACCACCGCAAGCTGTTCCCCCCGGGGACCACGTTCAAGGCGGCGCTCATCGAGATCGACAACCAGGGCCGGCTGCGGCTCTCCAAGACTGCGGCCGAGCACGCCGAGGAGCGCCAGGAGTACAACCAGTTCATGCGCAAGCAGGAGAAGACCTCGGGCAAGGGCTTCGGGACCCTCGGCGATCTGCTGAAGGCGAAGAAGTAATTGCCTCGCGCTCGCTTCGTGGATGAGGAGGGCCGCGGGCTGACGTCCGCGGCCCTCTTTCTTGGTGTGCCCAGCATGGG
>DHSB01000076.1:0-65358 GCA_002408385.1 Myxococcales bacterium UBA5297
ACGTCGATCCGACTCGTCGCATCCACCTCGACAAGCCCGTCGACAGTAATATCCAGGTAGAACTTGCCCTCGAGCCCCTGCCCGGAATGCGTCAGCACCCCGCCTTGCAGCACCCGCACGCTCGCGAAGTGGTGCGGGCCATCAATCCGCAGCGTTGAGCCGCGAATCACGATGTCCTTCCCGTCGAAGCTGAAGTCGGTCATGCCGATGACATCGGTCGTCTCAGTCGGCTCCTCCGGGAGAATCACCTCGACGCTGCGGACCGCGCTCCCCTGCATTCCCAAAGCGTCCTCGGCGACCACTTCAATCACCACCGTGCCCACCGCCGTCGGCGTGAAGGCAGCACTCACGGTTGTCCCTGAGCTCGGATTGCTCACCCTGGTACCCACGACGGAGCCGTCAACCCGGAATTCGGCCCAGGCCAACGGGCTTCGCTCGTCAGACACCACCGCGCGAAGAATGGCTGCCGTATCGAGCACCAGGTATGGCGGAAGAACGAGCGAGACCGCCGGAGGCACATTGGCAACGATGGAATAGGTGCGCGACGCCACGGCTTCGAGCGCGGCTCCGTCCTGGGCACTCGCAGCAACTACGAGCTCGGCTGCCGCGGGAACGAGCACCGACTCGCACACCTCCAAGCACTTGCTTCCGCAACTCGTCGGCGTCCCCGACATGGCAACGCCCGCTACCTCGGCGGCGATCGACGCGACGCCGACATCATCGGTGGCGCGAGCGCAGATTCGGGACGTCTCTCCTTCGATGAGGCTGGCGACGTTTGGAGTTATCTGTAATGCCGGAGGCTGCGACGTAACGGCAAAAGCAACCGTCTTGCTGGCGCTCAGGCCGATGTTGTCTATGGCCAGGGCCGAGACGACGATCTCTGGCAAGGCGGGAATGAACTTGTCGTCGCAGAGCTGCAGACACCCGGCACCGCAAGACGCCGGAGTCGCATCCATCACCACGCCCCCGACCTCTGCGACAAGCTCGGACACGGCCACGTCGTCATTTGCGCGGACGCATACTCGCGCCGTGACGCCCGCGTGTAGCGTCGAGTAGTTTGTCCATATCGACAGCGTCGTCGGGGCTTTGGTGACCGAATACGTACGTGCGGCCTGCGACTCGAGCGAATGACCGTCCATGGCGCTCGCGCTGAAAGTAAGCGGAACGTCCCGGTGCACGAGCTCTGTTTGACACAGCTCCCAGCAACCGGCGCCACAGGAGACAGGTGGCCCGCTGAACGCCGCGCCGTCGAGGTCCGCGGTCATCTCGCTGATGTCATGTTCGTCCGTGGCTCGAGCACAGAAGGTGACCGTCTCACCGGCTGCGATCGAGAGCCGATCCGGCATCAAGGCAATTTGCGGTGGCGGGTTTGGCAACAAGCTCGTCACGGCGCTGACGCGCACTTCTCGGCCGCGAGCGTCAGTCGCAATCGCCTCGAAATGGGCCGAGCTGCCACAGTCCATCATCGGAAGCCGAACGGCCGCGTTGAGAGTGGCCGTCTGCGACCTCGCGACTTCCGTACCGTCGAGGTGAAGCGCGAGCGATGCGAGATCGCCGTCCGGGTCGCTTCCCTTTACAACCACCTCTACGTATGAACCCTCGGCGGCATATTCGGGCGGCCCAGCGCTAAACCACACCGTCGGCGGCTCGCCATCCGGCTCGACCGAATAGACATGCTCCGCACTCGACTCGCGTCCCGCAGCATCCTGCGCGACCGCTCTGAGCGTAACGGTGCTCCCTACCGAATCCTCGGGCAGCAAGAGCTCGTGGCTGAGGACGAGCGCTCCACCTGCTTTGTGCGCGCTCGCAACCCCGGCGCCATCTACCTCGAGCACCAGCGCGAATGCACCGTCATCCGATGCGCTGACCTTGACGCGGTTGACGAACGGCGCTGCACGCAGTTGGCTCGGCAAGCCTGTCGGTGTCGAAGGCGCCGCTTCATCCGCCTTGACCGTGATCGTCGAGTGGGCCGTCGCGCTTCGCCCTGCCGCGTCGACCAACACTACGGAGAGCAGCTCGGTTGTCTCAGTTGCCAAGACCGGCAGGCGCACCATTCCCGTGAGCTGGCCGGGAGCCGCCGGGCTCTGACCGAGGGTTCCGAGCAGGCGCCCGCCAAAGCTCACGTCGGCGCTGAACGGCGCCGCGCCTCCGGTGCGGTTCACCGCGACGGTGATGACCTGCCCCGAGACGAACGATCCGCTCGAGGGAACCAGCCCGGCGAGCGAAGGAGCGTCGCTCGTCGCCGCTACCACCCTGACCTGTCGTGGAGCAGAAACGGCCTGAAGCCCGTCGTGCGCCCAGGCTCTCACCTGCACCGAGAAGGCAGAGCTGGGCACTGCCCAGCTCGGAATGCTCCAACGCGCGCTTGGTGCAGCCTCGTCCAATCGCAGCGCGCTGCGACCATCGATGAGCAACTCAGCGGAATCATGCGCTACGCCAGAAATGCTCCCTCGCACGGGGAATGAACCGCCCGCGGGAAGCTCGAAACCAATCGCCGGCAGCGACAACTGTGCCGAGGGCGGCGCCAGATTCTCAGGGAGGGCGTAGACGAGGACGCCAGCAAGGGCGTCGGCGATGGCCACGTGGCCCGCTGCGACCACCGCGTCATCTGCGCGCCTCGCCGGCAGGGTCTCCACTAGGACCGGGTTGCCAGCGTTCGCCAGATCCCACAACTCCACCCCTGCCCCGCCTTCGCTCACCAATGCGAGCCGACCAAACAGGCGGATGCGACGCACCGCTCCCTGCGTGGTCACCCGCGCCTGCTCCAACGGCATTCCCGAGGCGATATCGAAGACCGCCAGGCTGTTTGCGTTTCCAGCGACCGCAAACGTTCCGTCGAGGGCGACCGCGTCGACAGCCGCTGTCGAAGTCGAGCCGGCGAGCTCGAGCCTGCCGCCGGGCTGGACTTCAACGACGGCGAGCCCCGAGCTCCCGAGAGCAATGAGCGCCCGCTCACTGTCACCGGACACATCGACGGTGCTTGCGCCGAGCATCATCGATGCCTGCTCCGACAATGCCGACAGCCGCGCGCTCTTGACCGCTCCGCCCGCGATGGCCCACAGGCGATCTGGCGAGACGGCGAAACGCTGGAGGCTTCCAAAGGCCGCAAGCGCGCTGTTCGACTGCACCACCAGGCTTCCGTTGGCCCTCTCGAGGTAGGCCTTCAGTGTCCCGCCATCGAGCACGTAGAGGCTTCGCTCGACGCGTTCGATTTGGCGGGCGTTCGCCATCGGGATCGAGCCGGCAACCGCCGGCATCGTGGGCGTGCCGAGATCGATCGAAGCGATTCCGGCGCTTCCCGCGGCGGCCAGTACACCGCGGCGGAACGTGCATAGTCCGAGGGGCATGTCAGTGAGGATCTGCGTGGCCATCGCGGTCTGTGCCGAGAAGCCAGCAGGATCAGCGAGAGAAAGGAGCGAGACTCCCGCATCTCCAGCAGCAATGAGCACCCCTCCAGAGATGTCGAGCGCCCGAGCATCGATGCTCGCGACCGCGACCATCCGTGGCTTGCGTGGATCCCTGATGTCGACGAGGCGCAGCCTGCCGTCCTCGCCAGCAACAAAGGCCATTCCATCGGCAACGGTGACCACGCGAACCGGCGGGAGGGCGACTTCACCGAGCGACGCACCCCTTTCACCCGTCCAGCTCCGGTCGGCAAATATCTTCAGCGACCGGTCCGTACCGACGACGACCAGATCTCCACTTCGTTCGACGGTCTTTGCGATCGCCGGCGCGACGCTGACCGCATAGGCGTTGAGCGCGCCCCCGGAATCCCAGTCTGCGTAGTAAGCCGTGCTTCCCTTGACCCAACCTCCGGTCGCGCTGCTCCCGAGAACGCCGTCGCTGAGAGCAGTCGCTCGCGGAACGTCCGGAATCGCAGCGTCTATCCGGTAGACCTTCGTCTCGCTCGAAGCGAGAACCGCGCCAGCAGCCGAAGCCACCGCCTCAAAGCTGCCGGCGAGCTGCCCGATGCGTCGCGGAGCGGTGGGGTCGCTGACGTCGACGAGCACCAGACCACCGGCTCCGAGCGCGACATAGGCGACCTGCCCCTGAACGACCACCGAGCGCGCAACGGTCGCGGTCGGGTACGAGCCGACTGCGACGAGAGCAGGCACATCGCCTCGCGAAAGCTCTCCAATCACAACTCCACCCGCGCCCGCTGCATAAAGATGGCTGCCGAGCACGAAGACGCTCTCGGTTCCGGCGAAGCTTCCGTCTGCAGGAATGCCCGCCTCAGGGAGCATCGGGGCAAGGATGGTACGCGTCGCTCGAGCCGTCGCGGTGTTGCCGGCGCGGTCGGTCGCGGTTGCCATGATCTCGAGCTCGGTGCCCGCGGGTGTCGCCTCGGGCACTTGGAACAGCAGCGATGAGCCTCCACGAGCGAGCTCGACACCACCTATCCTGGCGAAGACCGCCGAGGATTCGATGGCGCCGCTGTCGGCAAGGTCCGCTTCGACAGCGACCAGCGATCCGGCCGAGACCTCCGAGCCCGTGGGCTCGATGCTCAGGGCGAAAACGGGCGCTACAAGGTCGTCGACGACGGTGAGCACGAGGAAGGACGGCTGAGACGCTCGTCCCTGCTCGTCGACAGCCGTCGCCGCCACGGTCACGTTGCGCGCGCCGACACCAAGCGGCATCAGAAGCTCGGCCTCAAAGGGCGGAGCTGTGACGACCTGCTGCTCTTCTCCCTCGACGAAGAAGCGAGTTTCGCCCACGCCGTCTTCTGGCGTGACGGTCGCGCGGACCGCAACGAAGCTGCCTTCGTAGATTGGACCGCTCCCTATTCGCTGCAGCGAGAGCTGCCTGTCAGCCGAGGCACCCTCGCGCACGAGGATGGAGATTTCGACCGGCGCACCTCTCCTGCCTTGCTCATCGATAGCCACCGCGGTCAGGCCGACGACGAGGTCGCCATCTACCTCGGGCGCGCTCAGCTCGGCGAAGAGGACCGGCGCCTGCGCGCTCACCGGAGTCGCAGCACCAAAGGCCAACTCAATCTCGGCGACACGGGCAGGATCCCTCGCGATCGGCACCGCACGGAAGCGCCCGCCCTCGAAGACCTCAGCCGGCGCATCGATACCGACGAGCTCGGGTCCGAGCCCGTCGTCCACGAGCGCAATCGAAGCGCTCGCCTGCGCGAGGTTGCCTGCCATGTCTCGAACGACGAGCTCGACCGCCGCGTGGGCTCCCGAGACAGGAAGGTCGATGAACGCGGGCACGTCGCTGTCGAGAAGCCCGACGGTCTCGCCATTGAGCCTCAGCTCGGCCGTGTAGGCATCGAGCGGATCCGAGCCGTCAGCGATCGCCGCCCCGAGCGCCACGCGCGCTCCTGGCGCCGCCGAAGAAACGGGCGCGAGGGTCACCACCGGAATACCGCTTCCGCGCTCCAGTTCCAGGCGCACGACTCCCTGGGAGGTTGCGCCGAAGACCTCTGCACCCGATATCGCGAGTGGGCCCGCCAGCGCCGGGAAGAGTCCTGCGCTGCGCGGCGCGTTCCTCGCTTCGAAGACCAGGAGCCCTTCGTCGGTGCTGGCGAAGAGCCAGGCGCCGTGGCGAGCCAGAGACCGCGCAGGAGAAGGCAGGGGCTGCGTTCCTTCGAGGAGGAACGTTCCAGCCTCTCGGCGATAGCAGGCGACCTCGGTTCCGGCCACGCACGCGCGACCGCCTCCCATCGCCACGACGAGAAGCGCGGACGAAACCTCTCCGGAGCTGATCTCGGGCGCCGACGCGAGCAGCGAGCTCTCGAGCTCGATCAGCTTGCCGCCAGCGACCGTGAGGAGCCGATCCGCGTCCGTAGCGAGATGCTTCGCGGGGCCAAGAGCCAGGCGTGAGGCGAAGGTGCCGTCTGCCGCGCGAAGCTCCACCCCCTCGTCGGTGCCGACGGCCACGCCGCTGTGGAGGGACGCCAGGCACGTCGGCTCCCTTCGCAGCGCGATGGTGTGCTCCAGGCTCAGCGTCGGCAGGGAGAGGAGCTGAAGCTCACCGACGCCATTGGTCGCCAGCGCGACCCACGCCGTGTCGCCACGCAGCATCCCGGCAACAGGACGACCGTCGAGCCGGGTGCTCGAGAGCAGACTTCCGTCGCGCGCGCGCAGCTCGACGAGAGCGCGTCCACCGCCTTCGTCGGTGACGACGAGGAGCCGGTCACCTTGAACCTCGACCACCGTCGGCCCCCCCGAGGTCGCCGTGTCGGCGAGGAGAGCTGGCGCCGCCCGCGCAAAGCGAGCGAGCGTCCCGTCGCTCTGGGCGGTCCCCTCGCCGCCCCCGGTCGCCAAGGCGGTCGCGGTGATGGACACGGCCGAGCCCTCGGAGACGAACGGCAACTCGAAGCGCGCCCCACCGAGCTCGCTCTCGCCTACCGGGTTCTGGTCGACCGAAAGCAGAATCTGGCCAGTCGCGGTCAGGTCCGTGGCTGCCTGCACTTGTAGGCTGGAGCCGCCCGCGAAAAGCGGTCCTGCCGGCAGGGTCTCGAGCGAGACAACTGGAGAAGCGAGCCCGTCGTCGGTGATAGTCACCGCCCGGAATACCGGGGCGCTTTCGGCGCCGGCGCCATCGACTGCGAAGGCACGCGCCAGGATCACGCGCGGCTCGCCAGGGACGCTCGGCGCGATGAAGGTGGACCGCCACGGCGGCGAGGTCACCGTGACCTCGTCGCTTCCCAGCGCGAGGATGACGCTCGAAATCCCGGCGCTCCCGGTCGCATCCGCCTCGACCTCGACCTCCTCGCCCTCGACGAAGCTGAGCGCGGGCCAGGCGGGCTTGGTGATGCTCACGAAGGGAGCGTCGCTCGCTGGCTCAACGGTCAAGCTCGAACTGGCGCTCCCGGTGTTGCCACGCGGATCGCGCGCTTCGATCGACAGGAGCACGCTGGTGGGCGCCGCCGTCGCCGGGGCCTTCCAGACCATGGTCCAGGGCGGCTCGCTCTTCTGGCCGAGCTCTACTCCGTCGGCGAGGAAGCGCATCGAGACCACGCCGTTGGCGTCCTGAGCAGAGGCCCGGAGCTGCACCTCGGCCCCGGCCACCACCTGCGCCGCGGCTGCCGGGGTCAGAAGAGCAACCGACGGTGCGGTCGCATCCTGGGAGATGGTCACGATCACGTGCGAAGCCGCCCCCGGCAGGTCGGCATCGTCGAGCGCCTGGATGCTCAGCTCATGCTGGGTCGTGCTCTCCACGGGTCCCAGGTGCAACGAGTACGAGAGCGAGCCCGAGGTGCTGCTGAAGGTCTTGTGCGCGATCGTGCGCCCGTCTAGACGCAGATCGATGGTCCTCAGCCCGTGGTTGTCGGTGCAGCTCGCGAGGAGGTCCAGCGTCGCGCCTTCTTCGGCCGAGACCTGGGCGACCGCTGGCTTCACGAAGCTGCAGCTCGGCGGCGTGTCTCCGACGACGTTGATGACCACCTGCACCGGGTCGCTCTCGTTGCCGGAGAGGTCTCGACCAACGGCGACCAGCCGCGAGGTCTGCCCGATCGCAGAAGCGGGCCAACGGTAGGTGAAGTGCCGAGGATTCGATGTGCTGCCCACCGGCGCCACCGCGGCGCCGTCGATCTCCAGAGTCGCGCTGCCGGCGCTGCCAACCGCGTCGTCGGTGACCGTCGCCACGATGTCCCAGTCGACCTCGACCGCGACCTGCATCCCGTCGGTGACCGGCCCGAGCCCAGCTATCGCCAGCGCCACCTGCGGCGGGACGACGTCGCGCGTGCGGAACTGGCGCGACGCATTCACCGGGTTGCCGGCCAGGTCGGCTATGCCTGTCGCCACGAGCAGATAGTCGGTCGTGGAGAGAAGGGGTTGGGACGGCGTGAAGAGAGCGCTCGTGCCGTCGGGACCTGCCGAGGCGATGCCAGGGACGGGCACGCCTACCTGCTCGAGATGAAGCGCAGACACCGAGGAAGGCTCGATCGGCTCGTCGAACCGCACGGTCAAGACCGCTTCGAGCGGAACGTTGCTGTTTCCAAGCTGAGTCATCGGCTCCCAAGCAATGACCTTGGGGGCGACGAGGTCGGCACGCTGTACCGCGGCCGCGACCAGCAGCGGCGGCGAGCCGGGCTGGACAATCCGCAGAGCGAGCTCGCCCGCGGGGCCCGAGGGGACACGCAGCTCGAAGCTGCTCGGCGTTATCGCCCGGAGGGAGACGACGGCGCCGTTGAGCATAGCGGTCAAGCCGCGGGTGAAGCCGCTTCCTTCGATGAGCACCCAGCCACCATCGAGATGGACGACCGGCGGCGTCACTGCGCTCACAGTCAGGGGCTCGATGTAGGTGAAGCCACCGAGGAGCTCATGGCTCTGTCCGGCCGCGTTCTCGACCCGAACCCTTGCCGGGCCCGCGGCCTCGCCGGCCGGGGCGGAGACGACGAGCACCGAGGGCGAGGGCGCCTGCGTCAGCTCAGCGGGCTTGCCCCCTATCGCGACCGTCGTCGTCGCGTCGAAGCCCTCGCCCACGACCGAGAGGGTGTAGCCGCCGGAGAGCGCTCCATGATCGGGCGTCAGCGAGTCGACTCGCAGCGGGGACGCTGCCACGCTCCCGATGAAGGGGAACGTCCAGGGCGCCGTGGCGTCGCCTCCCACGTACGGCACCGGAGCGAAGGTGACGCGAGCCAGATAGAACTGCCCTGGCACCAGGGCCGCGGACGGAAGGAGCTGCACCGTGGACCCGACCACGCTCCTGGTCCCCGAGACAGGGCCGAGAATTTCCACGCCGGTGTCTGCGACACACTGGGCCGGCAGCCGCTCGGATAGCGTCACTGACACGGGCATTCCCTGCCCGAGTCCCTGGCCGGGAAGTGGCTGGCTTGCCACGGGCACCGGATAGGGAAGCCGGAGCAGGTTGGTCTCGTAGCCTGCAACCACCGCCACCGCGTTGACGAGCGCCGCGCTGTCGCCGCGCTCCGCGGCCCAGGTACGCGTGAGCAGGCCGTCGCTCGAATCGATCCACCACACGCGGTCGGAGCTCCCGGCGAGCAGCCATGGACCCGCCATCGCTACCGAAAGCACCGCCGGTCCGCCTGAGCTCCACGAGCCGACCTGCTGCGGGTAGCTCGGGTCGCTGGCGTCGATGAGGATCAGCCTGGCCCCCGCCGCGACCGCAAGCATCGAACCCTGGGCCTCGAGCGCCCGGGCTCCGTTAGGAAGGTCGGTCAGGCTGCCGACAAGCCCCAGCGTGCCGTCGGTCAGGCTGCGTAGCTCGAGCGTCGAGCGACCCTGCTGGTCGGCGAGGAGCGCCAGGTCGTCATCGACGACCGCCAGTGCGCGGATCACGCCCTGGCTGACGTAATCGACAGCGACGACCTGGAGGGCTCCGGAGACTTCACCCAACAGCACCAGCTCGTTTCCGTTGGCGACAGCGACGTAGGCAGAACGCTCATTGGCGGCAATGCCGGTCAGCTTCGTGCCCGGAGGCCCGACCAGCGGGGCGTCGAGAGCGATAAGGTCGCACTGGGCTCGAGGCGCCATGCCACATCCGCCAAGCTCATAGCGCACGACCTGGTTCTCACCAGCGACGTAGGCCTTGGTGCCGACGACCGCGATCGCGCTCGCAGAGTCTGGAGCAGCCGCCTCGCCGACCAGCATCGGGCTCTCGGGAACCGACAGGTCCCAAGCCTGCACCCATCCGTCTCGAGCCACGAGGAGCGCGTTGCCCGTCGAGGTGAGCGCTTTGGCCGAACCGGAGAGCTCGTGGACACTCGCCAACGTGAAGGTGAAGCCGGTCGCGGCCTCATCCGAGATCTCGCCCTGCGGCGCGGCGGTCGCGACCTCCACGTCAACGACGCCGGTTACCTCGTCGGGAACCTCAACGAGCAGCGAGCCGTCGGAGTCCAGCGACACGTCGCGAGCCGGCACGCCCTGGAAGAGCACCTTCGAGCCCTCGAACAACCCGCGACCCCGAATCCGGATGCGCTCGCGGCTCGAGAACGGCGCGTGGTCGGGCTCGATGGCTTCGATTTGGGGAGGAACGAGGTAGCGATACCCGCCGTGGCGCATCCCTGAGAGCTGGCTTGGATTCGCGACCTCGACAGCGGCCGCGCCAGCGCTTCCGGCGGGCGTAAGGACCGTGATCCGTCGGCCCGAGGGCTCGACCTCGAGCACGGTAGCTTCGCTGCCGCCCATGCGCACTGTGCAACCCGCGAGGAAGCCATCGCCCTCAATCGAAACGGGCTCGCCACCAGCCTCCAGCCCCCAGCTCGGCGAGGTGGAGTAGATCACCGGGGTCTCGGAACCTGCGAGCCGAGCGCTGCGGAAGCGCACCGAGGCCTCCGCGCCGAGCATCCCGCCCTGCAGGTCAGCCAACCGGCTGCCGACGTGGATTCGGTAGGGCCTGTCGAGCGCGAGCGGAGCCGAGGGCGTCAGCACCAGCTTCCCGCCGCCCGGCGCCGAAGCGACACGGCGCGAGACCGCGACCTCAACGCTCGGATCCTCGTCGAGCAGCAGGCGCACCTCTCCCGCAGTGGAGGGATCGGGCAGGTCGGTCAGCAGCACCTCCACGGAGGCTCGAACGGGCGCAGTCACGCCCTCCCCTGGCACACTGCCGCGTAGCTCAAGGTGCTCGAGCGCGACCGAAGCGAGCGTGCCGGCGAGAAGGCCGGACGCTTCAGCGGCGTCGGTCAGCGGCATCTCGACCGGCCCGCCGGCGACGTCGAGCACGAGGGTACCGACCAACAGATGGCGCCCCATGAACGCGAGCGCCTTGGCGTCGCCCGTGACCGCCGCCGACTCGAGCCATGTCGGTGTCTGACCGACAGGCACGGAGAAGCGCTGAAGCTTGCCGCCGCCAGCGGCGACAGTGGCGATACCACCGTGGACCAGCGTCTTCTCCGCCGACAGCCAATCGCTCCCCAGCGGATCGGTGACCATCAGCGCGCCCGCCGGCGCTGGCGCCGACGGGTCGGCAATCTCGACGAGGGCCACCTGGCCGCTGCGCCCCAGCGAGACGAAGGCGCGGGTCCCCTCTGCGGTGACGTGGACGCCCGGAGCCGACAACGGAACCGACCCGACGATGGGCAGCGAGCCCTGACGCGCGTCGACGACGTAGAGCCGCGGCTCCGAGGCCTCGCCATTGGCCACGAGCAACCATGGGCCATGAAGCGCGAAAGCCTGAGCTCCACCGGGAAGCTCGCGCTCCGCGACCTTGAGAGGCTCGGGGGTCTCGCCGAGCCGATAGGCGGTCACGCCCAGGCCGTCTGCCACCAGCAACAGGTCACCGGAGACCGCCACGTCAACCGCCTCGCCGACGCTCTCGAGCGTGGTGACCAATGCAGGCTCGGCAGGTAGGGACACATCGACGAGCTTCACGCCACCCTGCCCCGCGGCGACGAAGAGCAGCTCGCCCTGCTTGACCAGCCGACGTGAGCCGCCGCTGCCCGGGAAGGTCAACCGCGCGATCTCGCGCACCGCGGTCGGCTCGCTCAGATCGGCAACGAGCAGGCCGCCCTGCGAGGCGCGCCGACTGCGCTGGTAGACGGTGCCATCGGAGCCGACGATATCGGTCGTACCGCCGAGCGCCGCATAGCCCGCCTGACCATCGACGACAAGGTCGGCGACCGGTGGAGTCGAGAGCTTGGCCACCGCGCCTGCGCCGTAGAGGAAGGACTGCGGCAGCAGGTGCGACTGCCCGAGAAGCTCGACCCGGACATCCACGAGACCCGGAGGCCCTGGCGGTACGACAGCGAAAGCTGTCCGGCTGGTCGGGACGCGCACCTGGAAGGAGCCGGTCTGGCCAAAGGCCACCGCCATCCCTGGCGCGAAGCCGTCGCCGCGCAGCTCGACCGCGATCCCCCCGGCTTGCCCGGAGCGATCTGGCGAAAGCGACTGGAGCCTGAGGTGGTCGCGATAGACGAAGCCGCCGAGCTTCACGGTGCGCAATCCGCTCGGGTCGACGACTTCGACCGCGGCCGGTCCAGCGGCCAGGCCGGCGGACGGCGGAACGACGATCTCGAGGGCGTCCGAGGCCGTCGCGGTCACCATCGCGGGGACGCCGCCGACGAGCACCCCGGTTCCTTCCCGGAAGCCGTAGCCGCGGACGATCGCGGGCGTCGACACGTCGACGAGGCCGCTGCGTGGCGTGATCGCATCGATAGTCGGCAGAAGGGCGCCGTCGCTCGCGACGACGAAGGTGGTGTGGACCGGCATCGCGAGCGGACTCGTCGCAAAGTCGGTGATTCCCTCCACGTCGACCCGGATGGTCTGACCCGGAATCAGGGGCAAAGTCGGACTAAATGTGAGGCTCGAACCGCGCACGGCGAACACGACTGCGCGCTCGCCTGCGACCGGATAGCTGGAGGCTCCTTCGACAGCGTGGACCGAGAAGGTGGCCTCGTTCACCGAAGTGGGAGCCACCGGCAGCGTGAACTCGACACGGATCATCGTGTCGGGGGCGGCGAGCGCGCCGTCGGCCGGGTGAACCGAGACCGCGAGCAGGCTGGTGGGAGGGACGGAAACCAGCGTGTCTTCGCCGCTCGTGGCGACGAAGAGCGCGCCACCGGCCCACGACAATCCGGCCGCCTGGGCATCGAGCTCTGTGGACATCAGCGCCGTCGGGTTGCTCTCGTCGGACAGGTCGAAGACGAGCAGACGGTCGCCGACCGTGACATAGGCGCGGGCGGAGCGCACGGCGAGCCGGCATCGCACCAATGACTCGTAGCTGCTCATCGACGGCTCGACGGGGACCCGCCCAATCAGTCCTCCAGCTCGGTCGTAAATCGAGAGGAAGAGCCCGTTGCCCGCATTCCCCTCGAGCTGGGTCGTCAACACGTAGAAGCGCTCAGCACCAAGCTCGAGAGCAAGCCCGTCGGCGTCGAGGGCGACCGAGGCGATCAGCGGCAACGAAGGATCGGCCGCGTCGAATTGCTGGACGTACCCAGTTCCCGGACCTGGATCGGCTGTCGAGACATAGGCGGCCTGACCTTCGATCCTTACCCCGGTCGCTCTTCCCACCGTCAGAGCTCGGGCGACGTGGTACGGAGCCTGGGGGTCATCGACGTCCACGGCAGCGAGGCCGAAGCTCTCGGTCGCCAGTAGCGCCAATGATCCACTCACGTCGAGGCCACGCACCGGGCCGTCGGTGGCGACGCCACCGAGCCGAATCGGCCGCTCCTCGAGCATGACGTCGAAGAGCTCCAGGGCCTTGTAGTTGCCCGTGGGGACACCGACGTAGAGCGTGTCGGCGACCAGCTTGACCTCCGAGGCTACCCGAGGCGGGAAACCCGGGAGGTTGATGGTCGTTCCGGTCGGCAAATCGTAGGAGAAGACGCCGACCTGCACCGGGGACTCGCCGGGCCGGGCAATCGACACCGGCACCAGCTCCGCTTCGTCGGGCCGCGGCGTGGTGAAGGTGAGCTTCGAAAGACTCTGAATGTCGACGTCCACACCCGGCCGATTGCCGACGGTCACCGACGAGCCCGGCGCGAAGGCCTGCTCGGGAATCGTCAGCTCGACTCGCGTTCCGCCGGTTATGGGCCCGTTGTCCGGTGAGAGAGTGGCCTGAAGCCCCGCGAGCGGATGCAGATAGAGCACGCCGAAGGGAATCGCCGCCTGAATTCCGCCAGCAACAGTGACGACGAGGTCGACGGCGCCGGCCTTGGCCGACGCAGGCGCGATCACCTCTACCTCGGTATCGGCGAGCACCGTGAAGCCCGCCTCTTCCTCGCCGATTCTCACGCTGCTGAGGCCGGAGAGCCCGGTGCCGGAGATCGTGAGCACGTCTCCGCCTCCCGTAGATGCGGTCGTAGGCGAGAGGGCCGCGAGTGACGGACGGATGCTGCCGGCCGAGGCGGTGCGAAATTGCGTGCGAACTGGAATGAGCAGGGAGCCACCACGCTGGTCGGTCACCGAAGCGTCGACCTGAATCTCGTAGACGGAGTCGGGCTCGAGAGGCTGCTCGAAGGAACCCTCGATGGCATAACGCAAAGCCCCGTGGTCGGCGGTCACCTCGAGCGAAATCGGCAGCTCGCCCGAAGGCCCCGTGACCCGCACGCTGCTGGTGTTCACGCTCGGCGCTGCGACGGCGCGGTTGAACAGGACGGAGAAGTGCTCGAGAGACGGAGGCACCAGCTCGTCGCGCGCCGGGCTGTGCCCAACGGCGAACGAGAACGGAAGGCTCAGCTCGGTCAGCCGGTCGCCGCCGGCGAGGTAAAGGCGGTCGGAGACCACTGCGGTGTCCCAAGCGGTCTCCGTGTTCCCGCCGCTCACCAGGCGCGGCGCTCGCGGATCGGACACGTCGACAATGACCACGCTGCCACCAGCCGCGGACACGAAGAGGAGGTCGCCGATCAATTTGAGGCGCTGGGGCTCGCCCGGCGTGTTCGACAGGCTCTTGTCGAAAGGAATGCGAGAGAGCTCCTCCGGTTCGACGGGATTCGAGACATCGACGAAGACGAGGCCATGCTCGGCGGCCGCGACGATCGCGACGTCGCCGACAATTTCGATGCTGGTCAGGTTGAACGGGAAGTCGAGCGCGCCGAGCTCGACCGAGCCTTTGCTCGCTCCGGAGAAGATCACCAGCCGGCCCTTCGGCGCCTTCTCGCCACAGTATGAGGTTCTCTGTCCCAGCCCGAGGGTGTCATGGGGCGGAACTGGGAGCACGGAGCACTTCCCTGGCTCATGAAGACTTCCTTCGTGCTCGCCGCCAGCCACGAACAGCCGGCCCGAGGCCAGGCGCACGTCGAAGGCGTCAGAACCGAGGTTGAGCTCGCTGACGACGACCGCGTCGGTGCCGCGCGCGTCCACTGCGGCTAGGCGAGCGCCATGTCCCACGTAAAATTCGAGGTCTCCGCAATGCTCAGTACGCATGAGCGTGGTGAGCACCAGCGCGCCAACGTCGGTGGGATAGGTCTGCGTCGAGAAGCTGCCGAGGTTGCGCGCCTGGGACAGGAGCGGAAGCTGAGCCGGGTCGCCGGAGTCAAAAACAGACAGGCCGCTCTGCCCGTTGGCGACCAGCAAGCGCCCGTTGGCCTCCGCCACGCCCAGCGAGTCAGGACGAAGCTCGGGCTCGAGCGGAGTCTCGTCCGGGAGCTGCCCACAACGGGCGGCCACGAACCGGTCGATCTCCGCGCCACGAAGGTCCACCGCCTCGCCGCCGCTGGCGCGCGGCCGCCCTGGCAGCGAGACGTCGTAACTGACGACCCGCCAGGAGTTAGGAGCCTCGCCCGATCCGTAGGGCCCAAAGTACGGCTCCTTGAAGCTGTTCCCCATCCCTCCGGGGCCTGCCGCCGCGTAGAGCAGCAAGGGGATCTGGGAATCCTGCGCGAGAGCGCTCGGCCGCACGGTGGCAACCTGCTCGGAGCCCGCGAACGACAATCCGTAACCGACCTCGCTCGGAGCCTCGCTGCGCTGCAGCCCGTCGGCCGAGCTGAGCACGACCTCGGCAGGCCCGAAGAAGCCAGGGGGCGCCACCGCTTCGAGCCGGTTTAGCGACTGGACGCTGACGGAAACGGCCGGAAGGCCGCGGATGCTGACGCGCGTCCCGCCCAGTGGGCTGGTCCACGGAGGAAGAATGCCGGCGCCCGTCACGGTCACGACGCTGCCACCGCGCGGATTGAGGAACCGAGGCGTCGCGCTCAGCGCTCGCAGCGGGGCGACATAGAGGTAGCCGCCCTCGCGGCGGTCCATGAGCCCGGTATCGTTCAAGACAGCGACGTCGGCCAGCCCCGGCGCACCGGGCGGAATCACCACCGTCAACCGCGTCGACGAGGCCGCGAGGACGGTCGTCTCGCTGTTGCCGATGAAGACCCGCGAGACCGGCTGGAAGCCCGCGCCGAGGAGCTCGCAGACCTCGCCTCCGGCGGCCGGGCCGACGCGGGGCGCGATCTGCCCGATGTGCGGCGCCGCGCCCTCGCCGCTCGCGCTCCGGAAGACGACCTCGAACGGCGCGAGCAGCGCCTTGCCGTCGCGAGTGGCAAGCGTCTCCGAAACGCCCAAGCGCAGCTCGGCGGAGGGCGGAAGCGGGCCATCGAGCCGGTACAGCATCGTGCTCAGAGGCTCTTCGGGCGAGCCGGCCTCCAACGCTCCGGGTACCGGAGCTCCGTTCGCAGTCAGGCTGAAGGCGTCTGCAGCCAAGGTGGAGTCGAAGGTCGAGCTGAAGACCACCGTGACCGACGGCAGGCTCAGCGGCACGAGCTCGCCGTTCGACACGCTGGCCTGGATGACCGAGAGCTCACTTGCCGGGCCGAAGTCGACCGACCAGCCCTGCCGGCCATTGTCTCGCAACGATAACAGCCGCCCACCCGCCAATGCGACCCCACGCGCCTCTCCTCCTTGCGCGCCGGTGACGTGGTAGAGCACCGTCGGTTGCTGCAGGTTCGAGATGTCGACGACCGCCACGCCGGCAGAGCCGGCGGCGACGTAGGCGACGTCGCCGGCAAGGCGCACGTCCCATGCAAAACCACCGACGGCGACCTGAGCGAGCAGGCGCGGAACCGCCGGGGCGGAGATGTCGACGAGAACAAGGCCTTGTTCCCCGGCCGCGACCACCGCGAGCGTGCCTTGCAGGCGCACCCGCTGGACGTCCACGGCGATCGAGCTGAGGACGGTCGCCGTCCCCGCCACGTCGAACAGCCGAAGCTCGCCCTGGGAGATCTTCTCCGCCGAATGGTCGCGCAGACCGGTGCCAACCGCCGCGAGCGCGCCTGCGACAGCGAGCGCCTGCGCGGCCGGCTCGATACCGACGTTCTCGATGATGAATGGCGCATGCGCCGGATGTGGCGAGATGTCGAGCGAGGTCAGGCCGTCTGCCTCGACCGCCGCGAGCAGACGGTCGGCGCGCCCGTCGACGCCATAGGCTCCGCCCGTGCCGGTCTGCGTGGTTCCCACGATACGCGGAGCCTCGGGATCCGAGATGTCGACCTCGGCCACTCCACCCCAGAGCGGCTCCGGGATGCAGCCAGGGCGGAGTCTCTTGCACCCGTACTCCCGCATGCCGACAAATAGCCGGTCGCCGCCCTCGGGCGGATAGGAGACCGAGACAGCCTGGCTCGGGAACGAGAGACTGCCAACGATGCGGTCGTCGACGCGATCGCCATTCTCGTCGACGAAGTCCGCCTTTCGATCGGGCGCTATCGGCGTGTTCGCGAGATCTCCGTGCCGGTGCAGGCCCGAGAGGTCGACGACCTTGAGCCCGCCATCAATGACGAAGGCCCAGTCGCCGATGACGACCGCATCCCACGCTCGGCCGATGCGAACCGAAGCGGTGGTGGGCTGATCGAAGGTGAAGCCGTTCGGCACGACGGCCGCAGCGCCATCGGGATTAGTGACCGTGACGTCCACGGTCCCTCGCTGCCCGTCGGGCGTTCTGCATTCGATGCGATTGAGCCCAAGCACGCGCACCTGGTGGGCAGGCGCATCGCCGAAGTGCACCTCGACCGACCCAACGGGCGTGAAGCCGCGTCCCTCGATAGAGACGAGCGTTCCGCCAGAGGTGGGCCCGCGACTCGGATGGATGGAGTCCAAGCGCAACGGCTCGACGAAGAGGAAAGCGCCGACCCACGTTGCCTCCGTACCCGACGGGTTTCTCACCACCAGGGTCGCCGCGCCCGCGACGCCGGCTGGCGTCCGCAACGCGACCGAGGTTCCATCCATCGCCACGCTCTCAACGAACGCTGGGATGCCGTTGAAGCGAGCCTCGAGCCCCTGCTCGAATCCGGTTCCCGTAAGCGTGACGAGCGTGCCACCGGACGAAGGCCCTTGACGCGGAGCCATGCCCCAGAGCGTCACCTCGGCGGCGGTAGTGCTCGACGCAGTGGCGAATTCCGACTCGAACGGTACCGGCATCGGCGAGCCGGTCACCGCATCCGAAAGGCTGTCGATGACCATCCGGTAGCGCGAATCGACGGCAAGAGGCTGCGCCGGCAGGACCTGGATGATGGTGCCATCGACGACCACCGAGGAGACTACGGGGGCTCCCGCCGCTGATCCGTCCAATCGAAGCAGTCGAAGGCCAAGGCCTTCTGTGGCTGCTGGGCGATTGGTCTCGATGGAGAGAGCGCTCGAGGGAGGAACCCCATTCGCGCCGTCCCGTGGGCTGACCGCTACGACCATCGGGAAAGGCATCTGCACGACGACGAGCGCGTCGTTCGCTTTTGAATCGACAACCGGTTGGCGCACGCTGGCAACGACAACATCCTGCTCGAGAGCAATCCCTGAGATCTCTCCCGCGGGGTACAGATCGAGGGCATCGATCGCCCGCATGCTCGACGGATCGGTCCCCAGCAGTAGTTGGAGGACTGCCGAGCCGGAGCCTCTCCCCGCCGCTGCTGCGAGCTGGGGACCGAGGGCAGTCGCCATGAACTCCGCCCGGCCCACCAGCGGCGGAATGGTTCCAGCGACCGATGGCCGGACCGGCGGCGAAAGCGAGAGCGACTCCAGCCGTTCGACGGCGGCGAGCCCGCGC
Source organism: Myxococcales bacterium UBA5297 (assembly GCA_002408385.1). Classification (GTDB taxonomy): domain Bacteria; phylum Myxococcota; class Myxococcia; order Myxococcales; family UBA5297; genus UBA10939. Next base: position 18,373 of record DHSB01000076.1, read on the forward strand.
TGCTGGCGCACGGCAAGATCGCCGAACTGCCCGGATTTACCGGCGGCGGTCCCGAGCAGCTCGCCCACCACTGGCATCCCGCTCAAGGACAGATCGACAACGAGCGTCGAGGAGCCGTTGCCATAAGCAACTGCCACGAGCGCCAGATCTCCGTCGGCTGCGACCTCGCCGACCTTGACCTCGCGAACGGCACCCCGGGCCAGCATCTGGTTGGTTGAGCTCAAGAGCACGGGGTTCCGCGCATTGGCGATAGAGAAGACCGTTAGCCCCGAGCTTCCTGCCGCAACCAGCGCCAGATCTCCCACCAGAGCGATGCGATGCGCTTCACCAGTGAATCGCGAGGTGCTGATGATTCTCGGCGCGGTGGTGTCCGCGGCGTCGATGACGAGCAGCGATGGTCCACCTTCGCCTACGACGTCGACGAAAGGCAGGTCCGGCGCATTGGCGATGACGTACCCGAGATCACCGCGCACGGCGAGGTCGAGAGGTTGGTAAGGGGGAACCAGCGAAACGCCACCGAGGACAGAGGCGTTTTCGGGGTCCGAGACATCGACGATGCCGACGGTCCCGTGACGGCTACTCTCAAGAAGTGTCGGCAGGTCGCGCGCGCTCGTCTCGATTACAGCATCCGATAGAACCCACGCCCGGCCATCAGCCAGGGCCACTCGGCCTGGCGTCCCTTCTGCCAGCAGGTGGGCGGGTTTCCCCGGCAGATTCGGGTTCCCGTCGAACTTGCCGATCACCGAGGAGACCGACAGGTCCGTGTAGAGGAACGCCGAAGGGGCCAGCGCGCGCTGTCCGTCTGGATTGACCACGAGTATGTCGGCCGGTCCGTAATAGCCGGGCGGTGTGCGCAGGCGGATCCGGCCAGACGAGACGACATGGATCTCGCTCGCCGCAGCCCCGGCAAACTGCACAACGGCTCCGCGCTGGAACCCGGCGCCGACGACCTCGACAAGCTCCCCACCCGCCAGCGCACCGGTGGCCGGGACAGCATAGGAGGCCTCGAGGACCTGCAGATAGACGAATCCTCCGAAGAGCGAATCCTGCAGACCGTCGGGGTTGACGACCGTCACCACGGCCGGCCCCTCGACCTGCGGAGGGGTCCGCGCACTTAGGCTGATGCCATCGGAGGAGACGAGAATCTCCCCTGCCTCGGTATCTGAGAAGAAGAGGCGCGCACCCTGCGCGAAGCCCGAACCATGAACGGTCACTCGGGTCCCGCCATCCATTGGGCCAGCCGGTGGCACGACGTCCATGACGATCGGTGGATTGCCGGAAGATGTGCCGGTGACGAAGCTCGCGCGGAACGGCTCGAGCAAGGCCAAGCCCGAATCGGTCGCTACGCCTCTCTCGACGGTCAGGTAGTAGCGGGTCGCCAGCTCGAGCGCGACCTCGGGTACGACAGTGACCCGTCGGCTTTCGACCGAGAGCTGGGTTGGGACCACCGGTCCGATGGCGGGATCGTGGGCGCGGAGCACAACCGTCGACGCAGCGAGCGTCGTTGGGTCAGGCGGCATGGAGAACCGGACGCTTATCGACAACTCCGGCGCGTCCACGGCCACTTGTTCTGCCCCATCTCGCGGCGCGATGTCGGTGACCACCAGGCGAGGCAAGCTGAAGGACAGAAGCTTGTCGCGGTGCTCGCCAGTCAGAGCGACAACGCCTCCCGGAGCCTCGGCGAGGTCCGCCGCCACGGGGAGATTCGCGCGGACGAAGGTCGACGCAACGCCGTCCGGGCGCAACACCGAGGCGGAAAGCAGTCCCTTGGCAGGGATCGCGTCCTGATCGGTGAGTGCCGCGGTGACAACCACCACCTCGCCGAAGACGGCGAGTCCGGCAAGGCCCGTCGCCAACAGGTCACGGCGCGCTGGTCGGTGGGACAGCAGCGAGAGGATCCTCGGCGCAGCCGGTCTCGAGAGGTCGACGACCGCAAGCTCAGCATCCGGCCCCTCACACCCGACGAAGGCGCGCTCTCCAACGACATCGAGCTCAACCGCGTTTCCCGGAACGGCGACGAAGCCAAGCTCGCCCAGTCGGGGATCGCGAAGGTCGAGGACCCTCAAACCTCCGGGGCCCGCGGCGACGAGCAAGAGGTCATCGGCAACGGCAACGGCCCGAGCATCCCCGACCACCGGAACGGTCAGGAGCCGTTGGGGAAGCGTGGGTTCGCCCAGGTCGACCACGACCACGCCAGACTCTCCGTTCGCGACGAAAGCCAGGCGATCGTGGGCGGCAATGTCGAACAGATCGGACGACGGGAGGTCGACGGTCCCCAGCAACTTGGGCAACGCGAAGTTGGAGGCGTCGACCGTCACGAGCTGAGGAGGAACGGCGAGGGTCTCGGTCCCGACCTGGTTGCTCTTATAGCTCTGGAACCTATTGGCCGCGACGAGCAGGTCGCCCCTCCACGCGATCTGCTCGAGGGGTCCGTCGAAGGGGAGATGGGAAACGCGCTCGAGAATCCCGTCTTCGCTGGCCCGGGCAAGGCCGACCAAACCAAATGGCGGGAGCCCGGCTTTTTTCAACTCTCCGGCGACCGCGACAAGGCCATCGTCGCGCGTCGCCAACTGGCCGAAGCCGATCTCGTTCGAGGCCAACTCCCAAGCCGAAAACGAATCGGCGGGCCTCATGCCCAGCTCGACCTCAATCTGCTGGGAGTGCCCCAGGTTGCCCGAGGGATCGGATGCCGTTGCCTGGATCGTCCTGTCCGTGCCCGGGCTGCCGGTCGGCACCAGCCATGTGACGCCGTAGAGAGGCCTGTTCGCGGGGCCGACGAACGGCACCGAGCTGCCGTCGAGGGGAACGCCATCGACGTAGAAATCGACCGAGTCGACCTCGGCGTTGTCCTCGGCTGCCGCCGAGAGCGCGACTTGCTCGCCCTCGGTCACCACGTCCCTGTCCGGAGGATCGACCAACTCGACGTCCGGGGGAGCGGTATCGCGCACAGTTCCCACGAGAACCGGCGCGGAGATCGTCTCTTGCTCCGCGGTGTCGACCGCCACTGCGGTGACGGCGAAGACGCGGTTGCCGCTGCCGACCGGGGCCACCCAGGTTCCTGCCCATATTGCCGGTTCGCCCGGGATACCCGCGGCCTCGAGCGCCATGTCGACCCGGCGCCCGTCGACGAAAAAGAGCACCCGCGCCACCCCGCCATCGGGGTCCAGGGCGCGGGCCTCGAGCCTCATTCGGTCCCCGTCGAACACGAGTTGGTTGGCGACCGGCTTGACGAGCTCGACCTGCGGCGGCTGGTCAGCCACGACCGGGACTGCTATCGGCAGCGACCACTTCTCCTGCCCAGCCAGGTCGAACGCGCGAGCCTGCACGGTCAGCTCAGTGCCAACGAAGCTCGAATCGGCGACGTAGGGGATCTCGTACGGCAGGAGATAGCGGCGAGCGACCTCGGGCGGTTGCTCGGCTTGTGGCCCGACATGGAAGCTCACCTGCGCGATGGCGACGTCGTCGGAGGCGACCGCCGAGATGGCGACCGGAAGGTTCTCGACGAACAGGGCTGGAGCAATCGCCGAGACCGCAGGCAACTCGTCGGCGACGACCTGTACCGTCGTTGTCGCCTCGGACCTGTTTCCGGAGGTGTCGATGGCCTCGGCAGAGAACTGCAGGAAGCTGCCGACCTGGCCGCGCGGGACCCGGTAGGAGAATCGATAGGGCGCGGCGGGCATGGTCGCGACGATCGCACCGTCGAGTCGGAATACGACGCTGACGACGGAGACGTTGTCCTCGGCCCGCGCCTCGACGTCGAGCTTGAGACCCTCGACGATCTGGGAGCCGTTGGCCGGACTGGCGAACCAGACCTCGGGCTGGCTCGTGTCGGCCACCACCGGCACGACCACGTCGGCGGCGAGCGCCTCGTGTCCGGCCGAATCGACCGCTCGCGCACGCAAGGTGAGCGAACGCCCGGCCGAGCCATAGGGAAGTGGGACCCGGAACGAATAGGGGCGCTTGGTCGAGACAAACTGCAAGGGGCCACCCACGCCGCCCTCGACCGAAGCAGCGACCGAGACGATCTCGACGTCGTCCTGCGCGGCTACCACGAAGGCGAAGTCCCGCCCCTCGGTCAACGTCTCGCCTTGCCGAGGATCGGCAATGGCGACCGTCGGCGCCCTGTCGGCCACTACCGGCACGATAACGCTCTGGCTGGGGACCCGGTGTCCGTACGAGTCGATTCCCACCGCCCTGATGCTGAGGGTCAACTCGCCTGAAGGCACAGCAACGGCGAAGAGGTAGGGCGGCGAGCGAAGAACGATCGGATGCAGCTCGCCGTTGACGTGTAGCTCGACCGAGGTGATCGCCACGTCGTCCTCGGCGGCGACAGCGACCGTCCCCAGGCTGCCCTCCACCACCGGCGAGCCGTCCGAAGGCGAGACGATATAGACGCTCGGCTCCCTGTCTCGGACCACATCGACCGGCTGCAGGAACAGCTCGCTCCAGTTGCCGCTGATGTCGCGCGCCCGGGCTCCGACGAAGTAGGGCGCTTTGTCCCCTCCCCCGATCTGATCGATCCACGGAAGCGCGACCTCAACGCTCGTCATTGGGGCGTAAACGTCGTAGGCGGAGCCCGACGCGGCATTCTCTGGCGGGAAGCCGCCCGCGACGTGAACCACCGACAGGTTCCCCGCGCTCGGACCTGCGAGCACCTCCACCCGTTCCACGAAGACGTTGTCGCGGGCCGAGACCTGAACGAGGGCGTTGGTGTGCTCGACGAGGTCCTGTGAGAAGGACGGGCGAAGGACCTCGGCGATCGGCTCGGCCAGGTCCTCGACGACCCGGAGGAGATGGACAACCGAGGTCTGGTTGCCCTGGTCGTCGGTCGCGAGCGCGCGCAGCTCGACAGTGGTCTGGTCACGCGAGGGATCGAGATCGACGAAGCCGGCAGGAAGCTTGACCAGGCCCTGCCAGCGCTTCATCCGCCCGGCGTCGTTGAACGGCGCGGGCAAGGAAGCGAGAGCGGCACGGACCGACGCGTCAGTGGCTATCGGGAGCCCGTCTTCGGAGAGCAGTCCGGCCACGCCAATCTTGGTGCCGCAGTAGTCGATGTTCGTGAGCTCGTTGTAGCAGTGGTACGGCCTGTCGAGCAGAGCCGGCTGACCGTTGACGTAGAGATCGACAGACCGCACGGAGGTGTCGTCGCCCGCGACCGCGACGAAGAAGAACTGGATGCTCCCCTCGGCGATCTGCGCGCCGTCAACGGGCGCGGCGATGGCCAATGCTGGAGCCTGAGGCCGCCGCGCCTCGATGATGAGCCGCGCTGAGGCTTCCTTGCCCGTGTGGTCGGTCGCCCTCGCCACGAGGACGCTCGGAGCCCCGTCCATTCCGACCGGCGGTGTGAAGCGCACCGACTCGGTGCGGCGCTCGAGGGTGCCGGTGTATTGGCGGTCCAGGAGCGTGCTGCCGAGATATTCGACCTGCAAAGTGGCGACGCGGACGTCGTCCGCCACCTCGAGATACAGGGTGGCCTCGGTCCCCTGAAGGAGTCGGACGAAGCCACTGTCGAGCTCGGCCTTGGTAACCCGCTCGACCTTCGAGCTGAGGCTGGTGAAGGAGATGGTCGGAGGCTCGTCGGCAACCACGTGGACGAAGACCTCGCTCGATGCCGCGGCGTTGCCCGCGCGATCCCGGGCGATTGCCGAAAGCACGATGGGCGCCCCGTCATTGGGCAGGGGGAGCTGCATCGGCACCACCACGTCGCTCCGGGGCCGACTGACCGCCTCGCGGACCGAGCCGTCGACAAGGAGCTCGACGCTCTCGACCTCGACGTTGTCGCCAGAAGCCAGCCGGATCTCGAAGACCGCGTTTTCCACGACCGAGCTGCCGTTCGCCGGCGACTTGACGAGGACCCAAGGCGGCTCGAAGTCGCGCTGAGTTGCCATCGCCCGGGTCGCCTTGGCGGCTGCTCCGGCAGTGTCGCTGACCACAGCGGTCAGGAGCGCGCTCGTGGGGGCCCAACCCATCGGAACCTTGACCGAAGCCGAACCCCGAATCGTTTTTCCCGGGTTGGGGTCCGGCAGATTGAGCGGCTGTACGGCGAGCATCTCGCCGGCGGCCCAGGCACGAACCTGAACCGCATCCTTGTAGGAGATTCCGAGCCGCGACACCGCCGCCTGCTCCCCCTCTCCCATGGCCTCGATCTCGATGGATACTTCGTCGATTTCGAGGACGGACGGGAACGAAAGGTCGACCTCGAAGGGTGCCTGCTCGAGTGACAAGGTCCTTCGGCCGCCAGGGTTTGCGGTGAGGAAGGCGGCGTAGTCGGCGCTGTTCTCCTGCCCCTGCTTGACCCTGTACCGATATGCGACGCGAAGCCTGGCGCCCTCGCCGGCTGGAGAGGGCGCAAGAGCAAGGAGCAATCGTCGGGGCTGCTTGCCGAGTGAGGAGCTTTGATGGGGCCGGACGCGAAGGATCCCGGGCTCGGCGCCTATCTGAAAGACTTGCTGCTCTCCGAAAGTGAGGCTCACCTCAGGGACGGCCGTCCCGCTCAAAGCTGCGGGGGCGGCGAGCAAAAGCTCGTCCGGATCTGCGCTGATCGTGGCCGAGGTGGACAACAGCAGCGTCCCCCTCTCCACACCGACGTCGTCCCCATGCTCGAAGACGACCTGCTCGGGGCGCTCCTCGGTGAGCAGACCGCCTGTCCCGGCCTGGAGAATGCCGACGAGGGGTGGCGAGTCCTCGACCAGCTCGCAGCTCAGGTTCGCCGCGCCCTGCTTGCCGGACGAATCGGTAGCCGACGCAGAGAAGGTGACCGGTCGCTGACCGAGGATGCCGAGGTCGGGGAACTGGAAGCTGACCGACGCAGAAACCACGTCTTTGGGCTTGAGCCCCGAAAGCGCGATGGCTTCGCCCTCGAAATCGAGCGCCATCTCTTGCACGAGCACGTCGTCCACTGCGGAGACGTGGATGCGCACGGTCGAGCCAGCGACACAAGTGCGCTCGTCCGGCGTCCCAACCACACGAAGAGTCACTCGCGGAGGCTCACGGTCGACCACCGGAAGAATCTCAAAATCGACGCGATCGGTATCCGTGAGGTTGCCGGCCGGATCGAAGGCGCGAACGAACAACGTATGCCGGCCGACCGGCACGCTCTCGAGGGAGACGGTGCCTCCGAACGTGCCGAAGTAGCGCCGCTCGGTGATCGTCTCGCCGGGGCCGAGCGGATTGGGGATCGTCGTCTGCTCGAAGCGCTCCGCTGTCCCCGTCAGCCAGTCGGCATCCTCATCCGGAGTCGGGAACTCGACCTCGTCGACAAAGACCGCGACTCGGGCGACCCGCACGTCGTCCTCGACCTCGACCCGAGCGGCGAGCGATCCGCCCTTCTTGATCTCGAGGGGCGGCTGCCCTGGCAGCGGCTGCGCGAGCACGGCCACAGGAGCCTCGACATCTCGAACAATCGCCAACTCGACGTCGGTGAAGGCCTGCTGGCCCGCTGTGTCGCGCGCGATCGCGCCCACGGTCGGGGCCTGCCCCTTGGAGATGATCGGAGCCCAGACCGTCAGCGCCTTCGGCACGGTGATGTCCACGGGCACTGGCTTCGAGGCAAAGCTTCCCCAAACTGCGCCCCCCGAGCGTCCCGCGAACGCGAGCACTCCGTCGTCATCGGCGAAGGTCGCGACAACCTTGACGTCCTCGCCTTCCTTGAACCGAGAGCCAGGAGCGGGATAGGTCACTGAAACCTGAGGCGGGCGATCGGCCTCGACCTGCAGCTCGGCGGTACGCTCAGCGGTGTTCCCCGCGGCGTCGCGCGCGGTGGCTCGAAGCTGAAGAGACTTCCCCGCCGCTGAGAGGCTTATCGGAACGCTCCAACGAAAGAGCGAATAGAGCCCCTGCTGCGCCCCTTGATTGAGAGCGCCCTGGCTGACGCCTCCCACGAACAACTCGGCCTTGGCGATCCCCACGTCGTCCGAGGCCGCGATCTCGATCTGCAGCTCGCGACCGGCGAAGACCTGAGCACCATCTCTTGGCGATCGAAAGCCGACGAGCGGCGCTTGCTCGTCCGCGACGACCTCGACCACCAGGCTGGCCTCACCGATTTGGCCAGAGCTGTCGGTGGCCAGCGCGCTCAGCTCGAGCACGCGCGGCGCCCCGGAGACCGGCAGCATGAACCGGTAGGGAGGTACGAAGGAGGTTCCGACCTTCTCACTGGAGGCGAAGAGCTCAACGCTGCTGACAGCGATGTCGTCCTCTGCCGAGACGATCACCTCGAGCCTGGTCCCCGAGACCACCCGCGCGGAGGCTCGGGGCGCGACGAAGCCGATGCTAGGAGGCGCGTCCGCGTGGACATGGATGAGGTGCTCGGGCGCTATTCCGACGTTGCCTGCAGCATCGTAGGCTCGCGCGCCGATCCGGTGGGAAGAAGCCCCCGACAGCAGCTCCGGCTCAACTATCCAATGCGTCAGGAAGGAGCCGCGAATGCCGGCGTTCTCGTGAGGCGCCTCCTCCTCGAAGACGACCTGTCCGTCGAAAAGAATCTCGGCCCGGGCGACCCGGACATCGTCGAGCCCGGCCACGCTGATGAGCAGAGCCTGGGAGCCCGGAACCTCGGCGAGATCGCGAGGAACGACGATCGAGACCGAAGGGGCCGTCGTGTCTTCGACGGCGAAGACGGTCACTGGCTCGGCCGCTCCCTCGTTGCCTGCGGCGTCACGCGCGGTCGCGGTGATCACCATCGAGCTGCCGGCCGCTAGGTTGGGAACATGGAAGGAGGCGGCGAAGGGGGCACCCGCGGCGACGCCGACGGGCATTTCGTCGACGAACCATGCGACCTGAAGGTCGCTGCGCCGCTCGTCGACCACCGACGCGGTCAGCACCAGCTCAGTCCCAACGGGCACAGGGGTGCCCGCCGTCGGCGTCAGGATGGCGATCTGGGGAGGGAGGTCTGCCCGGACGTGCGCGTCGAACCCCGCACGCCGCTGGTTGCCGCCCGCATCGACGACCTCGACCTCGATCTTGACGGTCCTCCCGACCGCCTTTGCCGGGGGAGTCCACTCGAGCTGAAAGGAGACCAGGCCGCTCTCGCTGCCCTCCATCGCGCTCGAGACCTTCTTGGTTGCCACCGCGTTTCCGTCTGCGAGCAGGGTCAGGTCGACGCCCAGCGCGAGCGCGTCGTCGCCCACTTTTCCCTGAACGGCAAACGGAACCCCGACCGAGACATCTGCAATCGGCCCCGAGGGCTTCGCAATCGTCACCAGGGGTGCGCCGTCGGGAACGATACGAACCAGGAGTACCTCACCGGTCACTGTGGCGCCATTCCGGTCGATTGCTTCGGTGCGGATCGACGCGGTGGTGCCCCCGCTTCCCGGAGGCGGCACGAAGCTCATCTCCCACAGCGGCACAGGCACCGGCACGAGAGCATTGGACCCGGGAATACAATTGGCCATGCGGATCTCGACGCGTGGGGTCGCGCACTCGCCAATCGGTGCGTCGTCGACCGAGAAGCGCACCACCTGAAAATCAAGAGTCGAGAGGTTGCACCACGGCCTCGGGCCGCTGGTGACTCGAATGACGTGCGGGAGCTTTTCGACGAGCATCGCGCCCGGCGAGGGCATCTCGTAGACGATCTGCTTCGAGCTCGGCGGAGGTGCACCGGTCACACGGACGTCGACCGGCTCAGCCTCGACTCGGTTGCCTCCTGAGTCGACGACGACTGCCCCCAGCGCCAACGTAGGACCGGCAAACGGCGGGGCCGCGACCTGCAGCTCATAGGGGGCCTCGGAGTCGCGCGCAGCCGGCACGCCGTCGACTTGGAACTCTACGTAATCGACACGAACGTCATCGTTGGCGAGGGCTCGGAGGGTGAGCGTCGTTCCCGCCTGCACCGTCCTCGGAGCCTGCAACCGAATCTCCGGCGGGCCATCGAGCGCATCGACCAGAAGGCTGGCGATTCTTCCCGCGTGCTCAGCGAATACCGTGGCTGAGCCTGCTCGGTGCGCCGTCGCCGTGCCATTGGAAGAGACGGTCAGGGTCGCCGCGTCGCTGGTGCTCCAGATGGTGCCAATCGCTCCGGGGGTCAGGTCTACCCGCCGCCCGTCACTGAGGATTCCCTCCAGGCGAAGCCCGAGCGAATCACCAACCCTTGGAATCGACGCCCCTGGCGGAAGGAGCTCGAGAGCGTCGAGGTGCGCCGAGGAGTCGACGATGACCAGCACCTCCTCGGCAAAGCCGCCGTACTCCACCTCTACCGTCGTCTCACCGTTGGCCCGGGCGACGAGCTGTCCGTCAGGCGTCACGACGGCAACGTTCTCGTCGGATGAGCGATAGCCCACACCATGCCCGGGTCCGCTCAAGTCCACCGCGCCGGCCAGCGCGAAGCGACCCGTCACCCGCAGCGATTCGCGCTGCCCGAAGCCTTCGGAGAGCAGCGCCGGCGAGGGCTGGACGCTCAGACCAAGCAGTTGGTCGAAGGTGTTGGCGCTCGTGAATTCGACCGCAGAGGTATGAAGCGCTCTTCCGAAGGGGTCTCGAATCGAAACATCGGCCACGACCACGCCATCAACAGGGACCGAATCGATGAGCACAGGGACGGAAAAGGCCACGTGGCCCGGCTCGGCAGCCGCCGGTCGCCCGTTCGTTGTCTCCGCGAAGGCGAACGAAGAGCCTTGGGCATCGTGCAGGCTCCCTTTCAGCCGACGCAGAGCCTCGGATGACACACCGATGAGAGAAAGGGTGGCCGAGGCAACGGGCCCCGAGAAGAAGACATCAACAATCAGGCTTCTGCCACCGTCCTGGAGGCGAACTGCAACGGGCTTGGGTGCAAACGCGGGAGGAGCAGCGGCCGCATCGTATTGAGTAACGAGCTCTCCTTCTCCGCCGGCTTGCGAGCCGACTGGGCGGGCACGCACCTCGAGAACTCCATCGGTGGGCAGCGGCTGAGACAGAGGAACCAGCACGTGAAATGGCACAGCACCGGCACGGTCCCGATTGATGACGACCTGAGAGAGGCTGGCGAAGCGCCCAAGGGAGGGCGACTGGCCGGTCACACTCGCAACGAGCTGGTCAGCAGGACCATCCACTTCAAAGCCAACCTCGACCCATGTCGCGCCCATTCGAAACGGGACGACTGGAAACGTCGACCTGACTGCTGTCGATGCGAACCCGGGCGCGGGAATCGCAAACAGCAGCGAAGCCGCAATTGTCACGACCGATTGATTGAGTCTCAAGCCCCCCTCCAAGCGATTTACGGCGATGGGGTTTCGACGCGAGCGTCCGCTTCGCGCCGAAGTCGAGAGAGCAAGCTGTCGAAGAGCTTTCGCTTGCCCTGAGGTGCCATCCTGTTCTTCAACTCGCTTCGCGCCCGCTCGAAGGAGATCGCCTTCGCGTCTCGCCTCTTGAGCAACTGCACGAAGGCAAAGCCCTCTGAACACGAGAAAACCTCTGAACGGTCTCCCGTATTAAGAAGCGAGAAAACCGCCTGCTCCAGCTCAGGCTTCTTGCGGTCGTTGACCACGAAGCCAAGGTCACCGCCGCGACTTCGCTCAGGCCCATCGCCTTCGAGCGCGACCTTGGATATCGGCTCCCCCGCAGCGACCCGAGCTGCGAGGCGTTCAGCCTTTCGCCGGGCACGCTCTCGCTCCGGCACCGATGCGTCCGCGCTCACCTTGACTAGCACGCGAGCCACCCTTGCCTGGGCGGGCTCGACGAACTCGCGCTTGTGCTGCTCGTAATAGGCGCGCAGCTCCCCCTCGGTCGGCCCTGGCGCGGTCTTCTCTTCAGCTTCCAGCAACGCCTGGACAATGAGCCGCTCCTCGAGCTCGTCGACCTGCCGGCGAATCTGCGGGTCGCGGTCGATTCCGCGGCGTCTTGCCTCATTGACGAGCAGCTTCTTGTCGATCAGGGACCGAGCAATCTCCCGTTGACCAGCAGGCGTTTCGAACCGGGCTCGAAGCGCAGGAGGCATCCTTTCAGCTTCGTGGTGCATTTCCTCGCGGGTCACCACGCCGCCATCTCCAAAACGGCCGAGCACTACTTCTTGCGGCGCGGCGGCTAATGGCGTCCGCGGCGGCGACTCACTGCAACCAACGGCGGCAACCATCAAGACCAATAGCGCGCGGGCCCCAAGTCGTAGGGGCACACATGTCAGACGGGAGCTTGATGTGCTTTGGTTCGTCACGCGGCATCCAGATTGTCATCGAGAGCCTACTCTGGAGATCGCGCTCACGCTAGATGCTGGGAAACGAACACAGTCGAGTTGATGGCTTTCAGGGCTTTAGCCTTGACAAGGCGCCGGCACAGCTAGGCCCATCCAACCAGCATGAGACAGAGACGATCCGGCGAGCTCATCTCGCAAATGGTGAGCAGCCGCAGGTCCTCGACGCCCCCCCGGCGCTGGTGGCTCGGCCTCGTCCACGACGATCACCGGGGGCTGGCTGGAGGCGCGCCACCTCGGTGATGCAAACAGCACGGCTGCGCTCGGCTTCACATCGCGCGCTCTTGCCGACCGAACAGCTACATGCCTGAAGGAGCAGAATTTGCTGCCCCTGAAGTCTTGAACCCTTCGGCGGCAAAGGCGTGGTCCATTCTCGGCGGTCTCGGTGGCCAGGGTGCAGGTTGCGTGCGGTGCGCACGATGGAGCGCCGCACGTCGTCCGTCCAGATTCCAGAGGAGATCAAAGATGCAACTGCCGAAGGCGGTCCCACGCCTCCGGCGGTCGAATTGGCTGGATGTGTGAGCCCAGGGCCCGCGAGGATTCGGCCGAGTCGCGGGATGTCTCGCCAGGCAGCGCCCGCGCTCTTCGTTCGTCTTCGCAAGCGCATGGCGAGAGAGCGCGGCAGGACGAGCTCGCCGAATGGCAGGCATCAAGTAGTCCGGCCAGATTCCAGAAGGGATCAAAGACGCAACCGCCGAAGGCGGTCCCACGCCTCCGGCGGTCGAATGGGCTGGATGTGTGAGCGAGCCCAGGGCCCGCGAGGATTCGGCCGGGTCGCGGGATGTCTCGCCAGGCAGAGCCCGCGCTCTTCGTTCGTCTTCGCAGGCGCATGGCGAGAGCGCGACAGGACGAGCTCGCCGATGGCAGGCATCAAGTAGTCCGGCGAGATTCCAGAAGGGGATCAAGAACGCAACCGCCGAAGGCGGTCGGGGTGATCGGACAGCTCAGAGCTCCTGCGGCAGTGCCTTGAGCTCCTTCGCGCTGAAGACCGGGCCGTCCTTGCAGACGTAGACCGGCCCGATATTGCAGCGCCCGCACTTGCCGAGGCCGCACTTCATCCGGTTCTCGAGCGTGGTGAAGACGCGCTCCTCGGAGAAGCCGAGCTTCTCGAGCACCGGCAGCGTGAGCTTGATCATGATCGGCGGGCCGCAGACGACCGCGAAGGCGTCGGCCGACCTCGGCGCGGCCTTCTCGACGATGGCCGGAACGAGGCCGATCTCGCCCTTCCAGTCCGGCGCCTCGCCGCCCGGCTCGACCGCCTGCCACAGCTTCACGTCCGAGCGCTTCGCCCACCCCTCGAGCTCGCGCTTGTAGACGAGATCGCCGACGCTTCGGGCGCCGTAGACGATGGTCACGTCGCCAAACTTCTCGCGCTGATCGAGCACGTTCCAGATCACACAGCGCACCGGCGCGAGGCCGATGCCGCCGGCGATGAAGACGACGTCGTGGCCCTCCATCTGCCCGACAGGGAAGCGGTTCCCGTACGGCCCGCGAAAGCCGATGGTGTCGCCGACGCCAAGCTTGCGCAGGGCGCCGGTCACCTTGCCGGCCTCCTTGAAGCTGCACTCGATGTAGCCCTTTCGCGTCGGCGAGCTGGCGATGCAGAAGGTGCTCTCGCCCTCGCCAAAGGCCGAGTACTCGCCGAACTGGCCGGCCTGGAAATCGAAGCTCTCCGCGACCTTCGGGTCCTGGAAGACGAGCTTGAAGGTCCGCGTGTCGGGGGTCTCGTCGACAGCCTCTTCGATTCGCATCAGGTACGGTTGGTACAGGTTCACTTCGTCCCTCCCGTCGGGACCCCGGCCCCGGCGAGCTTCGCTATCTGGCCGAGGATCTCTGGCAGGTCCATCCCCGCTGGACAGGCGCGCGCACAGCGGCCGCAACCCGTGCAGAGAAGCTCGCCAAAGCGCTTCGGGTAGATGGAGAACTTGTGCAGGACGCGCTGGCGGAAGCGCTCGTTCTGCGTGCCGCGCGGGTTGTGTCCGCTCGCGTGGACGGTGAACTTGCCGGCCTGGCAGGTGTCCCAGTTGCGCCGGCGCACCCCGCGGTCGATGCCTTCGGGCTCGTCGACGATGTCGAAGCAGTGGCAGGTCGGGCAGACCGCCGCGCACGCTCCACAGCCGTGGCAGCGCATCGCCAGCCTCTTCCAGAGCTCGTGCTCGTAGTTGTCGGCGAGCCAGCCCGAGAGCTTCGTCGCCTCGATCGGCAGGTTGGAGGCCACCTTGCGCGTCGCCGCCTCGCGGAAGCTCTTCGCCGCCTCGGCGCCGCTCGCCTCGCCGAAGCGCTGCGCGTGCGCCTCCACGAGCGCCTGGCCCTTCGGCGTCAGGATCTGCGCGAGGTACGCGTCGCCGTCGCTGGGCACGAGCAGGATGTCGGCGCCCTTCTGCGCGTCCGGGCCGCTGCCGACCGCGGTGCAGAAGCACGACTTGTCGACCCCACGGCAAGCCAGGCTGACGATGGTTGTCGCCTCGCGCCGGCCGAACCAAAGCTCGTCGCGGTAGTCCCAGCCCATCACCTTGTCGAGGATCTCGACCGCGGCGACGTCGCACGGGCGCGCCCCGAGGATTACCTGCTTCGGGTGCTCGGTCGCGACCTCCTGCAGCTCGATGCCGTCCTTCTTCTTCTGCCAGCGAAGCAGGACTTCGGTCGGCGGCAGGAAGAATTCCTTGGGCGATCGCGGCGGCAGCGGGCCGTCGAGCCGCGCCTCATCGAAGCTCGCGATGGGCCGGTAGGCGGCGACCTGGGGATTGTCCACACGCGCTGGCGCCACCACCCTCGTCCCCGCGGAGAGGAGGTCGGCCACGAGCCCGGCGAGGTCTGCTTTAGTCAGGATTCTCGTGCTCACCGGATGAACTCCTGGCTGTCGTCGGACCGGAAGGTCCCTATCGGCGCCGCGATGCTGGGGTCGTCGCTGGGCTTGTGCCCGAAGCGCTTCTCGACGCTCTGCGCGGTGTAGCGGGTCAGCAGGTTGAGCGGGATGCCAACCGGGCAGGCGCGCTCGCACTCGCCGCAGTCGACGCAGCGGCCGGCCTGGTGCATCACGCGCGTCATCTGCCAGGCGAAGTTCGCGCGCGGGTGCGAGGAGCTCTCGATCCACACCGGGCGGGTCTTGTCGGCCACGCACTGCTCGCAGAAGCACATCGGGCAGACTTCGCGGCAGGCATGGCAGCGGATGCAGCGCTCGAGCTGCTGCGACCAGAAGGCGAACCGCTCCTGCGGGGTCTTCTGCATCAGCGCGGCGATCTGCTCCTCGCGCCGGGTGACGCGCGGCGGCTCGGGCTGCGGCTCGCCGATCAGATGGTCGTAGAGCGTCGGCTCGCGGGTCTCGCAGATGCCACAGCGGTCCGCGACGGTCTCTGCCGTCAAGCTCGCGGGCATCGTCGGCTCGCGCACCACGCCGCCGCAGCGCACGCCGAGGATCACCACGTCCTCGCGCTTCACCTGGCTCTCGCGGATGAGGCCGGCGATCGCCTTGGCGTCGCACGGCTTGGCGACCACGGCCGCCTTGCCCAGCCCGACGACGTGCCTGCGCCGGGGCGAGAGGTAGGTCGCGAGGTTCTGTACGCAGCGCGCGTCGAAGATGAGCCGCTCGGCGTCCTCGGGCCGGGTGACGAAGGCCGCGCGCGCGCCGCGCGGGCCCTCCTCCCAGCCGATGACGACCTTCACGGCCCCATCGGTCAGCAGCTTCGCTGCTATCTGTCGCAGCTCTTTCATGGTCAGTCTCTCGAGAGGCTTTGGTACTCGGTGAACGGCCCGAGGTTGCGGACGCGCTCGGTGGTCTCGTTCACGACGTCACGCCACTTGTTGCCTTCGCTCGCCGAGACCCAACTGAAGGTCATGCGCTGGTTGTCGACGCCCATCATGTCGGCGATCTCGCGGAAGACCGCGAAGCGCCGCCGCGCGTGGTAGTTGCCGGCGGTGTAGTGGCAGTCGGCCGGGTGGCAGCCGCTGACGATGACGCCGTCGGCGCCGCGCTCGAAGGCCTTGATGAGGAACAGCGGGTCGATGCGGCCGGTGCAGGGCAGGCGCACGACGCGCACGTTCGGGCTCATCTGCAGCCGGCTCGTGCCGGCCAGGTCCGCGCCGGTGTACGTGCACCAGTTGCAGACGAAGGCCACGATCTTGGGCTCGAAGGCTTTGGTCTCTTCTGTCGCCATGCGGTGGCTCCGGTACTCGGTTCTTCTCTTCTTGGTTGCGTCCGCGATGCTTGAGCTGGCGCGCGATTCCTCGGGTCTAGGCGGGGCCTCGTTATGCCGCCGCCCTCTCCCTCCCTCCGCCCCCTCTTTCCACGGCGCGCAGCGGCCTTCGTGCGTGCCGCGAGCCCCTCGGCGCGCCGAGGGAGAGGGGGCTGCACGCAGCGTGCGGTGGCGGAGGTCGGAGGAGACGAAGAGGCAGCAAGAGGCGGCTCCTAAAGCGCGTTGATCGCGGCCCAGATCTGCTCGTCGGTGAAGCCCTGCAGCTCGACGCTCTTCGACGGGCAGGTCGCCTGGCACGTGCCACAGCCCTGGCAGACGCCCTTGTTCACGTGCGCAGCGACCTTGTTCAGGTTGCCCTCGCCGTCCTTGAGCTCCCGGCGCTCGACCGCGCCGTAGGGACAGACGCGCTCGCAGTGGAAGCAGCCGGTGCAGAGGCTCTCGTTGACGGTCGCCACGGTCGGCTCGCGCTCGAGCTCCTTGTTCGAGAAGAGCCCAAGGACCTTGGTCGCGGCCGCAGAGGCCATCGCCACCGAGTCGGGGATGTCGCGCGGGGCCTGGCACGCACCGGCGACGAAGACGCCCGCGGTGCTGGTCTCGACCGGCCGCAGCTTCGGGTGCGCCTCGTTGATGAAGCCGTGCGCGTCGTAGGAGATCGACAGCTTCTGCGCCAGGCTCTCGATGCCGGGCTGCGGCCGCACCGCGGTCGCGAGGACGACCATGTCGGCGTCGATGGTGACCGGCTCGCCGCTCAGCGTGTCCGCGCCGTAGACCTTGATAACGTCCCCTGCCCGCTCGAGCTTGGAGACGCGGCCGCGCAGGTAGATGGCGCCTTCCTTCTCGATAGCGCGGCGCGTGAACTCGTCGTAGCCCTTACCGGCCGCGCGGATGTCCATGTAGAAGACGTACGCCCTCCCGTCGTGAACCTTGTGCCGGTAGAGCATCGTGTGCTTCGCGACGTACATGCAGCAGATCTTCGAGCAGTACTCGATGCCCTTGGCCGCATCGCGCGAGCCGATGCACTGCAGGAAGACGATGGTCTTGGGCTCCTTGCCGTCGCTGGGCCGCTTGATGACGCCGCCGGTCGGGCCGGAAGCCGACGCGAGCCGCTCGAACTGCAGCCCGTCGATGACGTCGGGGATCTCGCCGTAGCCGTACTCGCCGTAGCCCTTGAGCTGCGGGGTCGGCTGGTCCTTGCCGATGCTGTAGAGCTGGAAGCCGGTGGCGACGACGATGGCGCCGACCTTCTCGGTGACGAAGCTGTCCTGCTGCTCGAAGTCGATGGCCTCGCGCCCGCAAGCCTGCTTGCACTTGCCGCAGGCGTCCTCTTTGAAGCCCTTCGCGCGACCCTTGAAGAGCGCGCAGCTCTCGCGATCGAGGACCGGGATGTTGGGCACCGCCTGCGGGAACGGGACGTAGATCGCGGTCCGCCTGCCGAGCTCCTGATCGAACTCGCTCGGGACCTTCTTGTTCGGGCAGACGCTCTGGCATTCGCCGCAGCCGTTGCACTTCGTCTCGTCGACGCAGCGCGCCTTGCGGCGGATCTTCACCTCGAAGTTGCCGATGTAGCCGCCGACCGCCTCGACCTCGCTGAACGCGAGCAGCTTGATACGCGGGTGCTGGTACACCTCGACCATCCGCGGGGTGAGGATGCACTGCGAGCAGTCGAGCGTCGGGAAGGTCTCGGAGAGCTGGCTCATGTGCCCGCCGATCGACGGCTCCTTCTCGACGAGCACCACCTCGCCGCCGCCCTCGGCGATGTCGAGCGCGGCCTGGATACCGGCGATGCCGCCCCCGATGACCAGCGCCCGCTTCTCGACCGGGATGCGGATGGGCTCGAGCGGCCGGTTGCGCTTCACCTTCTCGACGATGGCGCGCGTCAGGTCGATGGCCTTGGCGGTGGCGGCCTGGCGGTCTTCGTGAATCCACGAGCAGTGCTCGCGGATATTGGCCATCTCGCACAGGTAGGGGTTGAGCCCCGAGGCGCTGCAGGCGCGCCGGAAGGTGCGCTCGTGCATGCGCGGCGAGCAGGCCGCGACGACTACCCCGTCGAGCCCCTTCTCGGCGATGGCCTGCTTGACCAGGCGCTGGCCCGGGTCGGAGCACATGTACTTGTAGTCGACGGCGTGCGCGACGCCGGGCAGCTCGCCGAGCTCACGGGCGACGCGGGCACAGTCCACGGTGCGCCCGATGTTCTCGCCGCAGTGGCAGACGAAGACGCCGATGCGAGGCATGAGATCAGTTCTCCTGGCCGGTCATCCCGGCTGCGCGAGCGCTCGCCTCTCTCGTCGAGGCAGGTCCCAGGGGCTGGCTCATGACGCCTGGGCCGCGCTCTCGCCCCCGCTCGAAACCCGCGCGATGAGCGCCTTGGTGCTGATGATGTGGCGGGCGAGGCCGAGCTCGCCCGGCTCCAGGCCGAGCCCGAGGCCGACAGCCTGGGTGAGGAAGAGCACCGGGAGCTGCGCCTCGCCGCGCTGCAGCATCGCCTTCTGGCGCAGGTCGAGGTTGGTGTGGCACATCGGGCAGGCCACGACGAGCGCCTCGGCGCCGGCCGCGCGCGCGTCCTCGAGGATCGCGCGGCCGAGGCGCACCACCGAGGCGGTGCGCGAGATCGACAGGCCCGCGCCGCAGCAGTCGAGCCGCTTGCCCCACTTCACCGGCCGCGCGCCCGCCGCCTCGACTATCTGCTCCATGGAGCTGGGGGCCTCGACGTCGTCGAACTGCGCGACCTCGGGGGGCCTCAGCAGCAAACAGCCGTAGTAGCAGGCGACCTTCAACCCCCGGAGCCCGGCTTTCGCGCTCTCCTGAATCTTCGAGGTCATCGGCCGCAGCAGCGCGAGGATGCTCTGCACCTCGACGCTGTTGGCGAACTCGCCGCGCAGCACCTCGTTGACCCGGGTGCCGAGCGCCTCGTCGTGCGCGATCTCGTGCCGCGCGGTCGCCAGGCGGCTGAAGCAGGCGGCGCACGGCGCCATCACCTGCCTGATTCCCTGCGACTCGGCGAGCGCGAGGTTGCGCGCGGCGAGCAAGACGGCGAGCAGGTGATTGGTCTGGTGTGCCGAGGTGGCGCCGCAGCACGACCAGTCCTCGAGCTCCTCGAGCTCGAAGCCGAGCGGGCCGGCGATGGCCTTCAAGCTGCGGTCGAACTCGCGCGCGGTCGCGTGCAGCGAACAGCCGGGGAAGTAGCCGAGCTTCATCTCCCCTCCTTGCGCGCGGCCTGCGCGCAGGTGGCGAAGATGCGCCGCACCTCGCCGATGCCCTCGATGCCCTTCGGCAGCAGCGCGAGCTTGCCGCGCACGAGCATCCCGGGCGCGGCCGTCACGTCGGCGAACAGATCGCCGGTCCGCATCTTGTAGTTGGCCACCAGGCCGAACTCGAAGACCCGACCGTTCTCGCGGATCTGCTCGAGGAAGCTGCGATGGAAAGCGGCGATGCGCCGTGGAGGCGAGGCCTTCGCCCGCAGCGCCAGCTCTCGCAGGCAGTCGATGATCCGCGCGGGGTCGACGCCGTTGGGGCAGCGCGCCGTGCAGGTCTCACAGGTGAGGCAAAGCCAGATCGAATCGTCCTCGAAGAGCCTCTCCCGCGAGTCGACCTGGGCCAACCGCAGCATCTGGTGCGGCTTGAGGCTCATCTCCTCGGCCATCGGGCAGCCGGCAGTGCACTTGCCACACTGGTAGCAGGCGGAAACGTTGAGGCCCGTCGCGGCTCTGACCTCTCCCGCGAGAGAGCCGTCGAAGCTTTCGTGTTCGCTCACTCTTGCCTCTTCTGCGCTCAATAGGAGGAGCCCGCCCGGCTGGTCGCCGGGCGAGCGCTTGCACCCTGTGCGGTCTGTATCCGTACGGTCGCCAACAGTCGACGGAAAAAGTCTTCGGGTGCACCCCTTCTTCAGCGCCGGCACTCGGCTCGATTTGCTCGCCTGCTGCCTCGAAGGGATTCCGGATTGAGACGAGAGCTCGGCTGTCGAAAACGACTCGCAGCGCCTGCGGTCGACACGAGGGTTCCCGGCGGCCGGCACGAAGGCCGGCCCTCCGGAAACCGCGCGGCGGGGCACCGAAGCGAGGCCGCGCCTTCTACCGCCTGCGACGCCTGCGAAGAGCCGCGAGGGCGCCCGCGAAGGCCATCGCCGTCGGCAGAAGCCTCGCCGGCGCGCCTGCCGTCGAGCACCCGCCGCGACTCTGCCCGCCGCCATCGACGGAGTCGCTGCCCGGCGTCGCGGGCGGCTTCCCGTCGGACGGATCGGCATTCGGACCGCCCGGGCCCGAGGGAGGCTCGGTTCCCGGATCGTCGCCGGGATCGTCACCCGGCTCGGTTGACGGGTCTTCGCTGCCGTCGGGCCGAGGCGGCGTCGATGCGGTCAGCTCCACGATGCGCCGCGCGACCTGCTCTCTCGCCGCGAGCAGCTCGGTCGGCTCGTTCGAGGCCTGGTAGGCCGTCGGCAGCACGCTGCGCGCGGCTTGGTCGGCGAGCGCCTTGTCGCCTGCCTTGGCGAGCAGGGTCAGGTACTCGTAGTCCTCGATCCCCTCGCGGATCATCTTCAGGCGGATCGACTCGGCCGGCACCTGAGAGCTGCCGCCGATCTTCGACGGCGTGCCCGGGTAGAAGAGCGTGCCGTCGCCATTGCCCGAGAACTCGAAGACGCTGCTCCACGGGTCCTTCGAGAAGGCGAGCACCGTCTCGTAGTAGAGCTCGCCCGCGATGCGGTAGCGGTAGTCTGCCCACTGCATCAGGCGGTTGCGCGTCGCCGAGACGTCGACCATGTAGCTCGGGTACGAGCCGCCCTGCGACGGCGTGCCGCCGACCGAGCAGCCGTGGCTCATGCAGCTCTGGTACATCCAGACCTCGCCGCCGCCGGCGATGAAGTCGTCGTAGAGCGGCCGCTGGTCGCCCTTGTCGGTGAAGTGGATGTGGTTGATGACCGGGACGAGGATGTCGAGCAGGTCGAGCACGTTGTAGACGGTCGCGCCCTCGATGGTCGTCGTCACCAGCGAGCGGATGGCAGGGTCGGCCGCTCGGTCCATCGCCACGCGCGGCGGGATGTCGTCGAAGCTCGAGCCGTAGGGAGGCTCGTCGGCCGTGTAGTCGTAGAGCCGAGCTATCCAGCCCTTCGACTTGAAGTGCTGGGCCCAGGCCCGATACGCGCTCTCGCTGCGCGAGCCGGTGATCTGCGCGCTGGTCATCTTCGCGCCGGCCAGCCGCGTCGGTGCGCTGCCGTCCAGATAGGGCCCGAAGTAGCGGTCGAAGGTGGCCCAATCGCTCGTGTGATCGCGGCCGACCCAGACGTTCGAGAGCGTCAGGCGGTGGTCGAGGGCGAGCCGCTGGTACTTGGCCGCGAGCTCCGCGGCGGTCGCGACGCCGCCGCAGTCGCTCCTGCCGGTGTGCGCGGTGCAGATATTCGGGGTCCAGGCGAGGAACGCGGTCGCCAGGCTCGGGGTCGAGGGCAGCTCGAAGTCCCAGACCTCCAGCTCGACGGGCACCTGGGCGCTGAAGCCCGAGCCCGACAGGCTGATGGAGCCTGAGTAGAGGCCCGGGCGCGCGTCGCGGGGGACGAAGACGTCGACCCAGATCGCGCGCGACTCGTTCGCCTTGACCGCGAACGGGAAGGCGTTGCGCGCTTGGCCGTCGACCGGATCGACCGCGGGCACCAGGGGGTCGGGCCACCAGCCGGTCGTCCCGATGCCCCCAGACTTGGTGGTCACGTTGAGCAGGTCGACCCGGTAGAGCCAGATCGAGCTGGCGGGAATCGTCGCGCCCCCGGGGCCCACGAGCGCGCTCGCGCTGGCCCGCAGGTCGCCGACCCCTTCGGTGCCTCCGTTGACGACGACCTGGAAGGCCTCGAACTCGTTTCGGGCCGCGGCGATCTTCGCCGTGCCCGCGGGCTTCGAGGCCGCGTTGGGCCGGACCTTGATGCTGGAGAGCTCGGGATAGACCGAAGGTCCCGCTGCCAGCGCCGGCGCGCTGGTCAGTATGCCTGCCAGGAAGAGGAGCGCTCCGCGAAGGAGTCGCTCGCGTCCACTTCGACTAGGGGGGAATTTCTCGCTAGTTGTGGATTTCATGCGCGCTTGAACTACCGCTCGCAGCATTCTCTTCCGCGGGGGTGCAGGGCGCGCAGACAGGCCTTCGGCCGCAGGCCAGCCGCGCCCATCTCGGGTCACTACCCCATCCGCGCAGGCACCTCCAACCTCACCACAGGCGACCGGCTTCCGGTCGGCTGAAAAGCAGGAGGCAAGCGGCTTCGGGCAGCGCCGAGAGGGGGGCGAGATGGGCGGGGCGCAGGCCGACGAGCACACGCTGACCGCCATCGTCGAAACGGTCACGCGCAACGTGGCGCGCAACACCTACGCGCCGCGGGTCAAGAACCTGGTCAAGTGGCTGGGCTTTCGCACCGGGCTCTCGCCGGCGCTCTCGCGCCTGTCGCTCTCGAAGAGGGCCTTCGTCATCACCTACCACAAGGTCGAACGACGGCCCGCCGGGCCCTTCGGCGCCCCGGCGCTCGACGTGGCGACCTTCGGCGAGCACGTAGACTTCCTCGCCCGCAACTACGAGTTGGTGCCGCTCTCGGTCCTGGTCGACGGCCTGCGCACCGGACGAGCCCCCGACCGCGCCGTCGCGCTCACCTTCGACGACGGCTACCGCAACAACCTCGTGCTCGCCTACCCGGTGCTGCGCAAGCACCACGTCCCGGCGACCATCTTCGTGACCGCGGGGCTGGTCGGCACCCGCGGCTGGATGTGGGCGAGCGAGCTGTGCGAGGTCGCCTTGCGCTTCGGGCTGCGCGAGCTGGGCGTGGCGGCGGGCGACCCGCTGTTCGCCGCGCTGATGGAGGCCGACCTGCCCGAGGCGCTTCGGGTCGAGGCGGGCATCGAGTACCTGCTTCGCATCGGGCAGGCGCACAGGCGCGCCCTCATCGACCGGGTCCGGGGCCGTTATCCGGTCGAGCCCGACGACGAGAACGCCTTCCTCTCCTGGGACGAGGTGCGGGCGCTGCACGCCGCGGGGGTCGAAATCGGCTCGCACACCCTGACGCACCCGGTGCTCACCGACCTGACCGAGGAGGAGGTCGAGCGCGAGCTGCTCGGCTCGCGCGAGGCCATCGCCGAGCACATCGGCGCCCGCCCGCGGCTCTTCTGCTATCCCCACGGCACCTTCAGCGACCGGGTCAAGCAGCTCACCGGCCGCTACTACGGCGCGGCGGTCTCCACCGTCCCGGGCGACAACACGCCGGCGACCGATCCGCTGGAGATCCGGCGCATCGCCGCCTTCACAGTCGAAGACCTGTCGTTCGAGCTGGCGCGCCCGCGATGAGGGACGGTCGATGAGCGAAGAGGCCAAGCCCGAGGCCGCCAAGCCGCAAAGCCCGCCCGGCCGCTCGCTGATGGCGCGCGCGCGGCCGCTGGTCGTCGCCCGCACCGCCTCGGCGGCCATCAGCTTCGTCATCCCGCTCGCGCTCGCCCGGGTCTTCCTGCCCGACGACTACGGCGCCTACAAGCAGCTCATCCTCATCGCCCAGACGCTCTACTACCTGCTGCCTTTCGGCATGTCGCAGAGCCTCTACTACTTCATCCCGCGCTCGCGCGCGCCGCGCCCCTACCTGGTGCAGGTGCTCGCCTACCTCGCGGGCGCCGGCGCGCTGGCGATGGCCGCGCTGCTGCTCGGCGGCGCGCTCATCGCCCGCGGGCTCAACAACCCGGCGCTGGTCGGCTACCTGCCCTACCTCTCGGTCTACGTCTTCGGGCTCATCGGCTCGATGCCCCTGGAGATCGCGCTCACCGCTCAGGGGCGCACCGGACGGGCGGCCATCGCCTACGTCGTCTCCGACCTCGCCAAGGCCGCGGCGATGACCCTGCCCGGGCTGCTCGGCTTCGGGCTGCAGGGGGTGGTGCAGGGGATGGCGCTCTTCGCGCTGCTGCGCCTGCTCGCCTGCTGGGCCTTGCATCTGCGCGGCTCGCCCGGCCCGCTGTTCGAGCGTGCGGCGCTCAAGGCGCAGCTCAAGTTCGCCCTGCCCTTCGGCGCCGCGGTCGCGCTCGCGGTGCCCCAGCAGGCCTTTCACCAGTGGGTCGTCTCCTCGAACCTGTCGCCGGCCCTGTTCGCGGTCTACGCGGTGGGCGTCTTCCAGGTGCCGCTGTTCGACCTGCTCTACGCGCCGACCTCGGAGATCCTGATGGTCCGCGTCGCCGAGCTCGAGCGCGAGGGGCGGGTGCGCGAGGCGGCGGCCCTCTTCCGCGAGGCGGTGCTCAAGCTCTCGTACGCGTTCGTCCCGCTGACCCTGCTGCTGATGGCCGCGGCGCCCGAGGTGATAGGGGCGCTCTTCACCAGCCGCTACCTCGAGGCCGCGCCCATCTTCCGCGTCGCGGTCGCCGCCGGGATCCTCGCCTGCCTTCCCATCGAAGGAGCGCTGCGCGCCCGGGGGCAGACCAAGCACATCTTCCTGAGCTTTGCGCTCAAGGCCGTGGTCACCGTGCCGCTGGCGCTCTACGGCGTCGCCCGCTTCGGCATGCTCGGCGGCATCGGCTCGTGGCTGGCCGCCGAGGCCATCGGAAAGGCGGCGCTCTTCGCGCGGCTGCCGCGCGCGCTCGGGACGAGGGCGCGAGAGCTGCTTCCATGGCGCGGGCTGCTGCGCCCGGGGCTCGCGGCCGCAGCGGCATTGGTCGGGGTCTACGGGGTGCGCGCACTGGCACCGGCGAGCCTGCACCTGTTCGTCGTGCTCGGGCTGGCGACGATGGCCTACGGCTTCATCTACCTCGGGGCGCTCGCGGCGCTGGGCGTCAGGCCGTTGCGCCGACGCGACGGTCAAGAGTCGAGAGTCGAGAGTCGAGAGTCGACAACCCAGGCTTCGGCTGGGCCTTGAGAGCCCGGCCTATCGGACGCCGGTCGGCCGAGGGCGCATGGACAATGCGCCCGGCGGCAGGCCAGGACCGGCCTCTCGCCGGTTCGGAGATCAGGCGCGGCCTCGGGCGACATGAAGGTCGGCCCTCGGTGCCGACGCGAGGGTCACGCCGGCTTCGCTATTCGAGCAGCGCCACCAGGTCGTCGCGGGTGAGCGCGCCGGCCTTGTCGGCGCCGGAGAGCGCCGCCTCGGCAAGCTCGCGCTTGCTCTGCTGGAGCGCCAAGATCCGCTCCTCGACGGTGCCCATGGCCACCAGCCTGTGGACGATGACCGGCTTGTCCTGACCGATGCGGTGCGCGCGGTCGGCGGCCTGGTCCTCGACCGCAGGGTTCCACCAGGGATCGACGAGGAAGACGTGGTCGGCTGCCGTCAGGTTCAGGCCCGCGCCGCCGGCCTTCAGTGAGATGAGCATCGCCGGAGGGCCGGACTCGTCCTGGAAGCTGCGCACGACCTCGCCCCGATCGCGGGTCGAGCCGTCGAGCCGCACGAAGTCGACCCCCGCGGCCTTCAGCTCGGGCTCGATCAGGTCGAGCAGCGAGGTCCACTGCGAGAAGACGAGCGACTTGTGCCCCTCGGCCGCCGCTTGCGCGACCGACTCGACGAGCAATTGCACCTTCGACGAGCTCTCGGCCTTCTGCCCGGGGATGAGCGCGGCATGGCAGCTCGCCTGCCGCAGCCGCAACAGGGCCTCGAGCGCGGCGAGGACGTTGCCACCCTCGCGCAGCTTCGCCACCACCTCGTCGCGGGTCGCGGCGTGGATCGCCTGGTAGAGGCTGCGCTCCTCGTCGGAAAGCTCGCAGCGCAACACGACCTCGGTGCGCGGCGGCAGCTCGGGCGCCACCTCGCGCTTGAGCCGGCGCAACAGGAACGGACGAATCCTCTCGCGCAGCCGCGCGGCCGCTCCCGGCTCGCCGTCGGCGATGGCCTTGCCGTAGCGCTCCTGGAAGTCCTGACGCCCGCCGAGCAAGCCGGGGTTGAGGAAGTGGATCTGGCTCCACAGCTCCTCGAGCCGGTTCTCGACCGGCGTGCCGGTCAGCGCGACCCGGAAGCTCGCGTCGAGCCGGTAGGCGGCCCGCGCGACCTGGCTGTCCGGGTTCTTGATGGCCTGCGCTTCGTCGAGCACCACCGTCGCCCAGCGCACCGGCTGCAGCGCCTCGGCATCCAGGCGCAGCAGCGCATAGCTGGTGATCGTGAGGTCGGCCTCCGGATCGAGCGTGCGCTGAGGTCCGTGGTAGAGGCACACCTTCAAGTCGGGGCGAAAGCGCGCGGCCTCGGCGGCCCAGTTGTGCACCACGCTCGTCGGCGCCACCACGAGCGCGGGCTTCTCGAGGACGCAGAGCGCCTGCAGCGTCTTGCCCAGGCCCATGTCGTCGGCCAGCAGCGCCCCGAGCCGCGCCTTCTTGAGGAAGCCGAGCCAGCGCACGCCGGTCTCCTGATAGGCGCGCAGGCTCACCCGCAGATCCGCGGGAAGCTGCGCGGCCGGCAGTCCGGTGAAGTCTTCGAGCAGCGGGCGCAGCTCGGCAAAGCGCGGGGGCATGGGCCGCTCGAGCTGCTCGCACAGCCTGGCGAGGTCGGGCAGCGCGCTCGCCGGCAGCTCCTCGCGCCCCTCCTTCGCCGCGAGAAGGTCCGCGATGCGCTCGCCGAACCGTGCGAGCCAATCGCGCGGCAGCGGCGCCCAGCCACCGTCGAGCAAAGGCACCAGCGAAGCGCCCGATCTCCAGGCGCGCAGCACCGCGCTCGGGTCCGCGCGGCCGACCCTCTTGCCGTCGTCGGTCACCGAGTCGAAGGAGAGCGCGAAGTCCGAGTCCCGCGTCTCGAGCCGCGGCGTCAGTCCGGGGGCGAGGAAGAACTTTTCGTGCGCGTCGCCGGCTATCGAGCCCCTGCCCTTCCACGCCTCGAGCTTCCGGGCGAAGGCGACGCCCTCCTCGCCGCGGAACCCCTCGCGCCGCCCCGGCAGCAGCCCCAAGTCGCTCTGGAGCTGGCGCAGCAGCCGCTCTTCGGCGAGCTCGTCGCGCACCGGCACCGCATTGGCGAGCGCGACCAGGCGGCCAGAGTCGACCCTCGCGACGGGCGGGTCGCCGTAGACGAGCGTCGGCAGCACGCTGAAGGCATCGCCCTCCTGCGAGACCTCGAGCTGGACCCGCGGCCTCGCGTCGGAGGTGCGCGGCAGCTTGCGCGTGCGGATCTCGACCGGGATGCGCTCCTGGAGCGAGGGCAGCACCTCGGTGACCAGCTCGATGACCTGCCCCGGGCCGAAATAGCGGCCGGGCCGCAGCTCCTGCAGCTCGCGCGCGCTCAGCTTGCTCTCGCCGACCGGCCGCAGGGTGTCGCCGCACAGCACGCAGCCGTTGGAGAAGACCTCGGTGATGCTCTGGTCCTGCACCACCGAGAGCCGAAACCCGGTCCCCTGATCCTCGAGCCGGCCGACGACGCCGACCGGGTCGCTCGAGACCTTCAGCGGGGCGCCGTCGAGGAAGAGGTCGGACAGATCGGTCAGAGCGCCGATGAGCTTCGCCATCAGCTCGCGCGGCAGCCAGCCGCGCCCGTTGAGCCCGAGCAGCAGATCGACCGCCACGTCGGCCGCGCTGGCGACGAACGCCGGTCCCTTGAGACGTCCCGAGGAGATGGCCGACAGGGTGCTCGTGAGCGTCTCGCGCCTGCCGCCCTCGAACGCAAACGCGCGCTCGAAGAGCAGGCCGCCCTCGGCCCGGGTGAAGAGGTAGTGGACGCGGGCGACGCTGGCCGAGGCCTTGGGGAGCTCCTCGCCGCTTTGGCGCGCGCGCCGCAGCGCGATGGCCGCGGCCGCGACGTGCACGCACACCTCCTCGTGCGTCGAGCAGTCGCAGCTCCAGTCCTCGTCCTCTTCCTCGAGATACAGGGTCACCGTGCGGCTGACCGCGGTGCCGGCGGTCGAGACCCGGAGGATGGCGACCTCGCCGTCGGTGCCGTCGCCGACGACCGCGCCGGCGCGCACCAGCTCCACCGCGCGCGACCAGGTCGCGCGCGAACACGCTTCGCGGATGGCTTCGAAGAGGGCCTGCATTTCACCGCCTGGGGCTCGGGTGCTCTATTCGCGAGGCCTCGCCTGTCGAAGGCCGCCTCGCGCGGGCGCCACGATGGGGCCGGGAAAAGACACCAGCGGCCTCTTCGGGTCAACAGAAGGATGCACGCCGCTCATCCGCGAAAAGCGAGAGCCGCATCGAGCGCTCGGGCTTCACGCGCTGTCCGACACGCTCCCGTATCGCTCGAGAACCGTGACCGGCACCGGCGGCGCCACCGGGATGCTCTTCGAGCTCATGTCGGTCCAGCCGGCGGACGAGGGCCTGCTCTTCTCTACGACGAAGCTGCCGGACGGCGCAGGTCGGGCTCTCGTACGCCGTGCAGCTTGGCGCCAGCGGCGGTGAGCCGCCCTCCTCCTTCGCCGTGGTGCAGGCACGCACCTGCCCGGCGGCCCGGTGCTCGAGCCCTCGGGCCTGGTCCACGGCGTCCCGGTCGACGCGGGCGAGGCGCCGCGCTGGCTGCTGATCCAGCGATAGCGATTGCCGCCCTGCGCTTGCGCTGACCCTGAGCGAGGGGGAATGGCGGGCCTCCCGGCATACGAGCGGCCGGTCAGCTCTCTGCCCGGTCACCCCTTTTTCCCGACTCTGCGATCGCTGCCGCGTTGTCCACAGCTCCCGCCATGCGCAGTGATGATTCGGAGGGCGCACGCGTGGACGAGCGCACAGCAGCCGCCGAAGAGTCGATCTGGGACTATCCCCGCCATCCGCGGGTCGAGCCGAGTCACAGGCATGTGCTCGTCGCCCTCGAAGGCGTCGAGCTGGCAGCGACCTACCGCGCCCGCCGCGTCCTCGAATTCGGGCGCCCGCCGGTCTACTACATCCCACGCGCCGACGTGCGGATGGACCACCTGCGCCTGACCGAGCGGCGCACCTGGTGCGTTTGTCGCGGGGTCGCGCGCTATTACGACGTCGAGGTCGGCGATGCCATCGCGGTGCAGGCTGCGTGGTCCTATCCGCACCCGACTCCCTCCCTGAACGAGATCAAGGGCTACCTCGCCTTCTACCCCGACCGCGTCGACTCCTGTTTCGTCGACGGCGAGCGGGTGCGAGCTATCGAGGGAAGCTACTTCGGCGGATGGATCACGCAGGAAATCCTCGGGCCCTTCGACTTCGAGCCTCCCAGCGAAGATGTCGAGCTCTGACAGTAGAGGCTCTGCCTGCGGCACCGAGCCCTCGCCCAGCTCCCTTGGGCCTGCCCGCGCCAGCGCGGTGAGCCCCCAAGCTGAGCGTCAGTCGGACCGTTCGCGCTGAAGCGCAGCCCGCCGCTCGACGGCGGGAATGCCCTGCGCATCGCGCCGGATTGCCTATCGATACGCCCGCTTCGCCGGAGCCACCCGCCTTGAATCCCGCCCCCTTCGCGCTCGAGCGCTCCTTCGCCCTGCACGAGTTCACGGCCCCCTACCTGCTCTCCTGCTCGGACACCGACAACCTCGCGAGGAGCGAGGTCCTGGCCCTGGTCGATGCCGAGACCTGAGTGAGGCCATCGACGAAGTGCAGCGCAGCAACCAGGATCGTCGCTTCGTCGAGTCGCGCGACCAGGGCCTCGAGCAGCTCGCGCACCTCGGCCTGCCCGGGCTCGAAGGCCTCCTCGCGCTGCGTCACCGAGCCCGCCTCCCTGAGCGCCCTGGCGCGCAGCGCGTTGAGGCAGACGTTGGTCGTCACCCGATGGACGAACGTCATCGGGCGCGCCTCGCGGCGAGAGGTTGAGCCGCTCTCGACGAGCTTGGGAACCCGGCGACGAAAAGAAGTTGCATGGCCGCGCCGTCGCGGCCTCGCCGGGGCCGCAACCCGCCGGCGGCCCCGGGCCCCGGACTGAAGGGTGCTCCGGCTGTCCTCTCGCCGGCCCGGCCGGGGCAGCATCCTGCGCCCGGAGCCTGGCCTTTCACTCACAACTCAATACTCAAAACTCACGACTCTCAGGTCACCCGGAGCACCTCGTCGATAGTCGTCACGCCCATCGCCAGCTTGAGCACCCCGGACTCGCGCAACGTGCGCATCCCGCGCTGGCGTGCCGCCGCGAAGACCTCGCGCCCGCCCCCGCCGCCGACGACGAGGTTGCGGATCGAGTCGTCCACGTCGAGCATCTCGAAGATTCCGGTGCGGCCGCTGAAGCCGGTGTTGCGGCACTTCGGGCAGCCCTCGCCCCGGCGAAACGAGCAGCCCTGCGGCAGCAGCGGCAGGCAGACCCCGAGCGCGGCGATCTCGTCGGAGGTGAGGGTCGTCTCGGCCGCGCAGCTCGGACAAATCTGGCGCACCAGCCGCTGGGCCATCACGCCGATGAGCGAGGTGGCGACGAGGAAGCGCTCGACGCCCAGATCGAGCAGGCGCGAGACCGCGTCGCAGGCGTTGTTGGTGTGCAGCGTCGAGAGCACCAGGTGCCCGGTGAGCGCGGCCTGGATGGCGTTCTGCGCGGTCTCGCAGTCGCGGATCTCGCCGACCATGATGATGTCCGGGTCCTGGCGCAGCAGGTGACGCAGCGCGGCGGCGAAGTCGAGGTCGATCTTCGGCTGCACCTGGATCTGGTTGAAGCCCTCCCAGACCATCTCGATGGGGTCCTCGATGGTGCTGACGTTCACCTCCGGGCCGGCGAGCACGCGCAGCGCCGAGTAGAGCGTAGTCGTCTTGCCGCTGCCCGTCGGACCGGTGACCAGGATGAGCCCGTGGGGCCGCTCGATCCATGACTCGAAGGTGCGCAGTTCGTCGGCGGTGAAGCCGGTCTGCGACAGGTCCTGGACGGCGAGGTCGGGGTCGAAGACGCGCATCACCACCTTCTCGCCGAAGGCGGTGGGCACGGTCGAGACGCGCAGCTCCACCTCGCGGCCGTCGCGGTCGGTCTTGATGCGCCCGTCTTGAGGCTTGCGCTTCTCGGCGATGTCCATGCGCGAGAGCATCTTGATGCGCGCGACGATCGGCGCGTGCACCGCGCGCGGCACGGTGTGGACGGGGTGCAGCACCCCGTCGATGCGCATGCGGATGAGCGTCTCCTCGCGCTTGGGCTCGATGTGGATGTCGCTGGCGCGCTGGTCGAAGGCGTGGCGCAGCAGGTACTCGACCGCGGCGACGACAGGCTTGTCGGTCGCGTCGAGCTCGCGGTCGGAGGCCGACGAGAGGCGGACGAGCTGCTCGAAGTTGGTGAGCTCCTGGCCGCTCTGGTGCAGGTCGACCGCCGCGGCGACGCTCTTCTTGAAGCCGTAGACGTGCTCGATGGCCCGCAGGATGTCGGCCTTCGAGGCGAGCACCGGCTGGATCTCGCAGCCGATGATCGCGCGCAGGTTGTCGAACAGCTCCTCGTCGAAGGGGTTGGCGACCGCGACGAGCATCACCCCGCCCTGCTTCTCGACCGGCAGCACCGCGTTGCGCCGGGCGAAGGGGCTCGACAGCGTGCGGGTGATGAGCGCCATGTCGAGCTTGAGCGGGTCGATCTTCACGAACCGGCCGCCCGAGTGCAGCGCGCAGATCTCGCTGATCTTGTCCTCGTCGAGCATCAGGCCCGGGCGCCCGGGGACCGGGAAGTTGAAGTCGCTCACCACCTCGACCGGCGACAGCTCGTAGCGCTTGCCCTGTCCGCCCCGCTCCTTGAGCAGCCGCAGGCGCACCGAGGCCTCCTTCGCCTGCACGTCCCGGATCTGCGCCGGGGTGAGGAGCTTGTAGGCCCCGAGCGCCTCGAGCACATAGACGACCGTGAAGTCACCGCGCGTGCGCGAGCGCCCCGCGGGCTGCTGAGCCGGTAGCGTTGGCATCGGTCGCCTCTCTCCTGCCACCGACTGCGCGGCGGCGCTTGCGGGCGCCCTGGGCGCCGCAGAAAGAGGCTCGCCTCTCGATGACGGGAGGTCAACGTTGTTTCCCCTGGAGCCGACGCCGGGTCTCGGCACGCTCCGACGGCCTGGCGGGCGGCAGCACGCATCCAGGGACGAACCTGGCCGAGAGGCTGCGAAGGCAGAAGGCCCGCGATCCGAGTGAGGATCGCGGGCCTTCCGAACAAGCGGCGCCACGGCACGCGCGTCGCTGACCGCTAGGGCTTCTGCTTCTTCTGCCGCGGGCCGTTGGACATGAACTCGACCACCGGGCGCAGGCGGCTGGCCAGGGCGGCGTCGCGCGAAGCCATCGAGTTGAGCACCCCGTAGTAGCCGAGGAACGCCTGCCACGCCTCGCCGAAGGCGACCAGGCGGGTGTCGGCGGCGATCTGCTGGCAGTCGGTGAGCTGCTGCTCGAAGCCGTAGGCCATGTTGCCAAGCTTCATGTCGGAGCTCATCCCCTCGAGCGGCATGCCGTCGATGACGACCTTCTTCTCGGTGGCGAGGCCGAAGACCAGCTCCATCATCGCCTCGGCTCCGGCGCGCGGCTTGAGGAACGAGCAGCGGACCTCGGGGGCGACGATGACGCCCCAGCGGATCAGCCGCTCGCGGACATTGGCGATGTCCGCGACGAGCTGCTTCCGCTCGTCTTCGGTCGGGAGCACGGTCCCGACGTGGTTGGTGATCTCCATCGCTTCATCTCCTGCAAGGGGAGCTGACTTCCCGAAGGGGCGCCCCTGTTCGCCCAAGCTCCGTGCCTCCACATGCCAGAGGTGACGCCACGTTTCGTCTCCCACATCGGAGCTGTCACTCCCAAAGACGGCCCCCCTGCTCGCTCTGTTGTGCAGGCGACGATTGGTCCGACCGCAGCTTTGAATCGAGCCTGTTCTTCGACGGTTGCTGCGGCCGGACGGCTGCACCATTCGACCTCCCCGACCGAAGCATTCGGTCCCAGGGGTCGAATCATTCGGTCTCAGAGGCCGAAGCATTCGGTCCAGGGGGCGAAGAATTCGCCCCGAGGGTCGAAGCATTCGATGCGGTCGTCGAAGCATTCGGTCCCGGCGATCGAAGCATTCGCTCCCGGCGATCGAAGCATTCGACTGCCCGCTCGAACCATTCGAGTCGCGCGGCCGAACGGATCGGTCCGCGAGGCCCAAGCGCTCGACCTCGACGCCGAAGCGCCCGACACGCGGGATCGACGCCGCCCAGTTCGCGGCTCGGAAGCTTCGATCGCGCCGTCGAGGCCCTCGGTCGCGCAACCGGGATCGTCCGCGATTGCCGGGGCTCTCATCGGCCCGAGCGGGCGCGACCAAGACTGGTCCTCGAACCACATCCGTGCCGTTTGACACCTGCCGGCCGTCGAAGCACGAAAGCGTGGCAGTCGAGGCGATCCTTTGCGGAGAGGCGCCGTGGTGGTCCGGGCTTCCCGCGGTCGACTCTCGACCGTCGACCGTCGATTGCGGTCGAGGGGTCAGGCGCCCTTGCTCACCGACGAGGACCTGGGGGCGTGCTCCACGAAGACCTGGCAGGAGCGGACGCAGGCCAAGCAGT
This sequence comes from Myxococcales bacterium UBA5297, assembly GCA_002408385.1. Taxonomy (GTDB): domain Bacteria; phylum Myxococcota; class Myxococcia; order Myxococcales; family UBA5297; genus UBA10939. The sequence goes on from DHSB01000076.1 coordinate 52,005, forward strand.
CGATGCAGGCCTCCTCATCTACCTTTGGGGCGCGAAAGCCGTCCTGCGTCAGGGCGCCCGCAGGACAGACGCGCAACGTCGGGCAGCGGTGATTCTGCGGGCAGAGCTCTTCTCGGACGTAGACCATGGGCGCTCCTTTGGAAGGCTGCGAGCCTCTTGCGCAGCCGAGCGCGCCATCTCTGGGCGCGCGCGTTTCGGCTCGTCTGAGCCAAACGCACGCGCAGGGATCCGTCCGTTCGTCGTCACCCCGAGCCGCGAGGGACCCCGCAACGAAGTCGGGCGAGCGGAGGACCGCTCGCCCGACCAAGAGAACGAGAGCTGATGGGAGCTAGTCGTCGACGCAGGCGCCCCACATCCCGCGCCCGGCATCCTTGGCTTCGTCGCGAAGGTCGTAGAACTCCTCGACCCGATCTTTTCCGTTGCCGGTCTCCGCGAAGTACATCACGTCGGCGAAGCCCTTCTCGACCAGCAGCGAGTTGACCTCGCGACCGTTGACCGAGACGAAGGCGAGCAGCCGCCCGTACCGGTCCTTGCATTCGGTGCCGTACTTGAGCTCGACGACCTGATCCTTGACCAGGCCGGAGTTGTACGCCTTGGCCTCCGGCCCGTAGCACTCCACCTTCGTCGTGCTCTCGGGCGTGTCGACGAGCAGGTAGCGGATCTTGACCCCGCCCTCGATCTCGATGGTGTCGCCGTCGGTGACCGCGACGACCAGCGCCGAGCTCGGGCCGCAATCGCTCCCCGGTTCGTCATCGGGGCCGCAGGCGGCGGCCAACGCGGCAGCCGCCATCCAGGCGATGCGTCTCATTGGCAGGCTCCGTTGGGCTGGCCCGGGGTGCCCCAGTCGCACACCGCGCCCTCGGCCGTGCAGTCGAGCCCGTACTGAGTGGTGCTCACGCAGAAGCTGCCCGCCTCGTCGTTGAGCGTCGCGTCGTACTTGCCGATGTCGAGCTGCGTCGACTTGCCGGCGGTGCTGCCGTCGTAGCTGATCTCGTCGATGAGCACCTCGCCGCGCTGCACGATGATCTTGTGGGCGCCGGTGTTGGAGAGATTGAGACCGAGCACCGAGTAGGCCTCGGCGATGCCGCCGTTGACGGTCGGGTCGGTGTTCTTCACGAAGACGATGTGGCTGTTGGCGAGCACCGGCAGGCAGTCGGCCGACTCGAGGGTGAAGCGGCCGGTGCCCTCGTTCTTGATCTCGATGCCGTTCAGGTCGAGGTTGCGCTTGACGAACAGCTCTACGTACTCGCCCTGGTTGTCGAGCACCGCCTTGGGGTCGGCCATGAACTCGGTGATGACCAGATCGCCCACCGCGGGAGGATCGATGAGACGGCTGCCACCGTTCTCGTTGCACTTGTTCGGGTCCGGGGGCAGCGGGCAGGGCTTGTTCGCCGCGCCGGGGGTCCCGAGGTTGTCGCCGGTCCCGTAGGGATCGACCGCGTCACAGAAGTTGCTGGCGTTGTCGTTGTCGAGCGCGGTCAGCTTCTGGGGATCGAGCTGGGCGGCGACCCCGTCCTTGGAGGTGGCGTAGGCGACCCGGTCGATCTCGGTCTCGCCGCTGCTGAGAATGATCACCCCGCCGTTGTTGGCCAAGCTGATGCTCACCGCGGTCAGCACGTTGGCGATGCCGCCGTTGATCTCCGGCTCGGACTTGCGGGCGAGCACCGCGTACTGCCCGGCCTCGAGCCGCAGGCAATTGGCCGACTTGATGACGTGGTTGCGGGTGCCGCCGTTGCTCACCACCAGCTCGTTCAGGTCGACGGGGGCGAGCGCATAGATCTCGAACCACTCGCCGTTGGTGTCCTCGATGGGCGCCTTGGGGTTGGCCAAGAACTCGGTGATGACGAGCTCGCCGGGCCTCGGGCGCGCGATGGGAACCGCTTCGCCTATCAGGTTGATGCAGGTGCCCTCAGGGGCGACCGTCGCGCAGGCCTCGTTCGGCGTGCCGGGCGAGCCGAACAGCCCGGGCGCGTACTCGATGGTGGCGTCGCAGAAGTTCTCCTCGAGGTCGTTGACCGCCGAGTCGGGCACCGGGATGCTGCCGCTCAGCAGGCGCGAGGCCCCAGACTTGGCGGGGGTGGTGTACTTCACCTCGTCGATCTTCACGGTGCCGCAGCGGATGGCGATGAGGCCGCTCTCGTTGCCGAGCGCGCCCAGGCCGTCGCCGTAGCTGTAGTCGATGTGGGAGGGCAGCGGCTTCTCGACGCTGTCGCCGAGGACAAAGTAGTTGGCCGGCTTGATCTTCCCCTCGGCGATGGTGTGCGTCTTCTCGCGCGAGCCGTCGGGCTTGGCGGCGACCAGGGTCAACCCCTTGAGGTCGACCTCCTTCTTGGTCGAGTTGTAGATCTCGATCCACTCTTTGCCGGTGTCGGTGCCGGGGACGTCGGCCATGAACTCGGTGATCACCAGGTCACCGGCGAGAAAGGCCTTGCAGGCCGAGTCGGGGACCTCGGTCGTGCCGTCGGGGCCGCAGGCTAAGAGGCCGCTGGCAGCGATCGCGAGGAACATCGAAAAACAAAAAGGGCGCTGGAAGGGTCGGTTGGTTTTCATGGCTCCAAGGGTAGCTCAGAGAGCTCGTCGAAGTTGAGGTCTGCCGGGATGTCGTCGGGGTCTGGCTCGACGGCGCCCGGCGATCGCGGCCTGTCGCCGGGCTGGTCGGGCCGCTCGGGCTCGACCGAGCGGCTCGGGTCGGCGGAGACGACCGGGATCGTCTCCGCGGCAGGGTTGTGCGAGGGGTCGGCCGAGATCACGGGGATTTCGGCGGGCGGCTCGGCCGGAGGCGGAGGCGGCTGGACGAGAGGCGAGACGGCCGGGGTTATCCCGTCGGCCGAAACCTGCCCGGGCAGGGAGACGATGAACTGCAGCCGTTCAGAGCCCCCGCGCTTGCTCCGGTATTTTTGCACCACGCCACGCGCTACCACGTATTCGCCCTTCCTCTGGGCAAGCCCGGTCGCCTTGAACACGTCCTTGTCGAAGAAGACCAGCTCGAAGCTCGAGCTGCGGTTGCGCGAGAGCTTGACGACGGTCGGTCCCTTGTCGCCGAGGCGCACCTCGCCCACCGAACCGAGGATGACCACCTCCTGGCCCACGCGCTTCTCGAGCTCGAGCATCGCGTCCCAGCGGGTGAGCACGACGTAGCTGTCACGCCCCTCGGCCATCCGTTCGAAACGGTCAATGACCGCGCCGCGCGCGTTCCACCACCTCAGGCGCTCGGGGTAATCGTCGTAGTGCTCCTTCAGAGGGTCCCAGATGCCGAGCTGCTGGGCCTGCGCCTCGGCCTGGGCGGCGAGGAACTCCTTGTGGAAGCGCCGCGACTGCCCGTACTTCGCGTAGTACGGGCTCATCCCCGCGCGCACGGCCTCGATGTTGTAGTTGAGCCATTGGCCGTTTTTCTGGGCGAAGACGTACGCGAGATAGCGCCCGTAGAACCCGCGAATCTCGCCCGGATGGTCTCGCTCGAGGCGCACGGTGGTCACCCCGTCGAAAAACTGCCTGGCCCACTCCATGGCGTCCATCCCCACCGGGGTCGCCATCTTGACCGGCCGCGAGGAGCCTCCCCTCATCTCCTTCTTGTACGTCTCGAAGCCCTTGGCGTAGGCCTTGCGCTCCCAGTCGTGCTTGAAGGTCTCCTCGGTGTCGATGCCGATGAGGCGCAGGGTCGAGTCGAGCCCTTGAACGGCGATGGTGTCGCCGTCGAGCACCGCGTCCTTGCCCGCGATGGGGAACTCGCCGATGACCAAGCCGACCTTGTCGAGCGTCTTGAGCGCCTCGGCAGCCTGCTGGCGGTTGTAGCGGCGGGCCGTCTTCGTCGGCGGGCAGCCGGTCGAAAGCAGCAGCGCGGCCAGCGCGACGAACAGAACGGGTAAGCGTGCCTTCAATGGCGACCTCATCTTAGAAACTGGCCTCGAGCTCGAGCCGCGCGCGCTGCTCGGGCACGTCGTTCCAGACACTGTTGCGCGCCAGGGTGTTCTCACGGGAGTCGAGCAGCGCGTAGACGTCGTAGCGCAGGCTCGCCTGAATCTGCTTGGTCGCCATCCAGCTCACCTGCAGGTAGGTCCACAGCGACTCCTCGAGGTAGGAGTCGTTCGAGGTGTCCTCGAACAGGTAGCGAGCGCGCAGGCGGACTCGGAGCTGATCGATGGGCCGATAGGCGATGGTGGCTCGGAAGACCGAGTCCTGGCGCAGGTCCGAGACGTGCTTGGCGTCGTTGAGCCACTCGTGCTGATAGCGCACGTCGAAGGAGAGCTCGCGCAGCGGGACGATCTTGATGCCCGCGGCCGCCCGGTAGAACGACCCCGAGCAGGGCCGCACGCCCTCGACCCCTTCGCGCTCCTCGCCCGTCTCGTAGCAGGCGCCGACCGTCTCGCCCCGGTGGTTGACGAAGGAGTCGGCGTTGTTGCTCAGGTCCTTGTTCTTGTACTCGAGCGAGACCCAAGGCTGGACGCTGTTGTAGCCCTGGAACTGCACGCGCGCCTTGGCCGCGGCGCTCGCGGTCCCCTTGGTGCCGGCATACTTGCCGTCCTCGGGCCAGAACCAGACGTCGGTGTCCGCGTTGAAGACCCAGTCGGAGTAGACGCCCCGATAGCGCAGGCGCGCCCCCGCCTCGTTGCGATTGCGCAGCCCGTCGTACTCGTCCGGCGCGGCGGTGGCGCGCGAGTAGGGGTTGGCAAACCCCGCGTCGTAGTAGCGCAGCAACAGCTCGAGCTCCTGGGCGAGCGCGCTCAGCGTGGTGCGCTGGACGACGCCGAACCCTCCGCCCGGCCCGTCCTTCATCGAGTCGAAGCTTCGCGCCGCCTCGGCGAAGAAGTTGAGCGAGCCGAGCGTCAGGCCGCCGTTGACCCCCACCGCGCCGTAGGGGCCGTTGTAGGGGGTGCGCGACCACTCCTGGAAGTCGAGCTGCAGCTCCGGCCCCATCGACCAGCTCGGGCTCGCGTAGTAACCGGTGAGGCCGACGTAGCCGTTGTAGGCGTGCTTGAGCGTGAGGTTGCCGCCCGCGGCGAGCTCGTCGTAGATGTTCGGCAGCGTGGCGTAGGAGTGCTTCGAGGCGTAGGCCGTCGGGTCCTCGCCGCGGACGTAGACCGAAGGGGCCGAGCACCCCTTCGCGTCCGAGTGCGGGTCATCGCCGCACGCGCGCCGGTCGAAGATCTCGTACTGGTAGATGGACCGGCTCTGGTAGGAGCCGAACGCGGTCGCGCGGAGCTGAAAATCGCCGACCGGCACCTGGGCGCGGGCCGCCGCGCCGCGGAAGGAGTCGCGCCAGGAGAAGTCCGGGGTCACCGCGGTGTGCCTGTCGGCCTCGCTGCACGGGCTCTCGGACAGCTCGCCCGTCGACTCCCTGCACAGGCTCTCGAGGTCCTGCGGCACGAAGACGACGTCGTCGCCGTAGTAGCCGTCGGGCGTGTACTTCGTCGTGTTGTCGAGCGTGAGCCGCTCGCCGAAGCCGATGCGGTACGAGCCGACGATGACCCCGTAGCGAGCCTTGTCCCACTCGAGGAAGAGCTTCGGCAGGTGGAAGGCGTAGCCCGGCCGCGGCGCGCTGAGCGCCTTGCGCGCCGCGTCGTACTCGAGCTCTCCAAGGCGCCGCCGAGTGGTGAGCGCGAGCAGGCCGGCGCTCAGGCCGTACGGGCCCTTGACCCGGCCGCGCAGGTACATCGGGGACATCGAGTCGTCGCCGTTCGACCAGCCGATCCCGTACTGCGCGCGGCCTCCGAAGGTCGCGGCGCGCCGGGGGTCAGCGTCGGTGACCACCAGGAACGGCGCGATCTGCACCAGCGCCTTCGGCGAGAGCACGTTGGCCGCGACCAGGTCGGCCGGGTCGTCGATGCGCCCGGCCTGCTTGCGGTACGAGAGGATGGCCTTGACCTCGGCGTACGTCAGGTTGGGCAACTGGTAGAGCTCTTCGGACCCGGCGAGGTTGAGGTCGACCCCGGTCCGGTGGAGCTCGAGCAGCGTCTCGAGCGTCGTCTCCGAAATTTCACCTTCGAGCTGCAGGTCGTAGAGGTCCTGCTCGGTCTCGATGTCGATCTCGGTCTCGTATTGAACCGCTGCCGCGGGCATTGCCCACAACGCGGTCAGTGCGGCGACCACGAGTCGCGAGCCTGCTCCGCGCAGCCAGCCCGTCATTCTGAACAGCCTTGCGCCCGTATCGGCCATGCGCCTGCCTTTGGTGTCGTGTCCAGGGCCCGCGACCGGCTGCTCATCGGCCGGCCATCGAGTTCTTCTACACGGCAAGCCGTGTGTGGAAATAGGCGCACGGTTTAGGAGAGGACGATCGGAACTCTTGAACGCCGCCCGGGCCACGCAGAGGGCACGGCGACCTGCAGCTCCGAGCCGGTTCCCGGGCGATGCGCCGCCGTGTGTGCGCCGTGCCCGTGAACACGATGCTCGGTGCGGTTTCCTACCCACCGTCCAGGCGGGCAGGCGGATGGCGGGCGGGCGAGAGGTCGGTCGCCGGCTGTCCCGGCAGCCGGAGGGCTGCGCGCTATCGAACCAGCTCCTTGACGAGGTGCCGGCCGATCTCCCGGAGCCCGTCCCCGAGCAACGCCCTGCCCTTCGGAGTCTCGAGCGCGTTGCGCATCATCTCGGGCGCGACCCCCGCCTCGAGATCCATCCAAACGAGCGCGGCCGAGACCGCCGCAGAGACTTGAGCCGGCTTGACCCGGTGCCTCCGGGCCCCGATGCCCGCGGAGAGCTTGTCGACCAGCGCGTCCTCGGAGGTGCGGGGGCCTTGCCTCTCGCGCAGCGCGTCCGAGAGCCCGGAGTAGAGCGCGGCGAGCAGCTCGGGCGAGGCCGCAAGCGCACGCTCGATCCTCTCGGCCGCGACCTCTTCGTCCACGCGAAGTGCGCCGGCGTAGGTGGGCGAGAGCAGCACCACCAGATCGCCTCGAGTCACGACGTGCGGCAGCCGCTTCGAGAAGAGGTCCATCTGCCCTCCGACCTGGGCGGCTAACGGCTGAAGTTGAGCGTCAGCCGCGGGCTTGGTCCCAGCGCTCCGAGATCGATCCCCTCGATGCAGTCGTACGCTCCGAGGTTGCCGGTCGGGTTCAGCTCTCCGGCGACACTCCCGTACCAGACCTCGCCCCAGAGAATCGCCTCCTCGGCCCTGGGCACGTTGATCGGCAGATCGAACACCGTCGAGCCCGCCTGGCTGAGCCAGTCGAGCGTGAAGAGGTTGCGGTAGATGAGGTTCAGGCCGGAGTCGTAGTCGAGGACGTTACGGGTCGCCTGCGTCGCCCCGTGAAGAGTGACGAGCTGCGCGCAGGTCACCCGCGAGCCGTCCAGCTTGTGTGGGTCCACAAAGCGCAGGACCGCCGACCGCGGCTTGGTGCCGGTGACGAAGGCGCCCGCGAAGCGCAGCTCCGCGACGAGCGCCGTCTGGCGCGTCTTGCCCGTCGCCGGGTCGATCTCGCAGGCCGGCTCGCACCGCTTCTCGAGGCATAGCTCGGTCTCTATCTGCTGGACGATGTCGCCGCAGTCGCGCTGCTCGTGGCACTCGGCGACGGCGCACAGGCCATCCCAGCAGGCGCCCGGCTCGCAGTCGCCGTGGCCCAGGCAGCTCTTGCCGGCCGGGCACCTCGGGCAATCGGCGCCCCCGCAGTCGACGTCGGTCTCGTTCGCGTTGAGCACCGCGTCGGTACAGGTCGGGGCCTCGCAGACCAGCCCGATACAGGTGCGCGAGACGCAGTCGGCGTGCGCCTGGCACGCCGAGCCCTGACGGCACGGGTCGCAGTCGCCGCCGCAGTCGACATCGGTCTCCAGGCCGTTGGTGAGCCCGTCGCTGCAGCTCACGCACAGACCGCTCGCGCACCGGCCCGAGACGCAGTCCTCAGGCGCGCCGCAGGCCCTGCCGTCGGCACATGCGGCGCACCCGCCTCCACAGTCGACGTCGCTCTCGTCGCCGTTGCGAGCGCCGTCCTCACAGCTCGTGCAGAGACCGCCTTCGCATCGACCCGAACGACAGTCGCTCCCTTCACCGCAGCGTCGCCCGTCGTCGCAGGGCGCGCAGTCGTTGCCTCCGCAGTCGACGTCGCTCTCCGCGCCGTTCTGCAGCTCGTCGACGCAGGTCGGGCGCACCACGCAGGCGCCCTCGATGCAGTCGGACTCGGGGCTGCACTCGCCGCAGGATCCGCCGCACCCGTCATCGCCGCACAGCCTCTCGCCGCAGGCCGGAACACAGGGCGGGGCTTCGGGTTCGCAGGCGGAAGCAAGGACCGCGATCGACAGCGCGAGCGACGACGACAGGAGGGGGCGCATGGTTCTCCAAAATCGCGAAGAGGTTGCGCGGGGAGCATACAGGAAGGCCGCGCCGGGGTCCGAAGCGGCACCGCCCGTAGTGCTGTCCCCGCGCTGCGCTGCCTCAAGAGGTGTCGGGAAATCTCCTCGAGCTCGGCCCGCTTCCTTTGGTCACCTCGAGCAAATTCGAGAGGCCCTTCGACTCCACTCCCGCCGCTTTGCGCTTCGGGAGCTACGCTCAGGGGTGAGCGGAATCCGACGGCGTCAAAGAAGGATTTCTCGAGCCTCCTCAGCGCTCCGTAGGCTCGCGGGGGCCGGCCGGCTGTTCCTCCGAGGACCGCCCGGGCTGCGTCGGTTGCCGGCTCGCGTCGATGGACTGGGCCACGAGGTCATCGCCCATCAACCGGTAGGTCGCCCGGATCTGCGCGCCCTCGGGGATCTCGCTGACCTCGACCTTCTCGCCGTCCATCATGACCTGCGCGCCCCGCGGCACGTCGAGCTGGACGAACAAGCCGCGCTTTTCGTCGAAGATGCGCAGGCTGTCACTCTGGGCGGTCGCCACACTCCCGCGCACCGAGAACTCGCGGCGCGCTCCCGCGCCGCCTACGCCCGCCCCTGCGACTCCTGCCCGGGGCTGCGACGACACGCTCACCTGGCTCGCCACGAGCCTGTCGCCCTCGATGCTGTAGCTCGCCCTGACCGCGGCGCCCTCGGGCACTTCGCTCAACCCGATGGTCTGACCGTCCATCCGGATAGTCGCCTTCTCCTCGACGGCGAGCGGGACCACGAAGTTGTTCTCGGTGTTCTTGATCCTCAGCACCCGGTCCTCGGGCGAGACCCTCTCGACCTCGCCGCTGATTTGGAACTGAGGCTCGGCCGGCTGCTCCTGCGGGAGCCGCGCCTGCGGCTGCGATCCTTGAGCCGTACCGGGTTGCCCATCGCGGGCCGACTCGCCCGCGGGCGGCTGCGCGTGGACGGGCGCAACGAGCATCAGCGCGCCCACAAGCCCTGCCGTCGAGAAGACCTTCCGCATCAACCCTCCCCCTTGGCCTGCTTGCCAACGACCTCCCGCCGCTCGCGTCGGCGGGGAAGATTCTCTCGATGAATCTGGGGAGGCGCCCAGCTCTCGGCCCGAAATCCGACCCCCGTTGGCGGCCTCCTGGCGCACCTCCAAGATGAAGCGACGGCCAAGCGCTAAGGCGCCCGGCCGTCGCTTCAGCTCGAAGAGGGTCGCGAGTTACTTCGGCTCTTCGAACTTCTTCTCCAGGTCGCCCTTCTCCTTGATTTCGGCCTTCTCCTTGCGGACCTCCTCGGCGTAGCGGCGCTCCTCGGGGCGCACCTCCTTGCTCACCCGGAGCTCCTCCTTGACCACCGGCCGTTTGGTGACCTCGACCTCCTCCTCGCGCACCGGGATGGTCGTCACCGACTCCTTGAACGCGCCCTCGCCGGCCCGCTCCTGCGCCTCCGGAGTAGCGGCCACCCGCTCGACGTGCACCTCCTCGCGGGTCACCGGCACCGTGACCTGCTTCTGCTCGGTGACCACGTGCTTCTCGACGTGCACCTCACCGGCCTCACGAACCTTCTTTTGCACGACGAGCTCCTCCTCGGTCAGAGGAATTCTCGTCTCCTCGATGTGACCGGCCGGGCGCGTCCCGGCGTACTCCTTCTTCTCCTCGGTCGTCCTCTCGCCCTTGAGCTCCTCGCCCCGGGCCATCAGGAACACCTCACCGTCCTTGACGTTGCCGACCCGGTCGTAGCGGGCGACGTACTCCTTCGGGAAAAACAAGCCCTTCTCGATGATGAAGCTGTCCGCGTCGAGCCGGACGATCTTGCCGAGGCTGTGGCCGTCGGCTGACTTGACGTGCATGCCCTCCTTGAGCTGGCTTCGGTCGAACATTTCTCCTCCCCTGGGAAAAACCCGTGTCAAAGCTAGGCGCCCCGCATCCGCGCGAAAAGCCACGGCCGAGCGGCCTTGGCCACGCGCTTCGAGCGGGGAAAGCGCCCTACAGGCGCGCGTGCTTCAGCCGCCAAGCGTTGGCGACGACGAGCAACACACTCGCGCCCAACCCGGCGCCCGCGGCCTCGGGGCGCAGCGCAAAGCCGGTCCACGGATAGAGCAAGCCGGCGGCCAGCGGCGCGGCCACGAGCATGAAGCCCGCGGCCAACCGCAGGTTCTGGCGGATGTTGCCCACCGCGCTCGCGGCAAGCCTCCGGGCGCGCACGATCTCGCGCACCCCGCCCGCCTCCAGCACCACCGTGGCGACCGAGCCTGGCGCACCTCGCCCGGTCACCAGGGCGACGTCGGCCTGTTCGAGCGCGTCGGCCGGCTCGCCCGCACAGGCGGCCAGGGCGACGAGCCGCCCGCGCTTCTGCAGATGCGCGAGCAGCGCGGCGCGCCTGTCGGGGGCCGCCACCCGCACCTCGTCGACTCCAAGCCGCCTGGCTCTTGCCCGCGTGCTCTCGGCCCTCTCGCGGGTCAGCAGCACGACCCGCAGGCCCGACGCGCGCAGCTCGGCGAGCGCGCGGCGGGAGCCCGAAGAGAGTCTGCCCGAAAGCGCGAGCACGCCGCCGAGCCGCTCGTTGATGAGCACGAAGGTCGGCACCCCTCCGGCCCGCCGGCAGTCCTCGGCGATCGGGCCGAGGGCGCCGGGGTCGAGGCCGAGCTGCTTGAGCCGCTCGAGACCGGCGAACCTGACCGCGCGGCCCTGCACGAGCGCGCGTGCGCCGCGGCGCCGTGCCGCAGGCAGGATGCTCCCCTCCTCTATGCCTCGCTCGCGGGCCCCCTCGACCAGCGGCGCCTCGAGGTCGCTGCCGAGCCCGCGCGCCGCGGCGATGGCGAGCCGCAGGAGCTCGCGCTCGTCGAAACCGGGCGCGGCGGCGACGGCTATCAGCCGCGGGTTGCGATCGACGAGCACGCTCTCGCCCCCGAGCACAAGGAGATGCGCCCGACCGAGCGCCTCGAGCGCCTCGGCCCGTTCGATGCGCAGCCCACCGCGGGCCGCCCGTTGCGTCGCGAGTGCCAGCGAAGCGGGGGCCGAGAGCACGAACGCCCAGGGCGAGGCGACGATGAGCACCGCGAGCGCGCACTCGAAGGCCGGCGCGCCCGCGCCCGCGGCCCACCAGGCGAAGCTGCCCGCGGCCGCCCCCAGGCCGGCGACGACGATGAGCGAGGCGACCCGCCGCGAGGTGATCTCCAGGGCCGCCTGGCGCTCGAGCTTTCGCGAGGCACCCTGCGCGAAGCGTGGGCGGGCCCGCCGCGCCGGCTTGGCGAGCCGTTTCTGACCGATCACGCGCAGCTCGAGCAGCTCGCTCAACAGCGCCACGGTGACCACCAACGCCGCGGCCCGAAAGTGCAGTCCCGCCTCCACGGCGCCGGCCAGCGCCCACGGCGGCACGACCCGCGGGGCGAGGGTCGCCAACGCGCTCGAGGCCCAGGCGATGCCCGCCCCGAGCGCGAGAGGCAAGAAGCGATCGGGCCGGCCCACCCGAACCCCCTGCCAAGCGCGCTCGAAGAGGCGCCGGCCACACAAGAGCACCACGGGGGTCGCGAGCAGCAGCTCGAACCAGTTGGCGACGTGCCGGGGGATAAGAAGCGCGAGCGGCCTGCCGGCGAGCGAGTCGAGCAGCGCCACGAGCAGCAGCGGCCCGGTGAGCGCGACGCTCGACCAGAAGCGGGTGCGCAGATCGGCCAGCGTCCGTTGCCGCTCGGCCTCCTCCGCGCTCGCCTGCGGCTCGAGGATGAGGCCGCAGATCGGGCAGGTGCCCGAGCTGCGCGACAGCCTGCGCGGGTGCATCGGGCAGGCGTAGCCCACCGGGCCGCTCGCCTCCCTGGAGCGCACGAAGTCTTGCGGCCTGGCGACGAAAGCCCGCTGGCAGCGCGAGCTGCAAAAATGAAAGGTTTTGCCCTGATGCAGGTGACAGCGCAGCCCCGGCCCCGGAGCGAGCAGCGCGCCGCACACCGGATCTACTTCGATAGGGGCGACGCCCGCCTCGCGTGCCGGGCGCACCGGCGGGCCGACCTGCCTACCGCCCATGGCTGCTCCTCAAAATGTCCGCCCCCGCTCCGCTCCCTGGCGGACCGCGGGCAACCCGAGGCAAATCTGCGAACGGAGCGCTTCCCGAGCAGCACCGCCGCCCCGCGAGCCCGCCCGGTACCTGTGCCCTTCGAGCGCGCCCGCTGGGCCGGCGCTCACCTGCCCGCGGCTCGGCCCGCCTCTTCAAAGGTTGACCGAAACTCTCCGTGTGCGAGTTGACAGCCGCTCGCCCGTCCGGATACAGCCTTGCGTCAAGTTTTCTTCCCGAAACTGCTGGTAACTCGTCGCAATCATGGAGGTCGAGGATGTCTCGTCCGTGGAGGCTGATTCCCGTGTTGGCCGCTCTCGCGCTGGCGGCTTGTGGTGAAGATCCGCCCGAGGTCAAGGACCCTGTCTGCGGCAACGGTGCCGTGGAGACCGGGGAGGTCTGTGATGACGGCAACACGGTCAGCGGCGACGGCTGCCGCGCCGACTGCAAGGGCACCGAGGTCTGCGGCGACGGCCTCAAGGACGACGGCGAGGTCTGCGACGACGGCAACACCGTCAGCGGCGACGGCTGCCGCGCCGACTGCAAGGGCGTTGAGGCCTGCGGCGACAGCCTCAAGGACCCGGGCGAGGAGTGCGACCAGGGCGCCGCGAACAGCGACACGACCCCCAACGCCTGCCGCACCAACTGCAAGCTGCCGAGCTGCGGCGACGGCGTGAAGGACAACGGCGAGGGCTGCGACGAGGGCGAGAACAACACCGCCCCCGCCCCGAGCGCCTGCCGCACCAACTGCGCGCTGTCGACCTGTGGCGACGGGATCAAGGACGCCGACGAGCAGTGCGACAACGGCGCCGAGAACAACGACGACGTCCCTAACGCCTGCCGCACCACCTGCCTGTTCGCCTTCTGCGGCGACGGGGTCCTCGACAACGGAGAGGCCTGCGACAACGGCGCGAACAACAGCAACACCGAGCCGAACGCCTGCCGCACCACCTGCCAGCCGGCCGACTGCGGCGACGGGGTCGTCGACGACGGCGAGGCCTGTGACGACGGCGCGAACAACAGCGACTCGACGGCCGACGCCTGCCGCACCGACTGCTCC
>DHSB01000076.1:65476-65702 GCA_002408385.1 Myxococcales bacterium UBA5297
CGCCTGCCGCACCGACTGCTCCGAGCCCATCTGTGGCGACGGCACGGTCGACACCGGCGAGCAGTGCGACGAGGGGAACAACAACAGCGACACCGCCCCCAACGCCTGCCGCGAGGACTGCGTCTTGCCGACCTGCGGCGACGGGGTCGCCGACAACGGCGAGGAATGCGACGAGGGTCTGGCCAACAGCGACACCGCGGCCAACGCCTGCCGCACCGACTGCTCC
>DHSB01000076.1:65838-72833 GCA_002408385.1 Myxococcales bacterium UBA5297
CGCCTGCCGCACCGACTGCTCCGCGGCCGACTGTGGCGACGGCGTAGTCGACAGCGGCGAGGCCTGCGACGACGGCGCGAACAACAGCGACACCGCGGCCGACGCCTGCCGAACGAGTTGCGTCGAGGCCACCTGCGGCGACGGCGTCGTCGACAGCGGCGAGGCCTGCGACGAGGGCGCGAACAACAGCGACACCACGCCGAACGCCTGCCGGACGGCCTGCGTCGCGCCGACCTGTGGCGACGGGGTCGCCGACGACGGTGAAGCCTGCGACGACGGCAACGCGGAGATCAACGACGGCTGTACTCCGGCCTGCCAGGCGGAGATCGCCGGCTCGACCTGCGAGTACTTCTTCGACCTGAACACCGACGGCCTCCAGTCCGACGGCACCTGGTCGTGGAGCGCAGACAGCAGCCTCCTGGGCGCAGAGCTCGAGGCGAGCTGCGGCAACTCGGGCAACAGCCCCGACGGCGTGGCGCGCTTTGTTGCCCCGGCCGACGGCGTCTACTCGGTCTCCTCGATGGCCCCCTTCGACTCGGTCCTCTGGGCCTGGCAGGGCACCTGCCCGAGCGTTCCGTACTTCGAGCTCGGATGTGCGGACCGTCAGACCAGCGGCAAGGCCGAGATGCTGAGCCTCACGCTGACACAGGGGCAGACGGTCTTCGTCGTGGTCGACGGCTACGGCACCGACAGCGCGGGTGAGTTCACCCTCACGCTCGCCCCGCTCTCTTGCGGCGACGGGATCCTCGCGCCGGCCGAAGGGTGCGACGACGCCAACGACACCGACGGCGACGGCTGCACCGCCTGCGTTGTCGACGTCGGCTGGGCTTGTCCGACCGCGGGCCAGCCGTGCCGCGAGATCGTGTGCGGCGACGGCCATGTCGATGCGCCCGAGACTTGCGACGACAACAACCAGGTTGCCGGCGACGGCTGCAGCCCGACCTGCCGGGTCGAAGTCGAAGGCGACGACTGCGGTACGGCTTTCGTCCTGGAGGCCGTCGGCACGGGCCCCTGGGCCTGGAGCGCCGACACCAGCCTCTTCACCGCCGACTTCGACGCCGACGCGGTGGACAGCGCCTGTGCGAATTCGGCCTCTCAGCGCGACGGCATCACCGAGTTCACCGCGCCGGCCGACGGCACGTATGTCTTCGAGCTCGAGGCGGGGGTCGACAGCGTCCTCTTCGTCTGGGATCTCTGTGACCCTGCGACCGCCACCTCGCTCGGCTGCGCGGATGTCGGCGGCAATGGCGGCGAGCGCATCAGCCTCGACCTTTCGGCCAATGAGACCGTCTTCGTCGGCGTCGACGCCTATGGCAGCGGCACCCCCGGCAGCGGCAGCAAGCACGGTCCCTTCACCCTCACGGTCACCCCGATCATCTGTGGCGACGGCATCCTCGCCGGGTCGGAAGCCTGTGACGATGGCAACGCCACCGACGGCGACGGCTGCACCGCCTGCGTTGTCGACGACGGTTGGGTCTGCCCGGCCGGCGAGGCGTGCCACGAAATGGAATGCGGCGACGGGGTAGCAGAGGGCAGTGAGGCCTGTGACGACGGCAACACGACCGACGGCGACGGCTGCTCGTCCTCCTGCGTGCTGGAGATCGCCGCCCGCGGCTCGGCCCGCCAGCTCTCGGGCTCGCTCGATGCGACCGATCCGACCTGGGCGCGCAGGAGCGCAAGCTGCGGGAACAGCTATTCGACCTCCTTCTTCGACACCTACGAGATCGTCAACGCCACCGGCGCCGATCAGCAGATCACCATCACCGCGCAATGGAGCGGCGACGGCTTCCTGCACCTCTTCAGCGCTCCGTTCGATCCGTCGAGCCCGGCAACCAACTGCATCGTCGGCAATGACGACTTCGGCGGCTCGAGCGGCAGCCAGATCGCCAACCGGACGATCGCCGCCGGCGAGGTGCTGGTCATCGTCGCCTCGACTTACGGCACCACGGCGACCGGCGCCTACACGCTCGATATCCTGACCATCCGCCCGCAGGAGTGTGGCGACGGCTTCGTCGACGGCTCGGAAGCCTGCGACGACGGCAACACCGTCGACAACGACGGCTGCACCGCCTGCGTCATCGATGTCGGCTACGCTTGCCCGACCGCGGGCCAGGACTGCCATCAGATCGCGTGCGGCGACGGCTTCCTCGACGGCTCGGAAGCCTGTGACGACGGCAATACGGTCGACGACGACGGCTGCACCGCCTGCGTTATCGACGACGGCTATGCTTGTCCGACCGGGGACCAACCCTGCCATCAGATCAGTTGCGGCGACGGCTTCGTCGATCCGCCCGAGTCCTGCGACGACGGCAACCAAGTTGATGGCGACGGCTGCTCGGCCTCCTGCGTGCTGGAGATTGCTGCCCCCAGCTCGACCGTCCAGATCTCCGGCTCGCTCGATTCGACCGACCCGACCTGGTCGCGCGCGAACGCAACGTGCGGCACCTCGACCTTCACGCCCTATTTCGACGCTTACGAGATCGTCAATAACACCGGGGCCGACCAGCAGATCACCATCTCGGCGAATTGGCTCGGGGACGGCTTCCTCCACCTCTTCCGCGCTCCGTTCGACCCCGCGACCCCGACAGCCAACTGCATCATCGGCAACGACGGGAGCGGCACCACCAGCCAGATCTCCAACCAGACCATCGTTGCGGGCGAGACCCTGGTAGTGATCGCCACGAGCTACTACGGCGCACGAGCGTTGGGCGCCTACACCATCGACGTGCTCACCCTCCGCCCGCAGGCGTGCGGCGATAGCTTCGTCGACGGCACCGAAACCTGTGACGACGGCAACACGGTCGGCGGCGACGGCTGCAGCGCCACCTGCCAGCTCGAGATCGTGGGCAACACCTGTGAGCTCGCCTTTGACCTGAACGCGCAGACTCAGGCTGGCCCCTGGAGCTGGAGCGCCGACACCTCTGCTTTCAGCGCCAGCTACGACGCCGAAGAGGTCGACTATTCGTGCTCGCAATCGAGCTCCGAGCGCGACGGAATCGCCTCCTTCACCGCGCCGGCCGACGGCGATTACCTCGTCGAGCTCGAAGCGGACTTCGACAGCGTCCTCTTCGTCTGGGACGTCTGTGACCCTGCGACGGCCGCCTCGCTCGGCTGCGACGACGGTTATGGGAATGGCGGCGAGTCGCTCAGCTTGACGCTGACCGCGGGTCAGACCGTCTTCATCGGCGTCGACGGCTACGATGGTTACTACGGCACCGAGGAAGGCCCCTTCACGCTCACCGTCACCCCGCTCGTCTGTGGCGATGGCGTTCTTGCCGTTGGTGAGGCTTGCGACGACGGCAACACGCTCGACGCCGACGGCTGCACCGCCTGCGCGATCGACCCCGGGTGGATCTGCGAGACCCCGGGTCAGACCTGCCGGGAGATCGTGTGCGGAGACGGCATCATCGATGCGGGCGAGGCTTGCGACGACGGCAACCTGATCGATGGCGACGGCTGCACCGGCTGCGTCATCGATACCGGCTGGATCTGCGAAGGCCTGGCCTGCCACCAAGTCGTCTGTGGCGACGGCGTCATCGAGGCGGGCGAGTCCTGCGAGGACGGCAACCAGACCGACGGCTGCTCGGCCAACTGCATCCTCGAGATCCCCGAGCGCGACGAGTCGATGCTGCAGTGGGGCTCGCTCGATACCACGGACCGGCTCTGGAACCGCCCGGGCGCCAACTGTGGAACGGGCTTGAACTTCCCCAACCGCTACTTCGACGAGATCCCGCTCTACAACGGCACCGGCGTCGATCAGCAGATCAACGTGCGCGTGCACTGGAGCGACACGGGGTTCCTGTTCGTCTTCCCCTACCCGTTCGATCCCGAAAGCCGCGACGCTTGCGTCCTTGGCGCCTCTGCGACGAGCCACGAAAGCGAGCTGCGCGAGGTGAGCATCCCGGCCGGCGGGACGATCACGCTGATCGTCTCGGGCTCCACCGAGTCGGATGCGCAGGGACTCTATGCGCTCGAGGTCGAGACGATTCGCCCGCCGCTTTGTGGCGACGGGCTCATCGAGGGCAGAGAAACCTGCGATGACGGCGGCCTCGAGGACGGCGACGGCTGCTCGGCGGCCTGCGAGATCGAGATCGCTGCGCGAGGCGCAACGGTTCAGCTCGTCGGCTCGCTCGATGCGACCGACCCGACCTGGTCGCGGGCGAGCCCAACCTGCGGCACCTCGAACCAAACGCCCTACTTCGACGCCTACGAGATCGTCAACAACACCGGCGTCGACCAGCAGATCACCATCTCCGCGAATTGGCTTGGAGACGGCTTCCTCAGCCTGTTCCGCGCTCCGTTCAACCCCGCGACCCCGACGGTGAACTGCGTCACCGGCCATGACGGGAACGGCACCACCAGCCAGATCTCCAACCAGACCATCGTCGCGGGCGAGACCTTGGTGGTGATCGCCACGAGCTACTACAGCGCGCGAGCGTTGGGCGCCTACACCATCGACGTGCTCACTATCCGCCCGCCGGAGTGCGGCGACGGCATCATCGACGCTCCAGAAGTCTGCGACGACGGCAACACCGACCCGGACGACGGCTGCGCCGCCGACTGCCGCAGTGTCACCGCCGGTTACGTCTGCGACGTCCCCGGCAGCGCTTGCCGGCAGATCGTCTGCGGCGACGGAATCCTCGAAGGCGACGAAACCTGCGACGACCACAACCTCGAGGACGGCGACGGCTGCTCGGCGTTCTGTGAGCTGGAGATCGCTCAGCCGAACGGTTCGATCACGTTCGCGGAATCGCTCGACACGACCGACCGGACCTGGGCACGGCCCTCGGAATCCTGTGGCACAGGCTCCTCAGGCAGGTACTACGACGCGTTCTCTATCGTGAACAATACCGGGGCCGCCCAGCTCCTGACCGTCACCGCAGCCTGGAGCGGAGACGGCTTCCTGCACATGTTCCGCGCGCCGTTCGATGCCTCGTCACCCCTCACCGGCTGCATCAAGGGCAATGACGATCTCAACGATCGCTACGACAGCCAGATTTCTGGCCTCCTCATCAACGATGGCGAGGTGCTCGTCGTAGTCGCCTCGGCCTACTCCGGGAACACCGCGACCGGCTCCTACTCCATCGAGGTCGCGACGCAGGCGCCCGTGTGCGGCGACGGCAAGGTCACCGGCGGCGAGGAGTGCGACGGCGGCGAGGGCTGCACCGACACCTGCCAGCTTGTCGTGGCGACGCCGTTCGAGGCCACCTTCAGCGGCTTCGACGCAGTGACCGCGAACGAGCGCGCGCTCGTCAGCGTCACGGCCAAGGCGCCCAGCGACATCGACCCTGCGGCCTCGCTGCGCTGGCGCCTGAGCCTGACCGACGCGAGCTCGCAGCCGGTCGCGGGCATCCAGGCCTTCTACTACGCGAACCTGCCCTCCGACGTCCTGGAGGACCACCTGACCTGGACCGCCTCGATCACCACCGACGAGAACGGCCAGGCCTGGTTCGGTCCCGAGACCGGCTTCACCGCCGGAGACGCTGGGCTGCTCGATCCCGCGGGGCTGACCACTCCGATGAGCGTCGTGCTGCCCGCCGGAACCCTCACCCTGCGGCTCGAGCTCGTCGAGCTGGCCGGCCTCACCACCGTCGGTGAGAGCAGCGTCGAGTTCACCGTCGCCGTTCCCCCGCCGCCAGGCACGCTGATGTTCAGCGAGTACACCGAGGGCTCGGGCAGCAACAAGGCGTTCGAGCTGTACAACGGGAGCTCGGCGGCCATCGACCTCTCAACCTGCGTTGTGAAGATCTACGCCAACGGAGCTACGACCAGCTCGAACATCCCGCTTCCGTCTCAGACGATCGAAGCCGGCGGCGTTCTCGCGATGTGCAATCCGTCGGCGACCGCGACGCTGCTCGCGGCCTGCGGTGGGACGCACGGCGGCATCACGTTCAACGGCAACGATGTCCTCGAGGTGAGCTGCAGCAGCGTCGTTCTCGATGTCCTCGGACAGATCGGCAGCTCCGACAACTTCGGAGCCGACGTCACCTTGCGTCGCAAGTGCGGAACCGCTGGCGACGTCGATGGTTCCGACGTGTTCGACCCCACCGTCAATTGGGACGCGCTCGCCATGGACGATTGGAGCGGTTTCGGCTCGCACACCTGCCCGTAGCGCCTTCCCCGGGTGACTCCGCTCACCCGTGACCCAGCAACCCGGCCCCGGCGTCCTCTGCGACGTCGGGGCCTTTCGTTTGCGGGGGCGAACCGGCCCCTCGAATGCCAATCCTTTGAGCCCGCTGAACGCTGGTCTAATCTGCCGCCCATGCGCACCGCACTCGCCACGCTGCTCACGCTCGCCCTTTCCGCCTGTTCGCTGACCCCGCAGACGACGGCGCCAACCAACACCTCGTCAGAATCGACGGCGGTCCCAACCGAGCCTCCAACTACCCAACCGACCGGGATTCAGGCTGCCAAACCCGCGACCTGCGAGACCTCCTCCGACTGCCCCGACAGCACGGTGTGCCTTGGCGCCGAGGGTTGCGAGGCGGTCTGGACCTGCGAAGACGCGACGCGCTGCACGCGCGACCTGGTGCCGTACTGCGGCTGCGACGGCAAGACCTTCCACGCCAGCTCGACCTGTCCGGCGCGCAAGTTCTCGCGGCGCGGACCCTGTGGTCCGGAGGAGCGCATCGCGCCCCAGCCCAGGCCCTGCACGACCTCGAACGAGTGCGCCGAGGGAGAGACCTGCCAGGGCCCCGAGGGCTGTTCGGTCCAGTGGACCTGTCAGCCCGAGCGCCCCTGCACGCGCGACCGGAGGCCTTTCTGCGGCTGCGACGGGACGAGCTTCTCCGCCAGCTCGACCTGCCCGACCCGGCCCTACGCGCATCGCGGCAAGTGCGAGTGATTTCTTAGGTTTCCGACACGTCGCCCTCGCCGATACGGAGGAGGAAGCTCCGGCTTCGTCGACGGCGGTCAATGCAGTCCTGCTGTAAATCGTCCCGCCGTTCTGGCCGGATTGCTGCCCTCGTCCGCAAGGACAGTTCCCTCGCTCGAAA
>DHSB01000076.1:73111-127495 GCA_002408385.1 Myxococcales bacterium UBA5297
AAGGACAGTTCCCTCGCTCGCAAAGACGGTTCCCTCGTCCGCAAGGACAGCTCCCTGGCTCGCAAGGACAGTTCCCTCGCCCGCAAGGGCGGCTCCCTCGTCCGCAAGGACAGATCCCTCGCCCGCA
This sequence comes from Myxococcales bacterium UBA5297, assembly GCA_002408385.1. Taxonomy (GTDB): domain Bacteria; phylum Myxococcota; class Myxococcia; order Myxococcales; family UBA5297; genus UBA10939. The sequence continues at coordinate 73,239 of DHSB01000076.1, forward strand.
ACGAGATTCGCCTCGTCGGAAAGGACTCTGTCCTGGCCCGCAATCGTTCCCGCCTGAGTCGAGAGCACCGAGCCGATACGTGACCGTCCGCTCGGCTGATCGCTTTCCCCTCCTCCGGCAACCAAGGCCGCGGATCATCGAGCTGCGCACGCCGCTGCGCTGGAGGAGCAAACATGCGAAGGCTGGTCGCGGGAGTCCTGGCGCTGATGACGAGCGCTTGCTGGCACGTGGAGGGCAGCGGGGTCTACGCAGAGCAGACGAGACCCGTGGGCGCCTTCAGCGAGGTCGTCCTCTCCGGCGGGCTGAAGGCCGAGATCTCCGCGGGCGCAGAGCCCTCGGTCGTCGTCTCGGGCGACGACAACCTCGTCTGCGTCATCGAGACCACGGTAGACGGCGACAAGCTCGTCATCTCACCCGAACCCGGAATCCTCTACTCCGAGAGCCAGCCGCTGGTCGTGCGCGTGACCGCCGCGACGCTCTCGAGCCTCGAGGCGAGCGGCGCTTCACACATCTCGGCCCGGGGCATCAGCACCCGCTCCTTGAGCGTCGAGGCGAGCGGCGCGAGCCTCGTCGACCTCACCGGTTGGGCCGAGCGCGTCGAGCTGGAGGTCTCGGGCGCTTCCACTGTCAGAGCGTTCGACCTGGCCTCGAACACCGCGGTGGTCGAGGCGAGCGGCGCCTCGAAGGTGCAGGTCCGCGCCGACATCGAGGCCAAGGTCGAGGCGAGCGGCGCCTCTGACGTCGAGGTGGCCGGCGAGGCGCGCATCCGCGAGGACGTCAGCGGCGCCTCGAAGGTGACCCGCGTCGATTAGCCGTCGGGAAGCAACGCCACGAAAAAGGCCGAGCGGGCGATGCCCACTCGGCCTTTCCGGTTTCCGGACTCGCTCGAAGTCCTACTCGCTCACCTTGCGGCGCGAGACGCGGTAGAGCACGAAGCTCATCACCGCGAAGAAGAGCACGCCGAGCAGCTCGTAGCCGCCGCTGCCGAGCGCCTTGTTGAGCGGCGAGTGCAGCGACAGCTTGCCGATGGCCTTTGCCCAGGTGTCGTTCGCCGAGATGATCGCCACCACGACACCAGCGATGGCGCCGCCGGCGACGAGGCCGGTCGCGAAGAGGTTGCCGGGTCCGAGCTCGCTCTCCTCGACCTTCTCCTTCTTCCGCGAGGCGACGAAGTCGGCGATGCCCTTGACCGCGCCACCGACGAAGATCGGCGCGGTGGTCGACAGCGGCAGGTAGGCGCCGACCGCGAACGACAGCGACTTGACGCCCATCAGCTCGACGGTCAGCGAGAGGAAGACGCCGACGAGGACGAACTGCCAGTCGAGGTTGAAGGCGAGCAGGCCCTTGATCAGCGTGGCCATCAGCGTTCCCTGCGGCGCCGGATAGCGCTCGGTGCCGATGGCGTGGGTGATGCCGGCAGCGGCCTGCTCGGCGGTCGGGTGGTCGAGGACCTGGATGGTGAGGCCGATGACCGCCGCGGCGGCGACCGCGCCGATGAGCAGGCCTATCTGCTGGTAGCGCGGGGTCGCGCCAACGAGGTAGCCGGTCTTCAGGTCCTGGGAGGTCGCGCCGGCGTTGGCGGCCGCGATGCAGACCATGCCCCCGACGCACAGCGCCATCGGCTGGAAGATGTCGCCGGTCCAGCCGAGGCCCACGAAGATGAGGCAGGTCGCCATAAGCGTGGCGATGGTCATGCCGGAGATCGGATTCGACGAGGAGCCGATGATGCCGACGATACGGCTCGAGACGGTGACGAAGAAGAAGCCGAAGACGACGATGAAGATGCCGAGGACGAGCTTGCCGATGACCGAGTCGCCGGGGATGAACGGCAGGGCGGCCATCACGACGACCAGGCCGACGCTGCCGCCGAGCACGGCGGTGATGGGCATGTCGCGCTCGGTGCGCTTGGCACTGACGGCGCCGACGCCCTTGCGCAGCGAGGCGACGCTCTCCTTGAACGAGCTGACGATGGTCGGCAGGGTCTTGATGAGCGTGATGAAGCCGCCCGCGGCGACCGCGCCCGCGCCTATCTGGCGGACGTAGGCGTAGTAGATGGCCTTGGGCATGCTCGCGAAGGTCTGAGTGACAGGATCCCAACCGGCGGCGCCGCCGGCGGTGGTCACGCTGCCGAGGTAGCCCAGCTTGACGAGCTGCGCGGCGATGTCCTCGGCCGGCACCAGGGTGGCGAGCAGCGGGATGATGCCGAGCCAGGCAAGCACGCCACCAGCGACGAGCACACCGGCGATCTTCGGGCCGATGATGTAGCCAACGCCTAGGTATTCGGGCGTGATCTCGCCGTTGATGGTCGCCGAGGGGAAGTAGCGGTTGGTCTGCTTGGAGACGAGCGCCGGGGCCTCGGCGATCACCTTGAAGATCTTCTGCAAGAGCGCGTAGCCGAAGGCGAAGGCGACCCCGAAGTAGGCCGTGCGCGCGAGCGCCCCGCCCTTCTCGCCCGCGATGAGCACCGAGGCGCAGGCCGTGCCCTCGGGGTACGGCAGGTTCTTGTGCTCCTTGACGATGAGCGAGCGGCGCAGCGGCACCATCATGATCGTGCCGAGCACGCCGCCGAGCAGGGCCAGGGTGAAGATGGTCCAGTAGGAGAAGAACGGCGCGCCGACGCTGATGCCGGTGGTCGGGTCGCGCACCAGGAAGAGGAAGCCGGGCAAGGTGAAGACGACGCCCGCGGCGATCGACTCGCCGGCCGAACCTATCGTCTGGACCATGTTGTTCTCGAGGATGGTCGAGCCGCCCAGCTTGCGCAGCACCGAGATGGCGAGCACGGCGATGGGGATCGACGCCGAGACGGTCAGACCGGCCTTGAGGGCGAGGTAGACGGTCGCCGCGCCGAAGATGATCCCGAAGAGCGCACCGATGACGATCGCCTTGAGGGTGAACTCGGGGACCACTGCGTCGTGGGCGATGTAAGGCTGGAACTCGGCCTCTTCCGCCGCCGGGGCGATGACGACCGGCGCGGCCGGAGCCACCGGAACAGCCTCCTGATCGGCTGGTGTGAGATCGCGAGCGTCGTTCGTCGCCATCTTCTCCTCCAATGGGGTGGTTGACGTGTAAGAGGGCGGAATCTCGCAGAGATTCCGAGTCCTGTCCACCCGCGCGAACCCTCGGAGGGCGAGATCGAAGCGGCTCGGAAACCGGGCCGCCGAGAGGGCGAGCCCCAGCTCGGGCCCGGACGCCCGAGCGGCGGCGCTCGGGTTCTCTTGCGCGGCTTTCGCGGCAACGGCGGCGCCCTTCTCTTCGCGCCGCTCTTGCCCGCTAACCGTCCCTGCGCGCCCGCCTGCTCAGCGTGGCGAAGGTGGCGAGCCCTGCGAGCAGAACGAGTGGCGCAGGCACGGCGCCTGAGCCCGCGGCCGGGCATCCGCACGACCCGCCCGCTATCGCGGCCTCGGCGCCTGCTCCGGCGTCCTTTCGCTGGCCGCCGTCCCCTCCGTTCGCGTCATCCTCCGGACCCGGCACCCCTGCATCGGCTCCGGAATCCGCGACTGCGGCATCCGGCCGCGTCCCGCCGTCGGACCCCTCGGGCGCCTGCTCGCAGATGCCCTCGACGCAGACCTGGCCCGCCGGGCAGCTCGCACCTTCGCAGGCATCGCGGCACGAGCCGCTCTCGTCGCACCACGTGCCGGGAGGACAGGCGCTGCCCGCGCAGGCGTCGATCGAACAGCGGCCGTCCGCGTGGCAGCTCTGCCCCGAAGGACATCCGGTGCACTGACATCGATCGGTGCACAACCCGTCGGCGCAGACCTGGCCCTCGTCGCAGGTGATGGTGAGGCACGGGTCGACGCATGCGCCCGCACGGCAAGAGAGCCCGTGGGGACAGACGACTCCGTCGCACGGCCCCTTGCACTGACCATCGACGCAGCGGGTCCCCGAGGGGCACTCGAGCTGGGCGCAGGCGGGCTCGACGCACATTCCGTTGGCGTTGCAGACGAACCCTGAGCGACAGCCCAGCTCACCGGCGCAGCGGCGCACGCACGCGCCGAGGTCGCAGACCTGACCGGCCGGGCACTCGGCGCCCTCGTCGGCGATCCCGTTGCAGTCGTTGTCGAGGCCGTCGCAGGTCTCCGGCGAAGGCTGCACGTGCCCGACGCAGGCGAGCCCACCGCTCTGGCACTGGACCGTGCCGGACGCGCAGACGCCCTCGAGGCCGGTGTCGCAGGCGCCGCCGCCGCCGGAGCAGGTGATGCCGGTGACGAAGGTGGTCAGGTCGTCGAAGTCGTTGTCGCCGCCGGAGATGAGGTCCTCCCAGCCGAAGTAGAAGGCTCGGGGGACCGCGGTGCTGTTGTAGATGAGCAGGTGGATGAACGGGTTCTCGAGCTGAGCGTCCGGGTTGTAGCGAGGCTCGCTATAGAAGACGTAGAGGTGGTCGCTCACCGTGCCGCACGCGCCGACGGCCTGGTAGAAGCCGACCTCGCCGCCCGCGTAGCGCGGGTCGGAGCGGATCGACAGGGTCCGCACCGTCCCGACCGCGTCGTCGCACTTGAGAAATTCGTTCAGCTCGGAGGGTTCGGGCTTGCTGCCGGTGGCGTTGTACCAGCCGAAAGAGTTCTTGTAGCCGGCGTTGCGGGCGATGACCTCGAAGTTGAGGTCGCAGCCCGGGACGAAGGTCTGCGGCAGGATCGCCGCGTCGGCAAGCGCGTCGATGGCCTCGCCGCGCGCGTCGAAGAGCGACTGCAGCCCCGAGCCCGCCGGAATCGGCGTGCCGTCGGGCTGGCTGAGCGCCCACGCATCGGCGGACAGGGCGAGGACCGCGACGGTGGTGACGAGCGCACGGTGAAGAGTCATTCGCGCCTCCGAGACGAGCGTTTGCGAACCATTGTCTGCCCGTAAAACCGGTCCAACAACCTCAAGAAAGGCCGGGAAAACTCCTTGAGCTCGGCCCCGCGCCCCCGGTCACCTCGAGCAAGGTCGAGAGGCGCGAGCATAGGCCGAGCCTGCGAGGCCGCAAGGACCCTTCGACGCCGCTCGCGCCGCTCGCGCGTCGGCAGCTACGCTCAGGGTGAGCCGAACCGGTCCGCGTCGAAGAAGGATTTCTCGACTCAGGCTTCTCCGCCCGCCCCTCGGCCGTGCAGGCGCATCTCACGCTTGGCGCCGGGGGTGGCGAGCCCTCGGTGGCGGCTGCACATCTTCCTTGTGCCGCGGGCTGCCGGCCGTGCGGCCCCTGGGGGTAACGATGAGATTTCGCGCGTCGGTCCTGGTGAGCGCGGCCCTGGTGCTCATCGGCTGCAAGGGTGAGCTGTGCGAGGGCGACTGCCCGGACATCGCCGGGCTCTATCAAATCCAAGTCGTCTCGGTGACTGGCGCCTGCGGGTTCAGCTCGCTGACCCTCGGTCCGAGCCTCGACCTCGCGCAGAGCGCCGACGGGCGCCGCGTCTTCGCCGAGGTCATCGACCCGACGAACGACCTGCGCCTGCTGGTAGCTGCCAACGTCAGCAACCTCGAGGAGGGCGAGGGCGGTTCGTTCAGCGGGTTCTCGCAATTCGCGAGCACCGCCCGGGCAAAGAGCGACACCCCGCCACAGCCGCTGCAGGTGCTCCTCACCGGCACCGTGGTCGAATCGGACGGCCGGCTCCAGCTCAGCGGTTTTCTCTCGACGCGCCAGCTCCAGCCCGAGTTCTGCTCCGTCGACCTGGTCTTCACCGGCCTCGGACCTTTCGTCACGCCGGCGGCTGAGTAGCCCGAGGGGCGACGCATCCCCTCACGTCTTGCGTGATCGGAAGAGCAACAAACCCATCACCCCCCAAGGCTTGGGAGCTCTGAGGCCGCGGTCAGCCTGCGCGACAACGCCATCTGGGAGCAGAGGCGGCAGTTCTGGCGGGCGGTGATCGCTGTTCGGACCAAATGGTGACTCCTGCCGACGTCGGAGTCGCAGCGGAGTCGCGCCGTCGCTGCCGCAGTTGTTCGTACTTGGCGTGCGAGGACGCAGGCTGCCGGGACCTACGTCGTTGCCCGGCACGACGCAGGCCGCCGTGACGGCGGGGCTCCCTCCTCGGCGCGCCCCGGTTCCGGAGTCGCGACGAGGGCCCGGCGGCGGGAGTCGGATAATCGGCCGGCCGGTCCAGAACGAATGAGCGTCCTCGTTGTAGTCCGGATGGCGCTCCGGTCGGAGGTTTGCTGGATGCTCCGTCGCCGAAGAACGCGCGCGGAGCTGCAGGTTTCGCAATCATTCCGGGGCCGCTCTGAACGAGCAGCGCCTCGAGCCGGGGACCGAAGCTGCTCAGCGCCTCTTCGGGCTCGGTCTTGAGCGACTCGGGCCAGCTTCGCACCGCCTCCGATGAGCCCGAGGCGCCCGAGGACCCGAGGACCCGGTGGTCGCCGACCCGGGCTAGCGCGAGCGCGCCGAGCAGCCACCACATCGCTCGATCTCTACTTGGGAGCCGGGACCCGACGTCGGGTTCCAGCTCCTCCTGTCTCCACGCCGCGCGGGGCGACGAGTCCCTCGCGGCCCCATTCCTCACCTTCCAGCCGGGAAAGCGACCATTTACCCTGATGCTAACGTTGAGGAGGTGAGCACCTCTGACCGTAAGCGCGCGACCAACGCCGACATCGAGGCACTAACCGAGAACGTGGTCGGGCAGATCATCGACGGCGAGCTGATTGCTCTGCCGCGTGCAACTGCTCGGCACAACAGGCTGGTCGTGAAACTCCTTGGAGTCCTCCTGCCTGCGTTCGACGATGCTCTCGGAAACATCGGCGGATGGATCTTTCTCAGCAAAACCGAGCTCCATCTAGGCGACGACGTGCTCGTTCCCGATATCGTCGGATGGCGCGGCTCCGAGCCTGCCGAGATTGACGAGCCCTTCCTCACAATCGCGCCCGACTTCATCTGCGAGGTGCTCTCGCCCTCGACAGCCGAAATCGCCAGGCGCCGCAAGCTACCCATCTACGCCAAGGCGGGAATCGGCCACGCCTGGTTGCTCGATCCCGAGGCGGAGTCGTTCGAGGTCTTCCGCCGCGCTGGCGAGGGTTGGGCCGTGGCCTGCGCTTGGTCGGCAGACGCTCGCCTGCGCGCCGAGCCTTTCGAGTCGATCGAGATCGACTTGGGCAAGCTCTGGCCCAATCGACCTTGAAGCGGGCATCTCGCTTCTCCGCCGGCCGAGCGAGCGACGGCGGACCCAGCTTGGATTTCCCCAGCGCGGAACCTCCCGGACTCGCCCGTCCGCGTCGGGCACTGGCCGGCCTGCTCGGGAGAGCGAGCGAGAGCCGTAGCCATGCCGTGAATTCTCGATGTCGCGGCAATCGCAGCCGCCGGGACGGCGACCCTCCCCACCTCTTCTCGGCCGCCGGGTCGGGGCGCTCGCCCGGGTTGCCACCTCGCGCGCTCGCCCGCCTCTCGGGCGACTGCGACCCCGCGCCCGTCTGCCTCGCGCCGTCCGGGGCTCTTTCTCGCCCGCTGCCGATGGCCCAACTTCCTGCGGAGGAGCTGAAGCGGCCGTGGGAAAGCTCATCTTGATGTCGGTGCTCCTGGCGACGGTGGCGCTGCCGGCCATCGCGGCGCGCACGCGGGACGCCCGACGCGGGCTGGGCCGCCTGCTCTGGTGGGCGCTCGCCTTCAACGTCCTCTATTTGCTGGCGGTGCGCTTCGTCTATCCGCGTGTCTGAAGAGCGAGGGGGCGGCATGAAGCCTCGAGTCCTGGTGGTCGACGACGATCCGCAGTTCCGCGAGTTGCTGCGCGGCTGGCTCGAAGCCCACGCCATCGAGGTCCACGAGGCCGGCGGCGCGCAGGAGGCGCTCGCGCGCGTCGAGGCGACCCCTCCCGACCTGCTCTGCCTCGACCTGATGCTCCCGGAGCTGGGCGGCTTCGAGGTCTGCGAGCGCATCCGCCGCATCCCGAGCCTGGCGCGCCTGCCCATCCTCGTCGTCAGCGCCCGCGATCTGCCCGCCGACCGCGCCCTGGCCGAGGAGCTGGGCGCGAGCGCCTATCTGATCAAGCCGGTCGCCGCGGCGGCCTTCCTCGAGCAGGTGCGTGCCCTGCTCGCGCACCGCGCGGCCACGAGGGCGCTCTGACACATGGCCCCCGCACCCGCTCGTCCTCCCGGCGATGAAGACCCGGGCGATCTCGTCGACCTGCAGAAGCTCTGGGACTACCTCGGGCTCGGCCTCGGCGCGCTGAGGCGCCGCCGGCTCCTCGCCTTGGGCTCGTTCCTGCTGGTGATGGCCGCCGCCCTCGCCGCGGTCGCGATCCTGCCGCGAACCTACCGCGCCGAGACCAAGCTGCTCGCCGAGCGCAACCAGGTGATGCCCTCCCTCGGCAACCCGAGCCGCACCATCCCGCGGGACGCCGACGCGCCGACCCGCGCCGCCTCCGAGACGGTGCTGCGGCGCGAGAACCTGCTCTCGCTCATCGAGCAGACCGACCTCGTCGCCGGGTGGGGCCAGAGCCGCACGCCGGTGCTGCGCCTGAAGGACTGGCTGATGACGGCGCTGCGCGGCCCGGCGACCGAGGAGGAGAAGATCGAGGCGCTGGTCGGCCTGCTCGAGCGCCGGCTCAGCGTGACCATCGGCGAGGGCACCGTGACGCTCGCGGTCGACTGGCCCGAGGCGCACATGGCCTACCGGCTCGCCGAGACCGCGCAGCAGAACTTCCTCGAGGCGCGCCACGCCGCCGAGATCTCCACCATCTCCGAGACCATCTCCATCCTCGAGTCGCACGCGGCGCGGGTGCGCGAGGCGATCGCCGGCGACATCGAGCGGGTGCGCCAGGCCCAAGGGCCGCTCAAGAGCCGCGGCCCGCGCTCGGTGCTGCCGCGCCACCGCGCCCCGACACCCGCCGAGCAGGAGCTCGCGCAGCTCAAGGTGATGCTGCTCGCCAAGCGGCGCGCGCTCACCGACCTCGAGGAGCTCCGGCGCCGCCGCCTCGCCGAGCTGCACACGCGCCTGGTCGAGCAGCAGGCCACCTACGGCTCGGCGCACCCGGCCATCCGCGACCTGGAGACGAGCATCGGCGCGCTGTCGAAGAGCTCGCCCCAGATCGCCGAGCTCAAGCGCGAGGAGCAGGCGCTGCTCGCCGAATACCGGGCCCGCGGCGGCACCGACCCGGAGGTCGAGGAGGGGCTCGGCTCGTCGATCTATCTGCCGGGCGATCCGATGCCCGCGGGCGAATTGCTCGACCCGGCGCTCGACTACGCACAGACGCAGCTTCGCAACTCGGTGCTCAAGTACGAGGACCTGATGCATCGAGCCGACTCGGCGCGCATCGAGCTCGACACCGCGCGGGCGGCCTTCAAATACCGCTACAGCGTCGTCACCCCGGCCCAGGTGCCCAAGGCGCCGGTCAAGCCGCGGGTCGCGGTCCTGCTCGCCGCCGGCTTTGTCGCGAGCGCGCTCTTCGCCCTCTTCGCCGCCATCGCCGCCGAGGTCCGCGCCGGGCGCATCCACGAGGCCTGGCAGATCCGCCGGCAACTCAAGGTGCCCGTGCTCGCCGAGGTCGAGCGGCCTTGAGGGGAGGCGAGCTGCGCTTCGCGCTCCTCGTCGCCGGCGTCGGGCTCGCCACCTGCGCGGCGCTCTTCGTCGGCGCCGGGCACGTGGGCCTCGCGGTCCTCCCGGTCGCGCTCACCGCGGCGGGCTGGGCCTTGTGGCGCCTGCCGCTGCGCTATCCGGCGTTGCTGCTCTTCGCCTTGGCGATCCTCGTCGAGAACCCGGGCGACCAGCCGGCGGCCGGCCTCTGGCAGTCGCCGCTCTATCCGCTGGGCCGGCTCGTCTACGAGAACCTGAACAAGGCGACCGGTATCGCCTCGCTGCGCTTCGCGGTCATCGATCTCGGCATCCTCGCCCTGCTCGCGCTCACCGGGGCGCGGGTCGCCTCGGGCGCCATCCGCTACCGCGGCGCAGGCTGCCTGACCGTCTCGGCCCTCCTCGCCTTCGCGGCGCTCGTCTGCCTGGAGGCTTGGGGCCTGCTGCGCGGCGGCAGCTTCAAGAACTCGCTCTGGCAGATCCGCCAGCTCGGCTACCTGCCGCTGCTCACCCTCGCCTTCCAGACCGCCTTTCGCGGCCGGCGCGACCGGGCGCTGCTCGGCGGGCTGCTCCTGCTCGCCGCGGTCTTCAAGACCGGGCTCGGGCTCTACTTCCTCCACGCGATCTGCGGGCCCCAGGGCATCGTCCCGCCGTACGTGACGACCCACGGCGACACGGTGCTCTTCGTCGCCGCGGTGATGATCGCCCTCACCTTCCTCTACGAGCGGCGCAGCCCGCAGGCGCTGCTGCTCGCGCTGGGGATCGTCCTCGTCGTCGGCGAGGGGATCATCATCAACGACCGGCGCCTCGCCCACGCCGCGCTCATTGCGGGCCTGGTGACCGGCTACCTGCTCATCCCGCGCTCGCCGCGAAAGCGCGCGCTGGGCCGCGTGGTGCTCTGCTCGCTGCCGTTCCTGATCGCCTACGGGGTCGTCGGCTGGCGGTCGGCCAAGCCCATCTTCTCGCCGGTCCAGACGGTGCGCTCGATGTTCGTCGAGCAGGAGGACCGCTCGACGGATGCGCGAGACATCGAGAACTACAACCTGATGCGCACGATGCGCGGCAACCTGCTGCTCGGCACCGGCTTCGGCCACGAGTACGCCGAGCTGAACCGCGCCGACGACATCTCGCAGATCTTCGAGCAGTACCGCTACATCCCGCACAACAGCCTGCTGGGGCTGTGGGCCTTCAGCGGGCTCGTCGGCTTCACGCTGCTCTGGATGCCGCTGCTGGTCGCGGTCTTCCTCGCCGCGCGCAGCTATCGGCGCGCCGCGCGCCCGCTCGATCGGGCCGCGGCGCTCACGGCGATCTCGGTGGTCATCGTCTACGCGCTGCAGGCCTACGGCGACATGGGGCTGCAGAGCTGGGAAGGGCTCTTCATCACCGCAGCCGCGCTCGGGGTCGCGGGCAGGCTCGCCGACGAGACGGGCGCCTGGCCGCGGACGCAGGCCCGCGCCGCCTCGACCGGCGCGGAGAACCAGGAGGGCTGCCCGGCATGATCGTCCTCGACGCGGCGCTGCTGCTGCTCGCCCTCCCCGTCCTCTTCGTCTGCGGCTACCTTGGCCTGCTTGCGCTGCTCTCGGCGCGAGTCAGTCCTCCGCCCGCGGTCGCGCCGACAGCGCGCTTCGACTTCCTCGTCCCCGCGCACGACGAGGAGGGCGGCATCGCCCGCACCGTCCGCAGCCTGCTCGCGGTCGACTACCCGGCCGAGCTGCGGCGGGTGGTGGTCGTCGCCGACAACTGCTCGGACAGGACGGCCGAGCGCGCGCGACAGGCCGGAGCGCGGGTCATCGAGCGCAGGGATCCCGAGCGGCGAGGCAAGGGCCACGCGCTCGCCCTCGCCTTCGAGCACAGCCTGCAGGAGGGCTTCGCCGACGCGGTCGTCGTCGTCGACGCAGACACGGTCGTCGCCCCGAACCTTCCGAGGGCTTTCGCGGCGCACCTCGCGGCGGGCGCGCAGGCGATGCAGGCCGAGTACGGGGTGCTCAACCCCGAGGCCTCGTGGCGCACGCGGCTGCTGACCATCGCCCTCGCGCTCTTCCACGACGTGCGCTCCCGCGCACGAGAGCGGCTCCGGGTCTCCTGCGGGCTGCGCGGCAACGGGATGTGCTTCTCGGCGCGGCTGCTGCGCGAGGTGCCGTACGACGCCTTCAGCGTGGTCGAGGATCTCGAACACGGCCTCACGCTCGGGCGGGCGGGCCACCGGGTCCACTACGTCGGCGAGACACGCGTGCTCGGGGAGATGGCCTCACGCGCGCAGACCTCGCGCTCGCAGCGGCGACGCTGGGAGAGCGGCCGGCGCGACTTCGCCCGGCGCGAGGGGCCGGCGCTGCTGCACGAGGGGCTCGTGAGGCGCGACCCGGTCCTCTTCGACCTCGGGCTCGACGTCCTGGTGCCGCCGCTGAGCCGGGTGGCCGCGCTCTGTCTGGCGGGCCTCGCCGCGGCGGGGCTCGGGACCTTGGCGGCGGGCCGCGCCCTGTTCGCGCTCTGGCCCTGGAGCCTCGCCACGCTGCTGCTGGTCGCCTACGTCGTGCGGGGCTGGCAGGTCTCGGGCTCGGGCGCGCGTGGGCTTCTCGATCTGGCGTGCGCACCGCTCTACGCGCTCTGGAAGCTGACGCTGCTGCGCCGCCGGCCCGGCGAGAGCGGCACCCGCTGGATCCGCACGACGCGGGAGGGAGGGACCCGGTGACCTGGCGCAACCTGCTGCGACCTTCGACCCTTGCGGCCGGGCGGGCGCCGTCGCGCTCGCGCGCGAACGTGGTGCCCGAGGTGCGCGGCGACGAATCGTGGCTCGAGCAGGACGGCCTGCCGCCGCGCGCGCTGCAGCAGCTCTGGTTCGCGACCCTGCGCTCCGAGTGGCGCTCGCTGGTGATCGTCCCGGCGCACGCGAACGGCTCGGCGCTTCCGGTCGCAAGAGCGCTCGCCGCGGTGGGCGCGGTGCACCTGGGCTCTGCGGTCGAGGTGGTCGACGGCGGCCGCATCTCGTTGGAGGGCGCGAGCGCGGTAGCGCATCAGATGCGGGCGAAGGTGGCGGCCGGCGCCCGGGCGATAGTGCCGGTCGACCCGCTGGTCACGAGCCTCGCGGGCCTGCCGATTGCGCTCGCCGCCGACGCGGTGCTCGTCGCGGTCGCGCTCGGGCTCGGGGACCTGCGCTCGGCGCGCAAGACGCTCGAGCTGCTGGGCGAAGGGAAGGTCCTCGGCGCGGTCGCGATTCGGCCAGCGAGGGCGCGATGAGCGGCCCGCGCGCCAGCGTCGTCGTCGCCACCTACAACCGGCCCGGGCCTCTGCTGCGCTTGCTCGGCCAGCTCGGGGAGCAGTCGCTGCCTGCCGGGAGCTACGAGGTGATCGTCGTCGACGACGGCTCGGCCGAGCCTGTCGCGCCGCGCCTGATGGCGACCCCTTTCCCCTTCGCGCTCCGGGCCGAGACCCAGCCGAACGCCGGCGCCGCCGCGGCCCGCCACCGCGGCGCCCTCGCGGCCCGCGGCGAGGTCCTGGTCATCGTCGACGACGACATGCAGGTGACGCCGGACTTCCTCGAGAGGCACCTCGCGCTCCACCCGCCGGGCACCCGGCGCGTCGTGCTCGGGCGCATCGCGGCCGACCCGGCGGCGCGGATGCCGCTGTTCGAGCGCTGGCACGCGCGGATGCTCGACGACCTGGCCGAAGGGGTGAGCGGCGGGCGGCTGAAGCCGCGCGGCAACCACCTCTACACGGGCAACGTCTCGCTGCGCCGGGAGGACTACCTCGCCGTCGGCGGCTTCGATCCTTCGCTCGGCCACTCCGAGGACGCGGAGCTGGGCTTGAGGCTCGAGAAGGCGGGCGTGAGCTTCGTCTTCAGCGAGGAGGCGCGCAGCCTCCACGGCTCGGACCACGCGAGCCTCGACGCCTGGCGCCGACGCGCCTTTCTCTACGGCGTCTTCGACCACCGCATCGGCCGCAAGCACCCGGAGCTCGCGCACGCGAGCCCCTGGCGCTTCCTCTTCGAGCTCAACCCGGTCTCGCGCCCGCTGATGGCGGCGACGCTGCTCGCGCCCGGGGCGGCGCGTCCGCTGGCCGCCCTCGCCTATCGCGCCGCCGCGCTGTGCGACCGGCTCGGTTTGGAGTCGCCGGCGATGGCCGGGACGACGCTCGCCTACGGGCTCGACTACTTCCGCGGGCTGCGCAGCGACGCCGGCCGGCTCACCGCGGCCGCTCGCGAGCTCGGCGCCTTCCTCGCGACGGACGGAGGACCGCTGCCCGAACGCCTGCGCGCGCCGCTCTCGGCGCTCGCACGGATGCGCAGCGCGGTGCGCGCCGACCACGAGGCGATGCTGCGCAACGGGTCGAAGTACGGCCACCCCGAGCCCGGCGGCGCGCTCGGCGCGGACCTGGTGCAGAAGATCGGCTTCCAACTCCTCGCCGCCTGCCGGCTGATGCAGGCCCTGCGCGAGGCGGAGCTGCCCCTCGGCGTGAAGCTCGTCTCGCGGCTCGTGCGCCACCTCTACGGCTCGGACGTGCACTGGGACGCGCGCATCGAGCCCGGGGTGACGGTGGTGCACGGGATGGGGCTCGCGATCAGCCGCGCGGCCGTCATCGGCGCCGGCTGCATCCTCTTCCAGAACGTGACTTTGGGGATGGGGATCGATCCGGTGACGCGCCAGACCGGCGCGCCGAGGCTCGAGGCGGACGTCCACGTCGGGCCGGGGGCGACGCTGCTCGGGCCGATCGTCGTCGGCCGCGGCTCGAAGGTGATGGCCGGGGTCGTGCTCACCGAGTCGGTGCCGCCGGGCTCGCTCGTCGATGCGCCCAGGCCCGAGGTACGGCCGAGGGTGCACGCGAGGCAGGAGACGGCTGAGCGCGCGGTCGCACCGATCGACTCGAAATCGGGGTGAGGTGGGCGATGGAGGGGCCATCGATGCTGACCTACGTGCTCACGGCGCTGCTGGCGGCGGTGCCGTCGGCGCAGGAGCCGGGCCCAGCGCCGGCGCCCGACGCGGTCGTCTACGACGGCGAGCTGCGCAACGGCTGGCAGGACTGGGGCTGGTCACCGCGCGAGCTGGGCAAGGGTCCGGCGCAGCTCGATTTGGCCGGCTATGGCGGCTGGATCCTCGCCAACCCGGGCTTCTCCGGCGAATTCGGCGCGCTCGTCTTCCGCTTCCGCGCCTCGGAGCGGTTCGGCGAGGCGCTCGAGGTGCGGCTCGACGCGCCGGTCGCGCAGCCGTTTCCGCGCGTGCGCCCGGGAATGGCGCATCGGCGCGTGCTCGAGGACGGCTGGCAGGAGATCCGCGTCCCGATGCAGGAGCTCAACCCCGACGGCCGACGCTTCGACCGCATCCTCTTCCACGCCGCGCTCGACGTTCGGGAAGCCCAGGTGGAGATCGACCGGGTCCGCCTCGAGCCGGCGGGCGGCGAGCAGAACGAGGCTCCTGCGCCCGAGAAGCGCGGCGCCCTGCTGCACATCGACCTGAAGGCCCCGGGCCATCGGATCAGCCCGCTGATCTACGGCATCGCGTTCGACCCGCGGCTCGACGGGCGTGACTCGCACCAGTGGACGCTGGGGGCGACGGCGCGCCGCTGGGGCGGCAACCCGAGCTCGCGCTACAACTGGCGGCTCGGCAACGCGTGGAACACGGCGAGCGACTGGTTCTTTCGCAACGTGGATTACACCGGCGTCCCGGGCTTCACCTACCAGCGCTTCCTCGACTCTGGCCTCGAGCGCGGCCTGGCGAGCGCGCTCACCGTGCCGATTCTCGGCTGGACCGCCAAGGACACCCGCTCCTTCTCCTTCCCCATCTCGAAGTTCGGCCCGCAGCGGCGCACCGACCCGGACTTTCCCGACGCCGGCGACGGCTATTCGCCGTCGGGGAGCCCGCTGATGCCCGGACCGGCGAGCGGCACGAGCGTCGAGGCGCCGCCGGAGAGCATCGGCGAGTGGATCGCGGCGATTCGCGCCCGCGACGAGCAGCGCGGCCGCCGCAGCGTGCGGATGTACATCCTCGACAACGAGCCGATGCTCTGGAGCTCGACCCACCGCGACGTCCACCCCGAGCCGGTGGGCTACGACGAGCTGCTGCAGCGCACCGTCGACTACGCCACGGCTATCCGGAAGGCCGACCCGAAGGCGGTCATCGCCGGGCCTGCGCTGTGGGGCTGGCCGGCCTACTTCTACTCGGCCAAGGATGCGGCCGCGGGCTTCGTCGTCAGCCCCGACCGGACCGCGCACGGCGGCGAGCCGCTGCTCGCCTGGTACCTGCGCAAGCTCGAGGAGCACCGCAAGCGCACCGGGACGCGGCTGCTCGACGTGGTCGACGTGCACTTCTACCCGCAGGCGAGCGGCATGGGCGTGGGCCCGGAGGGCGACACCTCGCCCGAGGCCTGCGCGCGGCGAATCCGCGCGACCCGCGCGCTCTGGGACCCGAGCTATGTCGACGAGTCGTGGATTGGCGAGCCGGTGCGGCTCATCCCGCGCCTGCGCGAGTGGGTCGCGCAGAACGCACCCGGGCTCGGGCTCTCGATAGGCGAGTACAACTTCGGGGCCGAGGGCCACCTCTGCGGCGGGCTCGCGCTCGCCGAGGCGCTCGGCCAGTTCGGCGAGCAGCGGCTCGATGCCGCGTTCTACTGGACCTACCCCGCGGCCGACTCGCCCGCCTACTGGGCCTTCCGCGCCTTTCGCGACTACGACGGCAAGGGTGCGCGCTTCCTCGACGTCTCGCTGCCTACGGTCTCGACCGAGGGCGTCTCGCTCTTCGCCTCGACCGACGAGCAACGCCGACGGGTCGTCGCCGTCGCGCTCAACCTCCAGCCGGCGGCGCACGTAGGCGCCGCGCTGGAGCTCTCCGGTTGCGGCCGCATCGGGCGCGGCCGCGCCTTCGCCTTCGGGCCCCAGAGCGGGCGGCTCGAGGAGACCGCGGCGCCGGCCTTCGAGGGCTGCACCGTGCGCCAACCGCTGCCGCCCTATTCGCTCACCGTGCTCGAGCTGGAGCTCGCCAAGGCCGCGAAGGAGTAGACGATGGCAAGGCTCAACGAAGAGACCGTCCTGCTGTTCTACCGGGAGCCGGCCAAGGACGCGCTGATTCCCTACGACCGCTACCTACGAAAGGCCCTGCGCCCGCTCTACAAGCGCATCAAGGGCGACCAAAAGGTGACCGGCTTTGGGGTGCAGTTCCTCGCGCTGGTCAAGGCGCTGCGGCTCGAGGGCTACCAGGTCGAGGTGAACAACTACCGGCTCGCGCGGCGCCACCCCGACCATCCCGTGGGGCTCGCGGGGTATCCGGGAATCCTCGACGGCTGGGACTTGCCGAACCCGGCGGTCCTCGGCCCGGGCCTGCTCGACCATCCGAAGCTGCGCCCGGAGCTGATGAAGGACCCGCGCTTCCGCTACTACATCGTCACCTGCGACTGGATGCGCGAGCTGTTCGCGCCCTACTTCGGCGACAGCCTCGTGCACTGGTTCGGCGGCATCGATCTCGAGGCCTGGCCCGATCAGCGCGCGAGGCCCAAGTCGCTCGACCTGCTCGTCTACGACAAGATCCGTTGGGACGCGAAGGTGCATGAGCACGACCTGGTCGAGCCGATCCTCCGCTGGCTCGATCAGAAGGGGCTAAGCTGGCAGCGGTTGCGCTACGGCGCCTATCAGCACTCGAGCTTCCGCAAGCTGCTCGGCGAGGCGCGCGCGATGCTCTTCTTGTGCGAGAACGAGACGCAGGGCTTCGCCTATCAGGAAGCGATGGCCTCGAACCTCCCGGTGCTCGCCTGGGACAACGGCCTGTGGCGCGATCCGCAGCGCCTGCGCTTCGGACACGCGCCCGTGCCCGCGACCTCGGTCCCGTACTTTTCGGCCGAGTGCGGCGAGCGGTTTCGCGGGTGGGACGACTTTGCGGACAAGGCCGAGCTGTTCTGGTCGCGGCTCGCCAGCTACCAGCCTCGGCGCTACGTCGAGCGCGAGCTCTCGTTCGAGGGCTCGGCCCGCCTCTACATGCGGCACTACGGGTCGCTGATGCCGGCTCGAAAGCGCCCGGCGCCGGCAGCGCGCAACGCGGCCAAGCGCAGCTCCGCCGCGAGCGGCTCCGGGGCGAGCAACGTCGTCGCCCGGGACGCGAACCGGGTGCGCGTCTCGCTGGCGGGCGTGCCCATCGACTCGCTCACCTTCGCCGAGGCGCTCGAGGCCATCGAGAAGCTCGTCGACAGTGGCCGCGGCGGCTATGTCGTCACCCCGAACGTCGACCACGTCGTGCTCCTCGAGCGCGACAGGCGGCTGCGGCGGGCGTACGCGCAGGCGAGCCTGGTGCTCGTCGACGGCAAGCCTCTGGTCTGGGCCTCGAGGCTGCTCGGCACGCCTCTGCCCGAAAAGATCTCGGGCTCGGACCTGGTGCTGCCCTTGATCGAGCGGGCGGCGGGCCGCGGCTGGCGCGTCTTCCTGTCGGGCGGAGCGCCCGGGGTCGCAGAGGCGGCCGCCGCGCGGCTACGAGAGCGCTTCGGCGTCGAGATCGCCGGGACCGACTCGCCGCGCATCACGCTGGAGGATGAGGGGCCGGCCGAGGGCGGCGCACAGACGCTCGAGCGCCTCCGGGCATCGGGCGCGCAGCTCGCCTTCTTCGCCTACGGCTCGCCGAAACAGGAGATCTGGTTGAGTCAGCACGCCGAGACGATGCGCCCGACGGTCGCCCTGGGCATCGGCGCGGGGCTCGACTTCGTCGCCGGCACCGCCCGGCGGGCGCCGCGATGGGCCTCGGAGGCCGGGCTCGAGTGGGCCTTTCGGCTCGCCCATGAGCCCGGACGGCTCTGGAGGCGCTACCTCGTCGAGGATCCGAAGTTCCTCGCCATCCTCGCCCGAGCGCTCCGTGCCCGCTGGGCCGAGAGGAGTTGAGCGGCAGCGCGCGAACCCGGCGTCGGGGGCGATCGGCCCGGCCGTCGACCGCCTCGCGTCCGAGGCCCCGGCCCTCTCGCGAGCAGTCGCGAAAGCTCCGCCTCCGCTCACCCCGAGCGCAGCCTCCCGTGGGACGAGGGAGGCGGAGTCGATCTGGCCCTCGACTTCGGCCTGCCCCGAGCTTGCCGAGGGGCTCGGGGCAGGCCGGTTATCGCTCGAAGGATTCTTCGACAGCTCTTCAGTCTTTCTGTCGCAGCGAGTCGAGCGCGGTCTGAACGCGCTCGGCGAAGCCGGCCTCGAGCGGACCATCGCCATGGGCGGGCAGGTACGAGTGGATCTGATACCCGCGGCAGAAATCGAGAACGCGCCGCATCGCCGCGCGCTTCTCCTGCTCGGGCGCCTGCGCTTTCTCGACCCTCTCGCCTTGGGCTCGAGGAAGCTGCCAGTCGGGCGCGATGGCCACGCCGCGAAAGACGACGAGCTGGTCGGTCGGCGAGTGATAAGGCGCGCGGATGAAGGCGACCGGCTCGCCGGCGAGGTCGAACTCCATGACCGAGCCGTACGAGAAGGCAAGGCCGCGATCGAAGAGGGGGTCGAGGGCTCCGACGGGCCCGCCCCCGAGACCGAGCGCGCGGCGATGCACGAGCCACGACTCCGGATAGACGAACGTCGCGCGCGGGAAGGCTTGCGCCACGCTCGCGAGGCCGGTCGCGTGGCCTCGGTGCAGGTGGGTCGCGGAGAAGAACTTGACCCAGAGTCGCCTCTCCTCGAGTTGGGAGCGGATGCGCTCGAGGATGGGCGCTGCGTCCTCGGACGCGAACGGCGCCTCGATGAGCGCAGCCTCGTTCGCGTGGACGAGCAACCAGATGGTGCACGGGCGCGAGGGACTCTGGCCTCCGCCTGTCCCCTCCGCTTCGACGCGCGACTGGGCCAGCCGGCAAATCCCCGGTGCGGGCCACTCCTCGATCCACTGGAACTCGGCGCTCATGTGCTCTTCCCTTCTGTAGACGCGCGCCCACTCCCCTCGCGGCGCCGCCTCCTGCAGTCTCCCCGTATGTCCGGGGGACGACAAGGTGCGCGCGACGAGCGCCGGCGTTTCGACAGGCCGGCTCCACCGGGCGCAGCAATCCCGCTCCGAAAAAATCGGCTCAGTGCGGATGGTGGGGGGGAGGAGAAGTCGCCGCGGGCGCGCCGGGGAGGCGGCGGCGATGGGGCTCAGCCGTTGGAGACGGAGAGCGTGTACGGCTTGCAAGTCGGCGCGGCGCCGGGCTCGCGGTAGATCTTGACGACGTAGTCCGCGTCGTCGCCCCCGCCCGTCCCGGTGCGCTGAAAGCTGCGGCTCTCGGGACAATTCTCGTTTTCGAGGTAGCACTCGCTCAGATGGTTCCCGGTCTCGTGCCAGTAGACACAGAGGCGAATGGACGGGTCCGCGCTCGCCAGCGAGATCCGCACGTCGTAGCGGTCGGCGCCCCAGTTGAAGGCATCCTTCGCGAAGAAGGTGACGGTGTCGACGTCGTTCTTCCACGGAAGGATGCCTCGGAAGGTTTGTGAGGTGCCGTCGTCCGGGAACTCGCCGAGATAGTGGGCCTCCTGGCACGAGGAGCCGGGGTCGTTGCCTATCTCTGAGCACTCGCAGCCGTTCTCGGGCTCGCCGTCGGTGTCGAACCAGCCGCTCTCGCAGCTCGCGATGGAGCACTCGTTGCCGACGCACGAAGGCACCGCGTTCTCGAGCGGGCACCCCTCGGCGCAGGTGGAGCCCGTCGCGCGAATCGGCACCTCGAGGAACCGGCCGCCCGGGTCGTTGGTCTCGACCGAGAGCGTGGCCTGGAAGGGCCCCATCGCCTCGGCGCGAAACTCGACCTCGAGGCCGAGCTTCTGATGGCGCTCGAGGCTCAAGGGAAGCGACGGGAGGCTGCGCAGAGTGAACAGGTCGCTGCTGCCCAGCACCAGGGTCAGGCCCTTGACCTCGAGCTCGCCCCAGCCCTCGTTCTGCACGGTGATGGGCCGGGTGAGGACCCAGCCTTTGGGCACCTTGCCGAAGTCGATCGACCCGGGGGCAACCGCGTGCGGCGCGGTCACCATCCCGACGACCGGCACGCTGAAGAGCCGCGCGCTCGGGTCGTTGGTGGTCAGCTCGACGTAGGCGTCGATATCGCCGGAGGTCTCCGAGGAGAGCCAGACCATCACCTCGACCGACTCGAGCGGCGCGAGGGTGAGGCTCGTCGCCTCGTTGGGAAGGGTCGCCGCCAGGTTCGCGTTGCCCACGACCCGGACCGACTCGAGCTCGAGAGGCGCGCCGCCGCGATTGACTACCTCGATGCTCGCCCGCTTCTGCGTGCCCTTCTCGACCCGCCCGAAATCAAGCCCCTCTGCCGGCAGCGCGGCGACAGTCGGATCAGGCAGGCTCGTGCCGACCGCGAGGACCTCGACCGGCGCGACCATGTCACCGGCCGACCTCACGAGCAGCCTCGCCTCGGAGTAGGCCGCGGCCTGGGGCGCGTAGCCCATCTGCACCTCGGTCGACGAGCCCGGCGCGAGCCCGAGCGCCGGCAGCGCCTGGGCCCCGATGGTCGGCTCGTCGCTGTCGACCGCGGAGATGACCAGGCTCGAGTTGCCCGAGCCCGCGTTCGAGACCGTCAGGGGCAGCGACCTCGACTCGCCGGGGCTGACCGCGCCGAAGACCAGCCGCGCGGGTGAGGCGACCAGCACCGGCTCGCCGACCAGCCTGCGCAGCAGCGGCACCGAGACCTCGCCGGGCGGGATGCGGCCCTCGCCCTCTTCGGGCGAGGCGTCGGTGTAGGTGACCAGCAGCTTGACGTCGCCCTTGACCGGGCCGCCGATGGGCCGGTAGCGCACCGAGACCTTGAACTGCTCATTGACGATGGCCGGCGCGCTCAGCTCGGACTCGATGCTGTACTCGGTGCGGTCGGGCTCGGAGAGCACCACGCGCTTGATGGCCAGCTTGCGCGCGCCGACCTGGCGGATGGTCACGTCGAGCGTCTCGTCGCAGCCGGGCTTGACGCACTTGAAGGTGAGCCAGCGCGGCTCGGACTCGAGCCCTGGGGGCTTGGGCTCGGTGACGGTCGGCGGGACCGGCTCCGAGCAACCCACGGCGAGCAGCGCGAACAGCGCCAAGCCCGACCCGAAGGCGCGGGGCGATGGGCCCCAGCGGATGCGGGCGCCGGGCGCGCCGGCCCCGATGTGCACGACAGGTTGCATCGCTCTCCTCTCCTGTCTACTGCAGCCGGAACTGGCCGTTCTGCCGGACCAGGTTCAAGGCATAGACGAAGTCGCCGCGGCGGTTGAGGGTCGCCGGGACCTCGGCGATGACCGAGCCGTTCACGTAGACGGTCACCATCGCGGTGGTCGCGCTGCGATTGAAGCAGGCGTTCTCGATCATGTTGCCGATGTCCGCGCCGTCGAGCTGGATGGCTCCGCTGCTCAGCCCGCCCGCGAGCGCCTCGATCGACAGGCCGAGCAGCGAGGCGAGCAGATCGGTCGGCAGCGCCGAGCAGTCCTGGACGTACTGGAGCATCACCCGGTAGGTCCCGTCGCGCTGGGGGTCGACGAGGATGATGCGCTCGGGCTCCTCCTTGGGGCCGTAGGCGAGCCAGCTCGGGGTGCCGAACTCGTCCCAGTTCTGCGGGCTGGGCTCGTGCTTGTTACAGACGAAGCCGTAAGGATGCTCGAGGGTCAGGTCGACGTTGCGCAGGTCTTCGTCAAAGGCGCTGTCCGAGCCGTTCTCGTAGGCGAGCTCGATCTTGACGACCTGGGTGCCGAGCTGATTGACGCCGGTGGCCGAGACGGGAATCGAGATGCTCGCCCGCGAGGGATCGTTCGACTCGAGAACGAGCACCCCGGAGAGCTGGCCGGTGGCCGTCGGGGTCAGGAGGATCTCGACCTCGATGAAGCTGCCCGGGTCGATGGGCTCGACGGCAGCGGGCTGCGCAACGAAATCGGTCGAAAACCCGCTTGCCCACCGGTGGCTGATCATCAGCGGGGAGCCGCCCTGGTTGACCACGGTGATGCGCTCGATCACCGTCCTGCCAAGCTGCGCCTCGCCGAAGACGACCTGCCCGGGCGAGACCGACAGCACAGGAGGGGTCTCGGAGGTGCCGCGCAGCGGCAGGCTGACCACGCCGACCGACTCGGAATCGGTCTCGATGACCGCGTAGGCCTCGTGGCTGCCTATCTCGCGCGGATGGTAGAGGACGGTGACGGTCAAACCGGAGCGCTGGTCGACCTCGAGCGGCTCGAGCTGGAAGGTCTCCGCGGGGCTTCCTTCGACCGAGAAGGCGTCGCTGCTCGACGGGTCGATGCGCACCGCCTTGATGCCGAGCCGCGCGGTCCCATTTCCCGTGTTGGCGAGCCGCAGGGTGCGCGCGCCTTCGCGCCCGACCGCGACGTAGCCGAACTCGATCTCTCTGGGCGTCGCGCGAAGCTCGGGGACCCCGTCGAAGTGGGCGCGCAGCGGCACCTGCAGCTCGGGGAACTCGGCGTCGTCGCTGAGGATCAGCAGCCTGTCGGCGAACGAGCCGACCCCCGGGGGCGCGAAGCTGACCTTCAAGGAGTGCTCGCGCATCGGGAAGATTTCGATGGGGAACGACTCCTCGCCGCACCCGTCGCAGGTGAACGGGCTCTCGGCTCCAGTCCCGAAATTCACCTCGAAGACCGTCAGCGCGCAGTCCCCGATGTTTCGCAGCGTGATCTCTTGCTCGGTCTGCGTCGCCCCCACCCCTCCGAAGTCGACGATATGCGGAGCGGGCTGGAGGATGGCCATGCCCGAGGAGACCGCGTCGCAACGGAAGGCATCGCGCGGCACGCAGATGCCGTCTTCGCAGAGTAGCCCCTGGTCACAGTCCTCGTCGGTCTGACACCGCGCCTTGACCAGCGGGGTCGGCGGCTCGCTACACGCAGCCAGCGCGATGGCCACCGGAACGGCGAGACTCAGCGCCCTTTTCATTCCTGCCCTCTCCGCTCTTCGAATGTTCAATCGGCGAGAAAGCATAGCATTTTGGCCCCCTTGCTACCACCCGTCGAAGTGGTAGCCCTCCTGACAGCAAGCCGGCCAAGACGGCTGAAGAGGCGTCGAGAAAACTGTCTTCGACTCCATCCGCTTCCGCTCACCCGGAGCGGCGCTCCCGACGCGTGAGCGCCGGGAGCGGAGCCGAAGGCCCCCTTGACTTGCGGCCCCGCATGCTCGGCCTTGCGCTCGGGGCGAGCGGGGGAGCCGAGCTCCGCGCAATCAGCCGCAGGCAGGCTCGTAAAAAGCGGGCAGGAGGACGACATGAACTGCCCGTACTGCAAGACCGAGAGCCTGCCCGATGCCACCAAGTGCTCGGCGTGCGCGAGCTGGATGGTTGCGCACCCGCCGGTGCGCGAATGGACCCGCGCGCGCGAGTCCTACTACCTCGCCGGCGTCTGCCGCGGACTCGCCAACCGCTTTGGCGCCCCGGTCGCGCTGCTGCGCCTGCTCCTCGTCCTGAGCGTCTTCTTCGGCGGCTGGGGAATCCTCCTCTACATCGCCCTCTGGATCGCGATGCCGCGCGAACCGGAACCGACGCCCGAGAGACGCCTGATCATCGAGCGGCCGGCCGCTTCCCGCCCCTCGCCGGGCACGGCGATCGTGCTCTCGCGCAACGCCGCTCCTTGAGCGGCCCCCCGGGGCAAGCGCCGCCCGTTCCACCGCGCGGGCGCCGCTCGCCCGGATCCCGAGGGCGCACGAACGACCGGCTCAGCGCAGCGGCTCCCCTGCGCCGGCCGCGCCGCGCTGCTCGCCCCTGGCCTCGCTGCTTAGCGTCTGAGCAGGAGGCCTGTCCCCGGTGGAAAACTCCGACGTCGCCCAGGTCTTCTCCGAGATCGCCGACATCCTCGACCTGACGGGCGGCAACCAATACAAGGTCCGGGCGTACCGCCAGGCCGCCCAACTCGTCGACACGCTGCCCGGCCCGGTCTCCGAATACTGGCGTCGCGGGCAGCTTCTCTCGCTGCCGGGCATCGGCGAGGGCATCGGCACCAAGATCGTCGAGTTGCTCGAGACCGGCCGCTGCGCCGAACACGAGCGGCTCGCCCGTCAAGTGCCCCCGGGCGTGCTCGAGCTGCTGCGCCTCGAGGGCGTCGGCCCCAAGACCGTCGCCGCGGTCTGGCACAAGCTCGGCGTCACCGATATCGAAGGGCTCGAACAGGCCTGTCGCGACGGCCGCCTGCGCCAGATTCCGCGGATGGGCCCGACCCGCTGCAAGAGCATCCTCAAGGCCATCGAGCGCTTTCGCAGCCGCACCGGCCGGATGCTGCTGCACCGCGCCGTCGGCTACGCCGAGGCCATCGTCGCCCGGCTGCGCAAGGTGCCCGGGGTCTACGAAGCCATCCCCGTCGGCAGCGTGCGCCGGCGCCGCGCGACGGTCGGCGACCTCGACATCCTGGTCACCGCGCGCTCCTCCACCGCCCCAAGGCGCGCCTTTGTCGAAATGCCCGAGGTCGCCGTGGTCCTCGCCGAAGGCCCGACCAAGAGCTCGGTGCGCCTGACGAGCGGGCTGCAGGTCGACCTGCGCGTGCTGCCGCGCGAGTCACTGGGGGCGGCGCTGCACTACTTCACCGGCAGCAAGGCCCACAACATCGCCCTGCGCACCCGCGCGGTGCACAGAGGGCTCAAGGTGAGCGAGTACGGGGTCTTCGATCGCGAGGGCCACCGGCTGAGCGGAGCGCGCGAAGAGGACGTGTTCCGAGCGGTCGGCCTGCCCTGGATCCCGCCGGAGCTGCGCGAGGGGACGGGCGAGCTCGAGGCCGCCGAGGAAGGACGGCTCCCGAAGCTCGTCGAGGAGGCCGAGCTGCGCGGCGACCTGCACGTCCACAGCGACGCCTCGTCGGACGGCCACTGCACGCTCGAGGAGCTCTGGCTCGCCGGCCTGCGCCTCGGGCGCGAGTACGTCGCGGTCTGCGACCACTCGCGCTCGCGCCCGCTCGGCCTGACCACGGAGCGGCTGCTCGAGCACGCCGCACGCATCCGCGCCTTCAACCGCGCTCACCCCGAAGGTCCGCGCCTGCTCGCCGGGATAGAAGTCGACATCCTGCCCGATGGCTCGCTCGACCTTCCGCTCGAGGTGCTCGCCAGCCTCGACTGGGTCGTCGCCAGCATCCACTCGCGCTTGCGCGACTCGGGCGCACGCCTGACCGCGCGGATGGAAAGTGCGGTGCGCTCCGGGGTCGTCGACGTCATCGGGCATCCGAGCGGACGGATCCTCGGCAGCCGGGATCCCTACCCCTTCGACCTGCCGCGCCTGCTCGAGGCGGCGCGCGAGGAAGGGGTCGCCCTCGAGGTCAACGCCCAACCCGACCGCCTCGACCTCGACGACAAGGGCTGCCGGCTCGCAAAGCAGGCGGGGGTCCGAGTGGCGATCTCCACCGACGCGCATCTGGCCGACCACCTCGCCAACATCCGCTACGGCGTCTGGGTCGCACGCCGCGGCTGGCTCGAGGCGTCTGATGTCCTCAACACGCTCGACCTGGCGCACCTGCGCGCCTGGAGAAGGCGCGGCCATCGCGCCCCGAGGCACGAGCCGAGGTCGCCCGCGGCCCACTGACCGAGCCGTAACGATTCTTCGAAGAACCCTTCGAGAGACAACCGGTCAGCCGGAGCCCGAGCCTTCGTGCTGGCGGCCCGGCGCGCCGGGGTACCGGATACAAGGGCCCGACTGCGCCTCCCTCGTTCCTCTCGGGAGGCGACTCGGGCTGAGCGGGTGGCGAGCCGAGGTCAGACGTCAATCACGACCGGCCAGGCGTTCGTCAGGCCGGCGACTCGGGCCGAGCGGGTGGCGAGCCGAGGTCAGGGGCGATTTCGCGACAACCCTTGAGCGCTTTTCGCCTGCTCGACGCGCTCGCCCCCACCTGCGCCCTTGGCCGTCGAATGAGCGAGGCCTCGTCTGACCGGCTCGGCACAGAGCAAAGCCCTGGGCAAACCCTGTGAGGAAACGTGTTCGCCGCCGCCGGCCTCGCCTTCAGCAGCGCGCCGGCCCTTGGGCAACCGCCGCCCCAAAATCACCTTCGGCAGCTCGCTCAATCGAGATGGAGGAACGGGAAGCGCTCCCTCTGCTCGCGGGTCCAGGCCGAAACCCCGGCCCGCGTGCCCAAGGTCTCGACGTCGACGATGACGTCCGGGTCGTCGAAGGTGATGCGCCCCGGTTTGCCTTCTTTCGCCAGGCTCTCCATCAGCCAGGCGTCGAGCCTCTGCTCCTCCTCCTGGCCAGAGAGCTTCTCCTTCAGCCCGCGACGATGGATGCGCACGTGGAAGCTCTTGCCCTCGAGCATCGGCAGGTAATCGGCGAGAGCCTCCTTGCAGCCTGCGTCGAGCTCGCCGGCGTCGTGGAAGGAGAACTGCTTCTCGAGCGGCTCGGCCCTCGCCAGCCAGCCGCGCAGCGAGGGGTCGGTCTCGAAGCGCTCGCGCAGCTTCTCGAGAAACTCCTCCCGGTCATCGACCCGCAGCAGCACGACGTTGTAGAACCGCGTCGGAAAGACCCGACCAAACGAGCGCAGGGCCTGCAGCGCCCTGCCGAACTCGCGGCCGCGAATGGTGACGACGACGTTGAAATCGACCATCGCCCCTCCCGCCCTTTCCGCGAGGCCTTTAGACCGACGAGGCGGATGCCGGTCAGCCCTTCACGCCCACCGGCGCGCGAGGGCGAGCCAGGCCTCGGGGGCGACCGGAGAGCCTTCGGCTCTCGTCGGCACCGGCGCTCGTGCTTCCAGGCCTCCTTTTAAGTCGGCAGCACCGCGGGCTCCTTGCGCGCCGGAGCGGGCAGGAAGACGTGGAAGGCGCTGCCGCGCCCCGGAGTGCTCTCGACCTCGATGCTGCCGCCGTGGGCCTCGACGAAGCCCTTGGTCAGGTACAGCCCCAGGCCCAGGCCGGTCTTGTTCTCGCGCGCCCGACGCGCTTGGTACTCGCGGTCGAACAGCCGCTCGAGCTCCTCGGGGGCGATGCCCACGCCGTGGTCGCGCACCGAGACGCGCGTGCCGCCGCGCGCCGGGGCGATCACGATCTCGATGGGGCTGCCGGCCGGCGAGAACTTCGCGGCGTTGTCGAGCAGGTTGCTCAGCACCTGGTCGGTTCGGGCCGGGTCGGCGAAGACGGCGGCGGGCTGCCCCTCGACCATCAGCGAGACCGGGTGGTTGGCCAGAGTCGGACCGAGGCGCCGCAGCAGGTTGGGAACGGCGCTCGGCAGCTCCACGGCCTTTCGGCGCAACGGCACGTTGCCGGTCTCGACGAGCATCGCGTCGACCACGTCGCTCACCAGCCTGTCGAGCCTCCAGCCGAGCCGCTCGAGGCGCTCAAGGTCGCTGACGCGCACGCTCACCTCGTCCCCCCGCGCGCGCCGGCGCAGGGCTCCGACCTGAGCGAGCAGCGCGGCGAGCGGATCGCGAAAGTCGTGCGCGACCATCCCCGCGTAGTCCTGCTCGATGTAGCCGGCCGCCCGGCTCTGCTCGCGCCGCTGGCCAAGGAAGCGCCCGAGAAGGGCGATGGCTGTCGGGACGAGCGTTATCGCCGAGAGAATGGCCACAGGGTGCGCCCCGACCCGTCGAGCGAGGCTGCGGTAGGCCGGACGCCTTCTCGACTTCAGAGCGCCCGCGGCGAGCGCTCCGGCGGCAGCGGTGAGCCCGACAAGGGGGCCGAACACCGCGTAGGCCTGCTTTCGAGAGATTGTGCGATTCACCGGTCTGGTCCCCAATCCTAATGTTTGAGGACGCGCGTCGGCACTCGCAACGCGGCCTCGGCCCGAATCCGCCGTCTGAGCGAGCAGCCTCGAGCAGTACGGTCGGCCAGGAAGCGCGCATGAGCTTTCGGCTCGGATACGTCTCGACCAGCCTGACCCTCGGCCTTGGAGCAAGCCACACCTGCCGGCTCGCCAACGCGACCGCGCGGCGGCTCGAGGAGCTGATTGCGCTCAACCTGCGAGAGCTCGAGCAGATCCTTCTCTTCAACGAAGCCCGAGGAATCGAGCTGTTTCGCATCGGCTCCTCACTCGTGCCGCTCGCTTCCCACCCGGTCAACCGGCTGCGCTGGTGGAGGACGTTTGCCGGCGACTTCGAGCGCATCGGCCAGATAGCGACCCGCTCGCACCAGCGGCTCTCGATGCATCCCTCGCCTGCCGGCGCCTCGGTCAGCTCGGCAAGAGAGCAGGTGCGCGCGGCGGCAAGAGCCGAGCTGCGCTACTCGACGCGGGTGCTCGACCTGCTCGGTCAGGGCCCGGAGGCCCGGGTGCTCGTCCACCTCGGTGGAGCTGCGCCCGACCGCCCGACCGCCCTTGAGGCGGCCAACCGTTTCGTCAGCTCCCTGCCCGAGGACGCGCGGCGCCGGCTCGCCTTGGAGCACGACGACCGAATTTGGCGCGCGCGCGAGGTCCATCGGTTTGCCGTCACACACGGCCTGCCCTTTGTCGCCGACACGCTCCACAACGCGGTGCTGCCCTCGGACCCGCCGCTCACCGTCGAAGAACTGGTGGTGCTGTGCGCCTCGAGCTGGGAGCGGCTGGGGCTGCGCCCCAAGCTCCACCTCGCGAGCCAGAGGCCCGGCGCCAGGCGGGGAGCCCACGCCGATTTGATCGACCCGGCGGATTACGAAAGGCTGGTGCGCGCCTTGGGCGAGCGAGACTTCGACGTGATGCTCGAGGCGAAGGGCAAGGACCTGGCGCTCTTCGCGCTGCGCGGGCTCGGCGCCCTGAGCTGACCGCCCGGGCCCGCGCGCCGCAAGGCTCGGTCACCCCCGGGCCCGCGCGCCCCGTCACGCCCCCGGCTGCTCGCCTTCGTCCTTGCGCATGATCTTGACGAACTTCAGCTTGCCGGCCTGCAGCAGCTCGACCACCTCGTTCACCCTGCCCGCGGTCGAGAGGTAGACGCGGATGCCCATCTCGTGCAGGCGAATGGCGACTCTGGCCGAGACCTTGGGCAAGACCAGGGCGTCGATGCTCTGGCCCGCGAAGGACGCGTCCGGGTTGCAGTGGCCGAAGGCGTGCTCTTTGTTCGGGTTCTCGAAGCTGCTGACCGAGCCGTCGGCGGTGTCGACGACCGTGAAGAAGGGCGCGCAGCCGAAGTGCTCGCAGACCTCCTCGGTCACCCCGCCCTTGCCGTTTGTCGGCACGCACACCCTCATCGCGCCTCTCCCCCCTCGGGCCGCCGGGCCTCCTTACCGAGCCAGGCACGGGCGGCTGGCCCCTTGACTCACTGGACGCGCTCTCGGACGACCGGTCCCAAGGCGCATACCCATCATCTGCGGCGCGCCGAGGGGTGCGGCAAGCGCGCGACCAGTGCACACCTGGCCTGGGCGCCGGGCAACAGGCCGCGCGCGCGGGCGCGAGTCGCGCGGCCGGAAAGCGAAAGCGGGCAGCCGAAAAGGGCTGCCCGCCAATCGTGCTCCAAGTGGCAAACCGGGTCGAGCGCTGGCGGCCCTACCCGGCAGAAAGCGCTAGCTGAGGCGGGTGATGAAGTAGCCGGCGACGACCGCCGTGCCGATGACCCCGGCGACGTTGGGCCCCATCGCGTGCATCAGCAGGTAGTTGCTGGGGTCGGAGCGCTGGCCTTCGTTGTGGGCGACGCGCGCAGCCATCGGCACCGCCGAGACACCGGCCGCGCCGATGAGCGGGTTGACCGGATTTTTCGGAGTCAGCACGTTCATCAGCTTGGCGATGAGCAGGCCGCCGGCGGTCGAGACCCCGAAGGCGACCACGCCCATGACGATGATCTTGATGGTCTCGGCCGTCAGGAACTTCTCGGCCCCCATCGTCAGGCCGACGCTGGTGCCCAGGAAGATGGTGACGACGTTGATGATCTCGTTCTGCGAGGCCTTCACCAGCCGCTCGGTCACCCCGCACTCGCGCAGGAAGTTGCCGAGCATCAGCATCGCGATGAGCGCCGAGGCCGCCGGCACGAGCAGAATGCAGGTGATGCAGACCATCACCGCGAAGATGAGCCGCTCGAGCTTGCCCACCTTGCGCAGCGACTTCATGCGGATCCTCTTCTCCTTCTCGGTAGTGAGCGCCCGCATGATCGGCGGCTGGATGAGCGGCACGAGCGACATGTAGGTGTAGGCGGCGACCGCGATGGGCCCGACGAGCTCGGGGGCGAGCTTGGAGGCGGTGAAGATCGAGGTCGGGCCGTCGGCCCCGCCGATGATGCCGATCGAGGCGGCCTGTCCCTGGTCGAAGCCGAGGAGCGTCGCGCCGAGGAAGGTGATCAGCACGCCGATCTGCGCGGCCCCGCCGAGCAGCAGGGTGCGCGGGTTGGCAATGAGCGGCCCGAAGTCGGTGAGCGCCCCGACGCCGAGGAAGATGATCGGCGGGAAGAGCTCCCACTGGATGCCTTTGGAAATGTAGTAGTAGAGCCCGCCCGGCTCGTAGTGGCCTCCGGGCCCGATGACCGGCTCATTGATCACGCCCATCGTCGGCAGGTTGGCGATGAGCGCGCCGAAGGCGATGGGCACGAGCAGCAGCGGCTCGTAGCCCTTGGCGACCGCGAAGTAGAAGAGCACCCCGACGATGCCCCACATCACCAACTGCTGCCAGGTGACCAGGGAGAAGCCGGTCGAGGTGAAGAAGTCCAACAATGCATCGAGCATCGGCGCGCCTTCCTATTCGAGGATGAGGAGGGTTGCGCCCTCTTCGATGACCGCGCCCTGCCTGGCCGCGAGCTGACGCACCGTGCCGGCGCTGGGTGCGCGGATGGGAGTGTTCATCTTCATCGCCTCCAGGGTGACGAGCAGGTCGCCCGCCTTCACGCTCTGCCCCTCGGAGACGTGGATGGAGACGACGGTGCCGGCCAGCGGGCAGGCAACGGCGCCCGCCGGCTTGGCCGCGGCAGCGCTCGGCGTGGCGGCCGGCGGCGCGGTGACCGGCGCCGGGATCTCTGCCGGAGACCGCGCGCTGTTGGCCAACGCGTTGGCCACGACGTGGTTCGTATGCTCGGGCTCGCCGAGCATCTCGACAGTGACGTCGTAGGTCTTCCCCTCCACCGTGATTCGCATCTTCTTGGTGTTCGAGCTCATGTTCTCTCTCTGCGCGGCGTATCTCGCCGCGCCTTTCGATTCCTGTGCTACCGGTCGGCCCGAGCGCGCCCAACTCTTGTTCTCGCGCTCGGAGAGGCCGGGAGACTCGACCGCGCCGCTTCACAACCCTTCTTGGTCGGCCCGGGCGAAACCAAGGTCCACTCGACTCTGCCCCCACCGCTGGCGCGGCGGGAGCTCGGCTCGGGGTGGCCGGGGAAGCTTGACTCCACTGCGACCGCTCGGCTGCTTCCAAGCCGCTAGCGCGGCAACTTGTGGGAGCTGAGCAACTGGCGCCGGCCCTCCATCGACCAGGCGATGCTCGCCGGCTTGATCTCCACCACCCGATGCGGCTGATCCACGAGCGCAGCCACCGCGGCGGCGATGACGGGAACGGGGATCGCTACGGGGGAATCGGCGCGCGCCGGGGCCGCGGCTGCGGTGGCCGGGCTGGCCGCGCGCGCCCGGGCCTCGGCGCGAGCTGCCTGCCACTTGAAGAACACGCCGACCGCCTCGCACAGCAGCCAAAGCGCGCTCAAGGTCACCATGACGATGACGAAGCCGACGAGCAGGAACTCGAGGTTCTCGGTGAACGAGACCTGCTTCGGGGCGCCGCCGCCCGCCGCGGCCGAGGCGAGAGTCGTAAGGGAAGAAAGGTGGCTCATAGGGCGATGTTCCCGTGCTTCTTCGGCGGACGTCCGCTCCGCTTGGTGATGGTGTTGCGCAGCGCCATGGCGAGGACCGACCGCGTGCGCGAGGGCTCGATGACGTCGGTGATCATCCCGGCCTCGGCCGCTTGCCAGGGCGCGGCGAACTTGTCGCGGTACTCCGCGGCGAGCTCGCCGGAGCGGGCCTTCGGGTCCGGGGCACTCTTGAGCTCATCCTTGAAGAGGATGTTGACCGCGCCCTCGGCGCCCATCACCGCGATCTCGGCGGTCGGCCAGGCGAAGACCATGTCCGCGCCCATGTCCTTGCTGCACATCGCGAGGTAGGCGCCGCCGTAGGCCTTGCGCATGATGAGCGTGATCTTCGGCGAGGTCGCCGAGGCCCAGGCGAACAGCATCTTCGAGCCGTGGCGGATGATGCCGCCGCGCTCCTGCTGGACGCCGGGCAGGAAGCCGGGCACGTCGACCAGCGACAGCAGCGGGGTGTTGAAGACGTTGCACAGGCGGATGAAGCGAGCCGCCTTGTCGGCCGCGTCGATGTCGAGCGCGCCGGCGCGCACCATCGGCTGGTTGGCGACGATGCCGACGACGAGCCCCTCGATGCGCGCCCAGCCACAGACGATGTTGCGGGCCCAGTCGCGCTGGACCTCGAGGAAGCTGCCAGGGTCGACGAGCCGCTGGATGACCGCCTGCACGTCGAGCGGGGTCTTCGAGTCCTCGGGGATGAGCGCGTCGATCTCCGGGTCCGGGTCCATCGAGATGGCCGCGCTCGGCTGGTGGGGCGGGTCGAGGAGGTTGTTGGCCGGCAGGTAGGAGAGCACCTGCTTGACGAGCTGGACCGCGTGCGCGTCGTCCTCGGCGACGAAGTGGATGTTGCCGCTGATGGTCGCGTGGGCCGCCGCGCTGCCGATCTCCTCGGCGGAGCACGACTGGCCGGTGACCGCCTTGATCACCTCGGGCCCGGTGATGAACATGGCCGCGTTCTTGCGGGTCATGATGAGGATGTCCATCAGGGCCGGCGAGTAGGCCGCGCCGCCGGCGCAGGGGCCGGCGATGACCGCGATCTGCGGGACCACCCCCGACAGCAGCACGTTCCTGTAGAAGACCTGCCCGTAGCCCGAGAGCGCGCCGACGCCCTCCTGGATGCGAGCGCCGCCCGAGTCGTTGAAGCCGACGACCGGCATGCCGGTCTTCAGGGCGTACTCCATCACGCCGGCGATCTTGCCCGCGTGCATCTTGCCGAGCGCTCCGCCGCCGACCATGAAGTCCTGGCTGAAGACGGCGACCGGCTTGCCCTCGACCAGCCCGACGCCGGTGACCACGCCGTCGGTCGGCATGCGCTTCTTGTCCATGCCGAAGTCGTGGACCTGGTGATGGGCAAAGAGCCCCATCTCTTGGAAGGTGTTCTCTTGGCAGAGCGCCTCGACCCGCTCGCGGGCGGTCATCAACCCCTTGGCGTGCCGCGCGGCGATCTTCTTCTCGCCCCCGGCGAACCTGGCCTCTTCGCGTCGCTTCTCAAGGTTCTCCAGAAGCTCTTTGGGGATGGTCATCTCGCTTTTTTCCTCTTGTCCCCCCCGGACCCACTGCAAGCGGCCTCTCTAGAAACGCCGCGGGCCCCGAGCGCTTCGGGGCGAATCGTCGGTTTTTTCCGTGGCCCGGGGGTGCCTTCGGCGCCCCAGCGCCCGAGCCGCGCAGCGCCCGCAAACCTGGGCGCCCGCCTGCCACTTTTATTAGTGCTCGCCTCCCGAACAGAGCTCGGTGAGCACGCCCCGCGTGCTCTTCGGGTGCAGGAAGGCGACCTGCTTGCCGCCAGCGCCGGGGACCGGGGCCTCGTTGATCAGCCGCACACCGGCCTGCTTGGCCTGCCCGAGCTGTGCCGCCACGTCGTCGGTGCCGAAGGCGAGGTGGTGGATGCCCTCGCCCTTGCTCTCGAGGAACTTGGCGATGGGGCTCTCGGGACTGGTCGGCTCGAGAAGCTCGATGTGGACGCCGCCGACCGCAAAAAAGGCCGTGCGCACCTTCTGGCTCGCCACCTCTTCGATCCGCTCGCACTTCAAGCCGAGCGCCTTCTCGTAGAACGGAATGGCGTCCTCGAGCTTGTGAACCGCGATGCCCAGGTGGTCGATGCACTGGATCATGGTTTTCACCTTCCCTATACCTGTGAAAAGGCCCTCCGACGTGCGGAGGGCCTCGAGAACGAGGGCGGGAGCGGGTTTGCTGCTCGAACGGTCTAACGGGACTTGAGGTCGCTGTATTCGCCGAACACCTTTCGCAGCACTCCGCACACCTCGCCGAGCGTCGCATAGGAGCGCACCGCGTCGAGGATGAGCGGCATCAGGTTGTCGGAGCCGCGGGCCGCCCCCTCGAGCGCCTCGAGGGCCGAGGAGACGCGGGCGTTGTCCCGGTTCTCGCGCAGCTTGCGGGTCCGCTGCACCTGCGCCTCGCCGACGCTCGCATCGACGCGGAAGACCGGCGGGGCCGCCTTCTCGGCGATCTGGAACTTGTTGACCCCGACGATGACCCGGTCGCCCGACTCGATCTGGCTCTGGTAGGTGTAGGCCGCATCCTCGATCTGTCTCTGGACGAAACCCGCCTCGATCGCCGGAATCATTCCGCCCATCTCGTCGATCTTCGCGATGAGCTCGCTCGCCTCCTGCTCGATCCGGTCGGTCAGGGCCTCGACGTAGTAGGAGCCGGCCAGCGGGTCGACCGTGTTGGTGACGCCCGACTCGTTGGCGATGATCTGCTGGGTGCGCAGGGCGACGCGGACCGAGTCCTCGGTCGGCAGGGCGAGCGCCTCGTCGCGCGAGTTGGTGTGCAGCGACTGCGTGCCGCCGAGCACCGAGGCGAGCGCCTGGAGCGCGACGCGCACGATGTTGTTGTCGCACTGCTGGGCGGTCAGCGTGTAGCCCGCGGTCTGGGTGTGGAAGCGCAGCATCTGGCTCTGCGGCGTCTTGGCCCCGAAGCGCTCCTTCATGATCTTCGCCCACAGCCTGCGGGCGGCCCGGAACTTGGCCACCTCCTCGAGCAGGTCGGAGGAGGCGTTGAAGAAGAACGAGAGCCGCTTGCCGAAGACATCGACGTCGAGCCCGGCCTCGGTCGCCGCCTTCACGTAGGCGATGCCGTCGGCCAGCGTGAAGGCGATCTCCTGGACCGCCGTCGAGCCGGCCTCGCGGATGTGGTAGCCGGAGATGGAGATGGTGTTGAACTTCGGGGCGTTCTTCGCGCACCAGGCGAAGATGTCGGTCGTCAGCCGCAGGCTCGGGCGCGGCGGGAAGATGTAGGTGCCGCGGGCGACGTACTCCTTGAGCACGTCGTTCTGGATGGTGCCGTTGATCTGCTCCGGCTTGACGCCCTGCTTCTCGGCGACCGCGACGTACATCGCGAAGAGCACCGCCGCCGGGGCGTTGATGGTCATCGAGGTCGAGACCTTGTCGAGCGGGATGGAGTCGAACAGCACCTCCATGTCGGCCAGCGAGTCGATGGCCACGCCCACCTTGCCCACCTCGCCGCGGCTCATCGGGTGGTCTGAGTCGTAGCCGATCTGCGTGGGCAGATCGAAGGCGACCGACAGGCCCGTCGTGCCCTGCTCGAGCAGGTAGCGGTAGCGCTTGTTCGACTCCTCGGCGGTCGAGAAGCCCGCGTACTGGCGCATCGTCCAGAAGCGGCCGCGGTACATCGTCGGCTGCACTCCGCGGGTGTAGGGGAACTGGCCGGGGAAGCCGAGCTTGTCGAGGTACTTCTGCTCGATCTCCTCGGGCATCGCGACCCGCTCGGCCGGCAGACCAGAGCCGGTCTTGAACTCCTTGCGCTGCTCGGGCGCCTTGTCGAGGGCCTTCTTGAGAACCTTCTCTTCCCACTCCACGAGCGCCGGGTGCTTGCTCATGTCGACTCCTTTGAGATGCCGTTGGAAAGGTCGGCGGCCGAACGGCAGAGCCGCTCGAGCAGGTTGCGGGCGGCCAGGCGTGGGTCACCGCGGACAGGCCCGTTGTCGCGCAGCAGCGAGGAGAGGCGCGGGCGCATCATCTCGAGCGCCCAGTCGAGCACCTCGGCCTCGCGCGAGCGCTGACGCCGCCGGGCGAGCTCGCCGCTCTCGCTGCTCTTCGCGAGCGCGGTCTCCAGCCCCTCGGCCAGCTCGGCGATTCCCCGCCCCTCGGTCGCGCAGGTGCGGCGCAGCAGCCGGTCGCGCTCGCGCGCGACCTGCTCCATGTCCATCGCCAGCGCCTCGGCGCCCGGGTTGTCGCACTTGTTGACCACGAGCACGTCGGCCAGCTCGACGAGCCCCGCCTTCATCGCCTGGATATCGTCGCCCAGGCCCGGCGCCATCACGAGCAGGGTCAGGTCGGCCAGGCGCACCACGTCGATCTCGGCCTGGCCCACCCCGACCGTCTCGATGATCACCGGGTCGCACCCGGCATAGGCCATCAGCCGCACCGCGGCGCCGGCCGAGGCGCACAGCCCGCCGATGCGCCCGCGGGTGGCCATCGAGCGCACGACCACCTCGCCGTCGGTCGCGTGGCGCATCATCCGGATGCGGTCGCCGAGCAGCGCGCCGCCGGAGATGGGCGAGGACGGGTCGATCGCCACGACGCCGACGCGCCGTCCGAGACCGCGGTAATGCCCGATGAGCTGCTGGGTGAGCGTCGACTTGCCCGCTCCGCCCGGGCCGGTGATGCCCACGGTGACGACCGCGGGCAGAGCTTCGCGATCGAGCAGGTCGAGCAGCGCCTCGGCAGCCGGGGCGCCGTCCTCGACGAGCGAGATCGCCCGGCCGATGGCGCGCGGATTGCGCGCGCGCACGGCCGCCAGCAGTTCGGCGGGTTGGTGGAGGTTCACGGCAGTCTTACCGCTTCTTTCGATGCTCGTTGGCGGCCGCGTGGAAGACCGCCAGGATGTCCTTGACCGGCGTGCCCGGCGTGAAGACCTCGCGGACGCCCTTCTCCTTGAGACCGGGGATGTCCTCGGCCGGGATGACCCCGCCGCCGATGACCGGGATGTCGCCCGCCTCGGCCTTCTTCAGCTCGTCGAGGACCGCCGGGAACAGCTCGTTGTGCGCCCCGGAGAGCAGCGAGAGCCCGACCACGTCGACGTCCTCCTGGACGGCGGCCGCGGCGATCTCCTCCGGGGTGCGGCGGATGCCGGTGTAGATGACCTCGAAACCCTCGTCGCGCAGGGCGCGGGCGATGAACTTGGCGCCGCGGTCGTGGCCGTCGAGGCCAGGCTTTCCGATCAGGACGCGCCCACACTGTTGCGTGCTCATGGAGTGCCTCCGCTCGCGTGTCGGGATGCCGACCAGGGGCAGGCCCGCACGGGCGGGCACATTCTAGGGTTTTCTTGCCGGGCGTCCAGCCCTGCGATTGGCATTGTGCAGTGACCTTAAGAGAACTACTCGCGACAGCAGGGAGTTCCGAGGACCCATCCCCTCTGCCGCGCGACGATCGCAGCCTCCACGTCCAGGCCCCAGAGCCGCCGAATCGGATGGATTCGCCCCCGCGCGCTCACACGGTTGCCGTGCGCTCATCACCCCTGCCGGTCCCCGCATTCTCGAAAAGCTTGCGCTCGAGGCACGGCAACGAGCCTCCCCCGCGGCTCAGGCGGACGGGCCAGCTCCCTGCCGGCGCGCGCTTGGTCAGCGGACGCAGCGCCGGCATCCGCCGCGCGCGAGCAGCTTCTCGGTCCAACCCGAGCAACTCCAGAAATCCTCGCCCGCGCTCCAGGCGACTTCTTGCCGAGGAGTCGTCGAGAATCGGCCCTATCGCCCCAGGAGAGCCACAGGGCCCGCACAGGCCCTTCGCTGCGCCAGTCCTATTTCAATACGGCTGGCGGTCGTCGATTGCCCCACGGTGCCTCCACGGTCTCCAGGGGACCGATCGGGTCTGCAAAACCCGCCGAAACGCTCCCAACCGCACCGGCGGCCGCCACCGAGACCAGGCCTCGGCTCCACGCACGATCGGCGCTGTTGAGCACGCCGCGACTGTCATCTATCGTGCGAACCTCTCCCCGGCGCTCCCGCGAGCAACAGCCCCGCAGCCTCGCCGTCTACCGAGCCCTCGAGGTTGCGCATGTCGACCCCCGCCATCGAGCTGCAGGCACGCCCCCAGGCTCGCCCTGCCCTCGCGCCCGAGCTGCTGCGCCGCTTCGGCCGCCTGCGCCCGGAGGCCTTCGCGCTCACCTGGCTCGTCTACGTCGCCTTCTACCTGGTGCGCAAGAACTTCGACGGCGCCAAGCCCGGGCTGCTCGCCGCCGGCTACGCGAAGGCCGAGGTCGCGACGATGGACGGCGCGTTCCTGGCCGCCTACGCGCTCGGCCAGTTCGTCGCCGGGCCGATAGGCGACTGGCTCGGCGCCAAGCGAGTCATCCTCGTCGGGCTCTCGGTCTCGGTCGGCGCCAACCTCGCCTTCGGGTTTCTCGAGCCGGTGCCGCTGCTCGCCACCGCGCTGGCGGTCAACGGGGTCGCGCAGGCCTGCGGCTTTCCTTTGTGCTGCAAGGTCATCGCCGCCTGGTTCCCGGCGAGCATGCGCGGGCGCGCCTCGGCCTGGTTCTTGACCTCCTATACGCTCGGCGACATCGCGGCCAAGGCGCTGGCCGGCTCGATGATCAACGGCGCCGGCTGGCGCTTTGCCTTCCTCGTCCCCGCGGGGATAGTCGTCGGCTTCATCGCCCTCTTCGCGCTGCGGCTGCGCCAGAGCCCACGGGAGGTGGGCCTGCCCGACGTCTCGGAGATCGAGAACGAGCCCGAGCCGCTCGCGCAGCCCGGACTCGCGCCGCGCTTCGGCGGCCAGCTCGTCCGGCTGCTGCGCATGCCGGCGACTTGGGTCGTCTGCGGCGCCTATTTCCTGCTGAAGATGGCCCGCTACACGTTCATGGGCTGGAGCAACGTCTATCTCTTCGAGCAGCTCCGCTACGCGCCCGGCGACGCGACCCTGGCGACCATCCCCATCACCGTCGGCGGCCTGGTCGGCACGCTCGCCGCCGGCTACGCCTCGGACCGGCTCTTCGGAGGCCGGCGCGCTCCGGTCGTCGTCTTCTGCATCTTCGGCCTCGCCATCGTCACCCCGTTCTACGCCGGGCTCGGCTCCGGCGAGCCGACCCGGGCGATGCTGCTGCACCTGCTCATCGGCCTGTTCGCCTACGGCGCCGACGCGATCATGTCCGCGGCGATGGCCATGGACTTGGCCGGTTCCGAAGGCGCGGCGAGCGCGGCCGGCCTGCTCAACGGCATCGGCTCGGTCGGCGCCACCTTGAGCCCGGTTCTCGGCGCCTGGGTGAGCATGACCTTCGGCTGGACCTGGGCCTGGTACGTGCTGAGCGGCCTGCTGCTCGTCTCGGCCGCGCTCATGGCGACGCGCTGGAGGCGCGCCGGAGCGGACGGATGAGCCGTCGGCGAATCACTCGGGAGCGCGCAGGTTGGCCGCGGCGCAGGGCCTGGCGTTCGCCGCAGGACGCGCTCCCGGCCGCGAAGAGCCCGGTTTCGCGACGCCTCACGCGCCCGGCCGCTTGCACGGCGGTGCGGCGGTTCTGCTAAGAAGTGGATTCTTGTTTCGGAGGAACACCATGCGCGCGGTCTCCACATCTCTGGCAACACTCCTCGTGACTCTCCTTGCGCCGTGCGCCTTTGCGCAGACCGGCGCCGAGGCACAGGGCAACGACTCGCCGGCCGCCGCTGTTCCGGACGTCCTGCCGGCGCCGGCCACCGTGGTCCCCGACTCGGCGCCGGCCACCGCCTCCCCGGCCGCCGTGGTCCCCGGCGCGGCCCCGGCCACCGACTCCCCGACCGCCGTGGCTCCTGCGGCCGCACCTGCGCCGACCCCCGAGCCGCGCCCCAAGCTGGAGATCGGCGGCTATGCCAAGGCCGGCTTCGGCTACCAGCAGGCCGACCCGATCGTCGACTACATCGGCCACTCCAACGGCTTCCAGATGGCTGGGGCGCGCCTGGAGATCATCGCCCGCCCCGTCGAGGCCGCCGAGGTCGTCCTCTCGGTAGAGGGCGCGCTCGACCGGCCTGAGGACAAGATGGGCGTCTCCGGCGAGAAGCTGGTGTCGCTGCGCGACGCGTACCTGAAGTACGAGTTCTTCCCCTTCGTCGTCGTCACGCTCGGCCAGTTCAAGGCGCCCTTTTCCGCCGAGGCGCTCGTCTCCGACAGCGACCTGGTCTTCTTCGACCGCTCCATCGCCACCCGCGGCCTGCTGCCGCCCGAGGGCTATGCGGCCGACGGGATCTCCCTCGACCGCCAAGTCGGCGTCTCGCTCTCTTCGGCGCGGCTCGCGTTTGGTCCGGTCGGGCTGCGCTACGCGCTGGGGCTCTTCAACGGCAACGGCGCCAACCGCCTGCTCAACGACAACCAGGACCTGACGCCGGTCGGCCGGCTCTCCGTCGATTTCCGGGACAGGATCGCCGTCGGCTTTGCCGCCTATCAGAACCCGCGCACCGTCGGCGAGCGCCCGGACCTGCTGCAAGAGAAGGACACCGCGCTCACCGCCGACCTGTCGGCCGACATCGCCGGAGTCCGCGTGCTCGCCGCCTACACCACCCGCCAACGTGACTACCTGACCATCACTCCGCAGCCGCCCAGCGACGATGCCTGGAGCGCGCTCGCCCAGATCTCCTGGCGCCACGAGGGCACCGGCATCGAGCCGGCTTACCGCTTCGCCCTCCTCAACCCGTCCGAGCTCGCCGGCTTCGAGCAGGTGACCCACCACACCATCGGCCTCAACTGGAAGCCGAGCGACAAGCCGCTGCGGGTCTTCGCCGCCTACACGCTGCGCCGGGAGAAGGCCGAGCGAAAGCTGACCAACGACGGCGTGAGCCTCGGCGCGCAGCTCAATTTCTAGCAACTGTCGAGAGTCGACAGCCCGGGCCTGGCCCGGAACCCAAGCGATCGGCCGAGGGCTGGTAGGGGCGCATCGCGATGCGCCCATCGAGCAATCGAGCACGGCGCGGCCGACACGAAGGTCGATTTGGATATTCCGTTCACCCTGAGCTTAGCCCGAGCCTGCGAGGGCGGAGTCGAAGGGCCCTCCGACTCTGCTCCCACAGCTCGCGTGGCGGGAGCCAGGCGCAGGGTGACCGGGACAGATTTGACTGAACCGCACCGGCTTCCGAGCCCCAGGTCTCGAGCGGCCAGCGGTCGCCGACGCTGCGCTTCTTTCCGACGGCGCGGCAGTCCAGTTGATGGGAGAGCGAGATGAGACTTCCTGGTCCTTGGCTGCGCACAGGCCTCGCCGTGTTGATCGCCGGCGCGCTCGGCGCCTGCGAAGAGAGCACCGGCACGCGGGCGATGGCGATGCAGGTGACCAAGCGCGACCAGCTCGTCGGCGGGCCGCGCGCGCTCGGAGACGTGGGCGACTTCGTCCTCTCCAACGGCCGCATCCGCGCCGTCGTGCAGGGCGCGTCGGCCTCACGCGGCTTCGGCGTCTTCGGCGGCAGCCTGATCGACGTCGACCTCGAGCGCCCGCGCTCGACCGACGAGGGCCGCCCTGTCGGCGGCGACGGCCTCGCGGAGATCTTCCCGGCCTTCTTCCTCCAGGGGCTCGAGCCGACCGAGGTCTTCATCAAGTCCGACGGCAGCGACGGCGGCCCGGCCGTCATCACCGCCCACGGCAAGCCGGCCGAGTTCATCACCCAGGTCAAGCCGGTCAACGAGCTGTTTCTCGGGACCGGCTTCGAGTTCTGGATCGACTACGTGATCGAGCCGGTACCCGCCGATGCAGGCCCGGAGGTCGGGCGCTCCATCCTCATCCGCGCGACGATGGTCAACGTCTCCGAGGACGACATCTCCTTCGCCGTGGACAGTTTCCCGGTCGGCTTCGGGCTGGTGATGCTCATGGGCTCCGAGCACAAGCTGTTCCTGTCCGGCGAGGCCGGCTGGGACCTGCGCTACACGCTCGAACGGTCCTACGACAAACCGGTGCCGCTGCCCGGCATCCCCGGCGTCGTCTCGCGCGCCTTGGGTGCCAGCGGCCCGGACGTCTCGTACATCCTCACGCCCGAGCCCAGCGAGAAGCTCAACTTCGTCTACAACTGCCGCGACGCGAAGGGCAAACCGCTCTACCCGGGCGCCACCAACGACAGCCTCATCGTGCCCTTCGTCTCCAGCTCGTTCACCGGCGTCTTCTTTCACCGGCCGCCCCGCGTGCTCGCGCCCAAGCGCAAAACCACCTACGAGGCGCGCCTGTGGGTCGGCACGGGCGACATCGCCTCGGCGCTCAATCTGGCGCTGCAGCACAAGGGCGAGGCGCTCGGCGCCTACACCGCCACGGTCCGCGAGGAGGGCACCGGCGTGCCGCTGGCGGACGTGACCGTCTCCATCATCGAGGAGGAGAGCCGCCACGTCGTCACCTCGGCCCGCTCGGGCAAGGACGGCCGGCTCTACGCGCGCGTGCCACCGGGCCGCTACCTCGCCGCCGCCGTCGCCTCGCACCGCTTCACCCGGTACGGCGAGCCCTTCGACATCGCCCGCGACGGGACCGTCCACCAGGAGCTGTCCATCGGGCAGACCGCGCATCTGTCGGCGACCGTGATCGACCAAGACGGCCGCCCGGTCCCCGCCAAGCTCTCGATCATCGGCAGCTACGGGCCCGAGAACGTCGGCAAGCCGCCGGCCGAGTTCCTCTTCGATCTGAGGATCCGCGAGCCGTTCGTCTTCACCGACAGGCTCGAGGACGACCCCGAGCGGCCCGAGACGCGCGAGTTCCTCGAGCGCACCCTGCGCACCGGCACCAACGGCCACACCGAGGGCGCGATCCGTCCGGGCAAGTACCGCGTCGTCGCCTCGCGCGGGCCCTTCTACACGGTTGCCGAGCAGTCGGTGGAGCTCGCCCCCGGCGCCGCGCAGCACCTGCAGTTCCAGCTCGAGAAGGTCGTGGACATGGAGGGCTATATCGCCGGCGACTTCCACGTGCACACCAAGGCCTCCATCGACGCCACCATGTCCTTCGAGGACCGCGCCCACTCCTTTGCGGCCGAAGGCATCGACTACATCGCCATCACCGAGCACAACTACGTCAACGACCTGCGCCCGACGCTCGAGCGGACAGGCCTCGCCGACTGGGTCCAGTCGACGGTGGGGCTCGAGCTGACCACCCTCGAGCTCGGCCACTTCAACGGCTACCCGCTCGCCTACGACCCGGGTCCCATCTCCCACGGCTCGTTCGATTGGTTCCGTCACCCCGCGCAGACCCTCTTCGACAACTTCCGCAGCCGCTCGATGTTCGAGGACGAGCCGGCCGTCGTGCAGATCAACCACCCGCGCGACACCACCCTCGGCTACTTCAACGCCTTCAACCTCGACGAGGGCGAGGCCAAGCCGTCGCCGTTCACCGGGTTCGTCAAGCCGCACGGCCCGGAGTTCGAATTCGAGTCCTGGAGCGAGGACTTCGATGCCATCGAGCTGATCAACGGCAAGCACACCGAGTTCATCCACACCTACCGTGTCCCCGAGATGCTGCCGCCCCCG
This sequence comes from Myxococcales bacterium UBA5297, assembly GCA_002408385.1. Lineage (GTDB taxonomy): Bacteria > Myxococcota > Myxococcia > Myxococcales > UBA5297 > UBA10939. Next base: position 116,695 of record DHSB01000076.1, read on the forward strand.
CCGCTGCCCGAGCGCATCCCCGCCGCCGGCGAGATCGTGCGCGACAAGAACGGCAAGCCCGCCTTCCCCGGCGGTTTCGAGGACTGGTTCGCGATGATGAAGCGCGGCCGCGTCTACACCGGCATGGCCAACTCCGACACGCACGAGCTGCTCGAGAACGAGGCGGGCTATCCGCGCAGCATGGTGCGCATCGGCAAGAGCGTCTCGACCGCGCGCGCCATCGAGACCCGCGACGTGGTGCGAGGCATCAAGTCTCAGTCGGTGCTGATGACCTACGGCCCGGTCATCGAGGTCTTCGCCAACGGCAAGCCGATGGGCGAGCTCGTCTCGGCGCCCGGCGGCGAGGTCACCCTCGACATCAAGGTGAAGGCCGCGCCCTGGATCGACGTGACCCGCGTCGAGCTGACCGACTCGCACGGCAACAAGGAGAGCCTCCCGGTCACCGGCGAGGGCATCGTGCGGCTCGACACGCAGCTCACCAAGAAGCTGAGCGCCGACACCTTCTTCGTCGTCGAGGCCTACGGCGAGAAGAGCATGTGGCCGGTCTGCCCGGGCATCGAGATCCCGCCGATGATGATCGACGACGCGGTCGCGGCCATCGGCGGGCCGTTCGGGCTCGGCGACGACGGCTTCGGCAACCTGCGGCCGGCGCTCGTCCACGACGTGCTGCCCTACGCGCTCACCAACCCGATCTGGATCGACGTCGACGGCGACGGGGTGAGCTACGGCAAGGGCGCCCGAAAGGTCCAGGAGCTGCGGCAGGCCCCGCGCACCATCGAGAAAGGCCAGCCGCGCCAGCTCTACTTGCCGCAGCTCCTCAAGTCGTTGTCGCGTTGAGGCGCGTTCGGCGGCACCGACACCAAGGCACGCAGGACCGGCCTCGCGCCGGCCGCGCGCCTCTCCTTCACCGGACCGCTCGCGCGGACCGGCAGACCCTCGCATCCGCGGAGACTCCACATGATCGCTCGCTGTTGCCTTCGACCTCTCGCCACCGGGCTGCTCGCCGGGCTCGCGCTCGCCGGCTGCGCCCACTCCCAGGCCCTCCCCGCGCCGTCGTTCGAGCCTGTCGCCGGGTTCGACGAGGCGGCCAACGCCCGGCTCGCGCAGTTCTTCGCGGAGACCAAGGACCACCCGGGGCGCAAGGTCGCGGTCTTCGACGGCGACGGCACCGTCTTCGGCCAGGTGCCCCACTACCTGGCCGACGAGTGCCTCTACGCCCATGCCAAGGCGCACCCGGAGAAGAAGCCCGAGGTCATCCAGGCGATGCTGCCGCAGTCGAACGTCTCGCACCCCTACGTCCAGAACCGCGTCTTCTTCTTCGAGGGTGACACGCTCGAGAGCGTGCGTGAGCTCGGCGAGCGCTGCTTTCGCGAGACCTACCCGACCAAGATGTACCCGCCGATGCGCGCGCTCGTCGACGAGCTGAAGGAGCACGGCTTCGAGGTCTGGATTGTCACCGCCAGCCCCGAGGCGCTCTACCAGGGCTTCCTCAGCCGCGAGCTGGGCATCCCCATCACCAACGTCGTCGGCGTCAAGTCGGTCCTCCACGGCGGGCGCATCACCAACCGCATCATCGCGCCGGTCCCGCAGGACGAGGGCAAGCTCGAGGCCATCGAGACCTTCGTGCAGGAGCGGCCGCTGCTCGTCGGCGGCAACAGCCGCGGCGACAAGGAGATGATCGAGTACGCCGCCAAGCTGAGCCTCATCGTCAACCCGGACGAGTTCGTCGCCCCGGACCAGAGCGAGAGCGTGGCCGACTACGCCAAGAAGCAGGGCTGGCTCATCGTGCGCGTGCGCGACGTGGCCGAGCCGGGTTTCCCCGGAGTCTCGACCGCCGACTTCAAGATCAAGCAGAACAAGCCGCACGAATGACCGTCGTGCGCTCGTAGCGCCCGCGCGCGCCCGAGGGCTCACCCCCGAGGCGCGCCTCCCTTCCCACCGCCGCAGGCAAGGACCCTCTCCCGATGCCCAGCCCGCTTCTCGCCGTCTTCCGCCCGGCGCCGCACACCGCGCCGCTGCCCAAGGACCAGGTAGACAAGGCCTACCGGCGCTATCGCCTGCAGGTGATGCTCGCCATCTTCTTCGGCTACGCGAGCTTCTACCTGGTGCGGAAGAACTTCTCGCTGGCCAAGCCCTACCTCATCGACGAGCTCGGCTTCTCCAAGGGCGACGTCGGCCTCATCGCCGCTGGCCTGTCGGTCGCCTACGGCCTGAGCAAGTTCGTGATGGGCAACGTCTCGGACCGCTCGAACCCGCGCTACTTCATGGGTGTCGGCCTCATCCTCTCGGGCCTGGTGAACCTGTTCTTCGGCAACCTCGCCTCGCTCTGGGCGATGGTGGTGCTGTGGACCCTCAACGGCTGGGTCCAGGGCATGGGCTGGCCTCCCTGCGGGCGCACCATCACGCACTGGTTCTCCGACCGCGAGCGCGGCACCAAGTTCGCCATCTGGAACATCGCCCACAACGTCGGCGGCGGCATCATCGGGCCCATCGGCTCGCTGGCCATCATCGTCTTCGCCGGCTGGGCGAGCCTGTTCTACGCGCCCGGCATCATCGCCATCGTCGGCGGCGTGCTCATCATCGTCTTCCTGCGCGACACGCCGCAGTCGGTGGGGCTGCCGCCCATCGAGCAGTACAAGGACGACTACCCCGAGGTGCAGGTCGACGACCGCGAGCGCGAGCTGTCGGGCAAGGAGATCCTGGTCAAGTACGTGCTGAACAACCGCGCCCTGTGGATCATCGCCCTCGCCAACGTCTTCGTTTACGTCGTGCGCTACGGCGTGCTCGACTGGGCCCCGACCTACTTGACCGCGATCAAGGGCGCCTCGCACAACGCCTCGCGCTGGCAGTTCTTCCTCTACGAGTACGCGGGCATCCCGGGGACGCTGTTGGCCGGGTGGATGAGCGATCGCTTCTTCCACGGCCGGCGCGCGCCGATGTCGGTCTACTACATGGCCGTCGTGACCCTCGCGGTGGTCGTCTACTGGCTCAACCCGGCCGGCAACGCCTGGCTCGACTCGGTGGCGCTCTTCGCCATCGGCTTCTTCATCTACGGGCCGGTGATGCTCATCGGCGTCGCCGCGGTCGACTTGGTGCCGAAGAAGGCCGCGGGCACCGCCGCCGGGTTCACCGGCCTGTTCGGCTACATGGGCGGCGCGGTCATCGCCGAGCTCGGCATCGGCAAGATCGTCGATTGGGCGGGCTGGACCGGCGGGTTCGTGTTGCTGCTCGCCTCGTGCGTGGCGGCGATCGTGCTGCTCGCCCTCACCTGGAACGTGCACGACCGCTCCGCGCCCAGCGAAGAGAAGGCGACGGGCGAGCTGGCGCCGGGCTGAGCCGAGTGGAGGATGAAGCTCCGACTTCGTCCCCGATGCCGTGCGAGCGGCGGGCGAATGGAGGATGAAGCTCCGGCTTCGTCGCCGATGCCATGCGGGCGCCGAGCGAATGGAGGATGAAGCTCCAGCTTCGTCGTCCTCGATGCCGTGCGAGCGCCGCGCGAATGGAGGATGAAGCTCCAGCTTCGTCGCCGATGCCCTGCGAGCGCCAACCGAGCTTGCGGGACGGCGGCTCGCCCGTCCTCAATTCGCAGACAGCCGACAGTCTTTAACGACCCGCCGGCTTTCGGTGTAATGGCGAGCGTCCGACAAACCGATGAATGCCTCGACCCCCAGTGCCGTCTCGGTGGCATCGACAGGAGCTCAAACATGACCCGCATGACCCCAGTGCTAGCCAGCATCCTTTCGCTTGCCCTTCTGCTCCCCGGGGCCGAAGCCTTCGCCCGAGCAGGCAAGCGTGACGACCGTGGATCCAGACGCGGCCATCCGGCGCAGAGCGCGTCGAAGCGCGACTCGAAGCGCGACTCCAAGCGCGACCCGCCGCGCCGAGGTCCGCAGCACCAGGCCGCCCCCGCGCACAGCCCCTCGCGACACGAGCCGCGCCAGCACCACACTCCGAGGCGCGACCCGCCCGTGGTCCGCCACACCCCGAGGCGCGACGTCCATCACCACCACAACCGGATCGTCTACACCCCGCGGCCCATCGTCGTGCATCGCCATCCCCGCTACCATCACCACCGCTCGTGGCGCGTCCTGCCCACGCCGCTGCACTTCGAGCTCAGCTTCGGGCTGCCCAACGGCTGGCAGGTCACCTACCACCCCAACGGCGCCAAGGAGCTCGAGCTGTACGTTCTCGGCGGCGTGCCGAACGGCAGCTACACGCGCTGGTACCCCAACGGACTGAAGGCCGAGGAAGGCTTCTATCAAAGCGGAGTGCGTAGCGGCTGGTGGACCACCTGGTACCCCAACGGCATGAAGGAGTGGCAGGGCTACTACACCGGCGGTCAGCCCACCGGCTGGTGGACGCATTGGTTCGCGAACGGCGTGAAGGCCGAAGAGGGCTACTACAGCAACGGCACCCCCACCGGCTGGTGGCGCACCTGGCACGAGAACGGCCTGCTCGAGGGCGAAGAGTACCTGGGCGGCTAGACCACCGAGCATCGAGCCGGCAGAAGGCGGCAACCGCGAGGCATTGGTCCCCGCGCTGCCGCCTTTCTGCTTCTTCGTCGCGCGGCAGCACGATTTTCGAAGGGCCGGCCTTCGTGCCCGCCGCCGGGCCCCCTCGTATCGCCCGCGCCTCGACTCGATTCCAGGACGGGCGCATCCCTATCGCGCCCCTACCATCCTGCGACCGATCGCTTGGGTTCCGGGCGAAGCCCGCGGGCTGTGTCCGAGCGAGGTTCTCGTCCGCCTGCTGTCTGCCCCAGCGCCAGTGCCCATCGTCAACTCGTGAAGGACCGAGGCGACGACCGGCGGACGAGTGAGCGCTCGGGCGGCCCTCCCGATTCGCCGGGCTCGGCCGCGTGCGTTCCCGAGCCCCTGCTCGAGCACGCCCGGCTCATCGTCCTCTCCCGTCGGCCCCCGGCCGCGGGCTGGAAGCTGCACGCGGCCGCGGGCGCCGTCGAGCTTCTGGGCCTGTCACCCGAAGAGATTGGCGGGGCCGACTTCGGCTCGCTCGTCCACGAGGCCGATCGCGCTCGGGTCCGGCAAGCGCTCGAATCGCGTTCCGGTCGGCATCCGCTCGAGCTCGAGTACCGGCTGGTCACCCGCGCCGGCGAGGTCCACTGGATTCGCGAGCAGAGCCTGGCTGAAGACCAAGGCGGACAGCGGCTCGAGCGCTGCCTGCTCGCCGACATCAGCGCTCAGGTCCACTGCGCCGAGTCGGTCGGCGCGGCGGGCGAGAAGCTCGAGCGCAAGACCGCCGAATGCGAACGGCTCGAGCGCTTCCTGACCGACAAGGTGCAGGCCGCGGTCGCGGCCGAGCGGGCCTTGCGCGAGAGCGAGGAGCGGCTGCGCGCCCTGATCAACGCCACCCCCGACATCATCTGCTTCAAGGACGGCAAGGGCCGCTGGCTGGAGGCGAACGAGGCGGACCTCGAGCTCTTCGAGCTGCGCGGGGTCGACTACCGCGGCAAGACCGACTCGGAGCTGGCCAAGTACAGCCCGTTCTTCACCGAGCCCTTCTACGCCTGCGAGGTGAGCGACGAGGCCGCCTGGCGGGCCGGCCGCTACTCGCGCGGCGACGAGGTCATCTCCAAGCCCAACGGCGTGGTGAAGGTCTACGACGTCATCAAGGTGCCCCTCTTCGCGCCCGACGGCGGCCGCAAGGGGCTCGTCGTGCTCGGCCGGGACGTGACCGAGCAGAAGCGCTACGAACACGCGCTGCGCCTCAGCGAGCGCCACCTTGCCAACATCGTCGCCGCCCTGCCCGACGGAGTGGCGCTGTTCGACGAGCGCGGCAGGCTCCGCCTGCTCAACCCGGCCGGCGAGCGGATCCTGGGAGTCGAAGCGAAGACCCTGCTCGGCAAGGAGCACACCTCCCTGCAGTTTGCGGCGCGACGAGCCGACGGGTGTCCGCTCGACGAGCCGAACGGTCCTTTCGACCGCCTCTGGCACCACGGGGAGCCTGTCGAGGGGCTCGAGGTGAGGACCGAGCGCCGGGACGGCAGCCGAGTCACCCTGCTCGTCAATGCGGCGCGGCTGCAGAACGGCGCGCGCACCGTGCTCCTCGCCTTCCAGGACATCACCGGGCGCGCCGAGCTCGACCGGCTGCGCAGTGAGTTCATGAGCGTCGCCTCCCACGAGCTGCGCACCCCGCTCACCCCGCTCAGCCTCATCCTTCAGCGGGCCCTGCGCCGAGCGAGCAGAGGCGAGCTTCTCGAGAGCGGGACGCTCGAGCGGATGCAGCGCCAGGTCCGGCGCCTCACCGAGCTCGTCGGGACGCTGCTCGACGTCTCGCGCCTGGAGCAGGGCACGCTGGTGCTCGAGCCGCGGGCGATCGATCTGGCGGCGCTCGCCGCTTCGATAGTCGACGACTTCCAGCAGCAGGCACAGCAGCGGGCGATCACGCTGAAGGTGCGTCGCGGGCCGACCTTGGTCCGCGCCGACCCGGTGCGCATCGAGCAGGTGCTCGCCAACCTCCTGGACAACGCGGTCAGGTACACGCCCGAGACCTCGAGCGTGGAGGTGGAGATCACCGGCGGCGAGGACCAGGTGCGCCTCGCGGTGATCGACCACGGCACGGGCTTGCCGCCCCAGGTCTGCCAGAAGCTCTTCGACCGCTTCTACCACGCCACCACCGACGTGGCCGCCCGGCAGCCGGGGCTCGGGCTCGGGCTCTACGTCGCCCACCAGCTCGTCGAGCAGCACGGAGGGACGATCGACTGCGACAGCAAGCCTGGCGTGGGCAGCACCTTCGCCATCACCCTCCCGGCGGCCAAAGCGGAGACCGAGTAGCCGCTCGCGCTTTGATTAGGCCGAAGGCCTACTTCGACGCCGCGGCCTGCAGGGCGGCCCGCACCATCGCCCCGGTGATCAAGAGGTTGAAGCCGCCCCGCTCGTTCGGCTGGAGCGCCCCTGAGCCCCAGGGGTCGAACTCGAGCGGCGCGACGACCCGGGAGAAGACCGTGCGCAGGGCCCGCGCGCCCATCCGCGCGCTGCGATCGGCCTGCTCGGCGATGAGCGCGGCGGCCTCCGCATCGATCTCCAGCGCGATGCCCTGAGCGGCGAAGTAGGCCTGCGAGCGCCGGAAGGGCGACTCGGGCGCCTCGCGCAGGATCTGCTGCAGCACCGGGAGCGTCAGCTCGGCCAGCAGCAGCACGCTCTCGAAGCGCGAGGCGAACTGCGGCACCATCCCGTACTCGAAGAGGTCCTCCATGCGGAAGAACTCCCCGAGCGCGAAGCGGGTCTCGAAGCGCAGGTTCCCGTCGGCCGACTGCACCATCGTCGAGCGCAGCTTCACGCCGCTGCCCGGGGCTATCACCCGCGCGTAGACCTGCTCGTACAAGCCCTCGAACGCGCCGCCGCAGATGAACATCATCCGGCGCGTGTCGATCTCGAGCGTGCGCAGCTCCTCGCGCTCGCCGGCGCGCACCCGGCAGCGGATGGGCACGAGGCTGCCCTCCATCAGCGTCAGCAACCCCTGCTGCAGCGCGATGCCGATGGGGTTCGCCTTGCCGGCGAGCTTGGCGGACATCTTGTCGATCTCGTCGATGCAGACCGTCGCCCGGGCCATCGTGCGCTCGAGCTCCTCGGCGCTCGGCGTGTGGCCAATCTCCGCGCGGGCGCGCCCCTCGACCGCGGCGAGCAGCCGGTCGGGCCGGAACTCGAGCCGCTCGGCGTCGACGAGCAGGTTGGCGTTGATCACCGCCATCGCGCGGAAGGCCGCGTACTCGGGCCGCTCGCGAAACAGCCGCTGGACCGCGCGCATGATGGTCGTCTTGCCGGTGCCCGAGTTGCCGACCAGCAACAGGTTGCCCGGCACCGCGCCGGTGGTGTGCTTGTGGATGGCGAGCGCGACCGGCCGCAGCACCTCGTCCTGACCGAGGACGCTGGCGCGCAGGGCCTCGAAGATCTCGGTCGGCGTGACCTGGTTCGGTTGGCGGACCGGCTGGGCGTTGACCGGAACGAGCGGCATGGGGAAAGGTCCTCGGAAAAGAGCTCGTCGAGAAGGCGACAGCCTAGCAGAGCCCCCGGGCGACGGATGGGCCCGCCCGGCCCCTTGCCCTGCGTTCACGCGAGGCCTGGGCGCCGAGGCCGGCGCCGCCAAGGCTCCGACTCTCGACAATCGGGAGGCGGAGTCGAGAGGCGCTCGTATCCGGTCCCCCAAGACGCCGGGCCGCAGGCACGAAGGCTGGCACTCCGGCTGACCGGTTGGCGCTCGAAGGATTCTTCGACACCTCTTCAGTAGTCCGAAGCCTCGGGCACGAAGTTCGCGACCAGGTTGTCTATCCGCAGGGAGTTGGGCGCGCTGCTCGGCTGGCGATGGGCGTCGAGCTGCCGGTAGACCACCGTCTGGCCCTGGACCTGATCGATCACGATGAGCAGGCGCCACCCCGAGCCATGGCGGGCGAAGACCGCCTCGAACTCGCGCCGCGGCAGCACGCGCGCCGCGCCGTACGGGTTGCCGTTCACGTCGACGCAGACGTAGCGGATCTCCTCGGGCTCCTCGCGCTCGAGCAGCACGTTCATGACCCAGATCTCGCCGGGGTGCGGCACGAGGTGCTGCGGCAAAGGGGCCGCCGCGCCGTACTCGGTCGCCGCGGGCGCGGCCGCCGGTAGCGTCGGCTCGACCTCGAGCACCATCGCGACCAGCTCGAAGATGCCCGGGAACCGCGCCAGATCGAAACGGTCGACCCAGCGCTCGCCGCGGTGGCTCGCGAGCCGGCCGTGAAACGAGCTGCCGCGCTCGTGCGTCGCGGTGAAGCGATAGCGGGTGCCGCCCAGGTCGAAGTCCTGGTGCACCTCGAGCCTGCCGGTGGCGTCGAGCCCGATGAGCGCCTCGGGGCCGAAGCGCGCGAGCAGAGAGACGGTCAGCGCCTCGGGCTCCGGCGGCAACGGATGGAGCCTGGCGGGCTGTTCGGCGGGCGCCGGGGCCTGCGCGAGCGGCGCCGGCCGCATCCGCGCAAACGCGTCCGACAGATAGAGCTCGAGGTCGGTCAGGCTCGGGTAGTCCTCGAGCCGCAGCGCCGGTGAGTCGGGGCTGACGGCGAAGGGGGTGCCGTGGCGCGGCGCGACGCGCCCGACCCGGATGCCGTCGGGCCCGCCGTGCAGCTCGAAGGTGTGCTCGACCGTCTTCACCTCGGCGACGATGATGAGGCGCTTCGGATCGGCCTTGGGGACCAGGCCGAGCGGCTGCAGGCGCCCGGCGACATCGCGCAGGTAGCCCAGGCGCACCTTGAGCGCAACCGCGAGCCGGTCCTGGACCGCCGCGGCGCGGTCGAGGTCGTAGAACTCGAGCGGCGGCAGCGCGGCGAGGGGCGGGTCGAGAAACTGCAGCTTGTCGTGGCCCACCACCGAGAAGCGCGCCGTGGTCACCGGCGCGTTGTTGAGGGGATTGACCACGCGGCCGGGCGCAAAGCTGAGCGCGCCCTGGAGCCTCTGGCCATCGGGCGCGAGCTGAACCGGGATGCCGAGCGCGGTGAGCTTGCGGGTGGCGATCTGCTGCAGCCGTTCGCGGGATACGCCCGACTTCGCGCCGCTCATGGTCTATGCACCTCCGTTGTCCGATCGATCAGAAAGCCTATCCGCAAACCCCAGCGCCGCGCGCTGCCGGCGGGGCGCGGGTGCCGAGGGGGCTTGGGGACCCATCCGGCAGAGCCTGACCAGATTGGCAAGAGTCTGAAGCCTGAAGTCTGACGCCTTTGGCCTGCCGGCCGCCCCGACATCCCGGAGTCGGCTTGGTTCCGACTCGGCCGGCTTGGGAGTTGGAGCCCTTGTCATCGTGGCCCTCCGAGCCCCGGCCGTGCTTCCTCGCCCGGAGGGCACGCCATCCAGTTCGGGCCGCGAGAGCGCGCGGGCATCGGAGACGACTGCGCGGGGTGGCTCGGTCGATTCGCCGCTCTCGCCTGCGAGCTTCTGGCTGGATCCTGCTTCGAGCTGCTGGAGTGAGCGCTGCTGCAGGCGGCCGGGCGCCGCCAGCGGCGATGATGCGCGCGCGTCCTACTTCGGGAGCCGCTGCCGGATGGCGCCGACGACCATGTCAATGGAGACGTCGTTGTTGCCGCCGTGGGGAATGATGATGTCGGCCCAGCGCTTGGAGGGCTCGACGAAGCCGTAGTGCATCGGGCGCACCGACTTGAAGTACTGGTTCACGATGGCATCGAAGTCGCGGCCCCGCTCCTTGATGTCGCGGGTGAGCCTGCGGACGATGCGCACGTCGCCGTCGGCGTCGACGAAGATGCGCACGTCGAGCTCCTTGCGGACCGCCTCGATGCCGAGCACCAGGATGCCCTCGATGACGATGGCGTCGCCGGGCTCGACCGGGATCGTCTCCTTCTCGCGCACGCAGTTGACGAAGCTGTACCTGGGCTTCTGGATCCGGTGGCCAGCCTTCAGCTCACGCAGGTGCTCGACGAGCAGGTCGGTGTCGAAGGCGTCCGGGTGGTCGAAGTTGACCAGCAGCCGCTCCTCGAAGCTCATGTCCGACAGGTCCCGGTAGTACGAGTCCTGGTCGATGAAGGAGAGCCGACAGTCCTTCAGCCGGTCGCAAATTTTCCGGGCAACAGTGGTCTTTCCAGAAGCAGTTCCGCCGGCGATTCCAACGACGAGGGGGTGGGGCATGGCGGCGCGGATACTAGCAGGAAACGTTGGCCAGTCCACAAGCTCGGAAAGGGATTTTCTCAGCTCCTCGCGGGCCGTGTAGGCGAACGTGGGCTTGGGTGATCGCGTGGCCTTCGGGCTCCCTGTAGATGAGGCGAAGCGCCGGGCGGCCGCTCGCGGGCCGAGCCCGGCACGGCGTCGCGGTC
>DHSB01000122.1:0-3905 GCA_002408385.1 Myxococcales bacterium UBA5297
GGGGCCACCGCGCTCGCGCTCTTCGGCCTGGTGCGCGCCCCCGCGCCGCCTGACCCCAACGCAGCGGCCCGCGTCGAGGCTTTTGAGCCGTTCGAGGAGCTGTCGCTCTCTGCGGAGCTTGCGGAGTACCTCTTCGACGACTTGGCCTGGGACGAAGAGGCGCTGCTCGCCGGCTCGCTCGGAAGCGAGCTCGACCGGTTAGACGAGCTGCTCGACTTCGGTGACGAAGGCTCGAGCTAGTCGGGCGGGTCGAGAGTCTGCAGAGGGACCTGCTCGGCCAGGCGCCCGGTCGGCAAGTCCGAAGAGTCGCCCGGATGCTGGCCACCGACCGGCTTTCGACTCCGCGGAGTCGAAAAGCAGTGGCGGGCGACCGCCTCTTGACTCCGAAGAGTCGAAAACGAGCTGGGGATGGGCTCTTTTCGAGCCCGTAGACTCGAAAGGCGGTCGTTCCCTGCCCGCGGTCGACTCCGGAGGACGCGAAGGCGGTTGCCAACCGCCTGCCGGTCGACTGCGAAGAGTTGCCGGCGGTCGGCAGACGACCGCCGGGTGACTCGCGAGTCTCCCCGGGAAGCTGCCGACAGTCTGCCGGGTGACTCTCGGGCGCCCCTCGCCTCTCGTGACCGCGCTGGCGCGCCGCCCTACCTGTCGTTCTTCAGGTCGTAGATTTCGTTGAGGATGTCGGGCACGTCGCCGGCGTCGCGATTGAGCTCGACGTACTTCTCGAACGCCGTGGTCGCGTCGCCGTTCTTGCCTCGCTCCTTGTAGGCGTAGCCGAGGAAGCGCCAGACCTCCTTGGCCTCCGGATCGTTCTTGACCGCCCGCTGGTACCAGACGACCGCGTCGTTGAGCCGGCCCTTCTCGTTGTAGCAGCGGCCAATCTTGAAGTACGCGCCGACCAGCGTCGGGTCGGCCTTGAGCGCCTCCTGATACTTGGAGATGGCCTTGTCGAACTGGTTCATCGCGAAGTAGCTCTCGGCGATGTTGAAGATGAGCCGCTTGCGCTCGGGGTCGACCTGCAGCGTCTTCTCGTAGAAGGTGATCGCCTCGGTGTGGTTCGTCTGCTCCTGGTGGCCCTTGGCGACCGCCTCGAGCGCGTCGGCGTAGTTGGCGTCCAGCTTGATGGCCTGCTGCCAGTTCTCAAACGCCTCGCCGAAGCGCTGGGCCTGATAGAGGATGTTGCCCATCCAGTAGTAGTAGTGCGGCCTCATCGACGCGCGCTCGAGCGCGGCTTTCATCGCCTCGATGCCCTGCGTGTTCTCGTGGCGCACGTAGTGGATGCGCGCCTTGTAGAAATACGAGTCGGCGTGCGCCGGGTCGATCGTGAGCGCGGCCTCGACGTTCTTGACCGCGTCGTTGTACTTCTCGAGCTCGAAGTAGACCGCGCCGAGCTGCCAGATCGCCTCCAGGTCCTTCGGGTCGGCGCTCTTGGCCTTCTCGAACGCGGCGACCGCGCCCTCGCGGTCCTCGAGCCGCCACAGCAGGGTCGCGTACCGGGTGTAGGCGCCCGCCAGCGTCGAGTCGAGCGCGAGGACCGTCTCGTACTCCTTCTTCGCATCCTCGAAGGCGTTCTCGACAAACAGCACCTCGGCCAGGCCAAAGTGCCCCGGTGCGTACTCGCGATCGATCTCGAGCGCGGCGAGGAACTCCTTCTTGGCCTCGTCGACGGTGCCGGCGGCCAGCAGGTAGTTGCCCATGCCGACGTGCGGCTCGGGCCTGCCCGGGGCCTTCTGCAGCGCCTCGCTGAAAGCGACCTTCGCTTCGTCGAGCCGCTTGCGCTTCAGGTTGAAGCGGCCGAGGTAGTACGAGGGCTCCCAGTAGGTCGCGTCGCCGCTGATGGCGCGCCTGTAGTTGCGCTCGGCCTCCTCGCCCTTGTCGATCTCGTCGGCGACCCGGCCCTGCAGGAAGGCGATGCGCGGGCTGCCAGGGTGCTTGCCGCTCGCGTCGGACAGGGTCTTGGCGGCCGTGTGCAGCTTCGAGGCGCCGACCATCGAGCGCACCAGGCCGTCGAGGTAGTCGATCTCGCTGTCGTCGGTGGCGAAGGCGGCGTCGAACAACTCGAGCGCCTTGTCGTATTCGCGCCTCTTGAGCAGGTAGCGGCCAAAGGCGGCCTTGGCCGGCGCGGAGTCGGGGTAGACCCGAAGCGCGGCCTCGAACTCCTTCTGCGCGGGCTCGGCCTCGTGCCGGGCGGCGTGGACCATGCCCATCAGGTAATGGGCGCGCGCCAGGTCCGAGGGCGACAGCAGGTTCTTGGCCTCCTCGGTGAGCGTCTTCTGCAGGTGCGAGCTCGCCTTGTCCGGCTGGTCGAGCTTCTGCACGAGGATGGCGGCGATCTCGACGGCCGAGGCGAGGTGGCGCGGGTTCGCGTCGAGCGCCCTCTGGAAAAAGTCGAGCGCGCCGTTGTAGTCGGCCGGCTTCGCGAACGTCTTGAGCAGGCCGAGCCCGTGGAGCGCCTTGGCGCTCTTCTCGTCGTTGGTGAGCGCCTTGTTGAGCGCCTCGGCCGCCGGCTTGACGTTGCGCTCGCGGTAGTAGCTCTCGGCCAGCAGGAAGAGAAACTCCGGGTCGTCCTTGCGCGAGGCCGCCGACTCGAGCTGAGCGCGGATCTGCGCCTCCTCGCCCTTGAGCAGGTGGAAGCCCGCGCGCGCCTTGATCACCTCGGGCTTGTCCTTGGCGGCGAGGACAAGCTCGTCGAGGTAGAGCTTGGCCTTGGGCAGCTTGTCATCGGCCGCGAAGTAGCGGCGCTTCAGGTAGAAGACCGCCTGGGCGAACAGCGCGCGCGACTCGATGACCGCGTCGTTTTCGGCGAGCAGGCTCTCGGCATCGGACAGCACGCGCTTGTAGCCCTCGAAGGTGTCCTCGCCGAGCGCCTTGGACGCCTCCTGGAACTTGGCATAGGCCGCGGTCCCCGGGGTCAGGGTCTTGGGGAACAGCCGGCGCATGCCGAAGAAGCCGTACGGGGTGAACCCGAGGTAGATGCCGGTGCCGATGACGGCGAGCAGGAGCGCGGCGCCGACGATGAGTGGCAGCTTCCTGCGAAACTTCCGCGAGGCCGCCTGCGTGTCGACGATCGCGATGGCGGCCATGCGATCGCCATAGAGCGCCTTGATGCGCTCGAGCGCCTCTTCGCTGCTCTCGGCCGGCGCTTCGGCCATGGCTCCGGCGGCCAGGCCGGGCAGGCCTCCCGGGCTCTCCATCAGCTTCTGGATCGCCTCGGCGAACGTGGGCACCGAGCCGATGGGCAGCCAGCTCTCGCCGTCGGTCGTCACGTCCTCGTTGCCGAGGAGCTGGCCCTCGCCGAGCATCTTGACGACCGCCGCCTGATCGAACGGCCCGAACACCTTCCCGCTCTTGCGGCGGATCTGGTAGCGCTCCGCGCCGCGGCGAGGCCTGCGCCCGGCCGTCGCCGGCCCCGCGGTGGCGCCTGCCTCGTCGATGAAGTCGAGAAGCTCGAGGTCGTTCTCCGCACCCGGTGCTGCGGCCGGGGCGGAGCTGCCGGGCATCGGCGCCGACAGGTCGGCCTCGAGGTCATCGCCGCCGGGGGGCGCCATCGGGTCGAACTCGAAGGAGTCGGCAGACGGGGCCGCTGCCGGCGGGGGGGCGGGCGCGTCGAAGCTGAGAAAGTCGAGCTCGCCTCCCGGCGCGCTGGTCGCCGGCGGCGGCGCGCCGAAGCTCATGCCCGGGTCGGCCGCGGGCGGCGGGGCCGGAGGAGCGCCGAAGTCGACCCCGCCAAAGTCGAGACCCGCCCCTGCCGGCGCTGGCGGCGCCCCGAAGTCCATCGCCGGGCCGCTCGGCGCTGGGGCGGCCGGAGGGGGCGAGCCGAAGTCGATGCCCCCGAAATCGAGGCCCGAGCCCTCCGTGGCCGGCGGCGGCGGGGCGGGGGGGGGGGGGCCCGGGGGGGGCCCCCCCCC
>DHSB01000122.1:4193-4352 GCA_002408385.1 Myxococcales bacterium UBA5297
GGAGCCGGCGGGGGCGCGGCGAAATCGACATCTCCGAAGGCGAGCGTGCCGCCCGGAGGAGGCGCGCCGGAGTCGGCCTCGCCAAAAGCAAGGGGGCTCTCGGGCGCAGAGGGCGGAGGCGGCGCAGCGAAGTCGGCCTGGCCGAAGCCCAGCGTTCCG
>DHSB01000254.1 GCA_002408385.1 Myxococcales bacterium UBA5297
GCCCTCGCGGAAATGCCGCGGGGGGGGGGCGACCGGGAGTGCTCGTCTCGCGGCTACGCACGCCCACCGCAGGGACACAATCCAACAGGCTCTGCGCGCGGACCGGCGCTCGACAACAAGCCCCTGCCCAACGCAGCGACTCGCGCGCGCAGGTCCGCGAGGGATTGGGCGCGATGTCCGCCTTCTCGGGTGAAGCTGATCGGCGACGAGCCGCTCGACGCGAGAGCCGCCTCCCCCCAGGCGCTGCAGGAGACGTCGGGGCCGCTCTGATACCTGCTTGGCTCGTGCGGCTCGCCAGGCATTCGACTATGGCCAAGGTGCCCCGCCATACTTTGTCGGTGGGCAACGACTCGACCTTCTTGTCTGGCTGCGCCGTCGGAACTGGCGACCCGAGTGCGGCTGGGGCCTCGCGTTGACCAACTCCCTCTGCCCAAACCCGCGCTGCAGGGCGCTTCGAGTCGGCGGCCACGTCTGTCCACGCTGCGGGGTCATCTATGCCAAGGCGGAGGCCCGCGCCGTCGCACAGCGGCAGATGGCCCCCTCCGTCGACAAGCCGGCCGGCCCGCAGCCTCCATTGCCCCCGGCGTATCCCGACCCGTTCCCCCCGCCGCAAGCCTTCCCGCCGCCGCAGAACCAAGGGACCTTCGCGCCGCAAGACCTCGACAGATTCGCGCCGCCGCCCTACTACGGCCCACCAGCGTCGCCCCAGGATGACGGCCCTTTCGCTCCACCCGCGGCCTTTCCCGTCTCGGACGAAGCGCTGTTCCACGACCCAGGCTCAGAGAAAGCGCTCGAGGACACGCTGCGCCTCATCGCCATTCCCGCCGCGCTCCTCGGCGCCTGGCTGCTGATGCACACCAGCAGCGGGCGCTCACTCGGGCGCATCTTCTTCTCGATGTGGGTCCACGAGCTCGGGCACTCGGTCGCCGCGTGGTTCTGCGGCTTCCACGCCGTCCCGCTGCCCTGGTTCACGCCGGTCGCCGACAACCGCTCCATCATCAACACCGCGATGCTGGCCGCCCCGCTGGTCTACTTCGGGCACAGGGCCTGGAACGCGAAGAGCCGGCCGCTCATCGCCGCCGCGGGCGCGCTGCTCCTGCTACAGCTCGTCTGCACCTTCGTGCTGAGCATCCCCAGCGCGCGCGCCTTCTTCATCTTCGGCGGCGACGCGGGCTGCCTCGTGTTCGGTACGGCGCTGATCCTCACCTTCTTCGCGCCGGCCGAGAGCAAGCTGCGGCGCCATCACCTGCGCTGGGGCTTTCTCGTCATCGGCGCGGTCTCCTTCATGGACGTCTTCGAGGGGTGGTGGGCGGCGCGCCACGACTCGGATCGCATCGCCTACGGCACGCACGAGCTCGCCGGGCTGAGCGACGCGAGCAAGCTCACCGAGACCTTCGGCTGGACCGAGAGCCAGATGGTGCGCGCCTACGTCGTGCTCGGCGTCGTCTGCCTGTTGGTCATGGCCGCGGTCTACGCCCGCGCAGTCTGGAAGCCGGAGTGGCTGCGCTCGGTCCGCAGGGCTCTCGGCAAGGGCGCGTAGAGCCGAGGCGAACCGAGAGCCGCGCGCCAGCCCGATCGCGCTTCAGGTTCGATGCAGGCCCGTCACGCGAGCAGGCGGTCGAAGTTGAAGCGCGAGCTCTGGCCGGCGCGCTCGTTCCACTCGGACATCGGATCCGGCGAGCCCACGAGATCGACGACGAGGTGCGCCGCCTCCCGGGGAAGGCGCTGCCCGCGCAGATCGAACGGGTCCACCGGACGAAGCTCCCACAGCGCCCCTGCGCGCCTCGTCCTGAGCCGCGCCCCGAATCGGTCCGCGACCTCGGCCCCGACCACAGCCGCAGGAAGCTCCGCGCGCGTCGTCATCAGCGCCGGGCGGCCGAAGACCACGATCGAGCAAGGCAGCCGGGCCCGCCGCAGCAACGCCTCGATCTTGAGCGCGTCCGCCTCGACCGAGACGGTCGCCTCCTCAAAGCCGCGCCGCGCGAGCTCGTCGGCAGCGAGGGCGTTGAGGATCGCCAGGCCCGGACCGCCGACGATCCGCGCGCCGACGCGCCGGGCGAGCTGCCAGCCTCCCCACGTGTTCACCTCGACCGCGGCTCCGCGCGCGGTCGCCGCCGCGACCAGCGACTCGCCCTCCGCCCGGTCCTCCTCGAAGAAGACGCCCGGCAGGGCCGCGACGAGGGGAATGCCCGGGTGCGCCGCGACCAGCCGCTCGAGACCTTCGGCGTCGAGCCCTTCGACGATGGCGCCGCCTCGCGGACGGAGCCTTTCGAGCACACCAGAGGCCTGATCGGCGGAAAGCCGAACGCGGTCGGGGCGCGGGCTCTCGGGAGCGACGGCGATCTCGAGCTCGCCCAGCAGCGCCACCACGCCGGCGCGAAGCGGCGCCCGGTCGGCGGCGCCCACATCCTTTGGCCCGGCCCCGACCTCCTCGGCCTCCGGCTCGGTGACCTCCACCAGCCCGTCGCGCTTGTCGTCCAGATAGCCGGACGTCAGCTTTCGGCCCGGCGTCGCGCCGCGCCGCTGGGCCTCGCGCGCGAGCTCTTCGAGCGGCGCGGTCCCGTCGATCGCCTTGCGCAGCAGCGTGACCGAGGCGCGCACCCAGGTCGGGTTCTTCATCCGCCCCTCGAGCTTCAGAGCCCGGACGCCCGCGGCCCGGAGCTCGTCGACTCGCGTGGCGAGCGACAGGTCGTGCATCGAGAAGGGCGTCCCGCCGGGCCTGCCGTCGAGCGTCCAGGGGACGCGACAGGGTCCGGTGCACGCGCCGCGATTGCCGCTGCGCCCGCCGACCCAGCTCGACAGCAGGCAACGGCCCGAGACGCAGAAGCAGAGCGCGCCGTGGACGAAGACCTCGGTCTCGACCTCGGCGACGCTCGATGCGGTGGCTATCTCCGCGAGCGTCATCTCGCGCGCGAGTACGACCCGGCGCGCGCCCAGCTCGCGCGCTGCCTCGACGTCGGCGCTGTTGGCGACACAAGCCTGGGTGCTCAGGTGGTACTCGAGCTCCGGGAAATGGGGCTTGAGCGCGAGCAGCGCCGGATCGCGCAGCAGCACGGCATCGACCTTCAGCCGGCTCGCCAGCTCGAGCATGCGCGCGGCCTGCGACAGCTCGTCCTGGGCAAGGTCGATGTTCAAGGTGAGGTAGATGCGACGGCCCTGCCCGTGCGCGAGCGCGCAGGCCTGGGCGAGCTCCTGCTCGGAGAAGTTTCGGGCGCGCCGCCGGGCGTTGAGCGAGGTCAGGCCAAGGAAAACCGCGTCGGCCCCGGCCTCGAGGGCCGCCTCGAGACAGGCCCGGTCGCCGGCGGGGGCGAGCAGCTCGAGAGCAGGCCGCTGATTGGATGGGAGCTGTTCCATGCTGGTTGGTCCCTGAACTGCGGTGCTCTCGTCGCGCTTCCCGGCGCCGGCCTCTCGTTCGAGGCGGCGCATGGTAGCTCAGCGGAGTCGGTCCACCGCGACGCGGGCCGCTGCCGGACCGGGGTTTTCGTGCGCGGGCGTTTGCGGAAACCTTCCGGTGCCAGACCGGCGGCTCCTCGCGTTGACCCTCCAAAAACCGGCCGCCTAAGATACGCCCTTCGGCCCATTGTCAACTGCGAGGCATTCGATGCACTGGCCCGTCCCCGCCGCCTTGCGCCTCCGAAACAGCGGCCTCGCGGTCGCCCTCGCCGCGCTCGGCGTCCTCCTCTCGGCCCCGCCGGCCGCCGCCGACTCGGCCGAGACGCTGCCCGGCGGTGTCTTTCGCCTGCACGTGCGACCGATGGTCGCCGCCTTCAACGAGCGCTGGAGCAGCGACGGCGAGCGCGAGCAGCTCACGCACGACCTCGACGACGTGGAGCTCGACAACCAGGTCTTCACCGACCTCGGACAGCTCGAGCGCGTCTACGGCATGTCCGACGGCAGCCTGAGCGTCGGTCGCAGCCACATCCGCAGCGACGCGATGATCCAGGCCATCGTCTTCGCCGCCGAATACGGAGTGACCGACCGGCTGACGGTCGGCCTGATCGTCCCCTACGTCCGCGCAGTCAACAGCCTCGGCACCCTGTCGATGGACCCCGGCGACATCGGCCGCAACCCGGGCGACGGCAAGATCAAGGAGGACGACGCCGCCTACCTGCCGCTCGACCACGACAAAGACCCCTCGACCAAGCCTCTCGATCCGCTCGAGGTCAAGGACGTCAAGCGCATCCTCGAGGAGGACTACGGCTACGCGCCGCTCGACAGCTTCAAGACGCACGGCCTGGGCGACCTCGAGCTGGGGGCCAAGTACCGCGTCGTCGAGCTCGGCCCCTGGCACACCTCGCTGCAGGCCGGCGTGCGCGCCCCGACCGGCGACATCAGCGACCCGGACAACATCCTCGCCATCGGCCTGGGCGCGGGCTGCTGGGCGGCCGGGTTCGGCTGGCAGAACGACTTGCTGCCACACCGGGACGTGCGGCTGAACCTGACGCTCCGCTACAACCTGCAGCTCCCCGACAAGCAGGTGCGGCGCGTGCAGATGGCCGCCGATCTGCCGATTACCAGCGAGGACAACAAGGAGGAGGTTTGGCGCGACCTCGGCGACTCGTTCGAGGTCGAGGCCGCCGCGGCCTGGCGCCCGCTGCCGTGGCTGACGCCGTACCTGCGCTACAAGTACTTCGACAAGCAGCGCGACGAGATCCGCGGCAACCGGGGCCTGGGCTACGAGTCGCTGATGGATCTGACCGACGGCAAGAACCACCTGCTCGAGGCGGGCATCACCTTCTCGACCCTCTCCTGGCTGCAGGCCGGCAAGACGCAGGTGCCGTTCGAGGCGACGCTCGCCTACGAGCAGTCGATAGCCGGCAGGAATCGGGCCATCGTCACCCACACCGTCGCCCTCGACATGGCGACCTACTTCAAGGCCTTTTAGCGCCCCGCCGCGGCTCGCCCGAGGCGCGACGCCGCGTCATTTCCCGTAGTCGAAGGACGGCAGTTCGAGCCCTCCCGGAGCGAGCGCCGACCTCGAGGAACGGCAGCCATGACCGCATCGAAGCCCCGCCCTCGTACCCTCGCGCGCGTGCTGATAGCCGGCGCCACCCTCCTCGGCCTGGTGCTGGCCTGCGCCAGCTTCGAGGACCTCGACGTCTGGGCGCCGACGGTGGAGCACCAGGACATCAACTCCTGCGAGAGCGCCAACGCCGACAAGGCCATCGCCGCCCTGCTCGGCCTGGACAACGTCGAGATGGTCATGGCCTTTCGCGAAGGGCTCTACGAGGCCCACTCCAGGCGCGGCGTCGTCAAGTTCGCGCGCCGCCAGGAGCGCAGCGGCTACACCTACGAGTTGGTCTCCACC
This sequence comes from Myxococcales bacterium UBA5297, assembly GCA_002408385.1. Lineage (GTDB taxonomy): Bacteria > Myxococcota > Myxococcia > Myxococcales > UBA5297 > UBA10939. The sequence goes on from DHSB01000254.1 coordinate 5,309, forward strand.
GAAGGAGAGAATCCGCTCGCCAACCAGGACGACAAGGCCTTCGCGCGCCTCGACGAGGAGCTCGAGGCGGGCTCGAACCCCAAGTCGACCGACTACCGCGAGCAGGACCCGGGCTACAGCGGCCCCTCCGATCCGCGGATGACCTTCGTGCCGGCAGAGAAGATGAGCTACCCGCGGGCCTACGAGCGCATCGCGGCCTTCTTCGACAGCCCGCGCGCGCCCGACCTGATGATCGAGTTCAAGCCCTACGCGCTCTACCCGCTCGGCGAGCACGTCTCGGCGCACGGCTTTCTCAACGCGCTCTCCTCGCGCGGCGTGCTCGCCTTCGCGGGCGCGGGCATCAAGAAGGACGTCCGCTTCGAGCAGGTGCCGGCCAGCGTGGACATCGCGCCGACGCTGGCGCGGCTGCTCGGGTTCGAGAAGACTTTCGGCGTCGACGCCACCGGCCACTACAGCCACGACGTGTACCTGAAGCGCCAGGACGGCCACGTCCTCGAGGAGATCCTCGAGGGCCCGAACGCGCGCGCGAGCCGCGCGGTCATCATCGTCAACGACGCGCTGACCAACAGCGAGCTCGCCCACATGCTCGAGAGCGACGAGCCGCTGCCGATCTACCGCTGGTTCAGGGAGAACGGCGCCTGGTTCGACAACGGCGTCATCGTCAACTTCCCCTCCAACACCTACGCCAGCCACAACACCATCGGCAGCGGCGCCTGGTCGGGCCACCACGGGCTGCTCGACAACAAGTTCTATCTGCGCGAGACGGGCGAGACGAAGGACCCGCTCTCGCAGGTGGTCAACTTCGGCAAGTTCGTCACCGACGAGGTCGAGACCCTGCACCAGGCGGTGCACCGCAACTTTTCCAACTGGCACGCCGAGCGCTCGCCGCTGGGCAACTTCACCGTCTCGATCAACTCGCCCTCGAGCAAGGGCGCCGACCTCGCCGCGCTCGACCTCATCGAGACCTACGACTGGAGCCGCTGCAAGGAGGCCGAGGAGTTCAAGGTCCCGCAGGTCGACCCGGCGCTCGAGGGCACGGCCCAGGCGGCCGACAACTTCGCGCTCTCGACCTTCTTCAAGGCCTTCCTCGGCAAGCTCGCCGACGGCTCGAAGTGCGTGCCCAACCCGCGCTTTGCCATCATCAACCTCGCGATGACCGACGACATCGCGCACCGCCGCGGCGCACACTCCGATGGCCTGCGACGGGCCATCGCGCACACCGACGCGCGCATGGACCTCGCGATGAAGGCGATGAAGGCCGCCGGGGCCTTCGAGGAGACGGTCTTCGTGCTCACCTCCGACCACGGGCAGGTGCTGCAGGACCACGCGCGCATCCAAGAGGTCGCGCCGGCGCTCTACGACGCGAAGATCGGCAAGTTCCGCCTCACCGACACCGGCGTCTACCTGCTCGACTGCATCCCCAAGCCCGAGAAGCCCGACGGAGGAGGCGAGACGCGCGAGGAGTGTCCCGGCGCGCTCTTCTTCGACGTGCTCTCCCCTGCCGGCGAGGCGACCGAGGTGCCGGTCGAGAGCCTGGTAGTGCACGTCCAGCTCTCGCGCCCCGCGGCCATCTCCGCCGACGGCAAGGGCTGCGCCGAGGACCCGCGGACGATGAAGGCCTGGCTCGAAAACGAGCAGGGCGAGGTCTTCCCGGGCCGCATCACCTACTCGGCGACCAACAACGACGTGAAGTTCAGCCCCTTCGGCATCCTCGAGAGCCGCACGCACTACCGCTTCGTCCTGCAGGTGCGCGAGACGCGCGCCGAGACCCGCTTCACCACCGCCGAGGCCTACGAAGGCGCCCTCCCGCCGGTGGCCGCTCGCACCTTCGCGCTGACCATCGCCGACTTCCAGTATCCCGAGCAGCTCCAGCAGCTCTTCAACAGCCTCAAGTCGACGATGCCGCCGATCCTCATCAACATGAACGAGCTGGCCATCGACGATCCGCAGGCCGAGCGTCAGACCGGCCGGGCGCTGATGGTCGGCGGCATGGGCGATCCGGAGACCACGCCTCCCGACGCCACCCTCGGCGCGGAGATCCCCAAGGCGAACAACACCAGCACCGCGCTGACGCTCTCGGGCCGGCTGCGCGGCCGCTGGCTGCTGCTGGGACCGGGCGAGGTGCACCTGACGGCCTCGGGCGTGCCGCTGGTCTTCCGCGAGTTCGTCACCTCCGGCGTCATCTCCGAGGACGGCAAGGCCATCGAGGAGGGCGTGCTCACCGGAGTCATCAGCGTCCAGGAGCTGGGCGAGGCGCTCGACATCGACCTCTCGAGCATCTGCAGCGATCCGGCGACCAAGGAGGCTTGCGATGACGCCGGCAACATCCGCATGGCCGCCAAGCTCGTGGGCGTCGAGAACCCGCTCGCGTTCGCGCCCTTCATCACCAGCCCGGTGAACAAGAGCGTCGGCAACCCGCCGGACGGCACCGTCATCGAGGTCTACTTCAACGAGCCGGCCGACCAGGCCGCCACGAGCTTCGAGCTGTCGGTCTGCGACGAGTCGGGCATCGAGCGGCCGCCCTCCGGAAGTGACGCGTTGAGCTGGTCGTGCAACCAGGCAGGCTCGACCCTGGTGGCGGGTGAGGCGAGGTTCGTCTCCGACCGGCACGCGACCTTCACGCCGTCAGCGCCCCTGCCCTCGGGAGTCTGGCTTCGGTTTGGCGTCGAGGCGCAAGCGGCCGGAGAGGGCGGTGGCGCGGACGCGCGGCACGTCGTCTTCAAGACCGAGTAGCTGCCGAATCGGCCCGAGGCTCGATCGACGGTCGCCTGTCTCCTCGGTATCGGCGCGCTCGGGGAGTTGCCGGCGGACTTCGGTCTGCCGCGGGTGCTCGAGGTCTCGTCGAAAGCTTTCGGCTGTCGGCGGCCGGGAAGCGGGGTCGTGGTCGGTCTTCGAGCGGGACCGCGCGCTCAAGCGGCGCGCCCCGCGCGACGGTCATTGCACCAGGGTTCGATGCCGGCACGAGGCCGCAGCCGGACAGCGCGACGGGGCGAAGCGCGTTGTCCAGAGGCGCCAAGGTCGCCGGGCGTGGTTGAGACCGTGAGCGAGCGAGGAACGCGAGGGCGATAGGGCTTGAGCCGAGGTAGAAGCTGGTCGAGGGTCAACGCGTTCACGGGGCCATCCTAGCGCCGGGCCTCGCGGGAGCGCGCGAGCTGGTCGAGGCGCATGCCATGCGCTTTGGGGGAGCGCGGAGGCCCAAGAGGCGAGCGACTCTCCGACCCGATTCGTCGACGTCAGGGTGAAGACCTCCACCTCACCGTCGCGGCCCCGGATCTCGATTCGCCCCAGGCTGCGCAGCCGCGACAGGTCGAGGTCGCCAGGCGCCCGGCGCACCGCCGCCGCCACCACCTCTTCAGAGAGGACCATGGGCGTCAGACTTCGTCTGAATCTCTTCGGGCGACTTGGGGTTGGGCACCGGTCACCCCGGGCGTAGAGGCGACCAGCGGGAGCCTCGGAGTCGAGGCACGCGCGGGTGAGGCCATCTCGGTGAGTTGCCGCAGATCCCAAA
>DHSB01000038.1:0-481 GCA_002408385.1 Myxococcales bacterium UBA5297
CCGTCCGCTCCGAGCGCCCGGTGCGCCCGCCTCCGGCCCTCCACGCGCCGGCGGCTCGGCCCCGCAGGCGCGCACCTGTTCGCGCCGCGCCGCGGCTCGTCCACCCGATGCTCGGCGCGCGCGAACCGGGCTACGTCGAACAGCTCATGCCGCTTTTCGGCGCGCTGAGCGACCTCTACTACCGCGCCGAGGCCGCGGGCACCGAGCACCTCTCCGACCGCGCGAGCCTCATCGTCTCGACTCACAACGGCGGGGCTGCCCTGCCTGACACCATCGCCTTTCTCGTCGCCTGGCACCGGCGCTTCGGCGCCCAGGCTCCGCTGCACGGCCTCGTCCACAAGATCGTCCTGCGGCTCCCCGGACTGCGCACCATGGTCCCCAAGCTCGGCGGGCTGCCGGCCAGCCACGAGTCCGGCCAAGCGGTGCTGACGGCGGACCGGCCGCTGCTCGTGATGCCCGGCGGCGACCTCGACGCGCTCAA
>DHSB01000038.1:598-7269 GCA_002408385.1 Myxococcales bacterium UBA5297
GGCGGCGACCTCGACGCGCTCAAGCCCTTCCGCGAGCGCCACACCGTCACCTTCGGACCGCGCCGGGGCTTCATCCGGCTCGCGCTGCGCAACCAGGTGCCCATCGTCCCGGTCGTCAGCGTGGGCGCGCACGAGACCTTCCTGGTGCTCAACGACGGGCGCTGGCTCGCCAAGCTGAGCGGCCTCGAGCGCCTGATGCGGGTGAAGACCGTGCCCCTTGCCCTCTCGTTTCCCTTCGGGTTGACGCTGGCGGGCGTGCCGTCGATCCCGCTGCCCTCGAAGATCAAGATGAAGGTGCTCCCGCCCATCGAGCTGCACGAAAAGCGCACGGCCGCCGAGGATCCCCGGGTGGTCGAGCGCTGCTTCGAGCACGTGCGGGCGACGATGCAGCGCGAGCTCGACGCGCTTGCCGCCGGGCGCAAGCGCCTGCTGCTCGGCTGAACCGGGGACGGCCATCGCGCACGCGAGAGCGCCGCCTGCGAGTTGCCGGACTGAAGCCCGAGTCCCTTCGACACGCACAGCCCGGGCTGACGCCCGGAACCCAAGCGATCGGTCGCAGGTTGGTAGGGCGCACAGCAGTGCGCCCGTCGAGGATTGGGGCCGAGGCGCGGCCGGCACCGAAGGCCGGCCCTCCGGAATCGTGCTGCCGCGCGCTGAATCTCGAGGTTAGTAGCTCAGGCGAGCTTGCGAGGCTGCAAGCCGAGGGCCCCTCGACCCCGCCCCCCTTGTTTCCCCGGGAGGCTGCGCTCCGGTGCGGGGTCGGGCCGCGATCGGGGAGGCTGCGCCGGCGATCAGTAGCCGAGGTCGAAGAGAGCCACGCGGGCCTCGAGGTTCTCCGGCTCGTCGGAGACGACCGCGAGCAAGCGGTCCTTCGCCTCGTCCTTCGAGCCCGAACGCGCCAGCAGCAGCGCGAGCTGGATGTTGGCCTGCGCGAGGCGCGGGTTCTTGCCGAGCGCCTCGAGGTAGGCCGCGCGGGCGTCCATGTCGCGTCCGAGCGCTTCGAGCGAGCGGGCGATGAGGTAGTTGGCGACCGCGTTCTCGCGGTCGGCAGTCGAGGCGCGCTTGGCGAAGGCGAGCGCGCTCTTCGGGCGCTTGCGGTCGAGCTCGATTTGGGCGCGGTAGAGCAGCGCGGGCAAGGAGGTCATGTCGATCTGCAGCCCGCGATCGAGCATCCGCGCCGGACCGTCGAGCTCGCCGAGGTGGTAGTCGACGATGGCCGCGTAGATGTCGCGCACCCACTGGTCCTCGTCCTTGGCTTTGGCCGCAAAGGCCCCGCCGGCGTGCCGGGCCGTCTCGAGCTCGGGCTCGTAGTAGTCGCTCACCGGGCGGCGCTTGCGCGCGACCGAGGAGGGCTCGAGATCGAGCATGCGCTGCAGCACCGACCACGCGCCGTTCTCGTCACCGCGTCGGGCGAGCAGCGCCGCGGCGCACAGCCGCGGCGTGAGCCGGGTCGGCGCGCGCTCGCTCGCCTTGCGAAACGCGGCGATCGCCCCGTCGAGCTCAGAGGCGGCGAGCTCGACGCGGCCCCGATACTCCAGGAACCGGGCCGCGTCCCCGAGCCCCTGCTCGCAGGCGCGCAGATGCTCGCGCGCCGAGTCCACCTGCCCCGACTTGAGCGCGGCGAGCATCGCCTGGAAGTGCGCCGGGCCGTTCCCGGGCGAGATCTTCAGCGCCTCCTCGGCGTGAGTGACGGCGCCCTTCAGATCGCCGCGCTCACGGGCTATCGCCGACCAGAGCAGGTGGTACTGCAGCCGGTCGCTGTCGTCGAAGAGGTCGAGCTCTTGCTCGAGCCCCCGGAGGATGCGCTCGGCGCCGCGCACGTCGCCCTGAGCCATGTAGGTGAACTGGGCGCTCATCACCTTGGGCTCGCCGATGTCCGGGTAGCGCTCCGAATAGTCCGCGATCGCCTTGCGGGCCGCTTCGTGGTTGCCGACGCGTACCAGGACGCGGGCGAGCGCGCGCAGCGCGTCGCGCTGGTCGGCGTCGAGCTTGAGCCGCTCCTGGTAGCCGGCTATCGCCTTGGCGAAGTTGCCGGCGAACTCGGCGGCAAGACCGCGGTAGTAGAGCGCGCGCTTGAGCGAGGAGTCCTTCTGCAGCGCCTCCTCGAACTTCTCCTGCGCGATAGGGGCGCTCTTCTTGAGGTAGGTGCGGCCCCAGGCGAGCAGCGCCTCGGGGCGTTCGGCGTCGGTCGAGAGGTTGAACGCCTCTTCGGCTTCGGCGCGGGCGAGGTCGTCCTGTCCGGTCGCGAGCAGCAGGTTCGCCTTGGCCCGGTGCGCGGCCGCCAGCTTCGGCCGCTCGCGGAGGACCCCGAAGAGCAGGTCGCGGGCCTCGTCCAGCCGGTCCTGGCTGGCGCGCTCGCCCTGACCGACGGCAAAGGACTCGACATAGCGGGCGACCGCCTCGAGGTTCTGCGGTTCGAGCACGACGGCGGCCTTGAACGCCTCCTGCGCCTCTATGTACGAGGTGTGGCGGTCGTCGCGATACAGCTCGATGCCGCGCTTGAGGTGCTCTTCCGAGGTCCCGCTCAGGCCGGGCAGCGCCATCTTCCAGGCGAGCAGCCGGGTCTCTATCTCCGGGAGGAGCTTCGGCTTGGGCGGCTCTTCGGGCTTGAAGAGGAAAGCGGGCTTGGTTATCCACAACCCCGCGCCCGCGCCGAGGACGACGAGCAGCACGAGCGGGATGACCACCTTCCACGCACCGCCCGAGCGCGGCTCGGCGACCTTGGGCCGCGGGAGGACCCGCGACGGGTCGGCGCTGCCGGAGGGGGCGGGAGCGGAGGCTGCGATTTTCGGCGGCGGCCTCGGCGCGGCGGGCTTGACCGGAGCGGGCGTGGGCTTTGCCGCCCAATCGCGCGGGTTGACAGGCTCGGGCCTGTCGAGCTCGAGCGCCAGCTCGCCTCCAGAGCCGCCCCCGAGGTCGAGCTCGTTGCCACCGAGGCTCGCCGGGGGAGCGTCGAGAAAGTCGGCATCCGGGTGCGACGCCAGCGCGGGCGCAGGAAGTGGCGCCGAGTACGGGGCAGCCTGGGGGGCGGCGACCGGAGGCGGGGATGCGGCCGCGCCTCCGAACACCACCACGGGGACCTTGCCGCTGCTGGTGGTCGGCGGCGCCGGCGCGGCGGCCGGGATTGGCGCCGCAGCGGGCGCAAAGTAACCGGGTTGCGCTGCCGGGGAAGCCCGGCGCGCCGGCTGGCCCGAGCGGCATCGCTCGCAGATGCCGAGCGCGGCGTCGAGCGGGTCCGGCATCGGGGTTCCGCACTCGCGACAGGGGATGACGGGCGCCTGGGCAATCCCCGGGCCGGCGCCAGCGGAGGCCCCGAACAGATCGGACATCGAAGAGCCCGCGCCGCCCGCGGGACCAAAGATGTCCGAGAGCGAGGCCTTCGGCGCGGGCGGCTCCTCGGGACGGGCCGCCGAGCCTGGGGCCCCGAAGAAGTCCGGCATGGCCCCCGGCGCGGGCGCACCAGCGCCAAACGGCTCGGCAGGGGCTGCGGAGGCAGAACCGAAGGGGTTGGGCGGGCCGGACAACCCGCTCGAAGGGCCAAAGATGTCGGAGAGCACCTCGGAGGTCGGCCGCGGGCCCGGCGACGGCGGAGGCGCGAAGAGCTCTGCGAGGTTGGCGCCGCCCGGGGCGGGGCGCGCCGCGGGCGCTGGGGCAGGGATGGCGGCCGCCGGCTCGCTTGCCTCCGGGCGCTTGACCACCTGAACGCCCTTGCACTTCGGGCACTGGGCGCGCGCGCCCTTGGCGGGGATGCGCTTCTCATCCACGGCATACGCAGCGCCGCACTTCTCGCAGGTCACCCGCATTCGAGCACTCCCACGGGTTCAGAGGCCGGGTCCGGACGGGCAGGCACGCTCATCGTTCGCTCCATCCCTCTCTCCATCACGCCTTCCGCCTTGCCGAACAGGCAGCCTGCCCTCGATTGACGTCTCAAAAGGACGGAAGTGTCGCATAGAGCGGCTCTTCCTCGAAGCGACGTTTGCATCCGCCCGGCAACGGCCAAGCGATAGTCGCCACCCGCCCCCAAGGCCCGCCGCTCGCCTATCGAGCCGGGCGCGGTCGAATAGGTCTCGCGCGGGGGATGTGTCGCCGAGTCCTTCGAGCGACAACCGGTCAGCCCGAGCCCCTCGGCTGGCTCGGGGCAGGCCGAGGTCGAGGGCCCTTCCGAGCCGCCTCCCTCTTTGCTCGAGAGGAGACGGTCGGGGCGCGGGGGATCGAACCGAGGCCAAGCGAGGACTGCCCGCCGCCTCGTGGGGAGGTGTCCTGCAATCGGCCGCCTTCAAGTCCGCTCTTCGGTCAAGGCGCGAGCCGCGCCTCTTCTCGGAGACGGCGATGGTCACGACGGCCGGCGAAGACACGGGCGGGGAGCCTCGGGATGAAGGGGTGTCGAAGAATCCTTCGAGCGATATCCGGTCCGCCCGAGGGTAGGCCGAGCTTGCGAGGCCGAAGTCCGAGGGCCCCTCGACTCCGCCCCCCTCGTTCCTCGGGAGGCTACGCGCGGGGTGAGCCGGGGGGCGGGTGATTTCGCGACAGACCTCGAGGGGCTGAAAACAAAGCGGCGTCGCAATAGCAGCGACCTCGCGAGGGTGTCAAACCCTCTAGACGCGGCGGGGAGGGCCGGGCCGAGGTGCGGTTCGGATTCGCGAGCCGAAGCTCGCCTTCCGCGCGCCTACCGCTCGCCCTTGGCGCGGGCGAAGTTTCCGACGACCAGCCAGGGCGCCTCGCGCTGGAAGAGCTGCAGCATGTTGCGCACCCCGACCGGCTCGCCCCCGGCGCCCACCTCGCGTGCGACCGCGAGGTACTGCTCGGCGTCGATGCACAAGGACCGGGCCTGCACCTGCTGGACCCGATGCTCGACGATCAGCTCGACGAGCTTCTCGACCTCGCCGAGCCGGTCGGTCACCCCGGGCAGGATGAGGAGGTTCAAGGCGACATAGGCGCCCGCGGCCCGAGCCGCGGCCAGGGAGCGGCGCACCTCGCCCAAGCCATAGCCGACCGGGGAGTAATAGGCCGCGTACAGCTTCGGGTCCGCCGAGTTGAGGCTGACCCGCACCGCGTCGAGGCCGGCCGCCAGCATCCTCTCGAGCCCCTCGGTCAGGCTCGCGTTGGTGTTGATGTTTATCGAGCCGCGCGCGGTGCGCGCGCGTATGCGGGCGATCGCGTCGGCGAGCACCGGGGCGCGCGTCAGAGGCTCGCCCTCGCAGCCCTGGCCGAAGCTGACCATCACCCTGCCCCGCGCAGCCTCGAGGTGGCGGGTCCCGGCCTGCGCGAGCGCCTCGGCGGACGGGGGCGCCTCGAGGCGCTGCATCGAGGACTCGGGCCCGCCGCTGCGCCGCTCGCTGATGCAGCCGAGGCAGCGGGCGTTGCAGGTCGACGAAGAGGGCAGCCCCGCCTCGTCGCGCCGATAGAAGAGGTTCTGGGCCGTGAAGCAGCGGTACTCGAGCGCGCAGCGGCGAAGCTGCTCGACGACAGGATTGCCCGGCAGCTCGGCGAGCCGCTCCTCCACCAGGCGAGGCAGCTCCGGGGTGGTGAAGCGGTCCGGGTCCCAGTGGGTGCGCCGATCGGTGCGCAGCGCCCAGACGACAGGCCCAGGCTCCTCCCAGCCGACCGCGGTGTAGGCCCACTGCGGCAACGCCGGCCCCTCGACCCGGATCTCGGCTGGCAGGAAGGTGCGCGTGTAGCCGGGGGGAAGCACGGCGGCGACCGCATCCGGGCGCACGCGCTTGCGCCCGAGCTTCACCTCATCGAGCACCTCGACCCGACCGCTCTCGGGATCCAGGCCAACCGGAAGGCGGCCGGGCAGGTGGACAAGCTTGCCGTGCGGCGGCAGCGCGATCGGCTGCTCGGAGGCGGCGAGCACGTCGTCGCCCGAGCGCACCACGGCCTCGAGCCTCGGATGCTCGAGCACCTTGCCGTCGGGGGTTGCAAAGAGGAGTCGGGGGGCCATCGATTCAGCTCAACGCCGCGCGCTTCGCGCGCCGGCTCGGCGAAAGGGGTCGAGCGCACTGACCAACAGCCTGTTTCGTCAAAAACTCGACCGCGGGAAACCGGGCGCTACAATACCGAGCGGACCGTCAAAACGGGGAGCGATTTGGCTGATGATTTCAAGATCAGGCCCGCCCGCCGCGGTGACCGCGAAGGAGTAGCCGAGCTCCTGAGAGAGGCCGGCTACGCCGACGGGGCCGACACGAACATCATGTTCTGGGTGCTCAATCACCCGGAGATCGACGTGTTCGTCGCCGCCGACAGCCAAGAGCGGCCCGTCGGCTACCTGAGCCTCTCGCATCGACCGCAGCTTCGGCTGCGCGGGCGCATCGCGACCATCGACGAGCTCGTGGTGGGCGCGTCTTGGCGTGACCGGGAGGTCGGCACCCGTCTTCTCGAGTCGGCGGTCGAGCGGGCCATGGCGCTGTCGGCAAAGCGCATCGAGGTCTCCACTGCCGACGGGCGCTCCGCCTTCCCGCTCGACTTCTGGACCAAGAGCGGCTTCCAGGAGATCGACAGCAAGGTGCTGCGCTACTCGAAGCTCGAGCGCTAAGGCCTTCCGCTTCGCGCGGGCCCGAGAACCACGTCGGCGGGGCCATCCGGCGCCAAGTCGCCGAGCCTCGCCGCCGGGGCGCCGGCGCGCCCTGCCCTACCCGGCGGCGCGGGCCCGGGCCGTGCGCTCCCAGGCC
>DHSB01000038.1:7449-11158 GCA_002408385.1 Myxococcales bacterium UBA5297
CAAGAACCTCCAGAACCCCACCACGAGCGCGAGGTTCATGAACACGAAGAAGTAGGCGATGCTCGACAGGCGCTTCAACGCGCCGCGAAACACGCCCTTTCCCCCCGCCCAGGCGACCAGGTAGAAGGCGAGCTGCGCGCCGAAGAGCCCCTGGTAGAGCAGCCCGTCTGTCAACAGCGCGGCGTTGGCGAGCAGCGCGATGGCCATCAAGAGCGGCGCGCACCAGCGCACGACCTTGTGCGACCAGAAGGCGTAGGCGGCAAAGCCGCGTCTCGGCGATAGCAGGCCGGGCACCATGCGCAGGCTCTGGAAGTTGCCGGCCGAGATGCGCGCGCGCCGGGCGAACTCCCGGCCGTAGTCCTCGACCGTCTCCTCGTAGGCGACCGCGTCCGGCTCGTAGCGCACCTGCCAGCCGGCATCGAGCAGTCGCAGTGGGATGACGAGGTCGTCGACGATAGTCTCGGGGCAGAGCGGCTCGAAAAGCCTACGGCGGATGGCATAGAGCCCGCCGTTGGCACCGAGCACGACGCCCTGGCGCCCTTCGTAGAGCTTCAAGAGCGTCTCGTAGCGCCAGTAGAGGCCTTCCTCGTACTCCTGGCGCACGCGGTTGTAGAGCTTCAGGCGCCCGCAGACCGCGCCGACCTTCGGGTCCTCGAAGTGGCGCACCAGTCGGCGGACCGCGAGCGGATCGATCATCGTGTTGGCGTCGGTGAGCACGACGACTTCGCCACGGGCCGGCGGGATGCAGCGGTTGAGCACCGAGACCTTTCCGCCGCGCGGGGCCGCCGACAGCTTCACCCGCGCGTCAGGGCAGGCGCACACCAGCGCCTCGGTGCCGTCGGTCGAGCCGTCGCTGCCGACCAGCACCTCGAGCTTGTCGCTCGGATAGTCCAGGTCGAGGCTGTTTTGCAGCTTCTGGGCGATGCACTCCTCCTCGTTGTGCGCGGGCACGACCAGGCTGACCGTGGGCAACCACGTCTGCTCCGACTGCCGCCGCGCGCCGCGCGCGAGATAGCGCCAGGCCCGCCGAACCCCGCGCAGCCCGTCCCACGCAAACAGCGTCAGCGGGTACAGAAAGTAGGTGTGCAGGAGCAGCAGCACCGCGCCCCAGAACACGATCCCCATTCCCGGCGCCTCCCGCCGGCAAGGGACAGCAAGAAGAGGGCCGCGGGGCGCCCTCCCCCGCTCCTCCGCAGCCCGAGCTCGATGAGAGGTGCGGCCTCGAGGGGCGACGAGAAGCGCTGAGAGCGCGGTCGAGACTGCGCCCTTGAGAAAGAGGAGCGAGTCGGGCGTTCGTGCGAGTCGTCGTGCTCGACGGCCCGGGTCCGGGCGGGGAAACCAAGAGCGCGCCGCGCGCTTCCGCGCCGGCCGGCGATGAGCACCTGCGGACCGGCGCCCGATGAGGAAGGAACGGCGTTTCCCACCCGCTCCGCGGCGCGGGCGCCAGTAACGACCTTGACGCCCTGCCCGAACCGGGGCGCCCGGGACGCCGTCCCGCCGTCGAGAGCCTGCTTGCCTGCCCCGAGCCAAACCGAGCGATCGAATCTCAGGCCTGGGAGCGAGCGAGCCGCGCGTTACCTCTTCGAAGCCTCGGCCTCGAGCTTCTTCGCATTCTCCTCGGCAGCAATGACGTCCTCCTTGAGAGCCGCCGCGGCCGAGTGCGCCGGGTTGAGAACGAGCAGCTCGGTGAGGGCATCCTTTGCCTGGGCATACTCACGCGAGGCGAGGTGCAGCTTTGCCTTCAGCAGATGGGCGCGAAGCATCTTCGCGTCCTTGCGCAGCGTCTCGCCGACGTACTTGATGCCCTTGTTGCGCATCTCGGGGCTCACCCGCGACTGCGCCTGCAGCGCCGCGACCGCCAGGTCGGCGAAGGCGCGCGGCTCGTCGAGCAGCACCTTCCGCTCGTCGAGCGTCTCGCGGTACCTCTTCGCGAAGCTCTCGGCGCTCTCGTTGCCCTTGACCGCGTAGTAGATCGCCGAGGCTCGCAGCACGACGCCGGCGTCCAGCTTGGTGCGATCGACCAGCGTCCTCGACGCCTTGAGCAGCTCGCCCGCCTTCGCGTCGTATTCGCTGGCCTGCTCGACCAGCGGATCGTGCGCGTTCTTGATCTCGATCAGCTCGTCGCGCTTGGCGTTCGCGCGGGCGTGCCAGTCGGGCGTCGCCTTCTTCTCCTTGATGCGCGCCATCTCCTTCTCGACCTGATTGGCCTTGAGCTTGATGCGGCTGATCTCGTCGCGGGCGTCCTGCGTCAGCAGCAGGTAGGCGATCATCTGGTTCGCCTTGGCCGAGACGTAGTCCGGGGACTTGGCCTCGATCTCCTTCCAGGCCTCGACGGCGGCGAGCAGCGACTTGGTGTCGTCCTTTCGCAGCAGCCCCAGCGCGGCCTCGTCCGCGGCGACGATGTCCGGCTCGGGCATCGGGGTCTGGGACTTCAGCCAGAGCGCGACCCCGCCCGCGATTGCCGCGACGAGGACGCACCCGCCGAGGATCAGCGGCACCCTTCGCCTGCTCTTCTGCAGGGCGACCTGCAGCTCCATCGTCTGCGAACCGACCGGTCCCATCGGCAGCGGGGCGGGCCGCTCGGCCGTGGTTCGCCCGCGCGCAGCGGCGGGCTGCGAGCCGAAGGCGGGCGTCTGCGCGAGGTCGGCGGCCTGTAACGGCCCCATCCACGAAGGCGCCGGCAGCGGACCGGTGGGCGCGCCGCTGGCGACCTCGGGCGGGGCGCCGGGGAGGGTCGTCGCGTCGGAGGCGGCGGGCACGACCTCGGCGAGCTTCGGCAAATCCAGCGGCGATCGAGCGGCACGCGGAGCAGCCGCCTCGCCGCTCAGTCCCGCAGGGCTCGCCTGCCACGAGGGCACAGGTTGCGAGGGTTGAGCCGCCGGCCCCGGCGCGTTCATGCCAAACAGGAGCGTCTTGTCGACCGGGGCCTGCTGCACCGGGCTGCCCGCGGCAAAGGGGCTCATGCCGAAGGGGATCGTCGTGTCGGGAGTGGCCGCGGCGGGCTCCGGCGCCCTTGCGCCCGCGTCCCCGAAGGCGAGCGGCTCGGGCGCGCTGGCCGCGGGCGACCCGAACATGGGCGTCGAGCGCTCCTGGCCAGGCACGGGGCTCGCGCGATCGCCCGCCTCGCCCGGCTTCGAGAAGAAGGTGACCGAGGCCGAGGGATCGGGAGGCCGCGTTCCCGTCGCCGGCTCAGCGGCGGGCGCCGGGCCGAAGGTTGGCCAGGCCGTGGCCGGCAAGGAGCCGAACATCGGGGCTGGCGCCGGGGCCGCCGCCTGCGAAGGGCCAGGGGCGGAGACCGCGCCAAAGGTCTGCGTCTGACCAACCGCTCCCGAGGGCGCCGCGGCAACCGGGCTCAGCGCGCCGAATAGTTGCGTCGAGCGAACCGACGGGCTCGCGCCTTCCACCGCTGCCGAGGAGGCCGCGGGCGCGAGCGCGCCGAACATCTGCGTCGCGTGGGCGCCCAGAGCCGGGGCGGCAGGAGTCGGGGCCGACGGCGAAAGGGCACCAAAGGTCTGCGTCGCGTGGACCGGTTGGCTCCGAGCCGCCCCCGGCGCGGCCGCCGCGGGAGAGGCTGCGAGCGCACCGAAGGCCTGAGTCGCAGCGCCGGCCGGGTGCGCGGCCGCAGCGGCCGCGGGCGCGCCGAACATCTGCATCGAATGCACGCTCCTATTCGGCTCGGGCTGCGGGGTTGGCGCCGCGGGCTGGGCGT
>DHSB01000038.1:11421-30554 GCA_002408385.1 Myxococcales bacterium UBA5297
TGTGTCGAATGCGCCGCGGGCTGCCCCGCGGGCGCCGCCACCGGCGGCGGGGCGCCGAAGAGCTGCGTCCCGACCCGCTGCCCCACGCCCTGGGCGGACGCCGGAGGAGCGCTCGGCTTCGGCGCCGGCGCCGGGGCCGCAGCGCCGGCTGGAGGCCTGGCGGTGAAGACCAGTCCGCAGCGCGTGCACTGCACCGGCGCCCCACTCGGTGGAATCAGCTTGTCGTCAAGGACGTAGACCGTCGCGCAACGCTCGCATGCAATCTGCACCTGTAGAACCCCTGCCTGACGAAGGAGAAGTTGAAATCTACACCGAACCAGACGGCGCCGGAACCAACGAGGGCGGCGGTCGCCCTACGGCCTGGAACGGCGACGATCGATCTCAATCCGCCGCGGTCCCGGGGGCCCGGGCGCCCTCGCCCCGCGGTGCGAGCGCGGCGCGGATCGCCTCGAGCTTCGCCGGGCCGATCCCCGGCACCTCCAGCAAATCGTCGATCGATCGCAGTCCGCCCAGCCGCCTGCGGGTCTCGACGATGCGCCGGGACAGGGTGGGCCCGATGCCCGGCAGTTGCTCGAGCTCGGCGGCGGTGAGCGCGTCGAGGTCGACCGCGAGACCGAGCGTGCGGCGGGCCCCGAGCGGCAACGGCCGGGAGCGCGGCGGGCAGCCCTCGCCGAGAAGCTCCCCGGGGCCGAGGTCGGGCTCGGGGCATTGGCAGGCGAGCGCACGCACCCGCGCCTCCTCGCGCGCCCGCTCGAGGCTGACGATGCGGGCCTCGCCGGCGAGCTCGATCCCGGCCAGCTCTTCGGCGAGCCTGACCGGCGCGGGGCGAACCAGGTGGCGCGCCAGCGTCCACCCGACCACGACCGCGAGCACCACCGCGAGCGCCCTCGCCCTGGCTCCTTTGCGTCGCTCCTCCACCCTCGTTGCCCCTTGCCTCGGATAGCTCGCCGCTGCGCCACGCTGGTGCTAGTCTGCCGCCCCTTCGGCGCAAGGAGGTCATCGTGACTGACAAAGCAAAGCGACAGATCCTCATTAATGGCGAGAACCTGACCATCGAGCAGATCGACGAGGTCGCCCGCGGCCTGGCCACGGTCGGGCTCGCGCCCGAGGCCGCGGCGCGCGTCGAGCGCTCGCGTCAGCTCGTCGACCGCGTCGCCGGCGGCGACCGCCCGGTCTACGGCATCAACACCGGGTTCGGCACCCTGGCCGAGGTGCGCATCGAGAAGCCGGACCTCAAGCGCCTGCAGCGCAACCTCATCCACTCGCACGCCGCGGGCGTCGGCGCCCCGCTGCCGCACCGCGAGGCGCGGGCGCTGATGCTGCTTCGGGCCAACGTGCTCGCCAAGGGCTTCTCCGGCATCCGTCTGCAGACCCTGCAGCTTCTGCTCGACATGCTCAACCGCGACCTCGTCCCCGTCGTCCCCGAGCGCGGCTCGGTCGGGGCCTCGGGCGATCTTGCGCCGCTCGCGCACCTCGCGCTCGCGCTCATCGGCGACGGCGAGGTCTTCGTCGACGGCGTGCGCCAGCCGGCCCGTCCGGCGCTCGAGCGTGCAGGCCTCGAGCCCTGTGAGCTCGAGGCCAAGGAGGGCCTGGCGCTCGTCAACGGGACCCAGGCCATCTGCGCGGTCGGCACCCTCGCGCAGCTCACCGGCGAGAGGCTCTGCGACCTCGCCGACCTCGCCGGCGCGATGACCCTGGAGGGGCTGCTCGGCTCGCATCGGCCCTTCAAGCCCGAGATCCACGACATCCGCCCGCACCAGGGCCAGCGAGCCGCCGCGGCGCACCTTCGCCGACTGCTCGAGGGCAGCGAGCTGGTCGAGACCCACAAGAACTGCAAGAAGGTCCAGGACCCCTACTCGCTGCGCTGCATGCCGCAGGTCCATGGCGCCGCGCGCGACGGGGTGCGCTTCTCGCGCGAGCAGCTCAGCGTCGAGATCAACTCGGCCACCGACAACCCGCTCGTCTTCGCCGAGACCGAGGAGCTGGTCTCCGGCGGCAACTTCCACGGCCAGCCGGTCTCGCTCGCGCTCGACGTGCTCGCGATGAGCCTCACCCAGCTCGCGGCGATAAGCGAACGGCGCATCGAGCAGCTCGTCAACCCGTCGCTGTCGGGCCTGCCGCCGTTCCTCGCCAAGAAGAGCGGCCTCAACTCCGGCTTCATGATCGGTCAGGTGACCGCGGCCGCCCTGGTCGTCGAGAGCCGCATCCTCAGCCATCCGGCCTGCGTCGACAGCATCCCCTCCTCGGCCGGCCGCGAGGACCACGTCTCGATGGGCATGACCGCCGCGCTCAAGGCGCGCCAAGTCGTCGACCACGTCAAGACCGTGCTCGCCATCGAGCTGCTCGTCGCCGCCCAGGCGCTCGACTTTCGCAAGGAGCTCGGCAAGGCCGGCAAGAGCGTGCAGCAGGCCTGGGAGCTTATCCGCGAGACGGTGCCGTTCATGGAGGAGGACCGCGAGCTGCACCGCGACATCCAGGCGATCGTCGGGTTGATCGATTCGGGCAAGCTCGTCGAGCTCGCCCGATAGCCGGAAGGCTCGAGCCTCCGGCGCGCAAAGCTCCGGGGGCTCTGGCCGGCGCGGCGCCTTGCGCCATCGACTCGAGGGGAAGAGCCGCGCCTGCTCGTTCAGCGCGACGCTTGCTCAAGCACGCTGTTCGGTGCCGCCGGAAAGAAGCCGCTCGCAGGCCGCGCGCTCCCTTCGCTCCGCCTCCCAGGTCGGACCGTCGAGGCGGACGGGGCCGCGGCAGCCCCGCCCGAGAACCCGCCTGCCGACGGGGAACTCCTTCGGCTAGAAGTCCGACCCAGAGGAAGCCTGGCAAAACTCGCCGGGCTCCCCCCTCTTGGGGGCGACTCGCGTGCTCTCGCGCCGCCAGACGCGGCTTCCGGTGTGCAAGTCGCCTTCTTCGACCCTGAAAACGCGATTTCCACTGGGCAAGTCGGCTTCTTCGGTCCTGAAAACGCGATTTCGCTCCGGATCCGTTCGGCTCTCCGAGATCCCCGCGCAGCCTCGCCCGGGCTCGCTTCGAGGCTCGCTCGCGCGCCGCGCCGGAACTCCTCCCGAGTCGGCTTGGAAGAGGTGCCCTGCGCTCCGCCTCGCCCTCTCATTTTCAGCAAACAATCGCCTCCGGCACCAAGCCGTGGAAGTGGGGTTGCAGTCAGGGCCGGCAGCAACTGGGCTCCTGCGGTCGGGGCGCAAACCACGCCGACCGTCCCGCCTTCGCCGAGGGCCTCGGGCTAGCGCAGCGCCCTGCTCCTCTCCCGGCGCGCCGCCTCGCGCGCCTCGCGAATCGGCTCGGGAAAGCGGCGCCCTGCGCAGGAGGCGAGCACGACCTCGATGGCGGTCTGCACCGAGGTGCGCCACCCCGCGTGCACGACCAGGGGCCGCGCGCCCGCACGCGTGCGGACCCAGGCGGCGACCGGCTCGCCATCGATCATGAGGACGCTGAGAGAGCCCGCGGCGGCAGCTTTCGGCATCGGCCCGCTCGCGACGAGCGGGCGGCGCGTCAGTCCCACCGTCGGCAGGCCGAGTACGGCGCCCAGGTGTACGGCGAGGCCGGCCCGCCGGGGATGATCTCGTCCGGCCGCAGGGACGATGAGGACCTCGGGAGCCTGAGGCAGCGCGCGGACGGCAGCCTCGAGCAGCGGCCCCTCGCGAAGCGCCATCAACCCGGGCTCGTACTCGGCATCGACCTGCCCCACCGCGAGCGCTCGACGCCCGCGAGTTGCGCCCGCGAACGCCGCGGCCGCCCACGCGCGCTCCCGGCCCGCCTCGGCCGGGCCGAAGCAGACAGCGCATCCAGCAGTCGCGGCTGGCTCGACGGATGGCCGCCACGGCGGCTCCCGACGACCCGCCAACGCTGCTTGCCGCACCTCCAATTCCTCGCGGGTGCGTGGCCACAAAGCGGTCTCTCTCCTGTCCAGGGCCGATTGCTGGATGGCCTGCCTGAAGGCCATCGGCGCGCTCGAGCATTTCGCCTTCGGCCTCAGACTTCATCGCCACGCGCAAGGCCTTCGCCGCCAACGCCGACGCGGGCTGCGGCGCGACCATTACCGCATTCGCGTCTGGACCGCCGCCTTCCGTCTCCTCGCCCTTGCCCAGGGCCTCGCCTTTGGCGCCTCGCCCGTCTCGCCTCGCACGTGCTGCTGAGCATCGAGCTCGACCCCACGGTCACCCGCGAGCAGATACTCGAGGGCGCGCCTCGACCAAGGCGCGGGCTGCCACCCGAGCCGCCCCGTGCGTGCTCTTCAGCTTGGCCAGAGGGGCGGCAACCTCTCGTCCGCGCCCACTCCTGCCATTGGGCCAACCTCACGGCCTGCGCGGCAGCAAGGTGTTTGCGGACGGTCCTGCGGCTGCCCTCGAGGAGACGCGCGTTCGGTTGCTCGTCTACCTCCACGCGGCGCAAGCTTGAGCCCATGCACCGACTGCTCGCCATCGCCTTCCTCGCCGGCCTGCTGACCCTCTCCTCCAAGCTCGACGCGGCGCCCGACTCTTCGGCATCTCCCAGCAAGGCCAAGCCTGCCTCCTCTTCCGACGAACCCGACGAGGAGGCCCGCGCCGACTGGGAGAAGACCAAGAAGCTCGCGATGGACGTGCGCGCCTACGGCGAGATTAGCGGTGGGCTCAGGAAGCGGTTTCTCGCCGGCGACAAGGACGGGTTGCGCGCCTTCATCGCCGACCCCAAGAACCTTCGCCTGCACAAGGCGCTCGCCGGCAGCTACCTCGCACAGCTCGGCGAAATCGAGGGCCTCGGCCAGCTCTCCGATCTCTCGCGCTTTGCTCCGCAGCACCGCGCAATGGTGCGCGACGAGCTGCGTAACCTGACCCGCACGACCGAGGGCGAGGTCCGCGAGCGTGCCGAGGCGCTCCTTGACCGCACTGCGCCGCAGCCCTCCTTCAAGCCCAACCTCACCGCCCTCAACGCCTTGCACTCGAACCAGCCCGCGCCTGCGCCGCCCATGCCCGGTTTGGCGCTTCGCCGCCTCTTCGAGTACGGCCTGCCCGAGGGTGTCGAGCGCTGGTCCGCGGTCGCCTTCTCCCCTGATGGCGCCGAGGTGGTCGCCTGCGCCGACCGCGCGGTGCGCGGCGAATCGAGCGTCCGCGACCACGCTCAAAACCGCATCGTCGTCTACTCGGCCGCTGGGCTGCGAGAGCTGCGCACCCTGGCCACGCTCGCTACTCCCGCAATCGCCATCGGCTTCGCTGACGAAGGCCGCACGATCGTCGCCATGCTCATGGACGGCGCCCTGCGCCGTTGGGACCGCATGACCGGCAAGAGCCTGGGAGAGACCAGCGGCGTCGCCTCCTCCGTCCCCTTCGCGAGTTTCCTGCCCGGCGGAAAGGAAGTCGCCTATCTCGAGGGCCGCGCGATGGTCACCCTCGACGCGCTCACCTCCAAGCCCGTCCGCGGCCCGGGCGGCTTGAACGACCTGATACGCCCCTTCGCCATCTCGCCCGATGGTCGCTGGGTGCTCAGTCGCGGGGACGCGAGGCACCAAGGCGCTTCGGGTTGGGAGACGCGGCTGTGGGATTTCCAGGCCCGTAAGCTCGTCGGCGCGCTGCATGGCGTCTGTGCCGGCTCGGGCTTCGCCTTCGCCTCGAGCAGCCGCGCACTGGTTCGCTGCGTCGACTCGCTCCAGTTGGTGGAGATCCCCTCGGGCCGCGTCCTCCAGACCATCGAGGGCTCGGCGCGTACCGAGTTCGTCCCCGGCCACGAAGGCCAGACGGCGCTCTCACCCGATGGCCGCACGCTCGTCCTCACTGGCGACGACGAGCTCGAGCGCTGGGACTTGACGAAAGGAACCCGTCTGCCTCCTTTGGTCGCTCACTCCGGGGCCGTGGTCGCGCTGGCGAACGGCGGCGACCTGGTCCTCTCCGCGGACCAGCAGGGCTCGCTCTTCCTTTGGGACTCGAAGTCGGGACTGCGCCGCCTCGACAGCCCGCGCGGCCGGGTCACTGCCCTCGCCGTCTCCGCCGACGGGAAGCGAGTCGCCGCCGCGCGGGATTCGTTCTTCCTCGACGTCTACGACCTGCCGGGCGCCACGCCGCGCCGCTGGGAGAGCGGCCACCTCGCGCGCATCGACGCCCTCGCCTTCTCCCCTGACGGCGCGCGGCTCGCCAGCGGCGGCCACGACGAGGCCATCCGTCTCTGGGACCCCGCCGACGGCCGACTGATCGCCCAGGTGCGCGGGCACCTGGGGGCGGTGCTCGCGCTCGCCTTCTCTCCCGATGGAAGGCGCCTCGCTTCCGGCGGCTTCGATCGCGCGGTCCGCCAGTGGGACGCGGCGACGGGCAAGCAGATGGGCGAGCGCGGCGGCCACGCGGCGCCGGTCCTGACCGTGGCCTTCTCGCGCGACGGCCTCCGCCTCGCCTCGGCAGCGCAGGACGGGTCGCTGCTGGTCACCGAGACCAAGACTGGCAAGCCCTGGAGTTGGCGCACGCCGCGGCGGCAGCGTCCGCTTCGCCTGGCCGCCTTCTCCTCCGATCTGCGACTCGCCTTCCAGGCAGATGACGACAAGATTCTCGAGGTCTTTGACCTGGCCTCGCAGGAGGTCGAGGCGCGCGAAGACCTGAGCGATGGAGAGAGTTTTGGGGCGCGCGCGAAGCTTCAGCGTCCCAGGAGCGGGGAGCTGAGCGATGAGAAGAGCTGGCGGGCGCGCGCGCGACTCCACCGCCTCAGTAGGCGCGCGACGTCGGGCTTCCTGCCCTCGGCGATCGCGGTCCGCCCATCCGGACTGGTGCTGGGCACCGTCGCCGGCGCGGTGCTCGTCTTCGAGAGCGAGCTGCCGCCGTCGGCGGGCCAGCCGCTTCCACCCGCGGGACCGTGGCCCGCGCCGCTACCGCGGCCCGCGCGCACTCGTTTCGACGCGCGCTCGGGCCTCGAGCTGGTCGAGATCCCCGGCGGAAGCTGCCGGCTCGGCTGCGCGATGGAGGATCCGAGCTGCTCGCCGGACTGGGAAGCGATCGCGTTTTCAGACCTGTTCGAGGAGCCGCACCAAGTTCGGCTCATGGGCTTCTGGATCTCGCGCACCGAGACCACCGAAGCCGCCTGGGAACGCTGCGTCGCAGCACGCGTGTGCCATGAGCCGGCGGCGAAGTGCCAGCGAGCCGGGCCGAGCCAGCCGATCGCCTGCGTGTCGCCCAGCGAAGCGCAGACGTTTTGCGCCTGGATCGGTGGGCGGCTACCAACCGCCGACGAGTGGCAGTTCGCGGCGCGCGACGGCGATTCCAACCGCGGCTATCCCTGGGGCGGCGGCGTGCCCGCCACGACCCGGCTGGCGAACTTCACGCCCTCGAGCTACGGGCGCGACTGCGGCTGGCAGTTCTCTTGGGACTGCCCGGTGAGATCCGGCGAGGGCCCGGCGCCGGTGGGCAGCTTTCCCGCGGGCATGACGCCGCACGGGCTGCACGACATGCTCGGCAACGTGGCGGAGTGGACGAACACGCCCGAAGGTCCGATAGCGATGGGCGGGAGTTGGGCGAGCCACGAGCTGGTTGTCTGCCAGCTCGAGTCGCAGATGGACCTGGATGGCAAGGTTGAGGCGGCGCCCGCGTCCCCAGAGATCGGGTTTCGGTGTGTGGTCCCTGTCACAGGGGTTCGCGGACCGAAACCAAAGCCAAGCCGGTTGTAACCGCCTGTAACGCGCGAACAGACCGAACGAGGCGCCGCCTCGGAGAGCGGGCACCGAATCGGCCCAAACCGAGCTCGGGGCCCCCTCGCGCCGTGACAGGCCGCCTCGACCACGCCCGACGCCTGCCCTCAGCCATTCCGTCCCCGCCTCCAGCGGTTCGGGGGCCTTCCCCGGCTGCGGCCGATTGCTGGATGGCCCAACCGATACGCGTATATTCGACGCTTGGCTGCGAAACGGAGTTGGTCATGGCCTGTCGCTGTCCTTCGTGCATCGCCCTTCTCTTGGGCCTCTTCGTGCTCGCGTGCTCGCCGAATCCCGAGCTGCCGCCACGACCGCCGGACGCCGGGCGAAGGACCGAAATCTGCGACAACGGGCGCGATGACGACGGTGACCTGAAGGCCGACTGCGCCGACCCGGACTGCTTCGCCGCGCCGGAGTGCCTCAGCGACTTCGAGATCTGCGGCAACTTCATCGACGACGACGGCGACGGCAAGGTCGACTGCGCCGACTCCGACTGCGAGGGCTCACCCGCCTGCTCGGAGCACTGCGACAACGGCTTCGACGACGACAACGACGGCCTCGTCGACTGCGCGGACCCCGACTGCGTCGGCAACCTCGCCTGCTCGGGAACGGAGATCTGCGGCAACGGGCGCGACGACGACGAGGACGGGTTGGTCGACTGCCGCGACCCGGACTGCGGCGCCGACCCGAGCTGCTTGCGCATCGAAACCAACTGCACCGACAGCGCGGACGACGACCTCGACGGCAAGATCGACTGCGAGGACCCCGACTGCGCCCAGGACGCGGCCTGCCGCGGGCCGGAGACCGACTGTGCCAACGGGGTCGACGACGACGGCGACGGGCGCACCGACTGCAAGGACTCCGACTGCCAGGACTATCCCGGCTGCATCCCCGACGAGGTCTGCGACAACGGCCAGGACGACGACCGCGACGGGGCGACCGACTGCCTCGACTCCGACTGCGCGGGCCACCCCACCTGTCCGCAGTCCGAGATCTGCGACAACGGCGCCGACGACGACGGGGACGGCAAGGTCGACTGCCTCGATCTCGACTGCATCGACGACCCGGTCTGCCCCAAGGAGAGCAACTGCACCAACGGCCTGGACGACGACGGCGACGGCCTCATCGACTGCCTCGACCCGGACTGCTCGGGCCAATCCGCGTGCGGCTCGGAGTCGAACTGCGGCGACGGCATCGACAACGACGCCGACCAGATGACCGACTGCGCCGACCCGGACTGCGCGGCGATGAGCTGCGGCACCGGCTGTCAGTGCGCGGGCGGGAGCAAGAAGGAGCTCGCCTGCAACGACGGGCAGGACAACGACGGCGACGGCCTGAGCGACTGCCGCGACCCGGACTGCACCAGCGCAAGCTGCGGGACCGGCTGCACCTGCGCCGGGGGCGAGAAGCGCGAGAGCGCCTGCGCCGATGGTCAGGACAACGACGCCGACGGCAAGACCGACTGCCTCGATCCGGACTGCGCGAGCGCGCCGAGCTGCCAGCAGGAGCTCGACTGCGCCGACGGCCGGGACAACGACGGCGACCGGCTCACCGACTGCGCCGATCCAGACTGCGCCGGCAAGAGCTGCGGCGCCGGCTGCGCGTGCGCCTCAGGGGCCCAGAAGGAGACCGCCTGCAACGACGGGCAGGACAACGACGGCGACCGGCTCGCCGACTGCGCCGATCCGGACTGCGCCGGCGCTTCCTGCGGCGCGGGTTGCGCCTGCGCCGGGGGCCAGAAGACCGAGACCGGCTGCGGCGACTCGTCGGACAACGACGGCGACGGCCGGACCGACTGCGCCGACTCGGACTGCGCGGGCCAAAGCTGCGGGAGCGGCTGCACCTGCACCGGCGGGATAGGAAAGGAGACCGCCTGCGCCGACTCGACCGACAACGACCGCGACGGCCTGGTCGACTGCAGCGACCCCGACTGTGCCTCGGCCCCCTCCTGCCAGAGCTCCGGCGAGGACTGCACCGACCTCGCCGACAACGACGGCGACGAAGCCATCGACTGCAACGACAGCGACTGCGCCTCGAGCCCGGCCTGCCGCAACCTCGACAACGGCAAACCCTGCGCGGCCGACTCCATGTGCAAGGGCGGGCGCTGTTGGACCGAGAGCGCGACCGGCTCGCCCAACGGCCAGTGCACCAGTGGCTGCACGACCCCGGGCACCCTGTGCACCACCGCGAGCGGCGGCGGGCTCTGCGTCTCGCACGGCAGCCAGAGCTGGTGTCGCCAGTCCTGTACCTGCAACGGCGCGGGCTGCACGAACAACGGAGGCTGCCGGCCCGGCTACGCCTGCATGGACAGCTACGGCGGCGCCTTCTGCGTCTCGCAGTGCGCCGCGGACACCCAGTGCGCCAGCTCGGACTGCAACCTCTGGTCGAACATCTGCGACGTCGCGGACTATGGGCTGGCCAAGACCGGCGAGCCCTGCACCTCGGGCGAGCAGTGCGAGAGCGGCTACTGCTTCACCGAGCCCGGCAACGAGTTCCCGGACGGCTACTGCTTCGGCTTCTGCAACGTGAACGACCGGGTCTGTGGCGGCGACGGGCTCTGCTACGTGCCCCCGGGGAACACCGACGCGCTCGGCTACTGCTACGACGGCTGCGCCTCGAGCTGGGATTGCCGCATCGATTACAACTGCTTCTCGGTCTCGGCCGGCAAGCTGTGCTTCCCCGGCTGTTCGTTCGCTGGGGCGGCTTGCTGGGCGAACGGCGACTGCTGCTCGGGAAGCTGCGGCGACGACGATCTGTGCTGCCTGCCGTCCGGTTGGGGCTGCGACTCGGACGGCGATTGCTGCAGCGGCTCGTGCAGGTCGTCGACCTTGACCTGCTACTGAGGCGCGACTGGCGGCGGCCCGCAGCGCCAACCGTCAGAATGCCCCGCCGTTCGCCTGCCCCGCGCTCGCAGCTAAGAGGCCGTCGCTCCGAAGAGCAGTCCTATCGCGTAGGTCACGCCCGCCGCGATCGACGCGAGGCCGGCCATGCGGGCCGCCGAGCGCAGAGGGCCGGTTCCCGAGAGGTATCCGAGAAGGCCGCCGACGCTGAGCAGCAACGCCAGGGAGAGGCCCGCCGCCACGCCCACCGCGCTCGCACCTCGGAGCCAGATGAACGGCAGGATGGGCAGCACCGCGCCGAAGGCGAAGGTGAGGAAGCTCGAGACCGCGGCGCCGACCGGCGAGCCGAGATCGCTCGGATCGAGCCCGAGCTCCTCGCGCACCAAGGTGTCGAGCGCGGCCTCTGGATTCTTGAGCAGCTCCCGGGCCGTGGTGACCGCCTGCTCCGGGCTCAGCCCCTTGCGCTGGTAGATGAACGCGAGCTCGGCGGCCTCTTCCTGAGGCGCCTCGGCGAGCTCGCGCCGCTCGAGCTCGATCTGCCGCGAGAGCAGATCGCGCTGGCTGGCCACCGAGATGTACTCGCCGGAGGCCATCGAGAAGGCGCCCGCGAGCAGGCCCGCCACGCCGGTGATGAGGATGGTCTGGGGCTCGACCCCGGCGCCAGCGACGCCGAGGACCAGCGACAGGTTGGAGACGACGCCGTCGTTCATCCCGAAGACCGCCGCACGCACCGAGCCGCTGCGCCCGCCCTTGTGCCAGGGCTCGCGCGAGACGATGCGCTCGGCCGCGCTCCCGGTGTCGGCCCCGCCGAGCTTGGCCAGCGTGTCTTTGTGCTTCTCCTCTTCGCGCGCGAGCTGCGCGGCTTCGGCGCCCTGGCGCGCGTACTTGGCCGCGTCCGCGAGCTCGGCCTCGGCGACGAGTGGGAGGACGCGGCGCACCCCGAGGTGACGGGCCATCCACAGGATGGCGCGGATGCGCGCCGACGGACCGTCGAGCCGCACCACCGTGCCCGACCGCTCGAGCTTGCGCTCCCAGGTCTCCGCGTGGCGGCGTTCGGCTTCGGCGAGCCGGGCGAGCTCGGCGGCGCGGACCGGATCCTTTTCGAGCTGCGCGAGCCCTTCGTAGAGCGCGGCGCCGTCGCGCTCGTCGCGCAGGTTCTCCAGCCAGACCTCTCGACCGTTCTTCATGTCCATTGCGATGCCCCATAGCGGCAAGGGTTTCCCCTGTCGTAGTGGGCGGCTTCTCGCGCGGACGCCGTGTCAGGTTCACGACGACGAAAGCGGCGCGCTTCGCCCCGCCTCTCGGCACACCCCGGCACAGCGATCGCCGACGACGCGGCAGCTCAAGAAGCTATCCGCGGCCCGGCGCTTCGCCCGGGCGTGTCTCCGGCTCGCCGAGCAGGAGCCGGTTCTTCGGCGTGATCTCCTCGGGGATGCGTAGGGTCCAGACGCGATAGCCCGCGGCGCGCAGCCGCATCGCCCGCGCGACGTCCATCGCCAGCGGCCGCTCGAGCCATCCGTCGAGATCGGCGCAGTCGCCCTCCCCGCCCAGCCCCTGGCAGCACGGCAGCACCGAGACCCGCGCCCGCGCGGCCACCGCGCGCTCGAGAACGAGATCGGTCAGCCCGCCACAGGCGTGCGCGGAGACGACGACGTCGCGCGCTCGGAGCGCGACGCGCTCCATCGGCCCCTCGACGAAGCGCACCCGGCCGGCGAGCCGGGGCCAGCGCGCCTCGATGGCCTCGGCGAGCCTGCCCGCGCTCGCCGGGCGCCGGAGATCCACGCACAGCGCCTCCGGCGAGCTGTCGTCGAGCAGCAGCATCGCGTAGGCGAGCAACCCGTGCCCCGCCGCGAGATCGACGACCCGGCCGCCGCGAAACCGCCGGCGCGTGCGGCGCGCCACTTCCCAGGACTCGAACAGCTCCTTGCGTGGCAAGCAGTCCGCCTCGCAGACCGCCCGCGCCAGCCGATCGAAGAGCGAGTCGCTCACGAACAGGCTCGAGCAGCGCGGGTTGAGCCGGCTTCTCGAGCCGTGCGCGAGCGCCATCAGTAGTCGGCGATGGAGTCGACCAGTTCGGGCCGGTCTACGAAGGGATTGCGGTTGTGCTGCTCGCTCTCGATGGCGTCGTTGCGGGCCCGCTCGAGGGCGTCGGGCGGGTCGCAGCGGTTCCAGCGCTTGAGCGCCTCCTCCTCGGTGCCCGGGATGTACATCTCGTAGCGGACCGCGAAGTAGAAGTGCGCGCGGGCGATATCGCCCCGCCTCTCCGGCCGCACGTCGAAGACGAGCTGCGTCGAGCCGGTGCGCGGGCCGATCTCCGAGCCGCCCTCCTCGAACCGGCAGTTGTCGATGCTGCAGTCGGTCTCGCCGTACGGCAGGCTGCCGCGCGAGCTGTTGGCGTTGCGCTCGGCGGCGAAGAGGTGGTGCAGGTCGCTCTTCGGCCCGGTCTCGCCCGGGAACTCGCTCTGCGGCCAGGAGTGCTCGACGTTGTAGCCGCCGTTCACGTCGAGCTTGTCGCGCCGGAAGCGCTGCCCGGTGTAGACGCACTCGACCATCCCGTCGCGCACGTCGATACCCGACGGGCCGAAGAGCGCGTACTTCGCCCCGTCGTAGCTGAGCGGGAAGTGGTCGCGCACCCGCCGAAAGAGCTTGGTGCGCAGCGCGTCGTCGCGCAGATGCTCGATGGAGCTGTATTCGTCCTGCGAGCCGTCGTGGACGAGCGGCGGGCAGTCGACAGGCTCGCCCGCGTCGACCGAGCCCGCGTCAGCGGTGCCTGCGTCCTCGGCGACACTTCCCGCGTCGTCGGCGCCCGCGTCCAGAAGCGGCTCGCCCGCGTCTGCAGGCTGGCCTGCGTCGGGCTCGTTCAGCCCGGCGTCTTCGACCGGTTCGGCGGCAGGCGGCGAGGCCTGCGTGCCGCCGCAGGCGAGCGCCGCGAAGGCGAGGGCGAGGAAGGTGGAGGCGTGCCGGAGGCTCATCGTGTTTCCTTTCTCCCCACCCGGCGATCGGCATTATCGACGCCGCGGCGCTCCGCGCGAAACCCGAGCCCGGTGACGGCTCAAGAGGTCTCGCGAAGTCTCCTTGAGCTTGGCCCGCTCCCTCCGGTCACCTCGAGCAAAGCCGAAGGGACCCTTCGACTCCGCTCCCGCCGCTCGCGCGTCGGGAGCTACGCTCAGGGTGAGCGGGATCGGACGGGGTCGCAGGGGTTCTCGAAGCATCCTCAGGCACCGGCCATAGAGGGTGAACCGGGCGCATCGTGCGGCAGGCTGCCCTTCATCGAGCGCAGATAGGCATAGGGGGTGCGATACAGCAGGTTGGAGACGCGCGAGGTGTAGATGTCCGCGTAGTTCTCGACCTGGCGCGCGAGATGGCTCTTGTCGTTGCCGGCGCGCATCAACTGGCCCCAAACCTTGTGGCCGACCTCGCCGGCCGCCTGGGCGAGCGGGGCGATGACCTCGTCGAGCGTGGTCACCCGGTTGCGCACCGACTCGAGCTCGCGGTCGAGCTCGCCGCCGCTGGCCACCGGTCGCGGGCCGTAGCCGCCGCGCTTGCGCTGAAGCTGCAGCCGAAGCTGGCAGTAGAGGTGCTCGAGCTTCTGCTTCTCGGCCATCAGCGCGTCGAGCCGCTTCTGCTGCAGCGCATAGTCCTCGACCGCGCGGATCTCGCCCTCGAGCTCGCGCAGGATGAGCGCGGTTCTCCAGCGCAGCGCGCTCTTCGACACGTGGACATCGCCCCACATGTGGTCGCCGACGTAGAGGATCTCCTCGCCGGACAGCTTCAGGTGGCTCTCGACCTGCGAGGCGCTGCCGCCGAGGAAAATGCCGCCCTCGGTGATGCCGCGGACCGCCGGCCGCAGCAGCCCCTCCTCGCTTACGACCTCGAACAGCGAGCCGCGCGACAGGAAGAAGTCCGGCTTGCGGGCGCCGACGATCACCACGTCGAACAGGTCGCGCCAGCTCTTGCCCTCGGGCAGATAGCGGTCGAAGGCATAGCGCATCATGAACCGGGTGTACTCCCACTCCGAGTTCGTGATGAGCATCAGCTTTTTCCCCGAGGCGCGCTGGTCCATCAGGGTCAGCGGCGTCTCGGGATCCGGGCTGACGAAGCGCTCCGGGTCGGCCATGATCTCGGCCTTGAGCTGGCCCTCCATGTGCGCGGCGTCGAGCACCTGGTGGATGCGCCGCAGCAGCCCCTGGTAGCCCATCACGCCCGACAGCCTGCCTTCGTCGAGCAGGTCGACGAGCTGCATGTACATGCAGGCCTCGGACAGCGAGAAGAGCGTGTTCAAAAAGTTCCAGCGCTTCTCGGCCAGATCGACGATGACCCGCGAGTAGATCTTGCGCTGGGCGTCGAAGTCGAGCGGGCGGGTTCCGTGGAAGGCGCGCTTGACGTAGCCGAAGCGGTTGGCCTTGACCAGGTTGCCCAGCTCGGTGTCGATGACCAGGCCGCGGGCGACCAGGTTGGGCTCGAAGGCCAGGTGCTCGATGGGCCAGCCGTCGGCCAGCAGGCCCTGCTTGATGTACTCGTAGGCGCGCAGCTCCCATTCCTCGACCTTGTAGTGGACCAGGGTGTAGTCCATGTCGTAACCGATGGCGCGCAGGGAGCGCATGTTCAGGGTGCGGTTGCAGAAGACATCCCTCGACTTCGGGGGACCTTCCTGAAGGACGTCGAGCCAGCTCATCGTCTTGATTTCTCCAGCGGGCGCAGGGGAGCCGAGACCCTACCCCGCCGACTCCCTGCGCGTCGACGACCTTGCGCGCCCGAGAAGAAAACGGACGATCATCGGCCGGCCTGACCGCCGCATAGACCGGAGACCCCATGCGCTTCCACCTTCGCACCGTGCCGCTGGTGCGCCCGCTCTTGCTCGTGTTCGGCGCGGTGCGCGGCAACTCCTTCGTCGAGCTCGAGGAGCGCACCCTGCGCGTGCGCTTCGGCCCGCCCTTCGACGAGCGCCTCGAGCTCGAGGCGCTGCTCGACGCGCAGCCGACGCGCTGGCCGCTCATCGGCGGCATCGGCTGGCGCACCAGCTTCACCGGCGCCATCGCCCTGGTCGGCTCGACCAAGGGCGTGGTGCGCATCCGGCTGAAGCAGCCGGCGCGGGTGCGCTTCTTCTTCGTGCCGCTCAAGTGCCGCGATCTCTACGTCTCGCTCGAGAGGCCCGAGGAGTTCGTCGCGGCTCTGAGCACCCGCCTGACGCACTGAAGAGGTGCCGAAGAGCTCTTCGAGCGATATCCGACTCGCTCCCCCCGTCTGAGGCGAAGCCTCCAGGGCCTCGAAGCAGGCCCGTGGCGGGGCTCGAGCAGCCAGGCTTGCTATAGGAGCGCCGGCCGGCCAAAACCGCCCAGCGGGCCCTTCCCGTAGCCCCTGGGGCCTATCGACCTTTCGAAAAGCGCCCACCGGGTCGCGCCTGACCGTATGAGCGCCAGGTTTCGAGTCCGCGCTTCTCGCCACGGCGGCCTCCTTGACCCTCGGCCTCCGATGGCTACCCAGCAGACATGAACAATCCGCTCGTCTTCCGCTGCCCGAAGTGTGGAGCCCTCAACCGCCTCGCGCTGCTCGTGCCCGAGCGTCAGGCGGTCTGCGGCAAGTGCAAGTCCGACCTCGACACCTCGGGCCACCCCGCGGCGGTCGACCCCGACGCGCTCGAGCGCGCCATTGCGTCGTCGCCCGTTCCGGTGCTCGTCGACTTCTGGGCTCCGTGGTGCATGCCCTGCCGCTCCTTCGCGCCCATCCTCGAGACTTACGCGCGCGAGTCGGCCGGGCGAATCCTCGTGCTCGAGGTGGACACCGAGGCCCATCCCTCCGCCGGCGCGCGCCACGAGGTCCAGGCCATCCCGACGCTAGCGCTGTTTCGCGGCGGCAGGGAGATCGAGCGGGTCTCCGGCGCGCTGCCGCTCCCCGAGCTGAGAAGGTTCGTCGAGGGGGCGACCTACAAGGTCGGCCCGTAGCGCTGGAGATCCTTCGAGAAATTCCGCTTCGACTCCGTCCGAATCCGCTCACCCTGAGCGTGGCTCCCGACGCCGCAAGCGGCGGGAGCGGAGTCGAAGGGCCTCTTCGACCTGCGGCCTCGCAGGCTCGGCCTACGCGCGGGGCGGGAGATTTCCCGCCAGCTCTCGAGGCGACGGCGCGCGTGCGGCTGCCGGCCGGAAGGGCGCACGGATCTGCAGGCGAACGTTGCGCGGGCCGGCGAATCCCGGCATACCTGCGCCCGCTCATGATTCGCGTCACCTTCCTCGGAACCTCGGCCGCCGCCCCGACCGTCACCCGCAACCTGCCGTCGATAGCCCTCAAGCGCGGGGGCGACCTGATGCTGTTCGACTGCGGCGAGGGCACGCAGCGCCAGATGATGCGCTTTGCGACCGGCTTCGACGTCAAGGACGTCTTCTTCACGCACCTGCACGCCGACCACTACCTCGGCATCATCGGCTTCGTGCGCACGCTCTGGATGGCCGACCGCAAGGAGCCGATGCACCTGTACGGCCCGCGCGGCTCGGCCCGCGTGCTGCACCAGGCGCTGCACCTCGGGCTGCAGGGGTCGCGCTTTCCGGTCGAGGTCCACGAGCTGGCCGACGGCGAGGTCGTCGCGCGCGAGGGCTACTCGGTGCATGCCTTTCGCGTCGAGCACAGGATGACCGCGCTCGGCTACGCGCTGGTCGAGCCCGACAGGCCCGGCCGCTTCGACCTGGAGAAGGCGCGCGCGCTCGGCATCCCCTCGGGCCCGCTCTACGGCAGGCTGCAGCGCGGCGAGGCGATAGACCTGCCCGACGGGCGCGTCGTCGAGTCGCGCCAGGTGGTCGGCGAGCCGCGCCCTGGCCGCAAGGTCGTCATCTCCGGCGACACGCGCCCGTGCGAGGCGACGCGGGAGGCGGCACGCAACGCGGACCTGCTCGTGCACGAGGCCACCTTCGGCGACGAGGAGATCGACCGGGCCCTGCAGACCTTCCACTCCACCGCGCGCGAGGCCGCGCGCCTGGCCGCCGAGGCCGGGGCGCGCCGCCTCGTCCTGACGCACGTCTCGAGCCGCTACGACCTCGACGTCGGGCCGCTGCTCAAGCAGGCGCGCGGGGATTTCCCGGGCGTGCAGTTCGCCCGCGACGGGATGCAGCTCGAGGTCGGGTACGCGGACGAGCCCTTGGAAGCGGCCGCGACCGGAGACGAGCGTCCCGACTCGAGGCCTCCACTCCGCTCGCCCTGAGCGTCGCCCCCGCCGCGCCAGCGCCGGGGGCGACGTCGAAGGGCCCCTTGACTTCGCCTGCCCCGAGACACCGGACCGCCAGCACGAAGGCTTGCGCTCCGGGTGACCGGGGCCGACGGGCCGATGGGTTCGCCTTGTCTCCGCCGCCTCGCGCCGGTCTTTAGACGCCGTCGAGCAGGCGCACCGCCTCGCGCAGGGGCTGGGGAATCGCGACCGCCGCGCCCGCGGCCAGATCGAAGAAGACGAGCACCGCGCGGCCTATCGCGTGGACGCGGCCGCCTTCGCGCCCGCGCACGGTCTGCTGCAACTCGACGCTGCTCGAGCCGACTCTGAGCGCCCGGGTGCCGACGAGCAGGCTGGCCGGGTGCTCAATCGGGGCCAGGAAGTCGCACTCGGTGTGCGCCAGCAGCGGCGCGACCCCGCTCTCGACCAGCTTGCGCCCGGGGGCCACGCGCTCGAGGTAACCGATGCGCCCCTGCTCGAAGTAGCCGAAGTAGCGCGCGTTGTTGACGTGTCCGAGTGCGTCCAAATCGCTCCAGCGCACCTCGAGCGCGACCTGGACCTTGAACAGCTCGTTGCTGGGGATCTCGATGGCCATCTCCCGGCTCTCCTTGCTCAGACTCGGCCCGACCGCGCCGGCGCGCCGGCCGGTCCCTCGCGGGCGCGGGCGCGACCCCGGTTTTCGGCGCTTTTTCCGGACACTACCGGCCGTCTCGCGCTTGTCAGATTACGAACTGTGGAGTATAGCCGAGCGACCTTTTGCCTGTTTCCTGCTCAAGGAGCGTACATGGCGACCAGCTTGCGGGCCTTCGTCTTCCTCGATTCTCTTCAGCCGCAGCTCGCGGCCCATATCTGCACCACCTGCCGCGGGTACTTCCCGGTCCCCTACGTGGCCTCGTTGTTCACCGAGATCGCGCCCGGCATGGCCATCCACCAGATCATCGATGCCGCCCTGAAGAACACCCGGGTGCAGCCGGCGACGCTGGTCGTCGAGCGCGCCTACGGGATGCTCGAGGTCCACCACGAGGACCGCGGCGAGGTGCGCAGCGCCGGTGAGGCGATCCTCGCCCACCTCGGGGTCGCCGAGAGCGACAGGATGAAGCCGCGCATCGTCTCCAACACCATCATCCGCGCCATCGAGCCGATGCACGCGATGATCCTCGACCGCATGCGCTTCGGCTCGCTCATCGAGCCTGGGCAGTCGCTCTTCATCCTCGAGACCGAGCCGGCCGCCTATGCGGTGCTCGCCGCCAACGAGGCCGAGAAGGCCGCCAATGTCCGGCTTATCGACGTGACGCCTTTTGGCGCCTTCGGACGGCTCTACCTCGCCGGCACCGAGGCCGATGTCGATTCGGCGGCGGAGGCGGCGATCGGCGCCATCCAGTCGGTCACCGGCAAGGAAAAAGAGAAGTAGCTTGGCGCCTTCGGGCGCCGCGGCCCGCGCGCGGAGCGC
>DHSB01000038.1:30669-34081 GCA_002408385.1 Myxococcales bacterium UBA5297
GCCCGGCGGCCCGCGCGCGGAGCGCGCGGCCGTCATCAACCCTAGAACCGCTGTTTCAACCGCCTCACTGTTAGAGGAGCACTTCAAATGGCAGAAGCACTGGGACTCATCGAGACGAAGGGCTTTGTCGGCATGGTCGAGGCCAGCGACGCGATGGTGAAGGCGGCCAAGGTCGAGCTGGTCGGCTACGAGAAGATCGGCGGCGGCTACGTCACCGCCATCGTGCGCGGCGACGTCGCGGCGGTGAAGGCGGCGACCGAGGCTGGCTCGCGCGCCGCCGAGCGCGTCGGTGAGCTCGTCAGCGTCCACGTCATCCCCCGGCCGCACGCGAACATCGACCTCGTCCTCCCGCTCGGCCGCGCCGAGCAGGCCAAGGCCGAGACCGGTCGCGGCTAGCCGGACAGGTTGCGCGCGTCGGGCCCTCGCGCACCGCGGGGCCCGCGTGCAGCCCACCCTTCGCCGCACGCAGGAGGCACAAATGCGATCCTTCATGCGCAGTCTGGCCGCGGTGGCGCTGCTCGGGCTGGGCGCCTGCGGCGGTCCTGGCGATCCCGAGGAGCTCGCCGAACAGATCGTCAGCTACCTCTCCGAGGCCGACTTCGAGGGGTTCAGCGAGAACCTCGTCGCCACGCCTCAAGAGGTGCTTGAGGTCTGCCCGGCGACGACCTCGTACACCGTCAACCTGTCGAGCCACCGCTCGCGCTTCGACGACTGCCTCAAGGCGGCCGATTTCGGCTCGGTGGACAAGGTGACCCAGGTCCTCCCGACCACTGGGCTCGAGCCGAGCTGCAAGGCGGGGGTCGAGTTCGCCAGCGAGATCAAGGTGACCGTCGCCACCAAGACCTCCATCTACACCTTCAAGATCCGCGACGCGCTCAAGACCGAGAACGGTTGGAAGATCACCGACACGCTGAGCTGCCCGGACCGGTAGCCGGCGGCAGGTCGCAAGGAGCTTCGAGGATGAACGTTGGGCTCGTCATCGGCACCGTCGTCGCCACCCGCAAGGAAGAGGAGCTGTCCGGCCTGAAGCTCTTGCTCGTGCGCGGCATCGACCAGGACGGCAAGCCGACCGGTTCACAAGTGGTCGCCGCCGACGCGGTCGGCGCCGGGGTCGGCGAGGTCGTGCTCTACGCGGCCGGCTCTTCGGCCCGCCAGACCAAGGTCACCAAGGACCGCCCGGTGGATGCGACGATCATGGCCATCGTCGACACCATCGAGATCAACGGCAAGGTCCGCTACGACAAGAACGCCTAGCTCCGACGCGGTCGGCCGACCGCGCCGTGGCTTCTGACGTCCGCCGGCTCTTCGAGGGCCTTGGCGCGCGTCTGCCATCGAGAGGAAGGGGTCCATGGCGATCGACGAACGGCAGATCAACGCTCTCGTAGACGCAGTCGTCCAGAAGCTCGCGCCGCGCATCGGCGGGCAGATGCCCGTTCAGACCGCGCGCGCCGACTATGTCGTCACCTACGGCCAGCGCCGCGCCAGCGCGAGCGGGACCGGCCGGCGCGGCATCTTCGAGGACGTGGACTCGGCGGTCGCCGCCGCCCGCGACGCCCACGAGCAGCTCTTGCGGCTCGACCTCGAGACCCGCGGCAAGATGATCCAGGCGATGCGCGAGGTGACCGCCCGCAACGCCGAGGACCTGTCGCGCCGCGCGGTCGAGGAGACCAAGCTCGGGCGGGTCGAGGACAAGATCCAGAAGAACCTGCTCGTCGCCTGGAAGACCCCCGGCATCGAGATCCTGCGGCCGATCAGCTACACCGGCGACCACGGCCTGACGCTCATCGAGCGCGCGCCGTTCGGGGTCATCGCGGGGATCACCCCGACGACCAACCCGACCGAGACCATCCTCTGCAACGCCATCGGCATGCTGGCCGGCGGCAACACCGTGGTCTTCAACGTCCACCCCTCGGCCAAGCGGGTCTCGCGCTACCACGTCGAGATGCTCAACGACGCCATCGTCGCCGCGGGCGGCCCCGAGAACTGCATCTGCAGCGTCGCCGAGCCGACCATCGAGTCCTCGCAGGCGCTGATGAAGCACAAGGGCACGCGCCTGGTCGTGGTCACCGGCGGCCCGGCCGTCGTCAAGACCGCGATGGCCTCGGGCAAGCGCGCCATCTGCGCCGGCCCCGGCAACCCGCCCTGCGTCGTCGATGAGACCGCGCACATCGACCGCGCCGGCCGGGAGATCGTCAAGAGCGCCTCCTTCGACAACAACGTCATCTGCATCCTCGAGAAGGAGATCTTCGCCGTCGCCTCGATCGCCGACCGGCTCAAGGAAGCGATGTGCGCCCACGGCGCCTACGAGGTGAAGGGCGAGGCTATCCGCCGGCTCGAGAAGCTTGTCGTCGCCGAGGACGGCGCGCACCCGTCCAAGGACTGGGTCGGCCGCGATGCGGCCAAGATCGCCCGGGCCGCCGGCATCGACGTGCCGGAGAAGACCCGGCTGCTGCTGGCCGAGGTCGACGCGATGCACCCCTTCGTCCAGGCCGAGCTGCTGATGCCGGTGATGGGCTTCGTGCGCGTGCCGACCGTCGACGACGCCATCGCCTGCGCGCTGCAGGCCGAGCACGGCTTCGGGCACACCGCGACGATGCACTCGACGAACATCGACAACCTCTCGCGCATGGCGCGGGCGGTGAACACCTCGATCTTCGTCAAGAACGGCGGCGCGCTCGCGGGCCTGGGCGTCGATGGCGAGGGCTACACCAGCTTCACCATCGCCAGCCCGACCGGCGAGGGGATCACCACCGCCCTCTCGTTCACGCGCGAGCGTCGCTGCTCGCTCAAGGACTCCTTCCGCATCGTCTGAGCAAGCGCACCTCGTGTTCCAAGGCCCCGCCATCGCCCTGCTCGAGCTCGAGTCCATCGCCCGCGGCTACCTCGTCGCCGACGCGGCGGTGAAGCGTGCGCCGGTGCGCCTGCTGATGACCGAGCCGGTGACCCCGGGCAAGTACCTGGTGCTCTTCGACGGCGAGGTCGCCGACGTCGAGGAGGCCTGGGCCGAGGCGCTGGAGATCGCCGGGCCCGGGGTCGTCGACAAGCTGTTTCTGCCGCAGGCCTCGCTCGCGCTCGCGCCGGCGATAAGCGGACAGGGCGCCGACGCCGAGATCGAGAGCCTGGGCGTCGTCGAGACCGCGACCGTCTCCGCCGCACTGCTCGCAGCCGACGCGGCGCTCAAGGCGGCCGAGGTCGCGCTGCTGAAGATGCACCTCGCGCGCGGCATCGGCGGCAAGGGCTACTTCGTGCTGACTGGCTCGCTGGACATGGTCGAGGCCGCCGTCTCGTCCGCCGCGGCGATCATCGCGCCCGAGCTGCTCATCAACACCGAGCTCATCGCCCGACCGCACCCCGACTTCGCGCCGCGGGCGCGGTGATGGAGCGAGGAAGCCTCGGCTTCGCCAAGCCGGAC
>DHSB01000209.1:0-19236 GCA_002408385.1 Myxococcales bacterium UBA5297
GTGTTGGCAGCGCGGGACGCTTGGACGCGCGGGCGCGGCTTCCCCACTCGCCGCGCGGCGGCCGACGCTTTCGCCGCCGCCTACAACGCCGGCGAGGTCGAGCGCGAGCCGTCCATCCGCCAGGTCTCCCGGGCGACGCTCGTGCGATGGGACGCTGAGCGACGCCAGCCGCGCGAGCGCGGCGCGGAGAGTCTGATAGATGCGCGGCCCAAGATGGTCCACGCCATCGTGGCGAACCTCGCCGAGCGGCCCTGGATACAGATGGCCCGGCTGCACGAGCTGCTGCGGGCCTCGTTCCCCGACGAGCCGGTCTCGGAGCCGACGGTGCGGCGTTGGGTACAGCGGTGGCGCGAGCGCCACGCGCATCTTGCGGCGCATCTGGCCAACCCGGACGCCGCGCGCAGCAGCTACCAGGTCGCCTTCGGCTCGCGGTCGATAGCGGTGACCCGCCTCAACCAGCGCTGGGAGCTCGACGCTTCGCCCTGGGACCTGCTGCTCGCCGACGGACGCCGCTACACCGCGCTCGCCTGCGTCGACGTCTACTCGCGCCGGGCCGTGGTGGCGGTCGTCCGCTCGTCCACCGCGGGCGCGGTCGGGGCGATCCTGCGGCGAGCCATCCTGCTTTGGGGCGTGCCCGAGGAGATCCTGACCGACAACGGCAAGGACTTCGTGGCCCGGCACGTCGAGGCCTTCGTCGATGCGATGGAGATTGAGCATCGGCTGGCCCCTCCGTTCCGCGGCGACTGCAAGCCGCACGTCGAGCGGTTCTTCGGAACGCTCCAAGGGGACCTGGTGGAGCTGCTGCCGGGCTACGCCGGCCACGACGTCGCCCAGCGCCAGGCCATCCGCAACCGTCAGACCTTCTACCGGCGCCTCGGCAAGGACGACGTCGAGGTCTTCGAAGCGGCGCTGACGGTGGACGAGCTGCGCGGTCGGCTCGCGAAGTGGCTCTCGGCCTACGAGCAGAGGCCGCACGGCGGACTGAAGGGGGCGAGCCCGGCCGCGCACGCGGCCGCCTGGGACCGGCCGGTGCGGCGGGTCGAGCAGCCTCACGCCTTGGACGTGCTGCTCGCGCCGCTGGCCGGCAAGCGCGGGGGGATGTTCACCGTCAACAAGGACGGCATCCACGTCGACAACATCCGGTATGTCGCCGAGGAGCTCGGCGACCGCATCCGCCAGCAGGTCTTGGTGCGGCGCGACCCGAGCGACATCGGCCGTATCTGGGTGTTCGAGCCGGACGGCCGCCGCATCTGCGAAGCGGAGAACCGCGAGCTAATGGGCGCTGCCGACCTGGCGGCGATGGCGGCCCGAGCGACCGCGCGGCAGAAGGAGGCGCTGCGCCGGGAGCGCGAGGCGGCGAGGGCGGCGCGCAAGTCTTGGGGGAAGCGTGACATCGCCGAGCTGCTGCTCGAGGAGCGGCTGCGCCAGGCCGAGAAGGTGGTCGAGCTGCATCCAACAAGCGCGCCCGAGCCCGAGGTCTACTCGACGCCTGCGCTCGAAGGAGCGGCCGAGGTGCTGGCCGCGCGGGAGGAGCGCGCCACTGAGCCGGCCGAGGAGATCATCGCGCGCGGTCAGGCGGTCATCCTCCGGCTCGACGAGGAGCGCGCGGCGCGGGAACGGAGCGCGAACGCGGCGGCCGACGAAGACGCGGCCGCGATTGCGCGATGGGTCGGCCTCGCCGAGCGCGAGCTGAGCGGCGCGTCGGAGCTGGAGCGCGCCTGGTTTTTGCGGATGGGAGCGAAGGACCCGGTCATCAGGTCCTTCGTGAAGTTGCAGCGCCCCGACTTGGAGCCTTGGCTCGCCCGAGCCGAGGCGGCGCGCGGGTAGCGCGCCCGGGGGAAAGAGCGGGGCTCTCAGCGTTCGCAGCGCCGAGAGCCCCTGACACGGCGGCGGGCCGCCGGACCGGTATGGAGGTACACGGTGAAACAAGCCATAGCACACACGAAGAACCTCACTCACCTGATGGAGACGGCCGAGGCGCTGTCGCGGCGCGGGAAGGACCTGCCGGGCATCGGGATGATCTGGGGCCCGAGCGGCGCCGGGAAGACCACCGGCGCGGTGTGGTTGCGCGACCGCTCGGACGCCATCTGCGTGCGCGCGATGAGGCTCTGGCGGCCCGCGGCGATGCTCGCGGCTATCTGCAAGGAGCTCGACGTGCTGCCGTCGCCGCGCTGCGCGCCGATGCTCGACCAGGTCATCGAACGCCTGAGGCAGAGCCAGCGGCCGGTCATCATCGACGAGGCCGACTACCTCATCCAGTCGCCCGCGCTGCTCGACACCCTGCGCGACATCCACGACGTGTCCAGCGCGCCGATCATCGTCATCGGGATGGGCACCTTCCGGCAGCGGGTGCAGGGCAAGGAACAGTTCAGCGGCCGGATTGCACAGATTGTAGAGTTCCGACCTGCTGACCTGGACGACGTCCGAGCCACGGCCGAGGCGTGTTGCGAGGTCGCCCTCGATGACGCGCTCCTGGAGCGCATCACCCGCGAGACGCAAGGGTCGATGAGGAGAGTGAAGACGGCGCTGTCGGTGGTCGAGCAGTGGGCCGACCGACGCGGAGAGACGCTGGTGACCGCGGCCGCCTGGGGCACGCAGCCGCTCGACGGGACCGTGGGCGCGGGCCGCCGGTTGCCGCCAGGGGGTGCGCGATGACCATCACTCTCAAGCCCTGCCCGTTCTGTGGGGCGCCGGCCGGCATGCAGAAGTGGCACGGGGGCGGCCCGAAAAAACGGCTGGTCTTCTGTGAGAGCGACACTTGCGCGG
Source organism: Myxococcales bacterium UBA5297 (assembly GCA_002408385.1). Lineage (GTDB taxonomy): Bacteria > Myxococcota > Myxococcia > Myxococcales > UBA5297 > UBA10939. The sequence continues at coordinate 2,767 of DHSB01000209.1, forward strand.
TGGCTCCCAGCGTCTGCGGTGAGACCCCGAGCGAGGCCGCCGAGCTGTGGAATCACCGGGCCGAGGGACCGGCCGCTGTCCCGGAAGACGAAGGAGGTGCGCGATGACGTGCGAGCTCATCAGAATGCCCAACGGCGTTGTCGCCTTCGTCTGCGGGCGGGGCCCGCGGCGAAAGTGCTCGGTCTGCAAGCGCCGCCCGGCGACGCTGCTGTGCGACTTCCCGCTGCGCGGAGCGAAGGCCGGGGCGACCTGCGACCGCGCGCTCTGCCCGAGCTGCGCGGTCGCCGTTGGTGCTGACCGCGACTACTGCCCCGCGCATGCGCGGGTGAGGCCCGCCGCCAGCCAACTCGAGCTTCCGGCCCCGAGCCCCAAGGGAGGTGCGCGATGAGCGACGCCAATCACGAGGTGGTCATCGATCACCGGACGGACCTCGTCGACCTCGTCGACCTCCTGCACCGAGTCGAACGGGCGCTCGAGCTCGCCTCTGCGTTGGCCTGCCCTGCCTCGGACGCTGCTGGCAAGTACGAGAGCCTGCTCGCGAACGCGGCCACCGCTCACCTCGCCTTCGACCAGCTCAGGGCGAGCGTGGTCGAAACCGCGAACAGGCTCGAGCAGTGCGCCGCGGGAGGTAACCGATGAGCGCCGACCTCAGCACCCTGGCGGCCGAGAGCGTCCTGCGCGAGTGCTCGGAGCGTCGGCGGGCCGACCAGGCAGAGCGAGATGCCCTGCGGTTGGCGATGCGACTCGCCGAGACGAAGAACGCGCTCGAGCTGGTCGACCGCGTGGCGCGCATCGCCATCGCCTTCGCTCCGGAGAAGCTGTCGGCTGCGCTCCGGTCGGAGCTCGACCAGGTCGCAAGCGAGGAGGTGATGCGATGAAGCTGACTACCGAGAAGCTGCGCGACTTGCTCCAGCGCGTCAGCGCAGCACTGACCGACACGGGGGATGCCCTCGACAACCCGAGCGCGCTCTGGTCGGGGCCGTCGTCGCTGGAGCTCTACGAGCTGCGCCGCGAGGTCGACGACGCGGCATGCGGCCTCCAGCGCGAGGCCGAGGTGGTGGCGGCGCCGGCGCCGAAGACGTTGCCGCGGGAGACCCTCGTGAGCGCGCTGCGCACGATCGCCCTGTCGGACAAGACGGCGTACGAGCACCACGAGAAGCGCTACCAAGACGGCAAGCTGCCGGAGACGGTTGGCGGGACGATCTGGCTGACCCCGCGCGTAGTCGCGCTGCGGACCCTCGAGGCGATGGGCGAGGAGACGGAGTCGCTCTACTGGCCGTTCACCACCGACGGCCAGATCCCATGGGCGCCGGCTCGCAAAGGCGAGGTGTCGCGATGACCGAGCTCCACGACCCCACGCTGCAGACGGCGCGGCACCGCATCTGGCAGGCCATCCGCATCTATCGGCGCTTCGAGTCCGGTGAGCTGGTGGCGGTGCTCTCCCTCCCCTGCCGGACGGTGCGCAACTACGTCGGGGCGCTCAAGCGGCATGGCGTCCTGCGGTCGGTGCGCGGCGGCGCGATGCTCGTGCGCGACCTGGGACCGAAGGCGCCGTTCGAGGCCAAGGGCCGGCGGCGCGGCCAGCTCATCGACCCGAACCGCGCGGTCAGAGAGGCGGTGTCGCCATGACCGACTTCGACCCTGTCCGAGACTTCGTCGCCGGCGAGCTCCGCGAGCTGATTGGCGAGTCCATCGCGCTCGAGCGCGTCCACCAGCGGCTGCGCGCGGCGGCGCCCGAGCCGGCGCCTGAGCCGGTGACCCCGCCCGAGTGGCTCGGCGTCCTGCGCGCCGCGGTGAAGCGCTCGAGTCAGTCCGCCGTGGCGCGGCGGATAGGCGCTTCAAAGCAATCGATCTCGGCAGCGCTGAGTGGCAAGCGCGACGGCTCCCGGCGGCTCGCGCGCCGGGTCACCGAGGTTCTGATGGCCACGTCGGTGGACTGCCGCAGGTTCGGCGCCATTTCCCCGGCGCGTTGCGAGGCCGAGCAAGCGCGCCCGGTCAGCCACCATCTGGAGTGGCACTGCCGGGCGTGGGCCACCTGCGAGGAGTGCCCCCGGCGGCGGCCGCGAGCCGAGACGCAGACTCAGGCGACAAAGACGACGAAGACCACGAAGAAGAAAGGAGGCCGTAGACCATGAAACTGCGCCCCAACCTCATCGTCAGACTGTTGGCCAAGCTGATGCGCCCAATCTGGGTCGAGTGCTGGGTGAACGGCGGTGCCCGCGAGGCTGGGCTCATCGCCATTGCGCGGAAGGTCGCAGACGGCACCGCGCCGCCGCTGCCATACCTCCTCGAGCAGTTCCCTGAGCTCGGCGAGCTCGTGTGGCGTCGCGCGCGCGATGCCAGCATCTCACGCGCGAATCCCGATGCTACTCCGGCCGCGGTTCTTCCTCTGACGGCTTCGCACCGCCATCAATCACACGGAACGCCCGGTGCAGCAGCTCCGGCGACGGCTTCCACCAATCACAGGGATCGCCCTCGATGATGTGCGAGAGCTCGCGCAGGACTACTCCGGGGCCGTACCAGATGCCGTCGTCATCGATGTACGGCTCGGCCTCGAGTCTCAAGAGGTCGACCAGGAGGTGCCTGTCGATGACCTCCTTCTCCTCAAGCATCTTCGCGAGAACCAAGAACGCACGACCAAGGCCCTCGAGGGCGTCTTGGGACATCGGGTCGTATTTCCTCTTCACGCCGGTCTCCTTCTCCCGTGGGGTTCTCTCCTTCGCCCCGTTTCCGACGGGAGAAGGAGCCGGCCCTTTCCTACCACGCTGAAGCAGCACCAACCGTCTCAAGGAGTCCGCAAATGGCCCGCAAGACCAAGACCAAGACCGACACGTTGGGCATCTTCATCCCCGTGGACCTCGACGGGTGCACCGCGCTCCTCGGGCAGCTCGGCTCCGAGCAGCGGGAGATTGAGCGGCTCGAGACCGAGATGAACGACCGGCTCTCGCGGGAGCGCGAGGCCGTCGACGCCATCGCGGCGGTGCATCGGCGCCGCGCGGAGGCCTACTTCAAGGGCATCCAGCTCTTCGCCGAGGCGCACCGCGAGGAGCTGTGCGCCGACGGCAAGAAGTCGAAGCAGCTCGCCACCGGCACCATCTCCTGGCGGATGACGCCGCGGAAGGTCGAGGTTCGCGACGTCGCGAAGGTCATCGCCCACCTGCAGGAGCAAGGGCTCGACGGCTACCTGCGCTTCAAGACCGAGGTGGACAAGGAGGCGATCCTTGCCAACCCCGGCCCGGTCGCGAAGGTGCCCGGGATTGCCATCCGGCAGAAGGAGGAGTTCATCGTCGAGCCGGCGAACGACGACCTCGGTGTCCCGGCGACGAAGAGCACTTCGCAGGTGAGCCGATGAGGACCCGGCGCGACGAGTCCGCGCGCCGGCGGGTCGAGCTTGCGCGCATCCACATCCAGGCGCAGCAGCTCGGCCTCGACGAGGAGGTGCGGCGCTCCATGATGCACCGGCTGACCGGCAAGTGGTCCTCGGCCGAGATGGACGCAACCGACCGCGCCAAGGTGCTCGACCACCTGCGCCGGCAGCTCGGCCAGCGCGCGCATCCACAGCCCCGGGGCACCGCGCCTCACAACCTGCACGCCGCCGACGCCCCGCGCGAGCTGGGCAAGATAGCCGCCATCCTGGCCGAGGCCGGCCGCGGCTGGGAGTACGCCGACGGCGTGGCGCGGCGCGTGGCGAAGGTGGAGCGGTGCGCTTTCCTCGACGCGGCCGGCGCGCGCAAGGTCTGCGCGGCGCTGACCATCGACCAGAGGCGGCGCAAGGACCGGGCCGCCAAGGAGGCGGCCGATGAAGTATAGGCTGCCACCCATCGCGCGACGGCTCGAGGCCATCCTCGGCCGGGCGGCCCTGCGCAAGCTGGCCAGCGCGCGTGGCGGCACGCTGCTCTACGTCCCTCTTCGCGGCCGAAGCGTGTGGCTGCAGCGCCTGGTGGGGGCCGACGGAGCGCAGCGGCTCGCCTGCGAGCTGGGCGGCACGACCATCGTGGTGCCGCGGCTGAACGTGCTCTTGCGCGCGGACCGCGACACCGAGATCGTCGCTCGTTACCGCTCCGGCGAGTCGGCCTGCGCGCTCGCGCGCGACTACGCGCTGAACTACCGCACCATCCAAAGGATAGTCGCGAGCGGCGGACCTTCCGCCGGCGAAACCTCGGCCGCCGAGCCGCACGCAGGGCCTCAGCTCGAGCTGGCCCTGGGCGACACGCGCCGCACTAACCCCTGAGCCGGACTCCTGGTCTCCTGTCGATGCAAGCCATCGACAGGAGACCTTCGTCATGGAGCCCAGCGCTCACCTCGACCTCATCAATGCTCTCGTCGTTGCCGTGGGCTCGGCGCTCATCGCGCTGGCCACCTTCGGCATCCGCTGGATCTACCTGCGCATCAGGAGCGAGCTCCTCGACCGGGCGCTGCAGGCCGTGGTCTCGGCCGCGCACCTGGCTGTGCGCGAGGTCTGGACCTGCTACGTGGAGGAGCTGAAAGCCTCCGCCGCGGACGGCAAGCTGACCGACGCCGAGAAGCAGGAGGCGCGCGAGCGCGCCATCGAGCTGATTCGCTCCTTCGTCGGCCGCAAGGGACTGGCGCTGCTCGTGCGCGAGTTCGGGTTCGACGATGCCAACCTCGAGCGGTTCTTGGGCTCGAGCGTCGAACAGGCTCTGGCCGCCGAGAAGAGCGCCGGCGCGATGGGCGAGGTGGCGTGATGGAATGGGAGATGCTCGGCGTGACCCTCGGCATCCTGGTCACCTGGAGCGCAGTCTTGCTCAAGGCCTTCGACTGGATGCTCAAGCGGCTGCTCGAGGAGCTGGACGGCAAGATGCGCCGGTTGGAGACCCGGCTCGAGACGGTCGAGAGTCAGTACGTCAAGCGCGAGGACTGGATGCGCTTGACGACGACGTTCGAGGCGCGCTTCGACCTGTTGATGACGCGGCTCGACACGCTGCGCTTCGGAGGGCCTCGTGCTAATTGACATCAAGCTCTCGCGCGTCGAGCGCGCGCGCTGGTATCTGCTCGTCGCGCTCGCGTCGAGCCGACCTATCGCGGCCAGCGAGGGGACGCTGCAGCGCGTGCTCGACTCGACCGACATGGCGCTGACCGACGCAGAGATGCGCTCGGAGCTCGACTACCTCGAGCAGCGCGGCCTGGTCGCCATCGCTCGCGACGAGCTCACTGATGAGTGGAGCGCGCGCCTGACCGCCGACGGGGTCGACTTCGTGCAGTACCGGGCGCGGGCGGTCACCGGCATCGCTCGGCCGAAGAGGTCCTGATGGCTCCCCGCGGGCTCGCATCCCGGCTGCCGTCTGAGGTGCGCGCATGGCTCGAGGCCGAGCTCGTGCGGCGCGGCTTCAGTGACTACTCGAGCATCGCCGACGAGCTGAATCGCCGCCTCGCCGAGGCCGGCGAACCCGAGACTTCCCGCGCCTCGGTTCATCGGTTCGGCCAAACGGTGGAGGAGCGCATCGAGGCGCTGCGACGCACGACCGAGATTGCCCAGACGCTCGCGCGCGAGGCCGGAGACGACGAGGGCGTGATGAACGATGCGCTCGTCCGGCTGACGCAGCAGCGCATCTTCGACGTGATGCTCTCGCTCGAGGTCGACCCCGAGGATGTCGACCTGGCGACGCTCGGGCGGACCGTCGCTCAGCTCACTCGGGCGAGCGTCGACCAGAAGAAGCATCAGCTCGAGACGCGAAAGAAGCTCGAGGAGAAGCTCGCCAAGCTCGATGAGGAAGCGAAAGGTGGCGGCAAGGGGCTCGACGCCGAGACCCTGCGGCGAGTGCGTGAGGCGTTCTACGGGGTCGTCTGATGGCCGCCATCACCATCTATCCCTACCAGCGCCGATGGCTCGCGGACCGGTCGCGATTCAAGATCGCGATGTTCGCGCGACAGACCGGGAAGAGCTTCACCACGACTTTGGAGCTCGTCGACGACTGTCTCGACGCGGAGGCCGACGGCCGCAAGGTCCACTGGGTCATCCTCTCGACCGGTGAGCGTCAGGCAATCGAGGTGATGGAGGTCGGGGTCAAGCGACACCTCGGCGCCTATCAGGTCGGCTTCGAGGCGATGGCCAGCGAGTGGCGCGCCGACGATGGCGAGACCTTCAGGTCGAGCGCGGTGGCGCTGCCGGGCGGCTCGCGCATCACGGCGCTGCCCGCGGCCCCGAAGACCGCGCGAGGTTTCTCCGCGAACGTCTTCTTGGACGAATTCGCTTTCCACCAGGACTCGAGGAGCATCTGGAAAGCTTTGATGCCCGTGATAAGCGCGGGCCACAAGATCCGCATCTGCTCGACGCCGAACGGGAAGGGCAACAAGTTCCACGAGCTGATGACCAATGGCGATCCCATCTGGTCTCGCCACGTCGTCGACATCCACCAGGCAGTCGCCGATGGCCTGCCCCGCGACGTCGACGCGCTGCGCACGGCGATGGCCGACGAGGACGCCTGGGCGCAGGAGTTCGAGTGCCAGTGGCTCGACGAGGCGAGCGCCTGGCTCGACTTCGAGCTGATAGCCTCGTGCGAGTCGGGCGAGGCCGGAGAGCCGAGCAGGTACTCCGGCGGCCAGACCTTCATCGGCAACGACATCGGCGCGCGTGGCGACCTCTGGGTGGCCTGGGTGTTGGAGCGCGTCGGAGACGTGCTATGGGCGCGCGAGCTCCGCATCCTCAAGCGCGCCTCGTTTGCCGAGCACGAGGCGACCCTGGGCGAGCTCATCGAGCGCTATCGGCCGCTCGCCGTGCGGATTGACCAGACCGGCATGGGCGAGAAGCCGGTGGAGGATGCGCGCCGGAGGTGGGGCTCCCGGGTCGAGGGCGTCATCTTCAACAATTCCTCGAAGCAGGCTCTCGCCAATGAGATCAAGGACTGCTTCCAAGACCGGCGCGTCCGCGTCCCGGCCGGCGACCCGGTGCTCCGGGCCGACCTTCACAGGGTCCAGCGCGTGATGTCGGCGACCGGCATGCCGCGGTTCCTCGCCGAGCGCGACGGCGCGGGCCACGCCGATCGCTTCTGGGCGCTCGCCCTGGCGGTGTCAGCGGCCAGCTCTCCGCCCGCTCCCATCGAGTTCGAAGCGATAGGTCGCGAGAGAGCGCGGCTCGACGACGACTTCGAGCCGTGGCTCCACGAGGGTCGGCGCACCGACCTGAGAGGATGGTGACGGAGTGACCATGCTCGTCGACGCCCACGGACGTCCCATCACCCCACCGGACCTCGAGGAGATCGCGACCACCAACGATGGCCGCGACGTGACTCGCGGGTACGTCGATGCGCTCGACTATCTGCGGCCTCAAGACAAGATCCTCGAGCAGCGCTGCCGAGGTGACTGGGAGGTCTACGAGGAGTTGCTGCGCGATGACCAGGTGCAGCCTGCATGGCAGCAGCGTCGCCTCGCGGTGGTCAGCCACGAGTGGGTGGTAGAGCCCGCGTCCGAGGAACCGGCCGACGTAGAGGCCGCCGACTTCGTCCGCGAGCAGCTCGCCCAGGTCGAGCTCGACCGCATCACCTTCAAAATGCTCTCCGGCGTCTTCTTCGGATACTCAGTCGGTGAGTGCCTCTGGGGCGAGGACTCTGGGCGCGTGGTGTTGCGAGACATCCGCGTCCGCAAGCAGAGGCGCTTCAGGTTCAGCCCCAAGGGCGAGCTGCTGCTGTTGACCACGCGCAGCCCGCGGGGCGAGGTAATGCCGGACCGCAAATTCTGGATATTCTCCTGCGGCGCGGACGACGACGACGAACCCTATGGGCGCGGGCTCGCGCATCACCTCTACTGGCCCTGCTTCTTCAAGCGGAACGGGTTGCGCTACTGGGCAAACTTCTTGGACAAGTTTGGCGACCCGACCGTCATCGGGAAGTACGGCCCCGGAGCGACACCCGAAGAGAAGCAGCTCCTCAAGCAGGTGGTCGCCGCCGTGCGCAACGACTCCGGCATCACCATGCCCGAGTCGATGCAGATAACCCTGCTCGAGTCCGCGAGGTCCGCCGGCGGGGACTTTGGCGCCTTCGTCGATCGCATGGACGCCTCCATCGCCAAGGTCATCGTCAGCCAAACGATGACGACCGATGACGGGTCGTCGCTGGCGCAGTCGAAGACCCATCTCTCGGTACGTGACCAGGTGGTGAAGTCCGACGCGGACCTGCTCTGCGCGTCCTTCAACGCGCAGGTCATCGCCTGGCTGGTCGATTGGAATTTCCCGGGGTCGCAGCCGCCGCAGGTCTGGCGCCGGTTCGTGGAGACCGAGGACCTAGGCGCGAGGGCGCACCGCGATGTCGCCGTCAGCCAGCTCGGCTATCGCCCCACCATCGATGAAGTTCGTGAAGTCTACGGCGGCGAGTGGGAGCCGATGCCTCAGGCCGCGGCGCCGAGCGGGATGCCGGAATTCGCCGAGGGCGAGGAGGAAGTGTCGAACACGCCCGAGCTGCTGGAGGCGAAGCTCGAGCGCGCGGCCGCCCCGGCGCTCGAGCAGATGATCGAAGAGGTACGCGCGCTGCTCGAGGAATCGACGAGTCTCGAAGAAGTGCGCGACCGGCTCATCGACATTTATGCGTCGGTGGACCCCGCGGGACTCGCGGACGCGCTCGCGGGTGGCCTGCTCGTCGCCGACCTCACAGGGCGCGCCGAGGCCGCGGATGCCTGACGTGCGCTCGAAGATTGAGGTGGCGGACCTGCCGTTTGAAGAGCAGATCCGGCACCTGAAGGACAAGGTCCGCGTCCCGACAAAGAAGTGGACGGACATTTGGCAAGGCGCGCACACGAGGGCGTTCGTCGTCGCGGGGGCCACGAAAGAGGAGCTGCTCTGCGACTTCCAGTCGGCGATCATCAAGGCCCTCGAAACAGGCAGCACGCTGCAGGACTTCCGGCGCGACTTCGATGAGACGGTCGCGCGGCATGGCTGGAGCTACAAGGGTGGCCGCAACTGGCGCTCCAGGGTCATCTTCGAGACCAATCTGCGCACGAGCTACCAGGCCGCCCGGTTCGAGCAGATGAAGGAGCTCGGCGGCGAGCGGCCCTATTGGCGATATCGCCATGGCGACAGCAGGAAGCCGCGCAAAGAGCATCTCGCCTGGGATGGGCTCGTGCTGCGGTATGACGACCCGTGGTGGAAGACGCACTACCCGCCGAACGGATGGGGGTGCCGCTGCACGGTGGTCGCGCTCACCGAGAGCGAAATGAAGGCCCTTGGGAAAGAGCATCCTGACCAGGCGCCCAAGGAGAAGTGGCAGCGCGCCCCGGCTGGATCGCCGGTGTCACGGACGCCGAAGGGCATCGACCCGGGATGGGCCTACAACGTCGGCGAGGCGGCCGTGGGCCAGGTCAAGATGCTCTCGGCCGAGGAGATGAAGGCGAAGTGGGAACCAATCGACGTCTTGCATACCACTGCATCAGGCCTCGGCCTGCCGGCCATTCGACCCGATAAACCTATCGCTGAGCTCGGCAGGCACGCTGTCGATGTAAGGCACTTCAAAGAAAACACAGTCGCGGCTATTGGCGGCGAGCAGGCGGTGTTTGAACTACCCACCGAGAAGTTCAGGATCCCGGTTACAGTCGATGCCGGCCACATTGCTGGGCATATGGATACGCCGGAGAAGGAAAAACTCCTTCGGTCCCCCTATGTAACGAGAATACCTGAGCTGCTGACTGACCCTGCCGAGATCTGGGCGACATTCGTGCGTCACCCAAAGAGCGGGCAGGTCGGACTCCGCCTCATGATTCTCAAGCGCTTCGACGACCCAAAGAAAAACGACGGGCTTGTAATGGTAGCCAATGTCGTCGGCGGCAAGTTCGTTGATTGGACCTTCTACCCAACCAAGAAAATCAATGATCGCCTCAGGGGCGGCAGGCTCATCTATCGGCGGGACAAATAGCTCACCGCCAGCGATGCGGCGCCAGCGGCAGGCTCGCGCATCCATCGGGCCGCATCCCCGACACGCGAGTCTTGCTTCCAGGATGGAGATGACGATGGCCGGAGTCAAGATGGCGGTCTCGGTCGAGAGCGACGAGTGGAAGCGCGCGCTCGAGCAGCTCTCTGGCAAGGTGTCGGCCATACGCCCGGTCCTACTGTCGGTCGGCGAGTACGTGCTCGGCCAGACCCTGGAACGGTTCCGAAAACAGACTGCGCCAGACGGGTCGCGATGGAAGCGCGTCGAGCCGCGCTACTGGCGCAAGAAGAAGGTCAAGAAGATCCTCACCGAGAGCTCGCGCCTGCGCGAAAGCATCAACTACCGCGTCGTTGGCGACCGCGTGCTCATTGGCACCAACCTCCGCTACGCGGCCATCCACCAGCTCGGCGGAGAGATAGATGTGCCGGCCCAAACGCGCACTGCGAAGCGCGGCACCAAGGGCAAGAACAAGGGCCGCTTCATGGTCGGCACGACCAAGGCGAAGCACGCCATCTCGTCGACGTTCACCATCCCGGCACACAAGGTCAGGATCAAGCCTCGGCCGTTCCTGGGGCTGCCGGACAAGGAGCGCGAGCACGTCCGGGACCTGGTCAGGGAATACCTGAACAGGTCGCTCTCGGGCGGCCAGTAGCGAGACTGAACAACCGTGCAGGTCTACCCGGACGCATCGCGGTGACGCATCGCTGCCGCCCGGGCACGTGATTTCGCTGGGTTGCGTCGCCCGGGTCTTGTGAAGCGCCGTCAAAAAGTTGAGTCACGGTGCGGCGGCTTCTCCGACCCAACCCCGCGCTTTCTCTGACTATCTCGTCTCATCTCGGGTCGTCCCGCCTGGTCTCACAAAAGTTGAGTCTGGGTGACTCTCAACAAAGACCTCGGTCTGGAGCCCGTCGAGGCTGGCGGCGGTCGGGGCCGCCGCGCCGGGCTCGACCGACGCGAAAACAACGAGAGCGAGAACCGCTGCGCACCACCGCATGGGCACCTCCTGGCAACGTCTGGAGTCTAGCCGAGGAAGCGGAGTCGAGGGCGCTGCGCTGCGAGGAGTGGTGAGTATCGAGTTGGGAGTGGGGAGCCGCCGGGATCGCCCGTGCATCTGCTCGATTCCGGGACGGGCGCTTTGCGAAGCGCCCCTACCAACCTGCGACCGATGTGCTCGGGTTCCGGGCGATGCCCGGGCTGTCGACTCTCGACCGCCGTCAGACGAAGAGCGCTGCCGCGAGCGTCGAGGCGATGGGGATCGTCAGGTTGTCGTCGAGCCGGTCGGTGAACAGCTCGGCCGCCGCGCCCGCGAGCGCCGCGCCGAAGCCGGCCGCGAGGCGCGAGGCGAGAGGCAAGTCGGGATAGAACCCCAGCAGGAATCCGGCGGCGACGAGAGTGCCGGCCACGAGAAAGGCGAGCGAGCCCTGCAGGCTCTTCTTGCCGTAAAGCTTGAGCGTGCCGAAGCGCCGGCCAAACCAGGCCGCGGCGGGATCGGCAAAGCCGAGCACCAGCACGCCGGCGAGCACCGCGGGCCGCGAGAAGACCGGGGTGATGAAGCAGAGCGCGAGCAGGTACCAGGTCGAAGAGTTGACCCGGTAGTACTCGTGGGGCCGCGCGATGAGCCGGAAGACCTTCTTTACCAGCACATCGTTCCAGCGCGCGAAGAAGCGGCGCGAGATCTCGAGCGAGAGGAACACACCGAGCACCGTCAGCAGCACCGCCATCGACTGCGCGCGCGTGAGCACGAACTGATAGAGCACGGTGCACAGCACGCCCATCGACATGTGGAACAGCGTGCGAGGGCCGATGAGCGGCTTGAGCGATGCGAGGGCGCGTCGCTGGCCGGCGGCGGCGCGGTAGGCCTTGATCCACGCCTCGTACGAGCGGGCCGCGTCCTCGTAAGCGGCGAGCAGTCGCTTGCGGCCTTCGCCAGACTCGAGCGCGACCTTGAGCTGGGCGAGCGATTCGTACAGCCCGGACCAGGGCCGCTGGGCCGCCTGCGTCTCGTTGACCGGGGCCTTCGCGAGCAGCCGCGCGCAGTGTTGACGAGCCTCCTCGAGTCGACCCTTCTTCAAGTGGGAAGGGAGGCTGTCGAGGAAGGCACCGGCCTCCTCGGCGAATTGCAGGAGCTGCAGCTCGAGCGGCGAAACGGCGATGGACGTGGACATGGGCGCTCGGGGGACCGGATTGGAGGCGCGCATGGTGTGCGATCGCGCACAGTGCGGTCAAGCGGTTGGCGCGGGCACGCGCGCGGAATCGCTAAGAAGGCGAGGCCTTCGCGATGGGAGAGACCGGCGCAAAAGGGAGCGCCGCGAGCCCGGCGGGGCGCGCGGCGCTGAGAACGGCCTTTGCCGATGCCTGGGCTACTTGAACGCGACGTGGAATGCGGCGATCCGCTCGACGACCGCGCGGATCTTCTCGGTCGGCGGCAGGATGGTGGTGCGAAAGTGCGCCGTGCCCGCGCGCTGGCCAAAGCCGGTACCGGGCACGACGCAGATTCCGGTCTGCTCGAGCAGGGCCATGCAGTACTCGCCGTCGGTGCGCCCGGGCGGCAGCGTGATGCGCGGGAAGGCGTACATCGAGCCGGCGACGGGGACGCACTGGATGCCGGGGATGCGGTTGAGGCCCTCGACGAGCAGCTTGGCGCGCTCCTTCAGGTTGTTGAGGACGGTGTCGCGCTCGCGCACGTAGAGCTCGTGGCTCGCCTCGCCCGGCTTCGGCGGACGCACCATGCAGTAGGTCGCCACCTGGCCGGTGACGTTCGAGCAGAGGCTGACGCTCTGCAGCTTGGTGACCTGGGTGAAGACGTCGGCCGGGACGTTGCGGATCTCCATGTAGCCGCCGCGCTGGCCGCACTCACCGAGGAAGCCCTTGGAGCAAGAGTGGAAGCTGAAGAGGCTGACGTCCTTCTCGCCGCTCTCGACGAGCACCTTGGCCAAGCTCACGAACGAGTCGCCGTCGCGGTAGACGTTCTCCTGGTAGACCTCGTCGGCCAGGATAGCGAGGTGGTGCTCCTTGGCGAAGCCGAGGAGCATCTCGATGTTGGCGCGGTCGAGGACGCTGCCAGTCGGGTTGCCAGGGTTCAGGACGCAGAGGCCCTTCACCTTGATCCCGGCGTTGGTGGCCTCGCGCAGGCTCTGCTGCAGCAGAGCCTCGCTCAGCTTCCAGTCGTGGGCTTCGTCGAGGTAGTAGCCGACCTGTCGGCCCTCGTAGAGCGCCAGGGTGGCGCTGTAGAGCGGGTACTGCGGGATGGGGATCATCACCCCGTCGTTGGGACCGGAGATGAGCAGGCGCAGGGCGGTCTGCACACCCTTGCTGGCGCCGTCGGTCAGCCAGATCATCTCGGGGTCGGTCGGGATGCCGTCACGCTCGTGGATGAAGCTGGCGACCGCTTCGCGGATGAACCGGATGCCCTTGCTGTCGGAGTAGGCGCCCAGACCGTGCTTCGAGCCCTTGAGAACCGCCTTCGCGGTGGCGAGCACGTCGGCCGGGAAGAGCTGAGGCGCCTGTTCGATGAGCGCCGGGTACTGGCAGAGGGCGAGGACCTGGCGGATGTACGTGAGGGGCTTCTGCTCCAGCGACTGCGGGTTGCCGATGTTGCAGTAGATGATCTCTCTGCCGTCGCGCTCGAGCTCCTGAGCTCGTGCGACGATGGGGCCGCGCACCGCGTACTCGGTCTTGAGGACGGCGTTGCCGAGGTCCTTGAGCTGGATGGTCATGGTTGTCTCCTGACGGCGAAAGAAGCGGCCTGCATGGTCGCCCGGAAAAGCGGCGAGAGTCTGCTAGATGGCCCCGGGAGGTTCAAGGGGGAGAGTAGTCTCGCAGAAGAGGCGACTCCCCGCGAAAACCATCAACGATTCGGCCAGGCGGCGACCGTCTCGAGCCCCGGCGCTCGTCGCCGCGTGACGAACGCCGACCCCCAAGCCTCGACGGATGCCGATGGTGAGCGAGGCTCCGAGCGCCGCCGTAGAAAAGCCGAGCGCCGGCCGGGTTAGCATCGCGCGCATGGACACCGAGAAACTCCTCGACCACTTCAAGAAGGACCGCTTCGCGACCGGCAATGGAATCGAGCTGCTCGAGATCTCCCCAGGCCACGCCAGGGCACGGATGAAGGTGGAGGAGCGCCATCTCAACGCCGCTGGCGTCGTCCAGGGCGGGGCGGTCTTCACTTTGGCGGACTATGCGTTCGCGGGGGCCTCCAACTCTCGCGGGCAGCTCGCGCTCGGCGTCGGCGCCCACGTCTCGTTTCTCAAGGCAGTGAGCGGAGGCGTGCTCGTGGCCGACGCGCACGAAGAGGCGGCCAGCCGCAGGCTGTGCACCTGCACGGTGCGGGTCACCGACGAGGGCGGCGAGCTGGTCGCGCTCTTTGCCGGAACCGCGTACCGCAAGGACGAGCCGGTGCCTCCCGCCCGCTGAAGCGATCGGCACGCTGGCCTCTTCATGAGGTGTCGGGAACTCTTCTGCGACGTATCGCGCCGAGGCGGGGAGCACCGCCGTCTCGGCGGCCTGCGTATAAGGGTGAAGAAGAGGCGCCCAAGTGAGGCTGAGAAGGACTTATCGACGGATCTTCAGGCGTTCGCTCTGATCACTTCCTGGACCGGTTGGCATCCAAGGGCTGGAGGAGACACCCATGACACGCAAGATGCTCGCTCGGACCGCGGTGCTCGCCCTGCTCGCGCTCGGACTTGTCTCCTGTGGCTGTCGCGAGGACGAGATCGGCTCGGCGGATGCCTGCTCGCGGTTCACAGACACGCTCACGCAAGCTCTCACCGACTGCGGGATGGACACCACGTTCGCCTCGTACCTGTGCTACGCGACCTGCGGCAGCGCCTGCATCGAAGCGGCTCGGGTCGAGGCGTGTACCGGCGCCATCCGGGCGCTCGGCTGTGAGCGGTTGAGCACGGTGGCGGTCACCTCGATCGAGAGTTGCAGTCAGGTCCTCGACGAGATCGCCGACGACGGAAGATGCGGCGGCTTCGACGACGATGACGATTGACCGGTCGGGCGTCCGTTCCCCGAGTCGTGCAAGGCGAGAGGTGGGCAGACTCCGCGATCCGGGCGGCGCCTGCCCGCATCCCTGGCGGTCGAGCGCGGGATTCCTCCCATCGGTTTGGCGAATTGCAGTAAACCGGCGCGCGCCGCCCGGCACTCACCGCCTGGCCGAACGACCTCCAGGGACCGCCATCACGTGATTCGTTTCGACCGCATCAGCAAGCAGCACGGGAAACAGCTCCTGTTCATCGAGGCCTCCGCCGCCGTCAACCGCGGCGAGAAGGTCGGCCTCGTCGGCCCCAACGGCTCCGGCAAGTCGACGCTCTTTCGCATGGTCATGCGCGAGGAGCAGCCCGACGAGGGCCAGGTCTCCATCGACCGCGGCGTGACCGTCGGCTACTTCAGCCAGGATGTCGGCGAGATGGCCGGCAAGACCGTGGTCGAGGAGACCATGGACGGCGCCGGGCCGGTCTCCGAGGTCGCGGCCGAGCTGCATGCGCTCGAGCAGGCGATGGCCGACCCCGAGCGCTTCGACGAGCTCGACGAGCTCATCGCGCGCTTCGGCGAGGTCCAGGCGCGCTACGAGGAGCTCGGCGGCTACGGGCTCGAGGCGCGGGCCCGGGAGATCCTCGCCGGCCTCGGGTTCGAGCAGGAGGTGATGGACGGCGACGTCGCCCAGCTCTCCGGCGGCTGGAAGATGCGCGTCGCGCTCGCCCGCATCCTGCTGATGCGCCCGGACGCGATGCTCCTCGACGAGCCGACCAACCACCTCGACATCGAGTCGATCATCTGGCTCGAGGGCTTCCTCAAGGCCTACCCGGGCGCGGTGCTGATGACCTGCCACGACCGCGCCTTCTTGAACCGCGTCGTCACCAAGATCATCGAGATCGACGGCGGCGAGCTGCAGAGCTTCTCGGGCGACTACGACTTCTACGAGCGCCAGCGCGCCCTCAACGAGGCGCAGGCCGAGGCCCAGTACCAGCGCCAGCAGGCGATGCTCGCCAAGGAGATGCAGTTCATCGAGCGCTTCAAGGCGCAGGCGGCGAAGGCCGCGCAGGTGCAGTCACGCGTCAAGAAGTTGGAGAAGATTGACAAGGTCGAGCCGCCGCAGCGGCGCAAGAAGCTCACCTTCGAGTTCCTACCCGCGCCGCGCTCGGGCGAGGACGTCGCCCGGCTCGCGAAGGTGCGCAAGGCGTGGGGGGCCAAGGTCATCTACGACCGCTTCGACCTCCTGGTGCGCCGCCAGGAGCGCTGGTGCGTGATGGGCGTCAACGGCGCCGGCAAGTCGACGCTGCTCAAGCTCATCGCCGGCGCCGCCCAGGCCGACTCGGGCGAGGTGACCGTCGGGGCCCGCGTGAAGATGGGCTACTTCGCCCAGCACGCGATGGAGCTGCTCGACCCGCAGAAGAGCGTCTGGGACGTGCTCGTCGATGCCTTCCCCAAGGCCTCGGTCGGCTCGCTGCGCACGCTCGCCGGCTGCTTCGGGTTCTCGGGCGACGACATCCTCAAGCCCTGCCGCATCCTCTCCGGCGGCGAGAAGGCGCGGCTGGTGCTCGCGCGGATGCTCTACGACCCGCCCAACTTCCTCGTGCTCGACGAGCCGACCAAC
>DHSB01000209.1:19370-31693 GCA_002408385.1 Myxococcales bacterium UBA5297
GAGCCGACCAACCACCTCGACATGGCGACCAAGGAGATGCTCATCGAGGCCCTCGGAAGGTTCGAGGGCACGATGCTCTTCGTCTCGCACGACCGGCACTTTCTCGGCGCCCTTTCGAATCGGGTGCTCGAGCTGACGCCGGAGGGCGTCCACGTCTACGGCGGCGGGTACCTCGAGTACGTCGAGAGCAGCGGCCACGAGGCGCCGGGACTCAGGAGCTGAGAAAAGGGATTGAGGGCGGGCGGACGGCGGGCAGTAGGGATGGACGGCGGGCGGAAGATTGGACGGCGGGCAGTAGGGATGGACGGCGGGCGGAAGATTGGACGGCGGAGCTCCAGCTCCGCCTCCTGACCGAATCGCGAGGGACCCTGTCGCGAACGCATGGACCCTGAGCTGCGCTCGTGGACCGAAGAAGCCCTCGTTCACCGGGCCAACAGGTTGCGAATCCTCTCCAAGCCCGCGGGATGCGCGCGCACGCGCAGCCGCGCGCCGGCCTCGTCGTACTCCTCGGCGAGCACCCGCGCCTCCTCGTGGACTGCGCCGAGCAGGTTCTGCTTGCCGTAGGGCACGAGCAATTCGTCCTCCACCATCGAGGCCTCGAAGAAGGCCACCATCTGCTCGCACAGTCCGGCGACGTCCGCGGGAGCCTTCGCCGAGAGGAGCGTCGCCTCCGGATACTCGGCCCGGAGCGCCTCGCGCTCCTCGGGGGCGACGCGGTCGATCTTGTTGAGCAGCACCCGGCTCGGGATCTCCCCCGCGCCTATCTCCGCGAGCACCGAGCGCGTCACCTCGAGCTGCTCGCGGCGCATCGGGTCCGAGGCGTCGACCACGTAGAGCAGCAGGCTCGCCTCGAGCGCCTCGTCGAGCGTCGAGCGGAACGAGGCGACCAGGTCGTGGGGCAGCTTCTTGATGAATCCCACGGTGTCGGAGACGAGCAGCCGGGGCCGCACCTCGGGCAGGGCGCGCACGGTGGTGTCGAGCGTGGCGAAGAGCTTGTCGGCGACCAGCACCTCGCTGCCGGTCAGTGCCCTCATCAGCGAGGACTTGCCGGCGTTGGTGTAGCCGACGAGCGCGACGCGGCGCTGCTCGCGCCGATGGGCGCGGCGGTTCTGCTGGTCGCGTTGGATGGCGGCGATCTCCAAACGCAGGGCGGCCATCCGGTCGCGGACGCGCCGGCGGTCGAGCTCGAGCTCGGACTCGCCCGCGCCCTTGCCGCCGATGCCTCCGCGCTGGCGGTCGCCTCCGCCGCCGGTCTCGCGCAGCCGCGGGGCGACATAGGCGAGGCGCGCCAGCTCGACCTGCAGCTTCGCCTCCCGGCTGCGCGCGTGCCGGTGGAAGATCTCGACGATGACCCCGGCCCGGTCGAGCACCTGGGCCCCGGTGGCGCGCTCGAGGTTGCGCGTCTGGCTCGGCGTGATCTCGTGATCGACGACCACCAGGGTCGCGAGCCGGCTCGGCTTCTCGCCCTCCGATTCCGAGCCGGCCTCGGAGTCCTCTTCGTCATCGAGCCTGCGCCCAGGCTCGCTCTCTTCGCGGGCGGCGCGCACCTTGTTCTTCGGCTCGGGCGCGCCCGAAGGCACGACGCCGGTGCCGCCGGTCAGCTTGCCCAGCTCGAGAAGCTTGCCGCTGCCGAGCACCGCCGCGGCGGCCGGCGACGAGCGGCGCTGAGTCACGGTGGCGACGACCTCGGCGCCGAGGGTATGGACGAGGCGGCGCAGCTCGGCGAGCTCGGCGGCGAGCTCGGTGTCGGTGACGCCGGGGAGCTGGATGGCGACGAGCACCGCCGCGGGACGTTCGGATTTGGGGTCGGACATGGTTGAGCGAGGCGCGAGGGACGTGCGGTCCCGCAGCGGGCCGGCGCATTAAGCAGGAGTGCCCGCCCGGCGGCAAGCAGCAGGCAAAGCTGGGGCCCGCCTCGACGGCTGGTTCTCGGACCGTGAGCGCGGCGCCGCCGGCGCGACGCGTCCTCTCCGAGGGGCGCCCGCCTCGGCGTGTCCGGCACCTGTGGTATGCGACGGTGCATCCTTCGCGGAGGTCTTCGAGATGCCCAAGTTCATCCACGCAGCCGACCTGCACATCGACTCGCCCCTCGTTGGCCTCGATGCCTACGAAGGCGCTCCGGTCGAGCGCATCCGCGGCGCCACGCGCGAGGCACTCAAGAACCTGGTGCAGCTCGCCCTGGACGAGCGCGCCGCTTTCCTCGTCATCGCCGGCGACGTCTATGACCAGCGCCCGTTGCTCGAGACCTCGCTCTTCTTCCGCGGGCAGATGCAGCGGCTCGCCGACGCGTCGATTCCGGTGGTCATCGTCCGTGGCAACCACGACCACGCCGGCATCGCGCCGCGGAACGTCGTGCTCCCGGACAACGTCCACGTGCTCGACGACGCCAAGGCCGAGAGCGTCTTGCTGCCGGAGGCTGGAGCGGTCGTCCACGGCCGCAGCTACCCGCGGCCGGACTGCGTCGCCGACCTCGTCGACGGCTATCCCGCCCCCGTCCCCGGCCTGCTCAACGTCGGCCTGCTGCACACCGGGCTCGGCAGCGTCGATCCCGAGCACCCCAATTACGCCCCGACGTCCTCCGCCAGGCTCTCGGCGTTCGGCTACCAGTACTGGGCGCTCGGCCACGTCCACAACCGCAGCAGCCACGGCGCTGGCGCGGTCCCGGTCGAGTTCCCGGGCAACCTGCAGGGCCGTCACATCCGAGAGACCGGCCCCAAGGGCGCGCTCGTCGTCGAGTACGAGGGAACGAAGGTGGGCCCGCCCGCCTTCCGGCCGCTCGACGTGATGCGCTGGCACGACGTGCCGATCGCGGTGCGCGGCGTCGCCGGGGCCAAGGAGCTTCGCGCGCTCGTCACGCAGCACATCCTCGAGAGCACCGGCGCCGACCGCGAGGCGGGCCGACTCTGTGCGGTGCGCGTGAGAGTCGCGGGCACTCTGGCCGAGGGCGGCGGGGCGCCGCCGACCGGCCTCGATCTGCGCGAATACCTGCAAGGTTCCCTGCAGCAAGCGGCCGGCCTGCTGTGGCTCGAGAAGGTCCGGGTCGACCTTCGACAGACGGCAGCCGACGGTTCGGTCGTCGAGCAACAGCTCAGCGGCCTGGCCGAGGTGCTCGCCCACGATTTTGAGGCGCGCCGCTCGCTGATCGAGGAGCTGGGGCCGGTGCCCGCGCTGATCCGCAAGCACTTCCCGCTGCTTCTCGAAGAGGCCGATTTCCTTCCCAACGACGCGTCCCGGCAGGAAGACGCCGAGGCGGTCCTCGCCCGCGCCCTCGAGCTGCTGCGCGCCGAGCTGCGATAGGAGGCCACGATGCACCTGACCGAGCTCGAATTCCTGCGGGTAGGGCACTGGGCGAACCTCGAGCCGCTGCGCTTCGGCCCGCGGATGACCGTGGTCCTGGGTGACAACGAGGCGGGCAAGTCGACCGCGATGCGCGCCATCGAGGCGCTGCTCTTCGGTCCGAGCCGCGAGCTGATCCTCCCGCTCGTCAGCGAACAGCTCTTCCACGCCGCGGCGTCCCTCCGGCTGCCCGACGGCCGCGAAGTGCGCTGGACCTGGCGCGACCGGAAGATCTCGCCGGCCGAGGCTGCCGAGGCGCTCAGGTCCGCCGCGCCCCCGGAGACGGCCGCCCGTTTCCGCGACCTCTTTCGCCTCGGTCACGACAGCGTTCGCGCGCCGGCGAGCTTCCTCTCCGACGCCGGGGCTATCGGCAGCGTGCTCTTCGCCGCCTCCTCGGGCGCCTCGGCGGCACGGCTCGCTTCGCTCGAGGAGGAGCTCCAGAAGCGGCTCAAGGCCGCCGAGTCGGGCGCGGCCGCCAAGGACGGCCTGCCACTGCATCTGAAGCGCTGTGCCGAGCTGAAGGCCGCGCTCGACGCGCGCGCGGACTTCGCGGCCCATGACGTCGAGCACGGGCACCTTCGCGAGGCCCAGGAGCGCATCGAGGCGCTGACCCGGGAGATTCGGGCCATCGACACAGACCTCGCCCGGCTGACCGCCTTTCAGGCGGGGCTCGACGAGTACGCCGCGCTCCGCGCGGCGGAAGAGGAGCTCGCCGCGCTCGAGGCGCGAGGCCCGGTTCCGCGCGCCGGCTGGGCGCGCGAGATCGAGCGGGCCGTCGAGCGCGTGGGCGACGCGACCTCGGCCTTCCGCGCCGCGGAGGAGGCGGCGCGCGCGGCCGAGGATGAGCTGGCGCAGCTTCCCCCGGTGCCCGCGGTCGTCGATTTCGCGAACGCCATCGATGCGCTGGTTCGCCAGGTCGGCAGCGTGGGCAAGGAGCGCGACGGGCTCGCCAAGGCCCAGCGCAGCCTGGCCGAGGCGAGGCGGGAGCTTTGCGAGCTGCTGGCGGGTCTTGGCAAGCCGGCCGACGAGGCGACGCTCGTCGCGACCGCGGTCGGGCTCGTCGTCCCCAAGCCCCGGCGCAGGGTCTTCGAGAAGCTGCTCGAGGAGCATCGGGACGCCGAGAACGATCGCAAGAGCGCCACCGGTGCCCTCGGCGCCGCGCGCCGGGCGCTCGAGGACGCGCAGAAGACCGCCTCCGAGCGGGCCGAGCGACCGGTCGATGGGCTCGAGAAGGCGCGGGAGCTGGTGATTCAGCTCGCGCAGCTCGAGAAGGAGGCGAAGGAGCTCGAGAACGAGCGCGCCGAAGAGCCCGCGGCCGCGAAGGAAGCGGCGGCCAGGCTTGGGCTCGCCGACAAGGACTGCGCCGCGATAGCCGCGTTGCCGGTCGCCGAACGCCCCGCGCTCGACGCGGCGTGGCTGCAGCTCTCCGAGGCCCGCGGCGACAAGAGCGCCCTCGACAAGGAGCTCAAGACCGCCGAGGGCCAGCTCGAGCAGGCGCGCGCGAAGGCCGCCGCGCTCAGGTCGCAGTCGGGCGCGCCGCCGACCGCGGAGTCGCTCGAGGCCGCCCGTGCCGAGAGGCAAGTCGCGTGGGAAGCGGTCAAGTCGACCTGGTCGCCCGCGTGGCGTCTGGGCGCGGAGGCCGAGCTTCCGGAGCTTGGGAACGCCTTCGAGCGCACCGTCGGCGCCGCCGACCGCGTCGCCGACCAGCGCTTCGACGGCGCCGAACGCGTCGGGGCACTCGACGCGGCGGAGCAGGCGGCACGCGAGGCGGGCGCCGCCGTCGAAGGGCTCCGCCAACGCGTTGCTGGCGCAGCCGAATCGCTCGAAGCCGCCGAAGCGCGGTGGTCGAGCGCCTGGAGCTTTTTGCCGTGCGCGCCCGCCAGCCATCAGGACTGGCTCGCCCATCACGAGCGGCTGTGCGCGAGCGTGTCGCGGATGCGGACCATCGAGACGAAGCTCGCTTCGCGGCGGGCGATGGCCGACGACCTGCGGGCCGATGCGCTCACGCTGCTCGACGGCACGCTGTCCGACGCCGGTGCGCTCAAGACCGCCGGCGCGCTCAAGGCCGCCATCGACTCCGAGCTGAAGCGCCGCGTCGCGCACAACAAGGAGGTCACCGGGCTGCACGCGACGGTAGAGGCGCAGCGCGGGAACCTGCGAAGGGCCGAGGGCGAGCTGGCCGCCGCGGTCGAGCGGCTCGACGAGGCCTCGGCGCGGTGGGCAAAGGCGATTGAGGAGCTGCCGCCGGGTATCGGCGGGGCGGCGGCCGAGGTCGAAGGGTGGCTCGCCGAGCAGGAGCGGCTCGAGCGCCTGGCGGCGGAGGTCGGCCGTTTCTCGAGCGACGGGAAGGCCTGCGGCGACGCGATTGACCGGTTCGAGAGCGAGGTCGGCGCGTTGCTCGCGGCCATCCGCGCCGTGGATCCGGGCTTGTCGATCTCCGACGCCTTGTCGCCCGCCGACGCTATCGAGGAGCTCAAACGCCAAGCGGCTTCGGCCGGCAAGGTGCGCGAGCGGCGCGAGAAGGCGAGCGAGCAGCTCGACGAGCGAAAGGGCGATCTCGCGGGCAAGCAGAAGACCCTCGAAGCGCGTCGCCTCGAGCTCGAGGCGCTGTGGCGCGAAAGCGGCTGTGCCGAGGCCTGGACCGAGGAGCTCGGAGGGCGCGAGAGCGCGCGCGCCGATCTCGCCCACGAGCTGCGCGGGAAGATAGAGGCGAGTCGCAAAGTCCTCGCCAAGGACTGGCCGATGGGCGTGGAGGCCGCGCTCGCGGGGATTGCGGGGCGCGGCCGCGACGAGCTCGAGCTGGCGGCGCACGAGCTGCGTGGCCGGCGTGAGGATCTGGACGCCCGGCGCACGGAGAGCATCGCGCAGAAGGGCGTCGTCCAGTCGAAGCTCGACGCGCTCGAGCTGTCGGCGCCCGGCGAAGCTACCGCACAGGAGCTGGAGCACGCGAAGGCGCGCGCGCTCGAGAAGGCCGAGGAGGCCGCGACGCTGCGGGCCTCGCTTTGGCTCCTCGCCCGAGCCCGCGAGAAGGCGGGGGAGGGCTCGCGGCCGCTCATCGACGCGGCGTCGGGCTACTTCGAGAGGCTGACCGGCGGCGCGTATACGGGCCTGGAGATCGACCGGGGAGGCAAGGAGCCCCGGCTCTGGGCCCAGCCCGCCTCGGGCCCGGCCAAGGATCTCGCGGCGCTCTCCGACGGAACCCGCGACCAGATCTGGTTTGCCCTGCGGCTGGCCGTCGTCCGCAAGGCGGCGCGCAAGACACCCTTCCCGCTGCTGCTCGACGACGTCTTCGTCCACTTCGACGACGTGCGCACCACCCGCGCCTTGCGACTGCTGCACGAACTCTCCGAAGAGCTGCAGGTCGTCATCTTCACGCACCACGACCACCTGCTCGACCTGGCGCGCCAGAGCTGCGGCGACGGGCTGGCCGAGGTGGTGCTCGCCTGCCCCGAGTCGCCCAAGGGCGAGCGGGTGCTGCCGGCCGAGCGTGAGCGCCACGAGCGGCCGGCGCCTCCGGTCGCCGCCGTTCCCGAGCCGTCGGGGCGCGCCGCGCGCGGGGGCGGCGATGCCGAGGAGGCTGCCGAGGCAGTTCTCGAAGCGCTCCGGGCGGCCGCCGAACCGCTGTCGAAGAGCGAGGTGCTCGAGGCCATCGAGAGGCAGCGCGGGCTGCAGCTCGGCACCTCGGCCTGGAACGCGACCATCAAGGCGCTCAAGGAACAGAACGCCGTGGTCCAGGAGGGCGAGAAGAAGGGCGCCAGGTATCGGCTCTCCGAGTAGCGAGGCGGCGTGTCGGGTGCGGGCCGCTTCGTGGAGGCGGCCTGTCGCCGGCCGGTCGCCTCCGCGAACTCGAGCAGCAGCGGGCGGCCCTCGCTAGAACCAAGAGCCGACGCCCACTCGCAGTTGCGGAAGGCACGGTCCGAGGCCCAGGTCGCCCTCCGCGCTGTTCCTCCAGAGAAGGACGGTGAGACCGAGCGCGCCGGAGAGCGAAAACCCGCTCGAGAGCTCGCGCTCGAAGCCGAGCAGGTCGGCGTTGAGCCAGACGCTCGTCTCGTCGCCGCCGTGGAAGGGCCGCGAGTCGGCGTAGGAAGGGCCGATCCCGAACACGTAGTAGATGCCCTCCGAGCCCAACCTGAGCTTGGGCATCAGCGAGAGCTGAACGCCGCTCACCCCGAAGCCAGCCGCGGCCTCGAGGGTCATCGAATCGAGCAGGTAGGCGTAGGTGGCGCCCGCGAATCCCACCGCGGAGAAGAGCCCGAGGTCCAGACCGAACCGGTGGCGACGGGACGGGGTCGAAGAAGGAGCTCTCGACGGTTCTTGAGTCGAGGGCAAACCCGTGGCCTGCGCGGCCGGGGCCGAAGCCGGCTGTGCCGCGGGCGCCACCAGTGGCGGCGGCTTCCCGAGGGCAGACGCGCTCCCAGCATCGGGCTGCGCCGAGCCCTGTTCGCCGCTCCCGATGCTCGTCGCGGCGACTGGCGTGCCGGCGGGGAGCGGCTTTGTCGCCGGGGAAGCCGGTCGCGAACCGAACCAGCCACCAATCCCGAATCGAGCCTGCGGCAAGGGGCCTCCGCCGCTGCCCAGCATGTAGGTGAGCCCCACGGCGGCCGAGAGCAGCAGCCCCGATTTGCCCAGATGCTCGTAGCCGGCGAGATCGGCATTGAGCCAACCCGACGCGCCCATGGGGCCGTAGGCGAAGGCTCCACCGAGGCCGAGCAGGAACCGGTCGCGGCTCGAACCGAAGGAGACCTTGGGCATGACCGAGCCGACGAGCCCTGAATGGCCCAACCCCGCGCCGAGCTCGAGGTGCGCCGCCGATTCAGGCGACCAGGTGTACGTGCCACCCGCGAAGCCGACGGCCGAGCCGACACCGAGGTCGAAGCGCAGCCGATGGGGAGCGTGAACCTGCGCGGGCGTCTCGGCGCGCGCATTCGCGGCGCAGAAGAAGAGCCCGGTAACGGCGAGTACTCTGACCGCGAGAAGGGGTGCACTCATTTGCCCTCCGCAGGATAGGCGCCGAGTCCCGCCGTGCCTGCGAACGAGCCGCAGCCGCCTGAAGCTCGAGTGCAAGAAGGAAGGAGGGGGGCTCTATTCGCCCCGCTGCGTTCGCCGGCCGCCGGCACGGTCGCCGCGGTTCGTTCGATCGCCCGGGTTCGAGCGGTCGCCGCGGTTCGAGGGATCGCCGCGATTGACTCGGTCGGCGCGATTCGCGCGGCCGCCGTGGCGGTCTTCCTGCCGCATCTCCTCGAACTGCGAGAACTGGTCGGCGCTCAGCAGGCTCTTCGCCTGCTCGTTGGTCTCTTCGCTCAGGGCGCGCATCTGCTGGAAGGCCTGACGGCGATCGCCCCCGCCACGGTTCGTCTGGAGCTCTTGGCGCTTCTTCGCCTCCGCGTCGAGCAGCTTGCGGACTTCGTCCTCCTGCGACGGCGAGAGCCGGGCCTCTTGCGCGAAGCGCGCGATCCGCTCGTTGGTGGCGGCCTCGCGGGCTGCGGTTCGCTCCCGGACCCGCTCGGCGAAGACCTCGTTCTGGATCTCGCCCACCAGCTCCTTGAGGCGCGTGCGGCCCGACTCGGTCTCGATGACCTCGCCGGTCAGCAGCGCGTCGACGTCGCTGCGCAGGCTCTCGAGCTGCTGACGCTCGTTGCCGGGCCGGGCCGCGGCGGTTCCGGGGGCGGTCGCGCCGGCGGTCTGCGCCTTCTCCAGCGCCACCACGCGGTTCACC
This sequence comes from Myxococcales bacterium UBA5297, assembly GCA_002408385.1. GTDB lineage: Bacteria > Myxococcota > Myxococcia > Myxococcales > UBA5297 > UBA10939. The sequence continues at coordinate 28,423 of DHSB01000209.1, forward strand.
AGGTGCGTCACCGTCCACTCGAGCGCGGAGATCTTCTGGTCGCGCTCGGCGAGCTCTTCCTCCAGGTCGCTGTCCGAGAGCGCGGCGGTTGGCGTTGCGAGAGGGGGGACAAACGGCGCGGGTTCGGGGCTCGGGTCGCGCAGCAACGCCACGAGCAGAGCGGCCACCGAAGCGACTATCGCGAGGACGGGAAGGGTTCGATTCATGGTGCTCTCCTTGCGTGGGCGACGGCTCGAGCTGCCGGAGGATTGCAAAGCATAAGCCCTGCGACTCGATATCTGGCGAAAGGCGCCGGAGCGCCGCGAGCGCGAGCTCCCAGGGGTAGGCCGCGCTGCCTCGGGTCTGCAAAGCGCGCCAAAGGCGTGTCGAAAACTGCGACGGCGAACGTGCGTTTTCCCCCGCGCTTCCCTCCCGGTGCCTGGGGTAAGTGTCCGATACTGCGGTTGTTTGGCCGACGGCATTCGTCTTGCCACAGGCGACCGCCCTAAACACCGTGCAAAGCCGCGAGCCCGCTCGCGGCCTTGCGAACCTCCAGGAGAATTCGTCCCATGCTTGCAACCCACCGCTTTGCTCGATGTGCATTCGCCGCGCTGCTCGCTTGCAGCCTCTGGGGTTGCGACAGCGGCAAGGGCCTTGGTGAGCTCAAAGAGCCGCGACTGATCCTCGAGGTGATCTTGGACGACACCGACGACCCCAACGAGCCCCGAGAGATCGAAATCTCCGTGGACTACGCCGGGGAGTGCGTCGAGCTCGCCTCCGCGAAGGCAAAGCTCAACGGCGTCGATATCCCTGAGTCGAGCCAAGGAGGCATGGAAACATCGAAGGTGGGCGAGGAATACTGCGCGCCCAAGTCCTTCAGGCTCAATCAGGAGAACGGAAGCAAGCGTCTGCCGTCCGTCGATGGGCTGGTCTCGGTGCGCGTCTCGGACGGGGAGACGAGCTTCGAGGCCCAATTCGACGGGATTTGCGAGGACCGCACCCTGGTTCTCCGCTCGCCCGCGCAGCCACTGAAGGGCGGCGACGAGGTCGAGCTCGAGTGGCTGCCCGCGAGCGACGAGTTCGAGGTCATCAAGGTTTGGATCGAATCGTTGAACGGCGCCTGGGCCACGAAGATCCTCGGCGAAGCGGTGAGGCAGGAGGGCAACCGCATCTTCTTCACCATGCCCGAGGTCCCCGCCGAGGCCGCGGGTGAGCTCCAGGTCTACATGTACACCTCGCCCCCGCCCCCGGGCACTTGGTCCCCCGGCTCCTTCTTCGCCAAGGCCTCGAAGTGCGAGGGCGCGTCAGCCTGCCTCGCCAATTGCATCGATGCGAGCGGCGGGGTTGTCGTGGTGGTCGCGAACGCCACCGGTGCAAACGTGGTGAACGGCGCCTTGTCCGACGGCAGCCGGCTCGTGGTCGGCAGCGCGCTTCACTCTGCGGTCGAAAGCGATGACCTCGGGTATGCCGGGTCGGTCACGATGATGCTCTCCGACCTCGCCCAGGCCTGCGAGCTCATCGGCGCGAACACCATCGCGAGCGAGTCGCGCTCGCTCGGCTTCCAGCTCTTCAACTCGGACGGCACGAAGAACCTGCCGCTCGTGCCCGGCGAGTACACGGTGGGCGGCGAGGGCTCCGGCGCTGGCAGGTTCGCCGAGGTCGTCTTCCTCAAGCGCGAGGCCTGCAACCCGGTGTTCGACGACCCGGCCACCGGCGGCACGGTGACGGTCAGCGCCAGCAGCGCGAACGGGACGCTCGAGGGCAGCTTCGTGCTCTCGTTCGGCGAGCGGAGCGTCTCCGGGAACTTCCTCGCCGAGCACTGCCCGCGGCCTGAGTTTGAGGGGCCGCCCGTCTGCCAGTGAGCGCAGCCGCTGGGAACCCTCGCCCGAGGGCCTCCGAGGCTCTGGAGGCCCTCGCTGCGCTTGCCACCCTAAACACCGTGCGAAGCCGCGAGCCCGCTCGCGGGCCTTGCGAACGTCCAGGAGAATTCGACCCATGATTGCGACCCACCGCTTTGCTCGATGTGCGTTCGCCGCGCTGCTCGCTGGCAGCCTTTGGGGTTGCGACAGCGGCCTCGGTGAGCTCAAAGAGCCGCGACTGATCCTCGAAGTGGGCTTGGCTACCGACGTGCCCGACCCCAAGAATCCCACGTGGCTCGACATCTACGTGGCCTACGACGGGGAGTGCGTAGACCTGGCCCCCGCGACGGCGGAGGTCAACGGCATCGATATCCCTGAGCTCGAACCCGGAGGAATGAAATCGGACTTGGGCGCCAAGCACTGCGAGATCAAGCAATTCCGGAGCTACTCGGGTCTGCCGTCCGTGGATGGGGCGGTCTCGGTGCGCGTCTCGGACGGGGAGACGACCTTCGAGGCCGAATTCGCCGGGATTTGCGACAAACGCACCCTCGCCGTCCGCTCTCCCGCGGGGCCACTGAAGGGTGGCGACGAGGTCGAGCTCGAGTGGCTGCCCGCGAGCGACGTGTTCGAGGCCATCGCGGTTCTGCTCGTGTCGGCAGACGGCCGTTGGGACGCGGGGCTCGACGGCGATGCGGTGAGGCAGGAGGGCAACCGCGTCTTCTTCACCATGCCCGAGGTTCCCGTCGAGGCCGCGGGCAAGCTCAGCCTCGAGCTGAACACCACGCGCGGCGGATTTCTGAGCGGCTTCTTGGCCAAGGCCTCGAAGTGCGAGGGCGCGTCGGCGTGCTTCGCGGGCTGCTGGAATGCGGCGCCCGAGCCCATCGAGGTGATCGCGAACTAACCACGCAAGCGGCCCAACCCCAAGTCGTTCGAAGAGACTCACAGGAAGTCTGGGGCTCATGAGTTCCGAGGCTTTGGAGGCCCTCGCTGCGCATGGAGCGGCGCGATTCACCCGCTGCCTCCCGCGACAGGAAGCATCCGAAGCGACGGCACGCTCGGGCAGAGGGCAGCCATGCCGGGCGCTCGCCCAGATCCTGCTGTCCCTGGCAGCGGTTGACCGGCCGTGGCCGCATGGCCAACGCACCCTCAGGGCATGCAAGCCTGGCCCCGGGGGGTCGCGATGGCGAGCAGGCGGCATCGGTTCGAGCGGCTCCTCGCCGCGATGGCGCTGGCAGGGGCCGTGCTGCTGTGGCCGGGCGCGGGGCAGGCCGCCGCGCGCGCCGACCCGCGGCCACCGCTGATGGTCGACCTCGAGGTCGGCCTCGCCGGGCTCATGTCGCTGACCGAGCTCGAGTTCCAGAAGATGTCCGAGGCGCTGCAGCAGGTGGCGATGAGCGACGTGGCCGCCTCGGCCCGACTTTGACACGGCTAGG
>DHSB01000184.1:0-1170 GCA_002408385.1 Myxococcales bacterium UBA5297
GGGCCTCTCGACTTCGCCTGCCCGGAGCCGCCGCTCAGCGAGCCTCGCTCCTGCGACCGGCCCGGCTCTGTCGCGAAGCGCGCAGCAGGGACTCGAGCGCGGCGAGCGGCGCCTCGAGCTCCTCGGCGGTCGCAGCCCGGCCGCCGAAGCGCGCCTGCCGGTAGCGCTCGGTGAGCAGGCTCGCCAGGCGCCAAGCCGCCTCGCCATGCTCCGCCCGGAGCCGCTCGAGCAGCTCGTCGTCGGTCTCGGAGGGCTTCGGCGAGAGGCGCGCGGCCCGGTCGAGCAGCTTCAGATAGCGCGCGCGCCAGGCGGCCAGCTTCGGGTCGCGCGGGGAGACCGCGGCGCGCTCGCGTGCGGCGAGCCGCCAGCCCTCGCGCCCCTTGAGCCACCAGGCGACGAGCAGCGCGAGCAGCGCCCAGACGACCGGGGATTCGCCCAGCGCCGCGAGCGCGCCGAGGGGATCGCGCCGCAGCCCGGAGAAGGCGCGGCGCAGCCAGGAGCCGGCGGCGCCGAACAGCGAGCCGAGCGCGCCGCTGCGCTCCAGCCCCAGGGCCGCCTCGCGTGTCGACATCGGCGTCGCGTCGAAGGCGACGAAGCGGCCCTCCTCGGGCAGCCAGGCCTCGACCCAGGCGTGGGCGTCGCGCTCGCGGACGACCGAGCGGCCGGTCAGCCGGTTCGGCTCCTCGACGAGGAAGCCGCCCACGAGCCGGGCGGGGATCCCCGCGCTGCGCAGCATCGCGGCCATCGCGCTCGCGAAGTGGATGCAGTAGGCGGGGCGCCGCTCGCGCACCAGAACGGCCAGCGGATGGCCTTTGCCGGTCAGGTCGGCCTCGAGCGAATAGGTGAAGTTGGCGTGGAAGAAGCGCTCGATCGCCTGCGCCCGCCCGCGCGAGCTCCGGGCGCCGGCGATGATTTGCGGCAGCAGCTCGAGCAGCGCGGCCCGCAGCTCCTCGGGCACCTCGAGCAGCGCCGCTCCCGGTTCCGGCTCGGCTGGCAGTCCGCGGGCCGGCTCGAGCTCGAGGCGCGCCCGGGCGCCGGCCAGGTTCGCGAAGGTGCGCAGCACCATCCCGCCGCGGACCTCGAAGGCGACGCCCTCGACCCCGACGGTGCCGGCGGGCGAGGGGAGCCGCTCGCCGACCGGCTCGAAGAAGAAGAGCTCGAGCGGCCGGG
>DHSB01000184.1:1337-2040 GCA_002408385.1 Myxococcales bacterium UBA5297
CATCCCCGAAGGCCCGCGGCCGGGCAGCGCGAGCTTCTGCTCGCCGAGGGCAGGGGTGGTGGTCCAGGCCGCGCCGTCGAAGCGGTCGAGGACGACGCTGCGCAGCCGCTCGACCGGACCGCCCGCGACCTCGAAGAGCGCGCGGCTCGACTCCTGCCCGGTCGAGCGCGCCGGGAGGGCGATGAGCTCCTGCAGCCCCAGGCTCGGCCGCAGCCCCGAGCGCTCGGCCCAGCGGTAGAGGGCGCCGCCGATGGTCTCCACGAGGTACCCCTCGCTCGCCTGGACGCCGACGGCGATGGCGATCGAGGCCGCGCCGAGCACGGCGGCGAAGCCCGCGACCGAGGCCAGCCCGCGCAGTCCGGCGTGACGCAGCCCGCCCTGGGCCGAGGCGGCGGCGAGGGTGGCCGCGCCCATCGCGGCGAGGGTGGCGTAGAGAGGCGCGCTCGGCGCGCCGTGGGCGGAGAGCACGACGAGCAGCCACGCGAAGAGCCACGCGTAGAACGTCTTCCGGGCCGCCGAGCACCAGAGGCCGACGCCGACGAGCAGCCCGCACATCGGCCCGAGCAGGAACGGCGGGACCGGCCCTGCCGGCAGCGGGCTCAGGCCGAGAGCCAGGTAGCCGGCGAGGGCGCCGGCGAGGCCGAAGAGCGCGAGGAGCGGCTCGGTGAGCCTCGGCGCCCGCCCGCCCCAGGCGAAGTAGAGC
>DHSB01000184.1:2181-6960 GCA_002408385.1 Myxococcales bacterium UBA5297
CGCGGGCAGGGCGAGCGGCGCGCGGCCGTGGGAGAGGGCGTAGAAGACCAGCCCGGCGGCGAGCGGGCCGGCCTCGATCAGGCGCGCGAGCCTCTCGGGAGCGTCGGCGCGCGGGCTCATGCGGCCACCACCACTTGCTCCTCGGGGGCGAGGCCGGACGCAGGGCGCCCGGGTCGCACCGAGAGCACGCGGACCGCCACGCCGTGGGCCTTGAGCTTCTCGACGAGGGCGGCGCGCCGCGCGTCCCAGTCCATCAACACCAGGATGACCGCCGACAGGCGCGGGGCCTCGGGGAGCAGCGCCGCCTCGAGCGCGACCGGGTCGAGCCGGTCGCCCGGCTCCAGGCAGGCGAGGACCTCGAGGATGTCCTCGAAGTGCGCGAGCGCGCGCCCGGCCTGGAAGTGGAAGACCTGGGGGCCGGCGACGAAGAGGTCCACGATGTGCTCGCGGCGCGCCAGGGCCTCGGCGATCCCGGCGGCGAGCGACAGGCTCTTCTCGAGGAGCGCGTCGTCCTTGCGCGAGCGCGACTCGATATCGAGGACCATCGCCAGGCGCGCGAAGTACTCCTCCTGCAGCTCCTTGACGACAGGCCGCCCGGTGCGCGCGAACGAGGGCCAGTGGATGTCGCGCACCTGGTCGCCCTCGCGCCAGTCGCGGGTGCCGAGGATCTCGCAGGACTCGCCGACCCGGGAGGCGGTGGGGATGCCGCCGGGCTGGTAGTTGCTGCCGGCGGGGACCTCGAAGCTCTCGAGCGGCGTCAAGCGCGGATAGACGAGCAGCCGGTCCGCGCGCCGACAGCGCCGCGGCGGCTTGACCAGCCCCGAGGGCAGCAGGCTCGCCGCTTGAAGCGAGCGCAGGACGAAGGCGCCACGGGCGCGGCATTTCACCTTCAAGGTGACCTGCGCGCTCTCGCCGGGGGCGAGCCGGGCGACCAGCGGCGGCGGGCCGACCGGCCGCACCTCGGCGGGCAGCCCGCGCTCCTCGATGACCAGGGCGAAGGCGGTGTGCCGGCCGGTGTTGCGCACGAGCACCGGGTAGTGGAATTCCTCGCCCGCGCACGGCGGCGGAGGCAGCCGGCGCGTCAGCTCGACGCGGGGCCGGAAGGCGATTCCGGCGAGAAAGCCGCAGAGCAGGGCGCCGACGCAGAAGGAGAAGCAGAGCACGAGCGGCCGGTGCAGGCCGCCGAGCAGCAGGACCCCCGAGGCAGCCGCCGTCCACAGCAGCACCCGGCCCATCGGCGCGAACAGCGCGCGATACAGGTCGTCGAGCGCCAGGAGCGAGCGGTGCTCGAGCGGAGTCATCCAGAAGGACCAGCGGCGGCGCGCCACGGATTCGCTCCTCGTCGACCTGCGGTTTCAGCGGGGGACGGCGACGCGGGAGACGATCTCGCGCAGCAGCTCGGCCTTGTCCGCGCCGGCGTAGCGCGCCCGGGTATCGAGCAGCAGCCGGTGGGCGAGCACCGGTGAGGCGAGCGCCTTGACGTCCTCGGGCAGGACGAAGTCGCGCCCCTGGCTCAAGGCCCGGGCCTGCGCCATGCGCGACAGGTGCAGCGCGCCGCGGGTGGAGACGCCGAGCCGGATGCTGGGGTGCTCGCGGGTCGCGCGCACCAGCCGCAGCAGGTAGTCGCGCACCGAGTCCTCGACGGCGACCTGCTCGACCCCGCGCTGGAGGGCGACGATCTCCTCGGCGCTGGCGACCGGCTGCAGCCCGTCGAGCGGGTCGCAGGCGCGGCGGGCCGAGAGGATCGCCCGCTCCTCCTCCTCGGGCGCATAGCCGAGCGAGAGCTGCAGGGTGAAGCGGTCGAGCTGGGCCTCGGGCAGCGGGTAGGTGCCGTGGAACTCGATGGGGTTCTGCGTGGCGATGCAGACGAAGGGCGGGGGCAGGGGATGGGTCGCGCCGTCGACGGTGACCTGACCTTCGCTGAGCGCCTCGAGCAGCGCCGACTGGGTGCGCGGCGAGGCGCGGTTGATCTCGTCGGCGATCACCACGTTGGCGAACAGCGGCCCGGGCTTGAAGCGAAACGAGCCGTCGGCGGGGTTGAAGATGGAGGTGCCGATGATGTCCGAGGGCAGCAGGTCGGGGGTGAACTGGATGCGCTTGAAGGCGCAGCCGGTGCTGCGGGCCAGGGTCTTGGCCAGCGTCGTCTTGCCGGTGCCGGGGATGTCCTCGAGCAGCGCGTGGCCGCCGGCGCCCACGCAGCAGAGCAGCAGCTCGAGCTGAGCGCGCTTGCCGCGGATGACCTGTTCGAGGTTGGCGGCCAGGCGGGTGAAGAGCGGCTGGAAGAGATCGACGCAGGGTGAGGTTTCGGGTGGGCGCGCGGGCTGTCTCATCGCGCCCGACTATACGCCAGCGCTCCCCGCCGCCGAGGCCTCGACCCGCCCGCCGCCAGAGCCGCCTTCCCCCGCCCGCCCGCTTCCGCTAACGTCCGCCCGCCAACACGTTCCAAGGAGCAACAGCGACATGGCCAAGCGCACCTCACTTCGCGACCAGTTCACCCAGGCCCGCCAGGTCGAGCCCCAGCCCATCACCGGCCGCGAGAGCGCGCGGCAGCTCCTCGACTCGGCCTTCCCGGCGTTCGTCGGCCGGCAGGTGCGCACCGGCTACGAGCTGATGCGGCGCTCGATCGAGGAGGACTGCACGGTCTTCCTGACGATGTCGGGGGCGATGACGCCAGCGGGCCTGCACCAGAGCTGCGTGATCCCGATGATCGAGCGCGGGCTGGTGAGCTGCGTGACCACGACCGGCGCGAACCTCTACCACGACGCCCACCGCATCATCGGCCACGCCATCCGCGAGGTGAACCCGAACGCCGGTGACGTACAGATGCGGCTCGCGCGGATCATCCGCATCTACGACTTGGGCTTCTGGGAGGACGTGCTGCTCGACACCGACCGGCTCTTCTCGGCCCTGATGCGCAAGCCGGTCTTCCAGCGGCGCATGACCACCCCCGAGTTCCACTCCCTGCTCGGCAAGGAGCTGCACGCGCTCGAGCGCGCCCTCAAGGTCAAGCGCCCGAGCCTGCTGTCGACCTGCTACCGCCACGGCGTGCCCGTCTTCGTCGGCGCGGTGCAGGACGGGTCGATCTTCCTCAACGCGATCAAGCTCAAGAAGCTGCTCGGCGACGAGTTCAAGTTCGAGATCGACATCAACGCCGACGTCTACGCGATGGCCGCGGTGCAGCACTACGCGCGCCACCACTTCAGCAAGCGCATGGCGGTCTGGATGCTTGGTGGCGGGGTGCCGAAGAACTACACGCTGCAGGGCGAGCCGCTGCTCGACCAGATCCTCAACGTGCCGACCGAGGGCTTCGACATCGACGTGCAGTTCTGTGTCGACCCGGTGGACAACGGCGCCTTGTCGAGCTGCCCGGCGAGCGAGGGGCACACCTGGGGCAAGGTGTCGGCCGAGTGCGCCGAGATGAGCTCGATCTACGTGCACTCCGACGTGACCGCGGTCTTGCCGTGGCTGACGCACGCGCTGCTGTCGGAGAAGGCGATGAAGCGCGCGCCGAGGCGCCTGATGGACCAGCTCGAAGAGGCGGTCGGCCTGCTCGACAAGGCAGTCAAGAAGCAGCACAAGGCGCTGATGAAGACCATCACCTTCGAGGGCATCGGCGGCGACGAGCGCGATCCGAAGAACACGGTGCGCTGAACGCGCAGGGGCAGGACCGACCGCTTTCTCGCCCGCCATCGCCTCGCGAACCTGCGGCGCCGCGCCCGCCTTGGCGCTGGCGCCGCATTCGTTGCGGGGCTATGAGGCCCTGATGCGCTACCGACAGCCGTCCGACTACATCGAGCTCTCGCACACCGCCGACGTGGGCATCGAGGTGGCCGGCCAGGACCTCGGCGAGCTCTACGCGCGGGTCGCGCTGGGCATGGCGCAGCTCATGTCGGGCGGCGGGCCCGTCGAGCCACAGCAGGAGCAGCGGCTCGTCGCCGAAGGCGAGAGCCGGTCGGCGCTGCTCGTCGATCTGTGCCGCCAGGTGCTCGACCAGTTCTTCGTCGGCAGGCGCCTGCTCGCCGAAATCGAGCTCGACCAGCTCTCCGAGACCCGCATCGAGGCGCGCGGCTGGTTCGGTCCGTTCGACCCCGACGCGCACGCCGAAGGGGTCGACATCAAGGCGGTCACCTACGGCGGGGCGGCGGTCGAGCCGGCCGGCGAGGGCTGGCGGGCCCGGCTCATCTTCGACATCTGATGACCTGTCGAAGCATCCATCGCGCGAAGACCGGTCAACCCGGGCCTCGGCCGAGCTTGCGAGACCGAAGTCGTTGCTCGACTCCACCTCCCTCGTTCCTCGGGGAGGCCGGGCGCGGGATGAGCGCGGCGGGCCGAGGTCAGGGCGTCTTCGCGACACCTCTCGAGGGCCCGGCGGGGCGAAGCGATCGAAGGGGGTCGGGTTCGACGGCGCAGCTTTCCGGACGTAGAGCGAGGAATCGGTTGCATGCTCGAGGAGCGGGCATTCGTGCGCTTCGCGGTCCTCGGGGATAGGTCCCCGCCTTACCTGTCTCTGTAGTCGCGTCCCCGATGCTGGCGGCTCAAGGTTGATTGGGAGGTTCTCGTGGAAGTCCGCAAGATCGACAACTGCCGCTTCGAGATTCCCCAGACCGGCGGCATGCGCGTTCCGGGCATCGTCTTCGCCAGCCCCAAGATGATGAACGCCCTGCTCGGCGATCCGAGCCTCGAGCAGGTGCAGAACGTCGCGCATCTGCCGGGCATCGTCCGAGCCTCGCTGGCCATGCCCGACATCCACTGGGGATACGGCTTTCCCATCGGCGGGGT
>DHSB01000184.1:7060-15454 GCA_002408385.1 Myxococcales bacterium UBA5297
GCCATGCCCGACATCCACTGGGGATACGGCTTTCCCATCGGCGGGGTCGCCGCGGTCGACGAGGTCGAAGGGGTCGTCTCGCCGGGAGGGGTCGGCTACGACATCAACTGCGGGGTGCGCCTGATGAGGACCCGGCTGCGCCTCGAGGAAGCGCGCCCGCACCTTCGGGCGCTCGTCGTGCAGCTCGGCCGGGACGTTCCCGCGGGCGTCGGGTCGCACAACGCCATCTCCACGCTCGACGAGGACGAGATGGTCGAGGTGCTCACCCGGGGCGCCGCGTGGGCGGTCGGCTACGGCTATGGCAAGCCGGAGGATCTGGCTCGCTGCGAAGAGGGCGGCCGGCTCGCCTGGGCCGATCCGAGCGCGGTCTCGCCCAAGGCCCTCGCCCGTGGCTCCGACGAGGTCGGCACGCTCGGTTCGGGCAACCACTTCCTCGAGCTTCAGGAGGTGGTCGAGATCTTCGACGCCAAGGTCGCCGGGGCTTTCGGCCTGTTCCTAGGGCAGCTCACGGTGATGATCCATTCGGGCTCGCGCGGGCTCGGCTACCAGGTTTGCGACGACTACTTGCGCGAGATGGGCCCGGCGATGAAGCGCTATGGCATCGAGCTGCCCGACCGGCAGCTCGCCTCGGTGCCCATCGGCTCGGAAGAGGGGCGCCGTTATCTCGGCGCGATGGCCGCGGCCGCCAACTTCGCCTGGGCCAACCGCCAGGTCATGATGGGCCTCGTCCAGCGGGCGATGGAGCGCGTGCTGCAAATCTCGGAGGCCGACCTCGGCGCGGCGCTGCTCTATGACGTCTGCCACAACATCGCCAAGCGCGAGGTCCACAAGGTCGACGGCGTCGCCCGCAAGCTGCTGGTCCACCGCAAGGGCGCGACGCGCGCCTTCGGGCCCGGCGCGCCGGAGTTGCCGGAGACCTACCGCGACGTCGGCCAGCCGGTGCTCATCCCCGGGGACATGGGGCGGGCCAGCTACGTGCTCGTCGGGACGAAGAAGGCGATGACCGAGACCTTCGGCTCCTCGTGTCACGGCGCCGGCCGGGTCCTCAGCCGCCACGAGGCGATGCGCCGGGCGCGCGGGCGCAACATCTACGACGAGATGCAGGCGCGCGGGGTCGAGGTGGTCAGCCGCGCGAAGAAGACCCTCGCCGAGGAGATGCCCGAGGCCTACAAGGACGTCTCGGACGTGGTCGACGTGCTGCACGAGGCGGGGATTACGCGCAAGGTCGCGCGGCTGCGGCCGGTCGGGGTGGTCAAGGGATAGTTGTGAGTTTTGAGTTGGGAGTTAGGAGTGGGTTGGGCTCGCGGCATGGCGTCCACGATGACCGTGCGTTTTGCGTCTTCGCCGCGTCAGCGTCGGACACAACTGCGCCCCGCTCGCTTCGATGCAGCTTCCTTGGTTTCGATCCGCTGGAGTTGCAGCTAGTGGTAGCGTCGCAAGCCACGGGTTCCCGAGCGGCGGCACCACCCCCGGCCCGAGAACCTCAAAACTCCTAACTCCTAACTCCCAACTCCCATGCTTCTCCCACTCGAAGGAAGGGTCGCGATAGTCACCGGCGCCGGCGTGCGAGTCGGACGCGCCATCGCCGAGGCGCTCGTCGACCACGGGGCGCACCTCGTCGCCCACTACCGCTCGAGCGCCGAGGGCGCCGCGCAGCTCGTGCGCCGCGCGGCCGGGCTCGGGCGCAGCGCGCTCGCCGTCCAGGCCGACCTGACCGACGAGAAGCAGCGCGCGCGCCTTTTCGCCGCGGCCGAGACGCTCGGCGGCTGCGACCTGCTCGTCAACAGCGCCGCGGTCTTCGAGCGCCGGCCTCTCGAGGAGATCGATGAGGCGGCCTGGACGCGCATGCTCGAGACCAACCTGACCGCGCCGTTCTTCTGCTGCCAGGCCGCCGCCGAGTCGATGCGGCGCAAGGGCGGGGGAGACATCGTCAACATCGTCGACGTCGCCGGAGGATTGGTGGCTTGGCCGGGCTACGCGCACTACTGCTCGGCGAAGGCGGGCCTCGCGATGCTGACCAAGTGCCTGGCGCTCGAGCTCGCCCCCGCAATCCGGGTCAACGGCGTCGCCCCCGGACCGGTGCTGCTGCCCGAAGGTGTCGGCGAGGCGCAGACCCGGCGCGCGCTCGCCCGCGTGCCCCTCGGGCGGACCGGCTCGCCCGAGGACGTCGTGCGCACGGTGCTCTTCCTCCTCACCGGCTCGAGCTATCTGACCGGCCAGCTCATCGCCGTCGACGGCGGGCGCTCCATCGCCTGATGGAGAGATCGCCGGCCTCTTGCTTTCAACGGAGCCTTGACGTGAACCGAGAACAGGAGTTCTTCAAGCTCGACCATCTTTCGCCAAAGACGAAGGTCCTCGACGTCGGCTGCGGCGAGCAGAAGAAGGTGCCCTGGGCGGTGGGGATCGACCGCGTCGCCACGGCCGCCGCCGACGTCGTCCACGACCTGGACCGGACGCCGTGGCCGTTTGATGCCGACAGCTTCGAGGTCGTCGTCGCCGCCCAGGTCATCGAGCACGTCGCCGACCTGCCGGGCTTCTTCGCGGAGCTGCACCGGATCTGCCGGCCGGGGGCCGAGATTCGGCTGGCGACCCCGCACTACACCAGCCCCGACTCGCACGCCGATCCGACGCATCGCCACGGCCTGGCATACCGGACGTTCGAGTTCTTCGCCGACGCTCCGGACGGCAACGCGCTCCCGGCGGCCCAGCGCTGGGCGAACCGCCTGCTGGGCCTCGAGGCGACGGTCGCCGGGTGGTACGGCTGTCCGAGGTTCGAGCTGGTCGAACGGCGCATCACCTTCCGCAAGCTGCACCGGCTCGTCGGCGTCGACCGGCTCGCGGCCCACCTGCCGCTTTTCTACGAATACTTCCTGGGCGGCTTCGCTCCGGCGCGCGACCTCCAGGTGGTCTTGCGCGTGCGCAAGTAGAGCCGCTCGACCTCCCGCGCGCCCAAGGCTCTCACGCGCCCGAGAACCGGGGTGGAAGGACGGTCCGATTCGCCGAGAGTCGCTGGGGACGGCGGGCCTTGGCCCGCCGAGGGAGCTTTGGGCTGGCGGGCCGGTGGCACGAGCGCTTGTCGAGCGCTGGACAGCCGCCGAGGCTCGATAGATCATTTGCGCCCACTCGGGCACGAGCCCGCCTCTTCTGGAGTGGTCGATGCAATTCAAGCGAGCCGCAGGGGTCATCCTCCACATCTCGAGCCTGCCGGGAAACAACGGCATCGGCGACCTGGGCGAGCCGGCCCATCGGTTCGTGGACTACCTGGTCTCGGCGGGGCAGGCGTACTGGCAGATCCTGCCGGTCGGGCCGAACGACCAGGGCAACCCCTATTGCGCCCAGTCCTCCTGGGCCGGTTCGCCGTTCCTCATCTCCCTGGACGAGCTGGCGCGCCTCGGCGACCTGACCGCGGCCGAGGTCGAGGCGGCCCGCGCGCCGCATCGCAACGGGGTCGACTACGGCTTTGTCCTCCGCACCCGCCGCGAGCTGCTCGCCGCGGCGGCCAAGCGCTTCTTCGAGTCCGGGCGCGAGCGCGACGGGTTCGAGAAGTTCTGCAGCGCCGAGGCGGCTTGGCTCGAGGACTGGGCGCTGTTCGCCGCGGCCAAGGTCTGCTTCGGGGGCGAGCCGTGGTGGAAGTGGCCCAAGCCGCTCGCGCTGCGCAGCGACAAGGGGCTCGCCGAGTACCGCGAGAAGCTCTCGCAGGAGAGCCTCGGGCAGAAGTACATCCAGTACCGCTTCTTTCAGCAGTGGGACGGGCTGCGGCGCAAGGCGGCCGGCGCCGGCGTCAAGCTGATAGGCGACGTGCCCATCTACACCGCGCGCGACAGCGCCGATGTCTGGGCCTCGCGCGAGCTGTTCCTGCTCAAGCCCGACGGCACGCCCAAGGTCGTCTCCGGAGTGCCGCCCGACTACTTCGCGGCCGACGGCCAGCTCTGGGGCACGCCGATCTACGACTGGAAGAAACACGCCGCGGGCGGCTTCGCCTGGTGGCTCGGGCGGCTGCGCGGGGTGCTGCGCCTGTGTGACGTGGTGCGCATCGACCACTTCCGCGCCTTCGAGTCCTACTGGGAGGTGCCCGCCGGCGCGACGACCGCGCGCGAGGGGCGCTGGGTGCAGGGCCCGGGCGACGACTTCTTCGCCGCGGTGCGCAAGTCGTTCGGCGAGGCGCCGTTCATCGCCGAGGACCTGGGCATCATCACCAAGGCGGTGCGCGAGCTGCGCGACCGGTGGGAGCTGCCGGGGATGCGCGTCTTGCAGTTCGCCTTCGGCGAGGGGGCCGCGAGCCCGCACCTGCCCATCCGCTACCCGCGCAACTGCGTGGTCTACTCGGGCACCCACGACAACGACACCACCGTCGGCTGGTACGAGAAGGCGAGCGCCAAGGAGAAGGACCTCTTCCGGCGCTACACGGCGACCGACGGCAACTACTGCCACTACCACATGATCCGCATGGCCTATTCCTCGATAGCCGACCTGGCGATCGTGCCGATGCAGGACGTGCTCGGGCTCGGCTCGTGGGCGCGCACGAACACCCCGGGGCTGGTCGAGGGCAACTGGGGCTGGAAGCTGCTCCCCGAGCAGCTCCAGGACCAGTCGGCGCAGATGCTGCGCGAGCTCGGCGAGCTGTTCGGGCGCTTGCCGTGGCAGACCGAGGCCATCGAGATGGAGGGCGAGGCGGAGGCGGCCTGAGCGGGGCTCGATCCGCTCGCCTTGCGCCGGCCCGAGCGCTCTTGCGGCCGGCGCGCTCGGCTCGACCGGGCGCCCGCTCGCCCAGCGAGGCTCGGAAGGCTCGGCCCAAGACCCGTCGCGCCGCGGGCTCTTTCTAATGATGAGCGCAGCCGCGCCAGAGCGGCGGCCGGCAGGACTCGCGGCCGAGCGGACCGGCTCGCGCCTGGGCTGGCGGCGAATGGCTCGAATGCTTGTCGCAGCTTCGGGCGAGCCGACCGGCCGAGGCCGAGGTGGCTGCTGGGCTCGCGGCGGGGCGGGTCGCCGGGGCTGTTCGACCGCGCCTGTCGAACCCGCGCCGGGAGGCGCTCGAGCAGCGTGGCTCAGCCGGAAGCATGCGCGGCTTTGCCGGGCGGCCTCGACCGCTTGACAGTCGACAGCCAACGGGCATACGGTCCGCGCTTCTTTACGGGCTCACTCGGAGGGCCGGGTGGGCGCGCCGTCATCAATCCCCGTGGCGGCGCTTTCCTTTGCCAGGGGGCGAGCAAGCGGTTCAGCCGCAGTTTGGAAGGTTCCTTTCGCATGGAGAATGTCGATATCAAGCAGATGCCGGACGAGATGGTCGAGGATTTCGCCACGATGTTCGAGCAGTCGCTCAAAGAGCGCGGCGGCGAAGGCGTCCTGCAGGAAGGCGAAATCGTCAAGGGAACAATCGTCCAGCTCACCAAGGACTTCGCGGTCGTCGACGTCGGCTACAAGTCCGAGGGGCAGGTCCCGATCGCCGAGTTCACCAACGCCAAGGGCGAGGTGACCATCAAGGAAGGCGATGCGGTCGACGTTCTCCTCGAGTCGCGCGAGAACGACTCGGGCATGGTCGTCCTCTCCAAGGAGAAGGCCGACAAGATGCGCATCTGGGACGAGATCAGCGCGGCCTGTGAGCGCGACGAGATCGTCAAGGGCACCATCGTCGGCCGGGTCAAGGGCGGGCTGAGCGTCGACATCGGCGTCAAGGCGTTCCTGCCGGGCAGCCAGGTCGACATCCGCCCGGTTCGCAACCTCGACCAGTACATCTCGAAGGAATTCGAGTTCAAGGTCATCAAGTTCAACAAGAAGCGCGGCAACATCGTGCTCAGCCGCCGCGTGCTGCTCGAGAAGCAGCGCGAGGAGCTCAAGAAGGAGACCCTCAAGAAGCTCAAGGAGGGTGCGGTCCTGACCGGCGTGGTCAAGAACCTGACCGACTACGGCGCCTTCATCGACCTGGGCGGCATCGACGGTCTGCTGCACATCACCGACATGAGCTGGGGTCACGTGCGCCACCCGAGCGAGGTCTTCAACGTCGGCGACGAGGTCCGCGTCGCGGTCCTCAAGTTCGACGCCCAGACCGAGCGGGTCAGCCTGGGCCTGAAGCAGATCCAGGAAGACCCCTGGCACCGCGCCGACGAGAAGTACCCGGTCGGCACCCGCGTCAAGGGCAAGGTGG
This sequence comes from Myxococcales bacterium UBA5297, assembly GCA_002408385.1. Taxonomy (GTDB): domain Bacteria; phylum Myxococcota; class Myxococcia; order Myxococcales; family UBA5297; genus UBA10939. The sequence continues at coordinate 13,203 of DHSB01000184.1, forward strand.
TCTCGGTCATCGATTACGGCGCCTTCATCGAGATCGAGGCGGGCGTCGAGGGCCTGGTGCACGTCAGCGAGATGAGCTGGACCAAGCGGGTCAAGCACCCCTCCAAGCTCATCAACGTCGGCGATCAGGTCGAGGCCCTCGTGCTCGACATCGATCCGAAGGCCAAGCGCATCGCGCTCGGCATGAAGCAGATCGAGCCCAACCCCTGGACCCTGCTCGAGGACAAGTACCCCATCGGCTCGGTCATCAAGGGCCAGGTCAAGAACGTCACCGACTTCGGCATCTTCGTCGGCGTCGAGGAGGGCATCGACGGCCTGGTGCACGTCTCGGACATTAGCTGGACCAAGCACGTCAAGCACCCCGGCGAGATCTTCAAGAAGGCCGACGAGGTCGAGGCGGTGGTCCTCAACATCGACGTCGAGAACGAGCGCTTCAGCCTGGGCATCAAGCAGCTTCAGCAGGACCCCTGGGACACCCTGTCCGAGCGCGTCCCGGTCGGCAGCCGCGTCAAGGGCAAGGTCACCAAGGTCACCGACTTTGGCGCCTTCGTCGAAATCGAGCAGGGCATCGAGGGCCTCGTGCACGTCTCCGAGCTGCGCGACGAGCGGGTCGAGAATCCGCGCGACGTGGTCAAGGAGGACGAGGAGGTCGACGTCAAGATCATCGACATCAACACCACCGACCGTAAGGTGGCGCTGTCGATCAAGGCGCTCTCGCACGACGGCGCCGACGACTACCGCGAGTACCTGCGGCGGCAGTCGGGCGACGGCTCGAAGGCCAAGCTCGGCGACCTGCTGCGCAAGAACCGCTAGTCGTTCGAGTCTGTGACGAACGTCGAGGGGGCCTGGCTTTCGGCCGGGCCCCTTCTTTTGATCGAGGACGCCGCTTCCCGCCCTTTGCCGGTGGGCTCTCGGCGCTCAAGCTTCACCGTGCCCCACACGCGCAAGGCGCGCTGGCAACTGGGGGCGGGCGCACCTCCGGCTGCCTGCTGAGAACATCCAGGACCTGCTCCCATGCTCGAGCGCGACGACGACATTGAAATCGAGGTGGAGGTCGAGTCGCCCGAGGGCATCGAGCGGCGCAAGAGCGTGCGAGTCGGCATGCGGCTGGGCGTGCGCTTCAGCTCCCCCTTCGAGCTCGCCGAGGCGATCCGGGCCACCACGGCCAACATCGGGATGGGCGGGCTGTGCTTGCGCACGCGAAAAGCCTACGAGCCGGGCACCCGGCTCGAGCTGGTGATCGAGCTGACCGACGCCGAGCCGATCGCCTGCTCGGCCGCTGTCGCCTGGTCGAGGCCGGGCGCGGCGGTCGGCCTGCGCTTCGAGGCGCTCACCGACGCCCAGCGTGCCCGGCTGGCTGCGCTGCTCGGGCCTGCCGCGCCTGCCGGGTCAGAGGGCGATCTCGACCTCGAAATCTAGAATGTACGAAAAGCTACCCGCCAGCGGCGCGATGGGTAGAATGTGCGCCGCTTTTCCAGCCAGACGCAGGCGCGAGAGCTCGCCTGCCCTGACCTCAAGGAGTCAACCATGGCCGCCAATCGCAGCAACCGCAGCAAGAAGTCCGTGAAGAACCGCGCACGCTCCAAGCAGCTTGCGGCCAAGCGCAACAAGATTCGCCACCGCAAGACCGGCAGTAAGTAGCCGGGCGGGTGGCAGTCGCCGCACCTTCGGCCGCCGCGCTTTCGGGCCGGCGGCCGTCGCCTTTTTTTCGCCCGCCCGCCTCCGCCACCTTAGGAGGGCGAATTCCCCACCGCACGGCTCGGCCTAGATTTGGGCTTGAGGCTTCGTCCGGAGGGGGTGAGGGGATGGATCTGAAAAAGGCGATGAAAGGGTACGGGGCCTACAAGGCCTTCAACTATCTGCGAAAGTCGAAGTGGGCGCGCGACGCCTCGGACTACACGCTCGACCGGTTCGGGTTGCGGCGCAAGAGCGCCTTCGCGTTCGCCGGTATCGGCACCTTCGCGCTGGGGCTGCTCGTCGGCGGGACGGTGGGGATGATGTTCGCCCCGACCAAAGGCGCCGAGCTGCGCCGGGCGACCCGCGAGCGGGCCAGGCGGGCCAAGGCCGAGGCCCGCCAGGAAGCCGGGCCGGTGATCTAGCGGCCCGGGCCTCGGCAGGCCCACGCGAGCGCGAGTGCCGGCCGGGTCTGAGGCCGTGAGCCCAAGAGGTGTCGGGAAATCCGCCGCGGCGTTTCTCGCGAGGCGGGAAGCGCCGCCGTCTCGGCGGCCTGCGTGGGCGCATGAAGAAGAGGCG
>DHSB01000184.1:15699-16239 GCA_002408385.1 Myxococcales bacterium UBA5297
GAGCGCCTCGCCCCGGCAAGCCGTCGCGCTCCCCGCCGCGCCAGCGACCCGGCGGCGAGGCTGGCCGCGCTCCTCGCGACGCGCTATGAGGGGCGGCCCATGCTCCTTTATCTCCATGGCTTTGCCTCCGGGGGCGGCTCGTTCAAGGCGCGCTTCTTCTCGCGCAGGCTCGAAGCGCTGGGGCTCGGGCTCGTCGTGCCCGAGCTGGACGAGGGCGACTTCGAGCACCTGACGCTCTCGGGCCAGCTTCGGCTCGTCGAGAGGCTGTGCGCTGCGGCCGACGGGCCGCTCGTGCTCATCGGCTCGTCGCTGGGCGCCTATCTTGCCGCCCTCTACGCGGCGCGCTTCCCGGTCGCCGCGCTGGTGCTGATGGCCCCGGCCATCGACTTCGCCGGCCGGCTGCGCGAGCGGCTCGGTGAGCAGGCCATCGAGCGCTGGCGGAGGCGGGGGACGATGCCGGTCTTCCACAACGCCCACCGGCGCGAGCTTGCGCTCGGGTGGGAGCTGCTCGCCGACGCCGCCGGGCACGAGCCGAGGCCG
>DHSB01000184.1:16356-19073 GCA_002408385.1 Myxococcales bacterium UBA5297
CACGCCGCGGGGCAGGAGCCGAGGCCGTGGGTGCGCGCCCCGACCCTGGTCCTGCACGGACGGCACGACGCGGTCGTGCCCCTCGAGACGGTGAAGGCCTGGACCCTCGGCCTGCCGCGCGCTCGGCTTGAGGTGCTCGAGTCGGGCCACGAGCTGGTCGACGTAGCCGAGGCGCTCTTCGAGCGGGCCCAGGCCTTTCTTGCCGAAATTCCCGAGGTGGCCGCGGCCTGGCCGGCGCTCGCCGGCTCGCAGGGCGCCCGAGAGCAGCGCGAGCGGTAGCGGGCGCCCCGGAGGCTGTCTAGGGCTTGCTGGCGCGCGCGAGGCGGGCAGAAGTTTGCGGCATGGCTACCGAACCGAACTTCAAGGACCGGCTTCTCTGGACGCTCGTCTCTGCCGCCGCGGTGGCGGTCGCGGCGACGCTCGCGCAGCGCACGGTCGGCTACCTGTGGGCTCGCACGACCCACAAGCCGGCCCCCAAGCCTCTGCCACTCCTGCGGCCCGCGGGCCGCAAGGTGGGTAAGGGCGCAGCCGGATTCCTCGTGACGCGCACGCCGTTCCTGCGCGGTCTGCGCGGCTGACACCGAAGAGAAAGCCTCTTGCCAACTTGGGCGCACCATCGGGCGCTCGGGTTGCCGGCACTGGAACGAGTAGGCAGGTTCCTTCCCAGCGAGAGGGGGCCGAAGAGCAGCCAGTCCGTACACGCGCTTTGCGGCCTGCGCCTCGAATGGTTGGGCGCACTGGGGACTTTCGGAGCGCTCGGGCTGCTGGAAAGGGACGGCTGGCGCCCGAGCAGGGAGCGAGCCGGCGGGGTGTCGGGTGGCGGGAGGCGCATTGATGGAGCGCGACGTCGCAGTGCTGGTGGTCGATGACGACGAGAGCTCGCGGGAGTTCGAGCGCGAGGCTCTGGCGATGGCGGGCTACCAGGTCCGCACCGCGGCCAGCGGGGGCGAGGCCCTCGCGATGCTCTCGGGTGGCGCCTTCGACGCGGTGCTGCTCGACGTGCGCATGCCCGGCATGGACGGGCTCGAGCTGCTCGAGAGCTACCGGGGCTCGGGTGGGCGCGTGCCGATGATCGTGCTGTCGGCGATGGCCGGCTCCGACGACATCGTCAAGGCGATGAGGCTGGGGGCGACCGACTACCTGACCAAGCCGGTCGACCCGAGCGACCTGCTCGCTTCGATGGCCCGGGCCTTCGGGCGGCAGCCTGCTTTGGCGCCCGCGGCGGCCCCGCCCCGAAGACAAGAGGTCGACGAGCCGCCCGAGGAGCGCACCTTCATCGCCCATTCGGCCGCGATGCTCCGGGTCAAGCGGCTCGTCGAGCGCATCGCCGACACCGACGTGCCGGTGCTGCTGCTCGGCGAGAGCGGGGTCGGCAAGGAGGTGATTGCCCGCGAGATACACACCCGCTCGCGCCGGCACGCCAAGCCCTTCTTGAAGATCAACTGCGCGGCCCTGCCCTCGGAGTTGCTCGAGAGCGAGCTGTTCGGCCACGAGAAGGGCGCCTTCACCGGCGCGACGGCCGAGAAGCCGGGCAAGTTCGAGCTCGCCCACCAGGGGACCATCTTCCTCGACGAGATCGGGGAGATGGACATCCGCCTGCAGGCCAAGCTGCTGCAGGTGCTGCAGGACGAGGAGTTCTTCCGGGTCGGCGGCAAGAAGAGCGTCCGGGTCGACGCGCGCGTGGTCTGCGCGACCAACCGCGACCTCGAGGCCGAGATCCGCAGGGCGAGCTTTCGCGAAGACCTCTTCTACCGCCTCAACGTCGTCACCATCCGCATCCCGGCGCTGCGCGAGCGGCGCGAGGACATCCCGCCCATCTTCGAGCACTTCGTGCGCAAGTACCGGCGCAAGTACAACACGCCCGACGAGCCGCTGGCGCCGGAGGTGACCCGGGCGATCTTCGAGTACGACTTCGCCGGCAACGTGCGCGAGCTCGAGAACCTGGTGCGCCGGCTGGTGGTGCTGCGCGACCCGGAGGGCGTGCTGCGCGAGCTCAAGGAGCGCACCGAGGCGCGCGAGATGCCGGCGGCCGTGCTGGGGCTGCCGGCTCAACCGCCGCCGCCGCTGTCGCTGCCGGCCCCGGAGGTCGAGGAGCTGCCGCTCAAGGAGGTCTCGCGCCGCGCGGCGATGCTCGCCGAGCGCGACGCGATCCTCGCGATGCTCACCAAGACCGCGTGGAACAAGCGCAAGGCGGCCGCGCGCCTGCAAATCAGCTACAAGGCGCTGCTCTACAAGATCAAGGAGTGCGGGATAGTCGATCCGCGCCAGCTCATGTCCCAGCCGGAGAAGCTCGTCCTCCCGTAAGCCCAGGCCGGGCGCATAGCAATGCGCCCGTCGAGGACCGGAGCGCCAGCCTTCGTGCTGGTGGCCCCCGGACAGCCCATCTCACCGGGGCTCTACCCGCCGGGTCCCGGGTGAGACCAACCGTCACGGCAGAGCGGCTCACAGACGATCGGAAAACACGGACAACGGAGGCAACCGCCGAGACCGCTGGCCCGCCCCCTCCCCTCCCAAACGGCGCGCGCTTCCACCGTGCTCGATTCGATCACCGAGGGCGCGCCTGGGAGGGGCGATCACGCGTGCCGGCGCGTGGGCCTGGTCGCTTGTTCGAGCACCGCTCGCAAGCGCTGCGACGCCCCGGGCGCCAAGGCGTGAGTGCAGTGCGATCAAGCCGAGGCACCAGAGATCGAGCACACGCGATCGCCCCTCCCAGGCCC
>DHSB01000184.1:19252-23647 GCA_002408385.1 Myxococcales bacterium UBA5297
GGGGGGGGGGGGGAGGGGGCGGGCCCACCGGCGCTCGAGCCGGTCCCGGTCTGCGATTCGGGCACGGGACATCAGCCGACCGATCCGGCAAGAGGTTCGGATCGAGTCACCCGGTGGAGGTCAAGTCCGTAGGGCTGTTGGTTGGGAGCGTGCCCTCCCGAGGAGACGAGGGAGGCGGAGTCGAAGACCGCTTCGACTTCGCCTGCCCCGAGCCTGCCGAGGGGCAGGGGCTGACCGGTTATCGATCGAATCCTCGGCACATCTCCCAGCCCTTGCCGCAGGCATCGCCAACCGCTCGGGCGAGGGCCGGTCCTCGCCGGGGCCGCGGCTGTAGCCGCGAATTCACCCTCGCGGAAGCCGGGTTCGCAAACCGCGCCGCGCCCCTCGCCGCCTCTGCCGGTGCGCGACCCGCTGGCACGTCGTCTGCCTATCCCTCCCGGTGGACCTTCATTTCCCCGAGGAGAGGCAAGCGGATGCGCAGCTTCGTAAGGACGATCTCGGCGGCCCTCGTGCTGCTTGTGCTGGGCGCCTGCTCCCACGCGCCCAAGAAGCTGCCGCGCGAGCCGCAGGCGCAGGAGTACCTCATCGGCTTCGAGGACGTGCTCGACGTGTCGGTCTGGCGCGACGCCGACCTCTCGCGCACGGTCCCGGTGCGGCCCGATGGGCGGGTGAGCATGCCGCTCATCGGCGAGATCCGCGTCGCCGGCCGTAGCGCCAAGCAGGTCGCCACCGAGATCCGCGAGCGGCTCTTGCCCTACATCCAGGACCCGCGCGTGGTGGTCATCGTGCGCGAGGTCAACTCGCCGCGGGTCTACGTCATCGGCGAGGTCGCCAGGCCCGGGGCCTTTCCGCTGCGCGGGCGGCTGACGGTGCTGCAGGCGCTCTCGCTCGCCGGGGGCCTGAGCGAGTTTGCCGACACCTCGGGCATCGTCGTGCTGCACGGCGAGCGGCGCGAGCGCTTCGAGCTCGACTACACCGATCTCGTCTCCAACCAGGAGGAGGGCGACTTTGTGCTCGGGCCCGGCGACACGATCTACGTGCCTTAGCGGCGCGCTCGCCGTCCTGCTGTTCGCCCTGCCCGGCACGAGCCTCGCCGCCACCCGGCACGAGCCGCAGCTCGGGGTCGGGGCCGAGATGCGCTACGACTCCGACGCGCTCGCCGGCGGGGGCGCCGAGCTGATGACCAAGCTCTCGCCCCGGGTCGGCTACCGGCTGCGCAACCCGCGGCGCGAGGTCGAGGTGGGCTACGGGGTCGACCTCGTCCACCACGCCGAGGCCGGCAACGTCGGGGTCGATCACCGCGGCCAACTCACCTACCGCGACCGGCTCACCCGGCGGCTCACCCTCTCGATCGACGCCGCGCTCTTCCGGGTCGAGGACACCGCGACCCTGCCGCGCTTCGGCGTCGCGCAGATGCGCTCGGGGGCGCTGTGGGCCCTCGCCCGCGGCAGCGCGCGCCTGGCGCTCTCGCGCACCGAGAGCCTGGAGGCGGGCTATCGGGGCGAGGCGACCCGGCTCTTGCGCGCCGGAGAGCCGCTCGGCGCGGTCCACGCGCCGAGCCTGCGCTACTCCTCGCTCGTCAGCCGCAGGCTCGAGCTGGGGGTGAGCTACCGCTACCAGCTCTTCAGCTCGGGCAGCGCGCGGTTTGCCGACACGCACGCGCCCGGGGCCACCCTTCGCTACCGGGTCGCGAGGCATACGTTCTTTCTTGCGGAGGCGGGGCCGATGTTCTTCCGCTCGAAAGACGGCTCGGCGCTCGAGGCGCGCCTGAGGGCCGAGTTGCAGTACGCGGCCCGCGGCGTCGACGCCGGGCTGTCGGCCGGCCGCGACTACGTGGGCTCGGCCGGGGGCGCGACCGCGCTCTGGGCCGACTACGTGCAGTCGGCGCTCACCTGGAGGCTCGCCGAGGCCTTCATGCTCTACGGGGCCGCGGGCCTGTTTCGCAACGGCATCGCGCCCGCGCGCCCGACCGACATTCTCGGCTACGGCCTGTCGGCCGGGCTCGAGTGGCGCTTTGCCAGGAGCCTGGCCGCCAACCTCGGCCTCGACCGGCTCGGCCAGATCGACCGCAGCGACCAGGGGCTGACGATGGCCAGGAACATCCTCAGCCTGCGGCTCTCCTACCGCATGCAGTAGGAGGGGCGAGACGGCAGCGCGAGGCAGCGCGAGGCAGGGAGAGGCGGCGAGCATGGACCGAGGGATTTCGGTGCAGGAGATGCTGAAGGGGTTGTGGAGACGGCGCAAGCTGGTCGCGCTCGTCTTCGGGGCCGTCTTCGCCGCGGGCGTCTGGATGGTCGCGTTGGTGCCGCCGGTCTACCAGGCGACCTCGGTCGTCCAGGTCGAGCCCTACCGCCCGGTCATCGAGTTGGTGCAGCCGACGGTCACCCAGCCCATCGAGGACCGGCTGACGACCGGCGCCCAGGAGCTGCTCTCGCGCCCGCTGCTCGAGCGGGCCATCGTGCGGCTGGACCTCTTCCCCAAGGCCCGCGCGCGCAAGGGGATGGACGCGGCGGTCGCCGAGCTGCGCTCGATGCTCGACGCACGCATCGAGGGCGAGCGCGCCTTCGAGCTGGTCGTCGAGGGCGATGACCCGAAGATGGTCGCCGCCATCGCGAACCTTTTGCCCGAGCTCTACTCCGAGCAGGTGCTCGAGGTGCGCGCGCAGCAGGCGGCCGCGGTGAGCAGGCTCTTCGAGGAGGAGCTCGACCGGGTCGGCGCGCGCGTCGAGGAGCTCGAGAAGCAGATAGGCGCCTTCAAGCTCGCCCACCTCGGCGAGCTGCCCGAGCAGGCCGAGTCGAACATGCGCGGGCTCGAGCGGATCATGGGGGTGACGACCGCGCGGGTCGATGCGCGCCGCGAGCTGCAGCGGCGGGTGAGCGAGCTGCGCACCGGGCGGGCCGACGCCGACAGTGAGCTGGGGCGCCTGCACCGCCAGTCGCTCGACCTCGAGCGCACGCTGACCGAGGCGCGCTCGCAGTGGACCGCCGACCACCCCGAGGTCTTGAGGCTCGAGCGCGAGCGGGACGAGGTGCACGCCAAGCTCGTCAAGGCCGAGGCGAAGGCCCAGGAGATCGACTCCGAGCGCGGCTTCCTGCTCGGCCAGCTCTCCTCGCTCAACGCCGAGCTCAAGGCGCTCGAGAAGGAGGGCGAGCTGTACCGCGGCCGGCTCGAGCGCATGCCTCAGTGGGCCCAGCAGATGAGCGTGCTCAACCGCGACTACGAGCTGATGCGCACCAAGTACCAGTCGCTCCTGTCGCGCAAGGTCGAGGCCGAGGTCGCCCAGGAGCTCGAGGCGAAGGCGCGCGCGGGGATGTTCCGCACCCTGTCGCCGGCGACCGTGCCCAACGCGCCCTTCAAGCCGGATCGGGTCGCGGGCCTGGCCCTGGTGTTCTTGGCCGCGCTCGGGCTCGGGGTGCTCGTGGGGGTCTTCCGCGAGCTGCAGGACGACTCGCTGCGGCGCGCCGAGCACGCCCGCGAGCTGGCGATGCCGCTGCTCGCGCTCGTGCCGCGCATCCCGGCCGCCGGGGCGAAAGGCCGGTAGAGGGGAGAGAAGGGGAGGGGGCTGGAGACGATGGCCAAGGACGTGATGCAGAAGGCGAGCAACTTCCTGCCGGCCGCCGGCGAGCGGCGCTCGAACGAGCTCGAGGGCATCGACCGCGCGCTCGTCGCGCTCACCGCGCCCGCCTCGGTGGCCGCCGAGCAGTACCGGGTGCTCTACCACCGCATCGAGCGGGCCCGCGCGGCCGCCTCGATCAAGCTGGTCGCCTTCACGAGCGCGGTCTCGGGCGAGGGCAAGAGCCTGACGGCGACCAACCTCGCGCTGGTCGCCGCGGCGGCAAACCCCGACAAGCGGGTGCTGCTCATCGACGCCGACCTGCGCCGGCCGTGCGTCCACTTCCTGCTCGACCTCGAGGCGCGCCCGGGGCTGGGCGAGTTTCTCGACGGGGAGGCGACGCTCGAAGAGGCGGTGCGCCGGCTGCGCCGGCCGCGCCTGACGGTGCTGCCGGCGGGGGCGCCGCGCGAGGAGGCCGGGCAGCTCATCGGGAGCAGGCCGATGCGGCTGTTCCTCGAGAAGGCGCGCGAGCACTTCGACGAGATCTACCTCGACGCCCCGCCGGTGCTCGCGGTGGCCGACGGGGCGCTGCTCGCGGGGCTGAGCGACACCTCGATCCTCGTGGTGCGCGCCGGGGCGACCTCCCGCGCGCTGGTTGAGCAGGCCATCGAGACGCTCGCCGGGGCCCGGCTGCTCGGCTGCGTGCTCAACGAGGTGGAGACGAGCGAGGTGCCCTATCTGTCGCGCAACCGGCTGAAGGGACGGTGAGGGTCGGCGGTCGAGAGGCCTGAGTATCGCCCCCCTCGCCCGCTCCCGCCCCCCCCCCGGTCACCCCGAGCGTA
>DHSB01000036.1 GCA_002408385.1 Myxococcales bacterium UBA5297
CCGACCTTCGCCTTTGAGGGGTCCGCGCAAGCCCTGACCCCCGGCTGCAAACCAAGGAGCCTCCGATGGCCAGCAAGATCATCAAGGGTCAAGACTTCCCCGAGCCGCTGCCCGAGCGCCCCTCCCTGCGCTCGAGCCGGCCCGGGGTCGTCGAGGCCGAGGTCTACGAGGCCCACCAGCACGCCAAGGAGATCATCGAGAGCGCCGAGGCGCAGGCCGCCGAAATCCTCGCCACCGCCGAGGACGAGCGCGAAGCAGCCCTCGCCGAGGCCCGCGAGGCCGGCAAACAGGAGGGCCTTGCGCAGATGACCGAGCTGCTCGTGCGCGCCCGACAGGAGGCCGCGGCGCTCATCGAGCGCAACGAGGAGGAGCTGGTCCGGCTGGCCCTGGTGTGTGCCGAGAGGATCATCGGCCGCGCGCTGGAGCTGGACGCGAACCTCATCCTGGAGATCGCCACGCAGGCCATCGAGAGCGTGCGCCAGCAGCGCGAGCTGGTGCTGAGGGTCCACCCGGACGACGCCCTGCGACTGCGCAACAGCCGCAAGAAGCTGATGGACCTGCTCGGGCGCACCAAGGACATCGCGGTGCGCGAGGACCCGGAGATCGAGCGCGGCGGCTGCATCATCGAGACCGAAAACGGCACCGTCGACGCCCAGCTCAGCACGCAGATACGCATGCTCGAGGCCGCGCTGCTCGGCGACCGACGCTAGCGCACGGACCGCTGCTCGCGCCGCCCGCTCTTCTGTCTCGAAAAGCGCGCGGGCCTTGGCCCCCGGTCAGCGCCGGGGCCCGGGCCCTCTGCTCCTTGCGTCGCCCGCTGAGGCCGACGGGTAACCGATGGCCGCCCGAGGGCTCGAAGCACGCCCCCCCGCCAGAGCCGGCGCCTCCGAGGCTCAGGGCTCTCGGCGCTCACGGTGCAGCCTCGATTAGCCGATCACCCGCTCTTGAAGCAGCCGGGCGAGGATGCGCGCGGTCTCGAGCCGGCTCATGCTCGACAGCGCGAAAAGGTCGTCGAACTCGACCTCGCCGTCGACCATCGCCAGCACGAATCCGGCGCGGTGGTCGAGGTTGAGCCAGACGATCTCGTCCGGGCGCATGCGCACCTTGGGCTTGGCGCGAAGGTCGCCGATCTTGCTCTCGTACATCGCGAGGAGCGTGTTCTCGCAGCGACTGACCAGGTCTCGCGCCGTCAGGTTCGAGGGATCGAGCGCGAGCACCTGCTCGGCGGCCTCGAGCGCGCCGCTGTGGTCGTCGAGGTCGAGCAGGTCGACGGCGCGCCGCAACAAGGAGGCAGCATCCGCGGGCGGCTCCTTCGGCGGCACGAGCGGCTCCGGAGGCTCGGAGCGTCCAAAGTGTGCGGCCAAGGGCGTGGATGCAGGCGCGGCGGCGGCATCGGCGGCCGGCGGCTGCTCGCCGGAGGGCATCGGCGTCGCGGCGCTCCCCCCCAGCGTGCCCCAGCCCGGGATCTCGCCCCCCGGCTCCCTGCTCGCGCGCGGGCCTTTTGGCGGGGCCACGGTCTCGGCGACGGCGACCGGGTGCGCGGGCGGGGCGCCGAAGCTGAAGGTCTCGAAAGCGCTGCTCGCCTGGTGCTTCGGCTGCGCCGCGGGCGCATCGACGCCAAGAGGGTTCTTGCCGGGTTCGGGCGGATCGTGGCGCACCCAGGGCGATCGCTTGTCCCCCCCGGCCGCCGCGGGCCTGCCACCGAAGACAAGCGTGCTCGAGGGCGCCGGTGCGCATTCGGGCGACGTCGGGCCGAGCTGCTCTGCCCAGGAGTCCTCGAAACCTGAGCTGGCGGTCCCGAGGTCGGGCTCCCGGCTGCGGCCCGTTGCCCGCCTGGCAGTCTTCGCCCGCGGGACCCCGCTGGACGCGGGTGCAGCTTCGGTCGTCGAGCCCAGCGAAGGCCCAGGGACCGGCTCTTCGGTCGCGGCAGGCGAGCCCGCCTGCGGCGAGATCATTGAAAGAGGGGTGAGCTCCGACTCGGCCGAGCCGCCGCCGAAGAAGGGGCTTGGCGTAAGCGCGACCGGTCCGCTCTGCTTCCCCTCGGGCCGCGCGAAAGGGCTCTTCTTCTTGCCCGCCACCGCGTGGTCGAGCGCTCCGGAGACGAGCAGGTTGTCGAGGTAGGTGCGCGCGCGCTTGTTCTGCGGATCGAGCCCGAGCGCCTCCTGCCAGGCCTGCGCCGCACCCGCCGGGTCTCCCGACAGCTTGCGCCTCAGGCCTTCCTGAATCAGCTCGGTGACACGGTCAACCGGCATGGGCTCTAAACCTCGCGGCCGCCTTCGGCCGGGGAGTCGTCAGGCATGCGTTCCCAGGCGCGCGACGACGCCGCGCACCGCGGCGATGGTCCGGGTCAGCTCGTCCTGCGCCGCGACGACCTCCTTCAAGCTCCCGCTCGCGCTCGCCGACTGCGCCTTGCGAATCTGGCCCTGGGCCTTGGCGAACACCTCCGGCCCCACGGCGGCCTGCTTCACGAGGTTTTCCAGAGCCGGCAGGATGCCCTCGAGCTCGAGGATAAGGCCGCTCACCTCGTGCCTCTTCGCCTTGGCCTGCTCGTCGACGTGCGCCTCGAGCATGTAGTCCTGCTGCTCTTCGATGATCTTCTTGAGCTCGTCCTGCGTCAGGCCGCCCGAGGCGGTCACGGTGATCGACTGGCGCTGGCCGGTCGCGGTGTCCTTGGCCGTCGCCGAGACGATGCCGTCGGCGCTGATGTCGAAGCTGACGGCTATCTCCACCTCGCCCCGGCGCGCGGCCCGCAACCCGGAGAGCACGAACTCGCCGAGCAGCTCGTTGTCGGTGGCCACCTCGCTCTCGCCCTGCAGGACCATGATGCGCACCACGGTCTGGAAGTCCTTCGAGGTCGCGAACAGCTCGGTCGCCGAGGTCGGCACCGTCGTGTTCTTGGCGACGAGCTGACGCGCGTAGCCGCCGGCGATGGCCACCCCGAGCGCCTGCGGGGTGACGTCGAGCAGCACGACGCTGGCCGCCTCCTCGACCAGCGCATGGGCCTGGAGGGCCGCGCCCAGCGCGACGACCTCGTCCGGATGCACGCCCTTGCTCGGCTCGCGGCCGAACAGCTCCTTGACCGCGGCGGCGACCTTGGGCATGCGGGTCATGCCGCCGACGAGCACGACCTCCTTGACCTCGCGCGGCCTGGTGCCCGCCTCTTCGAGCGTCAGGCGCGTGCGCTCGATGCAGCGCTCGACCAGGTCCTTGGTCAGCTCCTCGAGCTTCTCGCGCGTCAGGGTCCTTTGCAGGTGCAGCGCGCTCTTGCCGTTGGGCGGGGTGAAGATGAACGGCAGGTTGATCTCGGCCTCGCGGGTCGCCGACAGCTCGCACTTGGCCTTCTCGGCCGCCTCCTTGAGCCGCTGCAGCGCCATCTTGTCTTCGCGAAGGTCGGCCCCGTTCTCCTTGGCGAACCCGAAGGCGAGCCACTCGATGATGCGGTTGTCGAAGTCCTCGCCGCCCAGGTAGGTGTCGCCGCCGGTGGCAAGGACCTCGAAGACCCCGCCGGAGACCTGCAACACCGAGATGTCGAAGGTGCCGCCGCCCAGGTCGAAGACCGCGATGCGCCCCTCGACCTGCTTGCTCATGCCGTAGGCGAGCGCCGCGGCGGTCGGCTCGTTGATGATGCGCAACACGTCGAGCCCGGCGATCTTGCCCGCGTCCTTGGTCGCCTGCCGCTGCCCGTCGTTGAAGTAGGCGGGCACGGTGATGACGGCCTTGCGCACCGGCTGGCCGAGGTAGGCCTCGGCGTCGGCCTTCAGCTCGGCGAGGACCATCGCCGACAGCTCCGGCGGCGAGTAGAGCTTGCTCGCGAGCGGGATGCGCACGTCGTCGTGGCCGCCGTCGGACACCTGGTAGGGAAGGACCTTGAGGGCCTCCTGGACCTGCGGGTTGGAGAACCTGCGCCCGATGAGCCGCTTGACCGCATAGGCGGTGTTGGCCGCGTTGGTGACCGCCTGGCGCTTGGCGATGACGCCCACCAGCCGCTTGCCATTGGGAGCGACGGCGACGACCGAGGGCGTCAGGGTGTGCCCGGCGCGGTTCTTGATGACCGTCGGCTGCCCATTCTGCATGGTGGCGACCACGCTGTTGGTGGTCCCCAGGTCAATGCCGATGACGGGCTCGCGAACCATGCGTTGGCGGCTCCTCAGGAGATGATCGTCGTCTTGACCTTCAACCGGCGCATCTGGTCTTTGGCGACCGGGTCGTCGGGCCGCAGCTTGAGAGCCTGCTCGTAGACGCGGATGGCGTTCTTCTCGAGCCCGGCGCGCACCAAGATGGCGGCGAAGGTGAGGTGGTATTCGGCGTTCTCCGGTGCCAGCTCGGTCGCGCGGCGGGCGAGCAGGTGCGCCTCCTTGAGCGCCTCCAGCTTGTCCGACTGCATCAGCATGCGGGCGAGCCGGTGGCTGTACGCCGCGTTGTCCGGGGCGAGCGAGACCGCCTTGCGCATCTGGGCGAGGGCCCGAGCCGAGTCGCCGAGGGTCTCGCTGCTGATCGCGTCGTCGTACTCGGCCTCGGCCAGGCCGCGATCGTCGCCGCGCTTCGCCTCGGCGAGCAGCTTGGCGACCTGCGCGTCCTTCGGCTCGAGCTGCGAGGCGAGGTTCAGGTCGGTCAGGGCCTTGCCCCAGTCGCCCTTGGCAATCGCCTGGCGCCCGCTGGAGACGAGGTCGTTGAACTTGGTGCGCTTGGCCAGATAGGGGTGGCGCGCCAGGCGAGCGCGTCGCTCGGGGGCCCGAGGATCGTGTCGGGGAGCCGGCTCGGGCGGGGCGAGCTCGGGGTGCGCCTTGAGGTAGGCCTTGCGCTTGTCCGGGTCGCTCAGGACGCTCTGCGCCTCGGTCAAGTGCTTGAAAACCCTGTCGATGCGCCCCTTGAAGCTCCCGAGCGACTTGCCGAAGAACCGGTCGGGGTGAAAGCGCTTGGTCAGCTCGTAGTAGGCCTTCTTGACCGCCGCGGGATCAGCGCCGGGCGCAAGGCCCAGGATCTGGAAATGGTTGGCGGCCATCAGCTTCGCTTCGAGCTCGAGGATCTCGCGCTTGCGCGCCTCGTCGATCTCGACGTTCTCGGCCATCGCCGCCAGGTCGATAGGGGTGACGCGCGTCGGCCCGCTCGCGAGCGGCCTCGAGGGGGGCAGCGGAGTGGGCGAGGTGCGCGCCGGAGGGATTGCATTCGTCGGAGAGGAGCGAGTCCGAGGCACAGCCACGCTCGCAGTGTTCCACCCCTCGGGCAGGCGCGAGGCCTGCTTGAGGGCACCGGGGTGAATGACGCCCCGGAGGCGCAGGCCGAGCAACAGCGCGATGGCCTTCGGCTCGGGCAACCCGCAACGTTCGATAACCTCGCCCAGGCGCGCCCCGGCCCCCGCGCACGAGACGAGCTTCTGCTCCTCGCGGGTCAGGCCCCGTTGCCCCGCATCGGGGGCGGCGTGGATGGTCGATTCCCGGGTGCCAAGCCCGCTGATGAACTCCGAACTGCTCACCAAGCCCTCTGCTCAGACGTGAAAAAGATGGTTGCAGATCATAGGTCGGCCGAAAAAAGCGGTCAAATTCTCGCGGGTTCCACGACCGGAAGGCCGGGCTGCGGCTCAAGAAGTCAGGTTCGCGACAACCCGCCGCCCTACCGGGGGCCACGAAAGCAAACCGCCTGAACTTGCGGCACTTTTCGGCTCGCGGACCAAGCGAGCCGCGCGGGCTGGAGCGAGCCGGCCGGCGCTTTTGCCGATTCCTGGGCACAAGGAGCGTTTCTCGAATTGGGAGCGACCCGCCCGTTCCGAGTGCCGATTTCGGCCCCGAGGCGGGAAACGCGAGGCTCGAGGGTCGGCGCGGGGAAGCGAGTCTTCGACTAGGCCGAGCCCGCCCCCGGCTGTGGTCGGGGGGGGCGGCTCCCGAGGCACGGGGCTGCTTTCCCGCCCCGGCGACGCTCCTGCCCCTTGGCAAGGGGGCAAGAGCGCTCGGCTTTTCGACAGACTCGGGCGAAGAGTGCCCGCGGGGCGGTCTGCTGACGCGGTTCGTCAGAGCTTGCTCTGGGCTCCGGTCAGACCGAAGTCGAGCAGCTCGACCGTCCACTCACCGTCGTTCGAGAGGCCTTTGACGCTGCCGTTGACCGGGACCGCCGGGTGGAACCAGCTCGTCGTGTCCTTGCTGACCGGGCCGACCACGGCCTTGGCCGCCACCTTGGCGCACCCGCGGAAGGTGCCGGCCGGGACCGTAGCGTCCTCCACCTGCTCGGCATCGACCGCAGCGACGACCACGCCCTGGGCGAAGGACTTCATCAGGTTCTTGGTGAGCCGGGTGCCCGGATCGTTGCTGGTGAAGTCGAAGACCTCCTGCGGCTGGTCATCGGTCTTCGAGACCATCTTCTGCATCGCCTCGACCGCCTCCTGAGGCGTGCGAGGCATCTTCGCGTAGAGAACCTTGCTGAGGGTGTGGCGGTAGTAGTCCTGCGTCTCGGTCTCGACCCAGAGCGCCTCGCCCTCGCGGCCGACGACGCTGACGCGCTGGATCGACGGCTGCTGCTTGGAGTCGGTGATCTTCAATAGGACCCACTGCCCGACCTCCCAAGGCATCGGCTCGTAGGCCGCGGGCGCCGCGAGGTCGTGGCCGGCCTTGACCGAGGCGAGCAGCGCGTCGGTCGCCTGCTGCATCTGCGGGTTGATGGAAGGAGCGCAGGAAACGCCCGCCAGGCACATCAGCACAACGGCTCGCTTCATCATTTCTCTGACCTCCCTTTGAGTTTGGGCGGAATGGATAGCGCGGGAGGCACCCGGGCACAAGCGACCCGCGAATTGCGGGCCCCTCCAGGTCTGTCGCGCAATCACCCCCCCCTCGGCTCGCCACCTTTGGTCACCCCCGAGCGAAGTCGAGAGGCCCCGAGCGACAGCCTCCCGAAGGACGAGGGAGGCGGAATCAAGAGGGCCTCGACTTCGGCCTGCCCCGAGCCTTTCGAGGGGCTCGGGCTGCCCGGCTCTCGCTCGAAGGATTCTTCGACATTAGGGCGCGGGGACGCCGAGCAGCCGGCAGAAGAACGCCTCGGCGAACGCCGGCCACAGCGCAGCCGAGCGCCCAAAGCCGCCGCAGTGGTACGGCTCGCGGGCGAGGGTGACGAGGCGGGTGCGCTCGAGCACCGGCGTCCAGAAGCCCTCGGCGTCAGGCGGGCGCAGGAACGCGTCGATGAGCTCCAGGTCCCAGGTGAGCACCTCGTCGTGGTGTCCGTCGCTGTAGGTCGTAAAGCAGTCGAGGTCGATATCCAGGGCGATGGCCGAGGACTCATCGATGAGCGCGCGGGCGTCATCGCCGCTCAGGTCCACCGTCTTGGCGAAGGCGCAGCGGTGCGCCCTGCCCTGCCCGTCGAGGTAGGGCTTGAAGCTGTCGAGCGATTTCGGCCCGTGCGAGCGGGCGATGACCACCGCGTCGCCGATCGCGCCCGCCTCCATCGCCGCGACGAGGTGGTCGTCGTTGCGCGAAGAGAGCGAGAACCGGGCGAAGCCGTCGAGCGCCTCCAGCGTATGCGGGCCGCTAGGCAGCAGCCGGGCCGGGCGCTCGAGATCGATGTGCCTGTCGAGCGTCACGAGCGTGAGCGAAGACCCGAGCTTCTGCGCCGCGAGCATCCAGAGCGGGAAGGCGCCGCGGTGGTGGTCGAAGACGTAGACCTCGCAGGGCCGGCCCGCTATCCGTGTCGAGACGCAATGCACGTGGGCGAGGGAGGAGATACCGAGCATGGGGGCTGGAGGGCTTTTCGCCATGCGGGCTTTGGGCACTGAAGCCCGAGGCTCGCTCGAAGGGTTGCGTACCGAGACGTCGAAGGCGGTGATCGCGAAGTGGGCCCTTCGACTCCGAGGCTCCCGTTGGTCGCCTCTACGCTCGGGGTGAACGGGGCTCGAGCGCTTGATCTCCGAGACAGTTGCCCGACTCCGCCTCCCTCGTTCCTCGGGAGGCTACGTCGGGGTGAGCGGGCAAGAGAGCCGAGGGCGCGGACTCCCAACTCCAAACTCACAACTCCTAACTCAGAGGATGTACCTCGACAGATCCTCATCCTTGACCACCTCGTCGAGCCTCTGCTGGACGTAGGCGCGGTCGATGACCACGTGCTGGTCGGCCATCTCGCTCGCGTCGAAGGAGAGCTGGTCGAGCAGCCTCTCCATGATCGTGTGCAGCCGCCGGGCCCCGATGTTCTCGGTGCGCTCGTTGACCACCTGGGCGATGCGGGCGATCTCCTCGATGGCGTCGTTGCGGAACTCGACCTTGAGCCCCTCGGTCTCGAGCAGCGCGGTGTACTGGCGGATGAGCGAGCTCTGCGGCTCGGTGAGGATGCGCACCAAATCCTCGCCCGAGAGCGCGTCGAGCTCGACGCGGATCGGGAAGCGGCCCTGCAGCTCGGGGATGAGGTCCGAGGGCTTGGAGATGTGGAAGGCGCCCGCGGCGATGAAGAGCACGTGGTCGGTGCGCACCGTGCCGTACTTGGTGGTGACCGTCGAGCCCTCGACGATGGGCAGGATGTCGCGCTGGACGCCCTCGCGCGAGACGTCCGGGCCGTGGCCGTGCTCGCGGCCGGCGATCTTGTCGATCTCGTCGATGAAGACGATGCCGCTCTCCTCGGCCCGCTTGAGCGCTTCGCGCTGCACGCGCTCCATGTCCACCATCTTCCCGGCCTCGTCCTCGGTCAGCACCTTGAGCGCGTCCTGAACCTTCATGCGGCGCTTGCGCGTGCGCTTGGGCATCAGGTTGCCGAAGAGGCTCTCCATGTTCACGCCGATCTCCTCCATCCCCTGCCCGCTGAAGGCGGTCATGAAGGGCATCGACTTCTCGGGCACGTCCACCTCGACCGTCTGATCGTCGAGCGTGCCGGCCCGAAGCTGCGCGCGCAGGCGCTCGCGGTCCGGAGCCGGTCCCGGCGGGCCGAAGCCGGCCGGGGTCGTCTTGGTCATCAGGTCGAGCAGCCGCTCCTCGGCCAGGTCGCGCGCCTTGGCGCGAAACTTCTCGGCCTCCTCCTCGCGCACCAGCTTGATGGCCACCTCGACGAGGTCGCGGATCATCGAGTCGACGTCGCGGCCGACGTAGCCGACCTCGGTGAACTTGGAGGCCTCGACCTTGACGAAGGGCGCTCCGGCCAGCCGCGCCAGCCTGCGGGCGATCTCGGTCTTTCCGACCCCGGTCGGCCCGATCATGATGATGTTCTTCGGCAAGATCTCCTCGCGCAGCTCGCCCTGCACGAGCTGGCGGCGCCAGCGGTTGCGCAGCGCGATGGCGACGGCCCGCTTGGCCTTGCCCTGGCCGACGATGAAGCGGTCGAGCTCCTGGACGATCTCTTGGGGCTTGAGGTTGGACACGGCTTGGGACCTCACGCGCCGGCGCGGCGCCGGCGCCACGAATAGCTGATGACAACCCGAGCGGAGCGCTCCATTCCCGCGACGCTCACAGCTCCTCGAAGACCACCTTGTCGTTGGTGAAGACGCAGATCTCGGAGGCGATGCCCATCGCCTTCTCGGCTATCTCGCGGGCGCTCAGGTTGGTGTTTTCGAGCAGCGCGCGCCCGGCCGCCAGTGCGTAGTTGCCGCCGCTGCCCGTGGCAGCCAGGCCGAAGTCGGGCTCGATGACGTCGCCGGCGCCGGTGAGGATGAAGGTCTTCTCCTTGTCGGCGACGACGAGGATCGCCTCGAGCCGGCGCAGGAAGCGGTCGGTGCGCCAGTCCTTGGCCAGCTCGACGCAGGCGCGCGCCAGGTTGTTGCGATGCTCCTTGAGCTTGGCCTCGAAGCGCTCGAACAAGGTGAAGGCATCGGCGGTCCCGCCGGCAAAGCCCGCGATGACCTGGCCTTCGGCGAGCCGCCGGATCTTCCTGGCGGTGCTCTTGAGGATGGTGCGGTTCTCGAAGGTCACCTGGCCGTCGCCGGCCATGCAGACCTTCCCGTCCCGACGGACGCAGAGGATGGTGGTCATGGGCCTCCTCCCGAAGCGAGAGCGCGCTGCGGCGCCCGAAAAGGGGCCTGGACGCTAGCAACCTGTCCAGGCAGCCGCAAGGAAACCGGGAGGCAGAGTGGGAGCTTCAACTGCGCCCCACGCCGAAGATCCTTGGCCTCCACCGCGGCGGCTCGCGACGCTGAGAGCGGCCCGGGCGGACTCCCCGAGTGGGCCATCCGGGACGGCAGCCAGATCGCCTGCTCCGAGCGGCAGCTCAGGGGCCGGGGGAAGGCCATTTCGGCCTCGGCGCCGGTTTCAAAGTGATCCACTTTCGGCGGCCAGTCAGATCCACTTCCCCGTCAGTCCTTCGACCCCCGGAAGGACGCCTTCGCCAGCGATCAGGCGGACTTACGGGGGACGAAGGACTGCGTTGCCGCGCTGCAACTGGATCTCTCGTCGCCGCCGAAAGTGGTTCAGATCATGGCCGGCGCCGAAGCCATTTCGGGCGGACCATTCCCGTCCTCGAAACGGCGTTTCCGGACGCGGGGAAGCCCATCCCGGTCCTCGAAACGGCGATTCCGAGGCGGGGAAGGCCATTTCGGTCCTCGAAACGGCATTTCCGACACGGGGGAAGGCCATTTCGGTCCTCGAAACGGCGTTTTCGACGCGGGGAAGGCCATTCCGAGCACGGGAATGCTCTCCCCCTGACAGATGAGGCGGCCCCGCGCCAGCCGCCATCGGTGTCGAACGGCGCCCGCGGCCGAGCCGACGCCCGCCGCGCGCGCCCTACTCCTCTGGTCCGTCGTCGCGCACCGGCACGTGTGTGGGCGCGACCTTCGCGCGGGGATGGGCCTTGTCGTAGACCGCCTGGAGCCGGTCCCACGAGACCTCGGTGTAGCGCTGGGTCGTCGACAGGCTCGCGTGGCCGAGCAGCTCCTGGATGGCGCGCAGGTCGGCCCCGCCGTCGAGCAGGTGCGTGGCGAACGAGTGGCGCAGCGCGTGCGGATGGACGTGGCGCTTCAGGGCGCAGGCGAGCACGTGCTTGTCGATGATCCGCGCGACGCTGCGGGTCGTCAGCCGGCCGCCGACGTAGTTGAGGAACATCGCCGGCTCGACGCGCGGGTCGTTCGAGCCGAGCAGCTCGAGCCGGCGCGGCAGGTAGACCTCGAGCGCCTCGCGCGCCTTTCGGCCCAGCGGCACGATCCGCTCCTTGCGCCCCTTGCCGAGCACGCGGATGACGTTCTCCCGCGGCGCCCAGTCGTCGAGAGACAGCCCGCACAGCTCGCTGACGCGCACCCCGCCGCCGTAGAGCACCTCGAGGATGGCCCGGTCGCGCGCGCCGAGGGCGTTCTCGGTGTCCGGAGCCTCGACCAGCGCGAGCACGTCGTCGATCGGCACCACCTTGGGCAGCGACTTCGGCTTCTTCGGGGCCATCACCAGGCGCCCGGGGTTCTGCGCGATGAGGCCCTTCTTGTAGAGGAACCGGTAGAAGGCGCGGATGGAGGCGAGCTTGCGCGCGCGGGTCGTCGGCTTGGTCGTCGGGTGCTTGGTCGCGAGGAAGGCGCGGATCGCCAGGTGATCGGCCGCGGTGAGCGCGATCTGCTTCTGCGCAAGGTACTCGCAGTACTGGTCGAGGTCCGAGAGGTAGTTCTTGAGCGTGTGTGGCGAGGCGTTGCGGGTCGCCTCGAGGTACTCGGCGAAGTCCTGGACAAGCTGCGGGCGTTCCGATGGCTCCATGGGCCGCATCGTAGGCCGGGCCGGCCGCCGATCAAGAAACCGCGGCCCGCCCGCCCTCGCCTCTCTCCCGCCGGGCCTCGACGAGTCGTCGTCACCTCTGCCTCACCTCGGCCCCGCCCGCCTCCCCGCTCACCCCGAGCGTAGGCCGAGC
>DHSB01000135.1:0-5420 GCA_002408385.1 Myxococcales bacterium UBA5297
GCCGCCTTGGAGATCACGACCGCCTCCTTGTCCGGCATCGCCACGCGCAAAGCTCTCGACAGGTCCTTGCGCGACACCGGCACCCACCTGTTGAGAATGTAGTTCGCGGACGCCTGCAGGAAGTAATCGGGCACGCCCCGCAGGTCGGTCAGCACGCTCACGAGAAGGGCCCTCTTCTCTTCCCGCGGCACGGCCCGCACCCCGTGGCGCAACAAGCGCAACCCGCCTCGCAGCCACGGATGGCTCGACAGCTTCATCTCGTCGCCCCGCCCGACGTCGAAGACCTCGATCGGGAAGTCGAGCAGCAGCGGGCGCAGCTCGTCGTCGACCGGGAGGCCGTCCGAGAAACGGCACGGCAGGCTCCACTCCGGCACGCCGTGGTAGACGACGAGCGGCACGATGAGCGGCTCACAGCCGAGCTCCTCGCTCTGCCCGCGCAGGTCCCGCCAGCCCGCGCTCAGATAGCCGAGGAGCTGGAAGCCGACCGCGTCGTCTCGCCCGCTCTTGTGCTCGATGAGCGCGTAGAGGCACGCCTGCCCGCCGCACAACCGCTGGCGGAAGACCAGGCCCGAGCGGATCTCGTTCAGCCCTCTCCTGATGAAATCGCCGGGCACCGGCTGCGGCTCCTCGCCTTCCAGCCGCTCGCGCAGCGGTGCGGGCAGCCGCTCGCTCAACAGCGCCCGGGCGACGCCGGGCAGCTCGAGGAGCAGCTTGAAGAGGTGATCGTGCGCCGCATGGACCTTCGACATCGCCCCGCCCCCGGTAGAAGGAGGCGCCAGAGTAGCGTGCGGGTCTGACATGCGAGGTTGGCAGGGCGACGTCGAAGCAGCCGCGCCTGCTTCTTCGGGTTCCTTCATCGGCTCGCTCGGGGCCGCTCCCGAGGACGAGGTTTGCGCCCAGGCCGGGCTGTTCGTTGACGACGAGCATGGCGCCGAAGGGCCCCTTCGACCTTGGGTCAGCCCCGAGCATGCTGAGGCGCTCGGGGAGACTGGGAATTGCCAGCTCAATGAGCGGGATGGCATCCAGTCCCTTCCGCCCAAGACCCGCTACTCGCGCAGGTAATGGCAGGAATAGCCGTGCGGATGCTTCTGCAGATACGCCTGGTGGTCCTCCTCGGCCGAATAGAAGGTGCGCACCGGCACTACCTCGGTCACCACCGGCCGCCTCCACTTTCCGGACGCGTCGATGCGCTGCTTGACGGCCTCGGCGGTGCGCCGCTGCTCGTCCGAGTGGAAGAAGATCGCCGAGCGGTACTGCGAGCCCAGGTCGTTGCCCTGGCGATTCACTGTCGTCGGGTCGTGCATGCGGAAGAAGTACTTCTCGAGAAGCTCCTCGTAGCTGATCAGCGAGGGGTCGAAGACGATCTCGATGGATTCGGCGTGGCCGGTGTCGCCGCGGGAGACCTGCTCGTACGTCGGGTTCTCGGTCGTGCCTCCGGTGTAGCCGACCCGCGTCTCGAGGACCCCGGGCACCTGTCGCAGGATCTCCTCCATGCCCCAGAAGCAGCCGCCGGCCAGCGTGGCAAGCTCGCGGCGCGAGCCGCCCTTCTGATCATCGCCCTCGTTCTTGGGCGCGAGCCTCACTGCGCCCCCGCCCTTCGGCGCGCGCCCGAAGAGCGAGAGGTACTGCCCGTAGCCTTCCTCTTCGAGCTTGTCGACGGGCACGAAGCGCAGCGCGGCGGAGTTGATGCAGTAGCGCAGGCCCGTCGGCCTGGGACCGTCGGGGAAGACGTGCCCGAGGTGCGAGTGGCCGCTCTTCGAGCGGATCTCGGTGCGCCTCATCCCCATGCGGCGGTCCTCGCGCTCGAGGAGGTTCTCCTTCTCGAGCGGTCGCACGAAGCTCGGCCAGCCGGTGCCCGAGTCGTACTTGTCAGTCGAGCTGAAGAGCGGCTCGCCCGAGACCACGTCGACGTAGATTCCCGGCTCCTTGTTGTCCCAGTAGGCGTTGTCGAACGGAGGCTCGGTCCCCTCGTTGCAAACGACGTCGAGCTGCTCGGGCGACAGCTTCTTCTTCAGCTCTTCTCTCGAAGGTATCGAGCCCATGGCTTTGCCTCGTCGACAGGCGAGCGGGCCGGCGTCCCCTCGCTCACGGTCAGGCGGGCGGCGGCGGGCCTCTCGCAGCTCTTTCGTTCCCTAAATCTGGGCTGCGCTTGAGATGCGCGAAACGGTCACTCGATGCGAGGACGGCCAGCCGCTTGTCGCGCTCAGCCCCCGGGGCTCTGTCGGGCCACGAGCGCATCGGGAACCTCGCCGACGCGCAAGCCAAGCTCGAGACGGACAACGCGACCGCCCAGCAGAAGTACGAGGATGCCGTCGCCCTCGCCGACGAGCAGCGCGCTGCCGCCAAGGTCGAAGCCGACCGCGCCGCCGCCGAAGCCCAGGCCGACCGCGAGGCCGCCGAGGCAATCGCCGCCGCGCATCAACGCCGCAGTCTCGGCGTTCGTTCCATGAGAAGAGGGGCGGCGCCCGCACGGTGCCGCCCCTCTTCTCGTTGCCCGAGGTCCGCTCTCCGAGCCCAGGGGGCGCTCCGTCGGTCACGCCTTCGCGGATACGGGTCGAGGCTGGTCGCGCGCAGTCGCGACCGCCTCGTCGCTCACGATCCGCCCGTCGACGATCTCCACGACGCGATCGGTGCGCTGCGCGAGCCGCGGGTCGTGGGTGACGATGAGGAAGGTCGTCCCGAGCTCGCGGTTGACCCGCCGCAGCAGGCCGAAGACCTCGTCGGCGCTGGCCGTGTCGAGGTTGCCGGTGGGCTCGTCGGCCAGCACGAGTGCCGGCCGGTTGGCCAGCGCCCGGGCGATGGCCACCCGCTGCGCCTGTCCGCCCGACAGCGCGGTGGCGCGGGAGTCGGCCTTGTGCGCGAGACCGACCGCGTCGAGCAGCTCGAGAGCACGCCGCCGCATCGACTCGTCGCGGCGCCCCTGGAGCGACCACATCGGCACGACGATGTTCTCGAGCGCGGTCAGCGCCGGCACCAGGTGGTGGAACTGGAAGACGAAACCCAGGGTGCGCGCCCGGAAGCGCGTCAGGCCGTCGTCGTCGAGCCGGGTCGTGTCGGTGCCCGCGAGCGTCATTCGGCCCGAGGTCGGCTTGTGCAGCAGGCCGATGACGTTGAGCAGCGTGGTCTTGCCCGAGCCCGAGGGGCCGATGAGCGCCGCGAACTCCCCGGGGGTTACCGAGAGATCGACCCCGCGCAGCGCCCGGGTCACCAGCGGCGGGGTCCCGTAGTCCTTCACCACCTCTTTGAGCTCGAGCAGAGGCTCAGGCATGAATCACCTCGGCCGGATCGAGCCGGGCGGCGCGCGCGGCCGGCGCGACCGCCGCCACGAGCCCGGTCACGGTGGCGACCGCGGTCGCGGTTAGAAAGAGCGTCGCGTTCAAATCGACCGGGAAGAGCGCCGAGCCGTCGGGGTTCTGGGCGAGGTTGGCGAACAGCAGCGCGAGCCCCGCCCCCAGGGCCGAGCCTAAGGCTGAGCCGACGAGCCCGACGATGGCGCCCTGGATGAGAAAGACCCGCTGCACCATGCCGGTGCAGATGCCCATCGCCTTGAGGATGCCCACCTCGCGCGACTTCTGGACCACCGAGACGACGAGGACGCTGGCGATGCCCAGGGCGACCGCGACGATGACGAAGAACTGGATCATGTAGCTCGAGGCGCTCTGCGAGCGCAGGGCGACGAGGAGCTGCCGGTTGAGCTCGGTCCAGCTCTCGGCGACCAGCCCGGTGCGCG
Organism: Myxococcales bacterium UBA5297; assembly: GCA_002408385.1. Taxonomy (GTDB): domain Bacteria; phylum Myxococcota; class Myxococcia; order Myxococcales; family UBA5297; genus UBA10939. The sequence goes on from DHSB01000135.1 coordinate 3,731, forward strand.
CGGCGACGAGCTGCGCCGCCTCGTCCGCCTTCAGGTAGTCCTCCACGCGAAGCTCGATGGTCGAGACGCCGCCCGGCAGGTCGAGCAGGTTCTGCGCGGAGCGCAACGGGACGAAGACCCAGCGCTGGTTCACGTCCTTGTTGCCCAGGTCGAAGATGCCCGCGACGGTGAAAACGTCGGCCCGCTCCCCCTCGCCCGCCAGGCGCAGCTTGTCGCCGACCTCGAGGCCGAGCTCGTCGGCCAGCCCCTTGCCGATCACCGCTTCGGCGCCGGCGAGGCGGAAGAGGCCCAACTCGAGCTTGCGGCTGACGGCGACGATGCGGTCGTAGGACTCGGCCTCGACCCCGCGCAGGCTGACCGCCTTGGTGACGCTGCCGCGGCTCGCGAAGGCCGAGCCGTTGACGGTCGGCGCGGCGGCAATCACCCCGGGGACCGAGCGCGCCTGCTCGAGCACCTGCTGCCACTGACCGATGGCCTGCACCCGCTGCGGGGTGCGCTCGCGGCGCACCGCGAGCACCGCGCCGGCGGGCCGCTCGACCACTCGCGCCTCTTCCTCTGGCGGCCGCACGACCACGTGGGCCTGCGAGCCGAGCGTCTGCTCAACCAGGCTCGCCTGCAGCCCGGTGATGAGCGCCGAGAGAAAGACGACCACGCCCGCGCCGACCGCGACGCCGCCGAAGATGAGCGCGGTCTGCGCGCGACCTTCCTTGAGGAACCGGATGGCAAGGAACCACTCGAGCGGCATGGCGTGTCTCCGTCGTGGCGCGGCCATCAGCCGCGGCGCACCTTCTGGCCCGGGCGGACCTTCTTCGCGTCCTGCGGGATGACCTCCTCGCCCTCGGCAAGTCCCGAGAGGATCTGCACGTACCCCTCGCCCCGGATCCCCAGCTCGACATCCCGCCGCTCGGCGCGCCCCTCACGCAGCGCGAGCACCCAGGGACTGGCGCCGGCGGCGTCGCGCACGACCTCGGCCGGCAACACGAGGGTGCCGGCGGCGCGGGCGACCTCGACGTCGACCGAGACCGTCATGTCGGCCCGGAGGTAGACGGGCGGCTGCGGGACGGCGAGCTTCACCTCGACCGTGCCGCGTTGGGGATCGACCGCGGGCGCGATGCTCATGACCCGGGCGGCGAAGGTGCGCCCGGCGAAAGCGTCGGCCGACGCCTTGGCCGCCTGGCCTGGCTCGAGGAAGGCGAGGCTCTTCTCGTCGGGTTGGGCGATGAGCCGGGTCTCGCCGTCGCGGGCGAAGACGAGCAGGACGCGACCCGGCTGGACGACGTCGCCGGGCTCGACGTCGCGGGCGAGGAGCAGCCCGTCGGCGGGGGCGAGGATTCGGGTCTGGTCGAGCCGTGCCTGGGCTTGCGCGAGAGCGGCGCGGGCCCGGCTCACCTCGGCCGAGGCGAGCAGCGCGTCGCTGCCGCCCCGCGCGGTGCTCGCCAGGCGGGCGAGCGCACTCTCGCGCTGGCTCCGGGCGAGATCGACGGCCTGCCGGGCGGTGTCGAGATCGCGCTGGCTTCCGGCACCCGAGCCCGTGAGGGCCTCGGTGCGCTCGAGATCGGCGGTCGCGGATACGAGGTTGATCTCCGACTGACGCAGCGCCTCGGCGGCCACTCGGGACGAAGTGCCGAGCTGGGCGAGCTGCGCTTCGGCCGCGGCGACCCCGGCCCGGGCCTGCTGCACCGCCGCGTCG
>DHSB01000135.1:5554-7118 GCA_002408385.1 Myxococcales bacterium UBA5297
ACCGCCGCGTCGGCCTCGGCCCTATCGAGCTCGACGAGGAGTTGGCCGGCGCGCACTCGCTCGCCCTCCTCGGCGAGGACGCGCACCGCGATGCCCGGGACGAGCGTGCCCAGGGAGACGCGCGCCGGCGGCTCGACGCGCCCGGTCGCGATCACCTTCTGCACGAGGTCTCGTCGCTCGACGCGGACGACCTGCACCTGGGGTCCGCCGCTCAGCGCCAGGGCCCCGGCCGCTCCGGCGGCGGCCAGGAGAAAGGCGAAAGCCCAGCGGCGGTTCCTTCCAGGCGACGCCGACGAGCCGTTTTCGCTCGGCTCGATCGGCGTCGCCGGCGAGGTGAGTCGCTCGGGGCTCTCGAGTAGGGCCTCTTCGCGCTTGCCGGTTGGCGTCTGACTCATCGATTCCTCCGTCCGCTCCATGCGCTTTCGGTGGAGGCAGGCGTTTTTCTGGGGGCACGAGAGCGCTCTGCGAGGACACTTCGCTCGTAGGAACGCCCCGTCCCAAGCCCGACAAGCTACCACTCCGGCGCCCCCGCACAGCTTCGAGCGCCGACAGAGCCGCTGTCGCTGCCCGCGGCAGCTCAGCGCGGTGACGACACCGCAGCGATGTTGCGCCGCAGGGAGGCTGGCAGAGCCTCTTTCTCCCCGAACCACCAAGCGAGTCGAGATGCGGCTTGAGCCCCGCCGCTCTCGCGGGGACAATCCGTCGCGGCGCGACCTTTCTGAACCAATGACTGGAGACCATCGATGAAGAGGCTTGCGATTGCGGTGGCAATGACGACTGCGGCTCTACTCGCCAATGCCGGCTGTGGCGACGACGCCGACGCCCTGGGCGTAGGCGCCGAGTGCACGAGCGGCGACCAGTGCGACAGCGACGACGAAGAGATCACCTTGAGCTGCCTGACCTCGTTCAAGGGCGGCTACTGCGGCCTCGAAGGCTGCAAAGCCAATGCGGACTGCCCCGAGAGCTCGATCTGCGTGACCCACGACGACGCGAAGAACTACTGCTTCCGCGTCTGCGCCGAAAAGGCCGAGTGCAACGCCAATCGCGGCGCCGAGGTCGAGTCGAACTGCGCGAGCAACATCACGCGCGTCGAGGAGGGCACTCAGAAGGCGTGCTTGCCGCCTTCGAGCAAGTAGCGTCTCAAAGGACCGGTCCTACGGCCGTTCCTGACCCTGGGAGCCTCCGAAGCCCCGTTCCGACTGCTGCCGACTGGCCGGGTAGTCAGAGTTCTCGGGCTTCGGAGCCTCTCAGGCCTGTTCCCACCGCTAATCCCCGGCCCCGGGGAGACTCCCGGCACTGCTCCTGCGGTTGGACCCCAGCCCGCTGAAGCTCTCAGGCCCGTCCTGACGGCCGCTCCGCGGCTCTGGGAGACTCCCAATGTCGTTCGACCGACTGATCCTCGGCCTTGGGAGATTCCTAATGTCGTTCCACCGACTGATCCTCGGCCCTGGAGAATTCCTAGGCCCGTTCTGACGGCTGATCATCGGCCCTGGAGAATTCCTAGGCCCGTTCCGACGGCTGATCCTCGGCCCTGGACAATTCCCAGGCGCGTTCCGACGGCTGA
>DHSB01000227.1:0-203 GCA_002408385.1 Myxococcales bacterium UBA5297
GATCAGTTGCAGATCTGCACCCAAGGATGGAGGGCGGAGCCTCCCCGCGCGCGAAGGCGCGAAGGATGGACGGCGGAGTCTCCCGAGGCGCGAAGGATGGACGGCGGAGTCTCCCGCGCGCGAAGGATGGGCGGCGGAGTCTCCCGTGCGCGAAGGATGGGCGGCGGAGCCTCCCCGTGCCGCGAAGGATGGGCGGCGGAGCC
>DHSB01000227.1:404-25414 GCA_002408385.1 Myxococcales bacterium UBA5297
GATGGGCGGCGGAGCCTCCCCGCTCGCGAAGGATGGAGGGCGGAGTCTCCCCGCGCGCGAAGGATGGAGGGCGGAGCCTCCCCGCGCGCGAAGGATGGACGGCGGAGCCTCCCCGCGCGCGAAGGATGGACGGCGGAGTCTCCCGCGAGCGAGGGATGGGCGGCAAAGCGAAGCCTCCCCGCGAGCGAAGGATGGACGGCGGAGTCTCCCGCGCGCGAAGGATGGACGGCGGCGAGCTCCAGCTCCGCCTTGCGTGCGGGCCCACCCGACGACCGTAGCGCCTCTCGACAGGCTGCTCGGGCCTACCACGGGCACGCATCGCGCGGGTTTGGGCGACCCTGATGCGCGGTCCCGACAATGCCCGAGAGGATTTCGAGCCCCACCGCGACGGGAGCCTGAGCCATGCGAGTATGCGGCGCGATGCCCAGCCTCTGCTCGAGCCCTGTCCCGACCCGCTCTCGTCGCTGGCGCAGCCTCGCCGCACTCGGCGCAGCGGGCGCGCTCGGCCTTGCCCTACACCTGAGCTGCGCCACGCCCGCGAGTCTCGAGCGAAGACACGAGCGTCTGGCCCAATCGGCACATTGGGCCGAGGGGCGCTTCGGGAACCCCCGGGACAGCCTGCCGATAGAGCGCAAGGGCAGCGGCGGAACGTTCTTCAAGTTCCTGTTCGTCAGCGGCGAGCGTGAGCCCGAGGCGCCGCTCCCAGTGACCAAGGTCCTCCCCGCTTCCTTGCTCGAGCCGCCCGCCGATTCGGTCCGCGTGACCTGGTTCGGCCACTCCTCGGTGCTCCTGGAGATAGAGGGCCGGCGCGTGCTGTGCGATCCGGTCTGGTCCGAGCGCGCCTCGCCCGTGGGCATCGCCGGCCCAAAGCGCTTCGGGCCCCCGCCGCTGGAGCTCTCGGAGCTGCCCGACCCGGACGTCGTGGTGATCTCGCACGACCACTACGACCACCTCGACGAAGAGACGGTGAGGGCGCTCTCCGCCCGCGGAGCGCGCTTCGCGGTGCCGCTCGGAGTCGGTGCCCGGCTCGAGGACTTCGACCTGCCGCCCGAGCGCATCCACGAGCTCGACTGGTGGGAGGGGCTCGAGGTCGTGCCGGGCGAGCTGACGCTCGTCGCCACCCCGGCGCGCCACTTCTCGGGGCGCGGACCGTTCGACCGCAACCGCACGCTCTGGGCCTCGTGGGTGGTGCTCGGTCGCTCGAAGCGGGTCTTCTTCGGCGGTGACGGCGGGCTGTCGGATGGCCAGTCGGAGATCGGCGAACGCTTCGGGCCCTTCGACCTGACGATGCTCGAGATCGGCGCCTACGACGAGGCCTGGGCCGACATCCACTTCGGGCCAGAGAAGGCCCTGCAGGCGCACGAGCGGCTCCGAGGAGAGGTCCTGATGCCGATCCATTGGGCGACGTTCAGCCTGGCCTTGCACGCCTGGTACGCGCCGGGAGAAGGCCTGCTCGAAGCGAACCGCATGCACAACGCCCGGCTCGCCCTGCCGCGCATCGGCCAGAGCTTCAGTCTGGACCAGCCGTTGCCCGACGAGCCCTGGTGGCGCGAGGCGATGCCCAAAGCCGGCCCGTCAGCGGAAGGGTCGGCCTTCGTGTCGCCCGGAGGAGACCGTCGCCGCCGCGCCGATCCCTGGTGAGGTCGGACGTAACTCCGCCGCCGGTCCGAGAGGCCGCTTTTTCAGCCGGCCAAGTTGGTGCTCGATTCCCGGTCGGGCCCATTGCCATGCGCCCCTACCTACCTCCCTCGGATCCGACTGGTCACCGGCTTCGAAACCGCACCTGTCGTGCCCTCAAGAGGTGTCGGAAAATCACCCTCGCCTCGGCTCGCCACCGCTCACCCCGAGCGTAGCCTCCCGAGGAACGAGGGAGGCGGAGTCGGGGGCTCGAACGATTCTTCGACGCCTCTTCAGCCTCTGCTCGCTTGATCGACCGGGCGCTGGCGCGGGGCGCGGCGCGCGCGCAGCCAGCGGCGAAGGGCGATCCGCCCGAGGGCCATCGCACCCGCGACCGCGGCAGCGACCCAGACGAAGCGGCCGTACCCGTGGAGCAACCCGACGATGCGCTCGGCTTGGCCACCGACGGCGCAGCCGACGCCAAACAGCAGGGCATTCCAAACGAGCGAGGAGAGCCCGCCCCAGAGGAGGACGCGGCGCGCGCAGATGCCCGAGGCGCCGGCGGCCAGGAAAATGGGGGCCCGCACTCCGGGCAAGAAGCGGTTGAGCAGTAGCCACCAGGTGCCGCGCCGCCGGAAGCGCTCCTCCCACACGAGGATCTGCTCGCGCGACAGCAGGCGCAGATACCGCTTCGCATGCGGCGCGGCCGCCAGCTTTCGACCAAGCCAGCGACCGAGCGCCCAGTCGGCCATCGCGCCGAGCAGGCTGCCCGCCATCAGCACGGCGAAGACCGCGGCGACGGGGATGCCCGCGCGCATCGCGTAGACGCCGCCGAAGACGGTGACGCTGTCGCCGGGAAACGGCGGAAAGACGTACTCGAGGCCCGAGGCGAGCAGGAGCGCGGCCAGGCCCGCGAGTCCGGCCTGTTTCATCACCGCGTCGAGCCATCCGAGCATGCGTTCCCCTTGCTCGATTCGAACAGTCGGCGAACGTCGCTGCTTCCGGTCACAAGCACTCGGCGACGCGCCCGAGAGCAAGGTAGGTCGCCGGGCGCCGAGACCTCTGGTCTCCCGCGCGCAACCGAGGCGGGTTCTGCCTGAAGGAACGCGCTCGCCCCCGTCCCGCCCGGCGGCGAGAGCCAGCCCGCTTTTTCCTTGTTTTCTGCCCACAAAGCGGGGCCGGGCCGGGGAGTTGTCGCGCTTGTCGACGTGGATAAGTTCGCGTCGTTCGGGCAACTGGCGTGCAGGCTTCCGCTCACTCCGGACGTGCAGCGGACCTTCGCGCAACGAGGGCGGGCATGAACGCATACAAGGTCTTGGTGGTCGACGACGACGCGCAGTCGCTGCAGGGAATGCAGGAAATGGTTCGCTCGCTCGGTCACGCAGCCGACGGAGCGGCCTCTGCAGAGGAGGCGGTCTCGCTGCTCGCAAAGGGAGCGTACGACCTGGTCATCGCGGACCTGGTGCTTCCTGGCCAGGACGGGCTGGGGCTCATCCGCTCCCTGCGCAAGCGCCCGGTCGCCCCTCCGGTCGTGCTGGTCACCGGCCATGCCTCGCTCGAAAACGCCATCGAGGCGCTGCGGGCCGGCGCGAGCGACTACTTCACCAAACCGCTCGATCCGCAGGTGCTCAAAGACCGGCTCCAGAACCTCTTCGCCGCGCCCCCGCCCCCGCGGGCCGACCAGGGCGCGCTCGTCTCCGAGTCGATGTCGCGCCTGCTCGAATCGCTGGCGGCGCTCGCGCCCCTCGACTCGCACCTGCTGCTGTGGGGCGAGCCGGGCGCGGGCAAAGAATGGTGCGCGGGCTGGCTGCACGAGCGCTCGAGAGACACCCCTGCGCCGCTGGTGCGGCTGCACGTGGCGGCCCTGCCCGCCGAGATGGTCGCCAGCGAGTTGCTCGGCGCGCCCGCGCGTCAGGGCAGGCTCGAGCAGGCGCGGGGCGGCACGCTCTTCGTCGACGACATCGAGCTGCTCGACCCGACGAGCCAGCGCGAGCTGTCGCACGCACTGGAAACCGGGCGGTGGACCCGCACCGGCGACGGGCAGCAGTTGGAGGGCCCGGTGCGACTGGTCGCCGCGACCAGCTCCGAGCCGGGCTCGCTGCTCGCCTCGGGACGGCTGCTCGAGCCCCTGTGGCGCAGGCTCGAGCCGCACATGCTGCACGTGCCGGCCCTGCGCGAGCGGCCCGACGACATCGTCCCGCTCGCGCGCCACTTCGCCTCCTGCGCCTCCCGCGCACAGGGGCGCGAGGTCGCTCTGGCGCCCGAGACGATCGAGCAGCTCTCGCGCCACCCGTGGCCGGGCAACGTGCGCGAGCTGAAGGGGGCCATCGAACGCGCCGTGGCTCGCTCGCAAGGCGGGATTCTCCCCGCGGACCTGCTGCCCGCCTTCCCGGCGCCGGCGCGCAACGAGCTGCGCATCCCGGTCGGCACCCGGATCAAGGAGGTCGAGCGGGAGATGATCATGCGCACCCTCGAGGCCAACGGCGGCAACAAGAACCGCACCGCCAAGCAGCTCGGCATCAGCCGCCGCTCGCTCTACAACAAGCTCGAGCGCTACCGCATCGGCGCTCCCGAGAGCCAGAGCGCGCTGCCCAATGCGGGCCCCTGAGAGCCTCCGCCCGCCGCGTTTGGATGCCCCTGGCCCTCGACTCGCGGGCTCGGTTCGAGGCTCGCCGCGACAGCCAGGCCAATGCCCCCCTTCCCGCGCCCCCGCGGCAAGAGGCGGATTGAAGGGAAGAGGGCCTGCCGCAGTGGTCCCCGAGCGCCCGGCTCCCGACTCGCTCTCGGGGTCCATCGCGAGGAAGGGCGGCCGTGCCCGAGAGCGAGCCGTTCGTCAGGAAAGGCAAAGGCGACCCGCGCGGTCCTCGGGAAACGAGGGATTCGCGGCTTCCTCTCCCGACTCCGACCGGGCCGCGAACCCTGGGGGACATCATCGGCAAAGCGCGCGCGCCCGTGCCGTTATCCGCTCTTTTTTTCCGAACGAGCTCCGGCACGCTGTGCGGGCCGAAATGAGAGGGCATGACGGGCGATGAAGGTCCTCTGCATCCACCCGAGCCGCTTGCTGCACGCGCGGGTCTTCCTGCGGCTCGAGCCGCTCGGGCTCGAGCTGGTGGCCGCCGCGTTGTGCCGCGAAGGCCATGAGGTGCGCCTGGTCGACCTGCAGGTCGAAAGCTACCGGGAGCTGCGCGCCGCGGCGCGCGCGTTCGAGCCCGAGGTGCTGTTCGTCAGCCTGAACTACCTGGCGAACGTGCCCGAGGTCATCGATCTTACGGTCGAGCTGCGCACGGCCTGGCCCGAGCTGTTCGTCGTCGTCGGCGGCCACGGCGCCTCGTTCATCGCCGAGGAGCTCCTCGAGCACGCGCGCGGGGCCATCGACTGCGTGGTCACCGGCGAGGGCGAGGAGATTGCGCCCCGGCTGCTCGAGGCCCTGCGCGACCAGCGCAGGGGACTGCACCGGCTCGCCGGCGTAGTCACGCTCGACGGCCGAGGCCCCAAGCCCGCGCTGGTGCGCGACCTCGACGCGCTCGTCCCCGCCCGCGAGCTCGCCCGGCGCCGACGCCGCTACTTCATCGGCACGCTCGACCCCGCGGCCTCCATCGAGTTCTCGCGCGGCTGTCCCTACGACTGCTCGTTCTGCAGCGCCTGGACCTTCTACGGGCGCGCCTACCGCAAGCGCGATCCGCTGCGCATCGGCGAGGAGCTCGCCTCGGTGCGCGAGCCCGGCATCTTCCTGGTCGACGACCTGGCCTTCCTCGATCCCGAGCACGGCCTCGCCGTCGGCCGCGAGATCGAGCGGCGCGGTATCAAGAAGCGCTACTTCGTCGAGACCCGCGCCGAGGTGCTCCTGCGCAACCGCGAGGTCTTCGAATACTGGCGCCGCCTGGGGTTGCAGTGCCTGTTCTTGGGCATCGAGGCGCTCGAGGCTCAGGGGCTCGAGCTGTTTCGCGAGCGCGTCGGCGTCGACCGCAGCCTCGAGGCGCTCGAGGTCGCCCGCGGGCTGGGCGTCGCGGTGGCCATCAACGTGATTGCCGGCCCCGACTGGGACGAGGCGCGCTTTCGGGCCCTGCGCGAGTGGGCCAAGTCGGTCCCGGAGATCGTCCACGTCAGCGTCGCCACCCCGTATCCGGGCACCGAGCTCTTTGGTACCGATCCCGACCGCTTCATTACGCGCGACTACCGGCTCTTCGACATCCAGCACGCGGTGACCCAAACCCGCCTGCCACTCGAGCGCTTCTACGAGGAGCTTTTGCGCACGCAGCAGGTGCTCGCCCACAAGCACCTCGGCCTCGATACCCTCAAGGCGACGGCCGGCACCGCCGCCCGGCTCGTGGCGCGCGGGCAGACCAACTTCGTGCGCATGCTCTGGAGGTTCAACCACGCCTACGACGCCCGGGCCCACCTCGCCGACCACCGACTACCGGTCCGCTATGCGCTGCGGCTGCCCAGCCCGCTGACCTGTGTCGCGAAGCGCGAAGCCCCCGACCCCGCGCCTCCGGACGGGCCCGCCGCATGAGGTATCAGCAACTCGCGAGGAAGGGCACGCGTGGGGAGGGAGCGCCGGGCAACCCGCCGGCCCGGTCGACCGAACACCCGGTCGCAAAAGGCCCCGGCTTCGCGGCGCCTCTTGGGCGGTCAAGAGGTGTCGGGAAATCCTCCCAGGCCTATCCCGCGAGGCGGGGACCGCCGCCGTCTCGGCGGCCTGCGTGCGCGGATGAAGAAGAGGCGCTGAAGCGAGGCTGAGAAGAATTTCTCGACGGACCTTCAGGGTAAGCGCGTGAAGGCAGGGGACTTCATCCGGGCTCTGGGCGCCCCAAAGCTCTTCATCCCCACCATTCTCAGCGTCGCCCTGCTCGCCTTCGTGCTGAGCATCGCCGACCTGGAGATGGTGGCCGCGGGCCTGACGGCGCTTTCGGCCGGCGACGTGGTGGGGGTCTTCGCGCTCGCCTTCGGCTACCTGGTGCTCAAGGGCGTGCAGATCTACCTGCTGCTGCGCGCGCTCGGCATCGACATGCGGCCCGGCCAGCTCGTGAGCGTCTATGCGATAGGCGAGATGGCGAACTCGCTGCCGATTGGCGAATTCTCCCAGAACTGGTTGCTTCAGAAGCTGCAGGGGACGCGCTTTGCGACCTCGGCCGCGGCGACGACCGCCTCGCTGATGCTCGAGGGCGCCGTCACCCTGACGACGCTGCTCATCCTCGGCATCCCCAACTGGCCCTGGCTGCGCCCGGCCATCGGGGCCTTCTTCGCGGTCTCGCTCGTGTGCACCTCGTCGCTGCTCTGGTCGCGGCGCGCCCAGCAGCAGGGCAGGCGCCTCGTGGCCCGCGGCAAGCGTCTTCGCCGGGTCGGCGAGGGGCTTCTCGCCATGCTCAAGGGCATCCGGATGCTGCTTGCTCCCGTCCCTCTGGTCGCCGGAGGGCTCTTGTCGCTCTCCTACCTGCTGCTCATCGCCCTGGTGTACTACCTCGTCGCGCACGCGGTGGGCCTCGGCGGCTTCTCGTTCGAGGCGGCCGTCACCGTCTACTTCTTCGGCCTGGCGGTGACCCTTCTGCTCGGCCCGGTCTCGACACAGCTCGGGGTTATCGAGGCCTCCTCGCTCGGCGCCATGCTCGCTTGGGGTTATCCCCAAGAGCAGGCGTTGGTCCTGCTGCTCGTCGTGCGCGTGCTGTGGATGGGCTCGACCTGGCTCGCCTGCGGGGGCGCGGCCCTCGCGCTGCGCCGCGAGTATCGGGGCCGGGCTTGAGCCGTCGCGCCTTGCCCGCTCGGCGAATGCGCGTCAAGAGGTGTCGGAAAATCACCTAGCCTTGGTTCGCCACCCGCTCACCTCGAGCGTAGCCTCCCGAGGAACGAGGGAGGCGGAGTCGAGAGGCCCTTGTTTCCGATACCCCGAGACGCCGGGCTGCCAGCACGAAGGCTGGCGGCTGACCGGCTATCGCTCGGAAGGACTCTTCGACACCTCTTGGGAGCGCCGGTGCGCCCGCTCGGCGGATGCTCGCGCCTTGAGCTCACCCGCCGGCGCCGCGGGGCCGCCCCTTCGTGCCGACCGTCGCGGGCGGTCCTCGAAGAGGGAGCGCCGCCGTTTTCCGGGGACCCTCCCGGTCACTCGCCGCAGACGAGGGAGAGGAAGCGCTCGACGGCGGTTCGGGTCCCCGCGACCTGTGGCGGGCCGCGGTAGGCCTCGGCGGCGAGGACGTCGCGGGCGAGGTCGACCTTCGACTGCTCGACCGTATGCCATGCTCCCTGCCGCTCGTGGTGGGCGCCCAGATACTCCTGCTCGCTCTGGCCGACGGTGGGGACGAACAACGCCCGCTTGCCGAGCTCGGCGAGCTCCATCAGCGTGGTGTAACCCGAGCGGCTCACTACCAGGCGGGCACGGTTGAGCATCTCTTCCTGTTGCTCGCGGTTCAGGTAGCTGTGCACCGCGAGGCGCCCGACGCGCGCAGAGTTGGGGACGCGCTCGGGCCTGCCCAAGGTGACGACGACCCGACCCCGCAGCCTGGGCGCCTGCTCGAGGACGAGCTTCTCGAAGAAGGTGCGCTGCGGCTCGGCGCCCGAGACGGTGATGAAGTAGTCGACGTCCTCTTCGCAGGGCTGGCGCCGCACGCTCGAGAGTGGGCCGAGGTAGGCGAGCCTGTTGGACCAGTCGAGCGCGAGGTTGTGGCACAGATCGCCCGCGAGCCCGTTCTCCGGCTCGTCGGGAATGAGGACCTTGCGCACCACCGAGAACATCTGCTGCTGGTGGCGCTCGACCATCGTCTCCAGGCCGCGCGGGCGGCCGGGGATGATCTGGCGCAGCGAGTGGACCAGGAAGTAGCTGGGGATCTCCGGGTGAAAGACCCCGAAGCGGGTGTCGGAGACGATGCGATCGAAGCGGCGCTGACGGCACAGGCTGCGGACGAGCTTCTGCTCGCGGCGCAAGGTGGCGAAGACGAGCGGCAGGGCGAGGCTCATCTTCACGTAGAACAGGGTCGGGTAGCGGCTCAGTGGCTTGGGGATGTCGGGCAGCTCGACGAAGTCGCATTCGCCCGAAAGCTCGGCGCGCAACAGGCGCATCGCCCGGGTCGCCGACAGTACGGTCACATGGTGGCCGGCCCGCTGCAGCGCGCGGATGAGCACCAGGTCGCGGGTCGCGTGGCCAAGGCCCCAGTCGTGGACGCCGAAGAGAAACCTGAGTCCGCCCATCCTCTCGAGTATTCGCCCGCCGAATCAGGAGCGCTCTTGCCCGGCGAGGGGACTCGTCCTGGGAGCGTGGCAATCCTTGCGAGCCGGACCAAAGCTCTCCCGGCCGCCGGGACGCTCGCGCGAAAGCCCTCCGCTGCGCGCGTTTGGCCGCCGGCCCGAACCAAGAAAGGAAGAGCTGATGCCGGCCAACGACTATCCGAAGCACTACGACCACCTGCGCAGCCTGATGAGCAGGCTGTCGGCCCAGGCCCCGGCGACGATGACCGCCTTTCAGCAACTGCACAGCGCCGGGGTGGGCGAAGGCGTGCTCGACGTCAAGACCAAGGAGCTCATCGCGCTGGCCATCGCCATCACCGTGCGCTGCGACGGCTGCATCGCCTTCCACGTCCACGACGCGCTCAAGGCCGGGGCGACCAAGGACGAGATCGTCGAGGCCATCGGCGTCGCGGTGCTCATGGGAGGCGGGCCCTCGGTGGCTTACGGCTCGGAGGCCCTCGACGCGGTCGAGCAGTTCCTCGCGAGCAACAGGCCCGACGTGCACCCATCGCACTAGGCGGGCGCAAAGACAGGGCACACGGCCTTGCCTGTTCGCGCCAGTGAAAGAGAAGGCGGCTGGCGGCCGACATCCACCACCCGGCGGCCCCAAACCCCACCGCGGGTCCAAACTGCCGCGCCCACCTACTCCTAGTCGCTTTGCGGTCGAGCCTTTTCCAGCTTGGCAAAGACCGCGGCCATGAGCAGCAACGGAGGGAAGACGCCCCAGGCCTCAGTCGTGCGCGTGTCAGACGGCTTGGCCTGGAGCCGACAGGCCGGCTCCCTCGCTGGTTTCGACTCGGCCGGTCTAAGGAAGCGACACGGCGCACCGGTCTGCGCTGTGATGCCGGCAGTAGTGCAGGGCTCGCGAAACGGGCAGCTCGTAGACCGACTGCAGGGTGTCGGTGGTGATCGAGGCCGAAGTCTCCTGAGCCTGGTTGCCCGGTTCGAGAGCGAGGTTGCTGATCTTGATCCGATGGTCGGTCTTGGAAATCGCCACCACCGTCGCCGGCTCGGGCGGCGGGGCGATCACTGCGCGCTCGACATATCGCGCGCTGCCGACGTACACGCCGTTTTCGTCATACTTGCGCATCCCCTCGGCACATTCGGCGGCGCCGGTGACGAAGTCCGCCTGGTACAGGCGCGCCGCGGCGCCCGCGGCCGCGCAGGCATTGGCCGTGTTTGCCGCCGTGTCCGGACTGGCAGAGTTCCACATCACGCAGCTCGCGAGGATCGCGCCGCCCCCGGCGGTCTTCTCACTGAGCTTGTCGTATTCGAAAAACCACCCCCTGCCGTCCTTCGAGGCCGGCGCGGCGGCCGCGGTGCAGGAGGCCGAGAGCTCGACCGCAGTCGCGCACGTCACGTCGACCAGATCCCCGTTCCCATTCTCCGCGGTCCTGTCGGTGAGGCGGGCTGCGTCGAACTCGGCAGCGGTCTGATAGTTGGCACCGGAGCTGGTCTTGGTCTCGTCGAAGACGCGGTCCGTGCCATAGGCCCATATTCCATAGAAGCGGTTCGTGCCCAGGCCGCTGGTCGCGACCGCAAGATTGGGATTCTCGTCTCCGTAGAAGGGGGAGATCGGATCGGTGCGAACGCAGCTGTACGCCGGGGAGGCGCCCTCCGAGAGACCGCAGGTAACCCGCGTGCGGGGCATGTCGACAAACTCGATTGTTCCCCCGCCATTCGGACACGTGAGCTCATGCGTCGAGAGCGCGGCGCTGACGGTGCCGCAGGCCTGCGGGACGCCGCTCTGCGAAGAGACGAAGCCGCCTTGGACGAAATTGGAGTCGGCCCACTCGGAGTCGGTGGATGATTCGGTCGACCAACGGCTGATTGAGTAGGAAGCGTTGGCCTCGCAGCCGTACTTCGCGCAGGCGAGCGGATTGTCGAAGCGGCAGTATCCGGCGTCAGGATCGAGCAGTGAATAACGATTGCCCGTACCTAAAAACACCCGCAGCGCGCTGTTGTCGAGCTGCAAGCCGACTGAGGCGAGCGAATAGAAGGGGTTCAGATTGACGACGCTCCTGGCGCTGGTCGCTTCGGCCTGGACGCGGTCATCTTGGGCAAAAGCACGTCCGGCCGCCCAGTTGGTGACGAGGCCATCGCCGCCGACCTGGCCCGGCGCATAGAAGCGCGCCACCCAGATCTGTCCGAGCGTGTCACCGACGACGCCGGTGTCGAAGAACCCGTCTAGTTGGGGGTTGGTGTTCGAGCCGTAATCAACCATCGCCACCGGGGCGACGATGCTCTGGATCAGGTGCTGCACCGGGCTCTTCTGCTCGTTCAGACTCGGACTGTTGGCCGGTTGCTCCAGCTTCCACAGCAAATTGTCACGGCGCGCGCCGACCTTGCCGCGCCAGACGTCGACCATGTAGATGCCGCGCCCTTTCTCGCCGTTAGGGCTCCAGCCGCCTGACAGCATCGCAACCCACCGCTCCTCGGTCGGCTTGCTGTAGCGCGTCACCTTGTTGGAGGCCGCCGCGCCGACCTCGAGCAGCACCGGGCCAATCGGCGGCGGCCTGGGAGCAAGGGCCAGCAAGGTCTTGCCGAACTCTGCGGCCTCGGCTGAACACGGCTGTGGGAAGATCCAACGGAAGAATCCTCTTCGGTTCTCTTCGCTGGTGTAGTCCTTGGTCAGGTCGAGCGCGAAGTAATGCGTGCCGCCCCGACCCTCGGCAACGACGGCGACCGTGTGAAACTCGCTGGCGTCCTTGATCCCGTCGAGGTTGGCGTCGGCCCAGATGTCGCGCACCATCACGTCGCCGTCGACAAGATAGGTGTGCCCGTCGACCAGGTCCTTGAGCCTGGGCAGCAAGTCGGGCGGAATGAAGGCCCACGCCTCGGCGCCGCTGCCCGCATCAAAAGCTACGGTTCGTTCTCCCCCTTCGCACTTGGAGGTGGCCTCGCCCGCAACAAAGGCGTGCAGCATGCCGTCATTGGCTCCTACCAGAGCCAGCTTGTTGCGCGTGGCCTGCTCCCAGGCGAACTGCTCGTACGGCTGGCGCTCGACCGACCCGGAGCCATCACACTTGGTGCCTTCGGTCGCGGCGGCATGCGGGGTCGGCGTCGTCGCCAAGTGCTTGCTGTACAGAGTCCGCAAGCACTGGTTGCTCAACCCCAGGTCACAAAGCCAAGGCTCCGCGGGCGGGTCGACGATGGTCGGCGAGGAATGGAAGATGTCGCCGAGCACCTCGCTTCGCGTGGCCTTGCGGGTCGAATCGACCGCCCCGGCGAGGTCCTGGCCGCGCACGTAATTGATGAGCACCCGCCCACACAGCTCGTCATAGTCGCTCTGCGTGGGATTGGACGGCAGCGCGTGCTCGACCGCCGCGGCGGCGACGCTCACCGATGGAAGCTTCAGGAAGTCGAGCAGCCTGCCCAATTCGGTCTGCGTAGGGCACAGGCCGCTGACGCCCCGAATGCCGAGATAGTCGATGAGCGTGTCGAGGTTGCTGTCCGAGAACTCGATGACCTGGTCGTCCTCGGTGAACAAGCCGTCCTTGTCGCAGCTCGTCCCGCCGCAATCGATGACGGTGAAGATCTTGCGGTTCTGATGACCGAGCTTCACCAGCTCCTCGTTGGCCTCCCAGAAGTGCTCGGCCCGCCCGCCCAAAGCCCGCCGCTTGAACTGGCCCGAGGTGGTGTCCTCCTCGACGATGTTGTTGCCCTCGTCGACGACATAGATCGAGGGGACCGGGTCACTGACCGCCCGCTGCGGGTGGAGCTTTGTCGGATCGGTCGTGCCGCCTTCGACGAACTCGTTGTACAGACCGAAGCGATAGAGCCGCCCTGTCCACGGCCCGTCGCGGTCGGGCGACATCCTCGGCATCAAGGCGGTGAGCTGCTCGGTGCCGGTCTGCATCGAGGAGACCGAGCTCGAGGCGAAGGAGCTCGACCGCTTGGCGATGTCGTCGAAGATGGTCTTGAAGGCGTTCGCCAGCTCGGCGCCGTTGCTCGCGCTCAAGGCGAGCCCCCCACCGACCCGCGCTGCATTCTCGAGCACGAGCGCAGCCTGGAGCACGGTGTCCTCTTCGCGGTTGAGGCCGAAGCCGATCGTATAGGTCGACACGTGCCTCGGGTTCGAATTCGAGTTACTCAGGTTGCCGGTGAAAAGCGTGTAGGCGACCTCGTCGAGGTTCGAGGCCTGACACCCTGGGCATTCCAGGGTGTCGAGTTGGTTGCGCAGGCCGTTCTCGTTGGAGTTTCCGACTCCGTCGGTCAGCAACACGATAGCGTTGAAGGCGCTGCACCCCTCGCACACCGGTTCACGCTCCTTGAAGCCGTTCTCGGAGACGGCGGTGTTGGAGTCGTCCGCATTGCTACGCCAGTTGGTGCCGAACAGCTCGACGAATCTGGCGTTGGCATAGGGCCCGCCGAACATAAACCCCGAGAGCAGCAGACTGCGCATCAGAGGTGTGCCACCCAAGGGCCTGACGTTCCGCTCGACCGCCCGGGCGAACGTGTTGCGGTGCTCGTCCCAGGTTACGGGTGCCGCGAGGTTCGAGAGCTCATCGCAGTCCGGCGAGAATGACTGAAAGCGCGCAGGCGTGCCGTTGTAGAAACGCACACCAGCGAGGCGAATCGGTTTCGAGCTCGCGAGCACCTCCTTGATGACCCGCCGGACCATGATGAAACGCGGGGCGTAGGCATTGAGGAAGTTGCCGACGGCCCGGCTCTTCGAGGGGCTGTCCTCGTCGTAGAAATAGCCTTCGGTCTCCAGGCACCTCTTGCATTCCGGGTTGGTCTCGAGCTCCTTCTTGAAGCAGTGACTTCCCACCGCTTCGCAGTCCTCGCTCCAGCGGCAGTCGCTGTCGCGCGAGCACGACCGCCCCGTGTCCGAGGCGGGCTCGGGGACAAAGCAGCGCCTGGACCAACCGACCCACCGACACTCGCCGCCCGGTCCGCAGTCGCTATTGTTGTCGCAGTTGATGTTCGTTTGCCGGTATCCGCCCCCCGCGAAGCAGTGGCGAATGGTCCGACAGACCTCCTCCGCGCCGCAGTCGGCGTCGATTGAGCAGACGACGCCGGTGTCGGCATCGATCTCGATCGAGCAGGCCGCGACGATGGCCTCGCCGCGAGTCGCCTGTGCCCAGGTATCGCTGTCGGGCTGTGCAGGAGCGTCCGAGTCAAAGATGCCATAGCCGGTGCCGGTCTTCAGCTCATAGACCGTGTCGGGGATGAACCAGCCCTTTCTCCCGTCCCTGCCGTCGAGGCGGGTCAGCCCTTCGGCGGTGTTGAAGGAAAAGATCTCGGGAGGGTATTGGACCGCCGGCTCGTACCCCGTATCTCCGAAGCAACCGCAGCCGTCTTCGCAGCGGTGGCATTCCCTGGGACTGGAGCAATTGCCGGGAGTTCCGCCATTGGGGTACCAATCCATCGAGCCCGAAGCGTCGAGGGTGAAGACCACGTTCGGAACGACCCCCGAGACGGTGAAGAAGCGCTCATCGCCGCCGGTGGGCGGGTTGATCTGCGCATCGAGCCAGGAGGTGGATTGCACGCAGCAAGCCGCGTCATCGGGATTTGCAGCCCAGCAGTGGGCCGCTACCAGCCCCGAAACCATCGCAACCAGTCCCGCAAGAATCGTTCGCATCATGGAACACCGCCCCTTCGGCTGGTTGGGGGTAGCTTTCAATCTGGCAGACCATTCACCCGTTCGGCATCTTGCGTCTTTTGACGAGCCTATATTCCGTGCCGGAAGACGAATTCCAGCTCAGCCTCCCGCCGATCCGATTGTCGGCATTTGACGACGACCCGGTAGTACTGGCCACCGAGCACCGGCGAGGAGGGCAGCGCGTTGGCCAAATCGCGGGCCTGTCTGCGCGACGAGGCCATCGAGGCGGCCGAGATCGCCACGATCGTCGCTTCCGGAGCGATCGCCGCGCCCGGCTCGTCGACATAGTGTCCGGTGAGCACCCGGGTGCGGTCTGCCGGGTCGGCCGCGTCCGGAAGAGACTGGGAAAGCTGCAGGGAGGTGACCTGGACCCCCTGCGAGGCGAGTCGCGACAGCAGGATGCGGCGCGCCGCGTCGGCGCAGGCTTGGGTGCGGTCGCCGGCGATCTTGGCCCGTGCCATTTCGTTGCTGCTTCCGGTCGCGTTGATGACCGCAGTGACCAACAGGAGCAGGACCGCCAGCGAGACCACGGTCACCAGCAGCACGTTGCCCGAGCCGCGGTGCCCGGCAAAGGTGAGCCGTCTCATGGTCCTAGCCTCCCCATCGATTCGAGTCATCGTTGGTCCCCGGCTGTTGCAGCGGCGGGACGAAGAAGGTTCGCGAGGCCATGTTCGGCAGCCGCACCGAGGTGCCCACGGTCAGGTTGAAGCGGTTCGGCTTCGCCGCGGCCGTCGAGTTCTCGGCCGCAAAAAAGGAGGACCGCCTGGCAGCCTCCGGGTTGTGGTCCCCAAAGACGCTTATCGAGATGCGCAGGCCGCGAATGTTTGCCGGGTGTGCGGTGAAGCGCGCCGTGGACGCGTAATCGGTGTCGTAGGCAGGCGCCTCGGCCGCGGGACTGGGAAGCGGGTCTTCGGCGTCGTCACCGAGAATCCAGTTGCCGTTGCCCGAGGTTTTGTCCGGGGCGTCTGCGCTCAGGGTCGGCGGCGGTCGGTTCATTTCGTAGGCGACCTGGAAGTCATTGACGTTGCGCGCCACGGGCGCGTACCTCGTGTTCGCCGGGTCGCCAAAACCATAGAGCGCGACCAGATAGGGCACGCCTCCCAAGGGCATGACCCGAAGGCGAATGTCGTGAAGCAGCGTCACGTAGGCGGCCTGCGCTCCGGTCCCCTCCTTCAAGCAACCGGGCACCGCGGCGGAGAACGGCGAGCCATAGGCCACAAGATTGGCCGAGGTGGCGCTCGCCGCTGCGTCGGCGCTCAGCCGCGCGGCGTAGAAATCCTCCGCGCCCGGGCAGATAAGAATCAACGCCTGGCCCTCCGGCAGGGCGACGCCCAAGGTCTCGTCGTCGTCCAGCGTGAGCGTCGCGCCCGTTTCGTCGAGGCTTCCGCGGCGCAGAAAAGCCGGGTCGCGATAGCGAAAGGCGAGGTCATCGGTGACGAAGTCGCCCCCCACGTAGTTGTCCTTGGTCGTCCCGGGGAGACCAGCGACCGAGAAGTCAAAGGCAACCCTCGGGTCGACTCCGTATCCGGCGAGCCGGGTGACGCGTTCGAGGTAGGCCACGCCGATGCGCACATCGTCGGTCGGTCGGCGGATGTCGAACTCGGACTCCATCGCCTTGGTGGTCAGAATCGTTGCTCCGCTCACCCCCAGCAGAATGATGCTGGCGATCGCGATGCCCACGGTTATCTCTGCGAGGGTGAACCCGCGGCGAAAACGAGAAGGAGGTCGTCGAGCCATGGGCGCCTCCTAGACTTCGATTCCCGTGTCGTTGCTGTCGGGATCGGGAATGAACACAAATTCGTTGAGGGTCTTCTGAAAGCCCGCGGCTCGCCAGGAAACGACGACTCCGACCGAGTAATCGGTGGTCGCGGTGCGCGGGTGCTGGAAGACAACGAGGATGCGCCGGAAAGTCCTGCGATCTTCCTCCGAATAGCCCGGCTGGACGACCGTGTAGCCCTCGGCGGGCACGTCGATGGCATCCAGGTCGATGACGCAGGCCGCCTCGCGGCCCTCGGTCGCATCGGCGCCTATCGTCTCCAGCCCCCCGGCGAGCGCGAGAACCTCGGCATCTGTCGAGCAGGCCTGCGCGAGGAGGTTGGGGGCGGTGACGAGCTGCTCGTAGCCGATGTTGACGAGACTGGAGCGGATCTGCGCGGTTATCGCCGAGGCGCGGACCGCCTTGAGCGCATTCGCGTTCTGCCCCGCCGCGAAGATCAGCGCGTTGAGAATCCCCACGATCCCCACGACGAAGACCCCTCCGGCGATGAGCCCTTCGAGGATCGTCACGCCGCGGGCGCCGCGGCTCGGGCGATGAGCTCTCCCTCGCAACCCAATCGATAGACGCATTGCGACTCCCTGTGCTGGGGCCCGTCTCATTGCCGCTGCATCATCAAAAAGCCCGTCGGAGCGGCGATTCCGTAGTAGACGCTCTGTCTGCCGAGGCTCTTATCGAACAGGCCCAACGCGGCGCTGCGCGCGGCCGTCTGGTTTCCGTCGCCATCGAGAAAGCGCGCGCTGCCATCGCTTCCAAAGGCGATCGCGCCGCGGGCCGGATCGCCGCTGCAGAAGCTGCAGCCGGAGTCGACGAGCGTGTCGAACGGAGGCGGCATGCTCTTGCTGGCCTGGACGAGCTCGGCGAAGCGCGTAGTCCGCGAGGTGTCGTCGTCGAGGTAGACCTCCGCCAGCAGCCGGCCAAGGCCTGCGGTGGAGCTCATCGTCGCCCGGTCGGTCGGATCGAACGTCGAGTAGCGGGCCCTGCCCGCGGGCATGTCGCCAAGCCCGAACTCGAGATTGGGATCGTCGAACAGAAAGTAGGCCCCCGCGCTCGCCCCTTCCTCCCTGCCCAGAGTCGGATAGACGATGACCCAGACATCGCCGCGGTCGAAGGCGGTCTGTCGCGCGCGATCGAGCGCAGACTGCAGCTCGATGGCCGCACTGCGCCCGGACACGCGCCGCTTCCATTGGTACATCGCCGAACCGGCCAACGCGGCGAGGATGCCAATAATCGCGACGACGACCAGAACTTCAATCAGCGTGAAGCCCTGGGAAAACCTGGCAAAGCCGGAATCGGCCCTGGTATGAGCGCTCATCGTCGCCTCCCGTCCGCGCGCGGGGCGGACCCTTCAGCGAGTTCGGATTGTCGACCATTTGAATTCGGCAGTCTAGCTAGTTGACAAATGATATCAAGAGCCCGGCGGACACTGGGCGGGCGGGGCACGCCGCGCTCTTTTCGCCCAGCGCGCAATTCTCCAGCCGGATACCGCCTATGGGTACCTTGGGCCTTTGTATCTTTTTCTCGCCCCCGAAGCTTGCCGGCAACAACTCCCGTCCCGGAGATCGCTCGGCTCTGGCTGACGGCCAGAGCGGACGGGCGCCCCGTCGCGAACCGGTTCTTCCCCCGGGGTCCGGCGACCGGCTCTTGAAGGGAGCGCCGGAGGTGTGCATGGGGCACAGCGCGCGCGCTCGTTTGCGGTCGGAGCCGGCGAAGACGACCGGCCAGCCACGCCGCTTCGCTCGAGAAACGGTGTCCCCACACAAGACCGCCACGACTTGAGCTATCGAAAGACGCATCCGGGCCAGCGACACCTCTCAAGGCCCCGCTGTCGAGCCGGCACGCCTGCGTCGGCCGGGGGCCTGGCCAATCGCGCGTCGTCACCGCTGACGGCGTGCGGCCAGGTCACCGCGGTGCTCTCCCCCAGGCAAGCAATGCCCGGGTCGGTGGGCTCTGACACACGAAAGGCCCCGGCCGCCAACCGTCGGCGGCGGAGCCTTCTTTCGCGGGCGACTCTTGCGACTGCTATGCGCCCGAGCCCTCGGGCTCGGCCCCAGCCGCAGCCTCGGCTTGCAGACGGGCCAGCTTGCGCGCCTTGCGCCTGTCGGCGAAGCCCGCGAGCACGACGTAGAGGTTGGGCACGACGACCAGCGTAAGGACCGTCGACAGCGCCATGCCGCCGATGACCGCGCGGGCCATCGGCGCCCACATCTCCGAGCCGTCGCCCCACTCGAAGGCCAGCGGCACCATGCCGAAGATGGTCGTCAAGGTCGTCATCAGGATGGGGCGCAGGCGGCTGCGCCCGGCCTCCATGGTCGCCTCGACGAGGTCGGCGCCCTCGTAGCGCCTGGTCTTGATGACGTCGATGAGCACGATGCCGTTGTTGACCACCACGCCTGCCAACAGCACCAGGCCTATCAGCGCGGTCACCTGCAGCGTCGTGCCCGTCAAGGCCAGGGCGAAGATGGCGCCCGAGGCCGCGAGCGGCACCGCCAGGATGATGACGAACGGCTCGAGCAACGACTCGAACTGGCTGGCCATCACCATGTAGACGAGCACCACCGCGACGAGCAGCGCCCAGATCAGCCCCCGGAAGCTCTCCTGCATGTCCTCGGCGCTGCCGGCGATCATCGTGCTGACCCCCTCGACCCTGCCCAGCTCGTCGACGGCCTTCTCGACCCGCTCGATGAGCGTGCCCAGCGCGATCTTCTCGGCGGTGATGCTGATGGTGCCCATGCGCCGCTTGTTCTCGCGGCTGATGGCCGTCGGCCCCAGCGACGACTCGATCTTCGCCACCGTCTCGAGCGGGACGACGCCGCGGGCAGTGACCAGCGGCAGCGCCCGCAGGCGAGCAAGGTCCTCGCGCACCTCGCGCGGGGCCCGCACGAGCACGCTGTATTCGTCGCCGCCCTCCCGGTACATCGTCGCGGTCGTGCCCAGGAAGTAGGTCGAGATGGTCGCGGCGACCTCAGCCGGCGCCATGCCGAGCAGCTTGATCTGGTCGCGGTCCAGGTCGATTTTCAGCTCGGGCCGGCCCCGCTCCTTCGAGAAGGTGACGTCGGCCGCGCCCTCGACCGTCTCGAGCTTGGACTTGAGGCGGCTGCCGTACTCGGCGAGCAGGTCGAGGTCGTCGGTGAAGACCTTCACCGCGACATCGCCCTCGGAGCTCATCCCCTGGACTTGCGGGCGGATCTCGGCGCCGGGGATCTGCTCGAAGCGCTTGCGCAGCACCGATTCGATCTCGAACTGCGTGCGGTCGCGCTGACGCCTCGGCGGCAGTCGGACGCGGACGTTGCCGGTGTAGGAGTTCTGGCCGAACAGCGCCGAGAGCCCCTCGCCGGCGCCAAACTGCGCGGTGACCACCTTGGCTTCGGGCACCTCCTCCTTCACGATATTTTCGACCTCGCGGAAAATCTCGTCGGTGGTCCACAGCGAGGTCCCAGGGGCGGCCTTGACCGAGAAGTTGAGCCGGCCCTCGTCGGTCTTGGCCATGAAGTCGATGCCCATCACCGGGATGAGCCCGAGTGAGCCGACGAAGACAAGCAGCGCCCCGAGCAGCACCTTGCCCTTGTTGCGCATGCAAGCCTGGAGGATGCGCGCATAGCGTCCGGCGAGCGGGTCGACCCAAAAGGTGAGGAAGGCGATCGCCCGCTCGAACCAGTTGCGCTTGTGGTTGACCATCAGGCTGGCGAGCAGCGGCACCAGGGTGAGCGCGACGATGAGCGAGGCGGTCAGCGAGATGACGATGGTCAGGCTCATGTCCTTGAACATCTGCCCCGCGATGCCCGGCACGAAGAGGATGGGGGCGAAGACCACCACCGTCGTCAGCGTCGAGGCGGTGATCGGCATCGCCACCTCGGCGGTGCCCTTGATGGCCGCCTGCTTGCGGTCCTCGCCGCGCTCGAGGTGGCCGAAGATGTTCTCGAGCACGACGATGGAGTTGTCGACGAGCATGCCGACCGCCAGCGCCAGGCCGGCCATCGAGATGATGTTCAGGGTGACCGAGCTGAAGTCCATCACCGCGAAGGTGGCCAGCAGCGACAGCGGGATGCTCACCAGGACGATGGAGCTGGTGCGCCAGTTGCGCAGGAAGGCGAGGAGGATCGCCGCGGTAATAAAGATGGCCAGCAGCGCGCTGCTCGACAGGTTGGCTATCGACAGCTCGATCGGCTCGCCCTGGTCGAACAGCGGGGTGATCGCCGCCCCCTCGGGCAGCCGCTCCTGCAGCTTGTCGATCTCGGCGAGCACGCGGTTGGCGACCTGCACGGTGTTGGCGTCGGACTGCTTGCGCACCGCGAGCATCACCGCCTCGATATCGTTGGCGCGCACCATCGTCACCTGCTCCTCGAAGGTGTCGAGCACGTCGGCGACATCGCGCAGATAGACCGGGCGGCCGCCGGACTGGCCGACCATCACCTCGCGCACCTGCTGGACGCTGGTGAACTCGGCGCTCGTCGAGAGGTTGAGCTCCTGGCGGCCCTGCGAGAGGTTGCCGCCGGGGATCATCACGTTGGCCCCGCGCAGCGCCCCGACCACCTGCTGGGCGGGGATCTTGTAGGCCTCGAGCCACTCGGGGCGCAGGCGCACCTGGATCTCGCGCTCGGTGCCGCCGAGCACGTCGGCGGAGGCGACCCCGGGGATGCGCGACAGGTAGGGCTCGACCTCGTCCTCGGCCAGCTTGCGCACCGCCTGCGAGCCGCCCGGCGCGCGCACCGACATGAAGACGACCGGCTGCATCGAGGGGTCGAAGGCGAAGGTGAGCGGCCGGGGCACATCGTCGGGCAGCCGGTCGAGCGCGAAGATCTCCAGGTTCTTGCGCACGTCCTGCTCGGCCTGGTCCATGTCGGTGCCCCAGGCGAACTTGACCATCACCAGCGAGACACCCTGGTTCGACTCGGAGAAGACGTCCTCGACGTTCTCGACCGAGGCCATCGCCTCTTCGATGGGCTCGGTGACCAGCCGCTCGATCGACTCGGGGCCCGCCCCCGGGTACTGGGTGATCACCGCGACGATCGGGAACTCGATGTCCGGCAGCATGTCCAGCTTCAGCCGCGAGAAGGTGAACAGGCCGAGGATGGTCAGGCACAGAAAGACCATCACCCCGGTGACCGGGCGGCGTACCGACAGCTCGGGCAGGTTCATTGGGCCTTCTCCGCCGCCGCCGCGACCTTGATCGGGTTGTTGTCGCGCAGGAAATGGGCCCCGGTCACGATGAGGCTGTCGCCGAGCCTCAGGCCTTCGACGATCTCGAGCTGGTCCTCCTGGCGCGCGCCGATGCGCACCTCGCGGCGCAGCGCCCGCTCACCCTCGGCGACAAAGGCCAGGGCCCGGCCGGTCCGGTCGGTCTCGATGGTGAAGATGACCGCCTCGGCCGGGACGAGCAGGACGTTGGGCCTGCGGCCGGTCTCGATGGTGGCGCGCACCGAGCTGCCGGCGACCAGCTTGCCGTCCTTGTTGTCGAGGTGCACCTCGACCAGGCCGGTGCGGGTCATGCGATCGACCACCGGGCCTTTGATGGTCACCTTGCCCTCGACCTGCTGGTCGAGACGCGCCAGGGGCGACAGGCGCACCGGCATGCCCTGCTCGACGTGGAGAAAGTCGCGCTCGGGGACCCGCAGCACCGCCTTGACCCGGTCGGGCCGCACGATGGTCATGATGGGCACGCCCGGGCCGGCCATGTCGCCCTCGCGCAGCGTGAGCTGGGTGACCAGCCCGGCGATGGGGCTGCGCACCAGGGTGCGCGAGCGCTGGGCCGAGGCGCTCGCGACCATCGCGGTCGCCTGGCGCACCTGCGCCTCGGCGGCGCGGAACTGGGCCTCGACGCCGTCGAGCTGCGACTGGGCGATGGAGCTGCCCTCGCGCAGCGTGCGCATGCGGGCCAGGTTGTCCTTGACCGCGTCGCGGTTGGCGAGCGCGGCCTCGAGCGCGGCCTCGGCCTGGTTGACCGCCTCGGTCTGCAGGTCGCTCCAGATGGTCGCGAGCAGGTCGCCCGCCTTGACCTTGTCGCCTTCGTCGACCGCGAGGGTGCGGATGCGGTCGGGCACCTGCGCGAAGATGCGGACCTCTTCGATCCCCTGCAGCTCGCCGATGAGCTCGACGCTCTTTACGACGTCGCCCGTGCCCACCGGCGCGACCGCCACGCTGCGGGTCGGCAGCGACTCGGCGGCGTGGTCGCGGGCAGCCTCGGACTTGCCCGAACAACCCGAGCCCAACATTGCGACCGAGGCGAGCGCCGCGGCGACGATCAAACGTTTCGTGGGGTTCATCTTCTTCTCCCAGCGGCGGGAGAGCCGCCGCCAATACGTCTTTGCTGGCCGTATGCCGCGAGGCTATGCGGCCGCGCGCCTACCGCTCTTCTGAGCCGCAGACACCGTGCAGGATCAAGTCGACGACCGTGGTCGTCCTCTCGGCGAGCCGCTCGTTACAGCCGCGCAGCAACCAGGAGGCGAAGTACGCGTGCCAGATACCGAGCATGCACAGCGCCACCTCCTCGGTAGTGCGGCTGCCGAGCTGCCCGCCAGAAGCCTGCTGAATCCATTCCTCGACCGTCTTCTGCAGGCGGTCGACGGGAGTGCAGCCCTTCTCGTCGCGCGACAGCGGAGGTTTTTCGAACCTGAGCGTCAGCAAGAGCGTCGCCCGCCTGCGGTCAGCGAGTTCGAGCGCCCGGCGTATCAGCAACTCGAGGTTCTGCGCGAAGCTCAGCCCGCTGGCCGGCGGCTCCTCGAAGGGCGAGAGGAATTCGCGGTGCAGCATCAGCATCAGGCCGTGGACGATGTCGTCCTTGCTCTTGAAGTAGCTGTAGAGGGTCGGGACGGTGTAGCCGGCCTCGGCGGCGATGTCCGCCATCGTCGCCCCGCTTGGGCCTTTGCGCGCGAAGGCCCGCGCCGCGGCTTCGAGGATGTCGACCCGGTTGCGCTCGAACTTTCGCTCGCGCCAATCGGCTTGAATGGTGGGTAAAGCTTTTTCCATGGCGGGCGCAAGCTAGCCGAGTCTCGGTTCAAATCAAGTAAATTCAGTTGCCCGCCTCGCGAGCCGCTTTGGGGCGCCCGCTCGAGGGGAATACAGCTTCCCGAGCGCCGTTGCGCCCGGCCTGTCATCGGCTGGGCGTGCGTTCGCCAGGTGCTTAAGTACGAGCTGGCCCTGCTTCGATTGCGGCCGCGGGGCGAAAAAAGGCGGAGCCGACGGTGGGTGGCGGGCGGCGATGAAGACCAATCGTGGAGGCGCGGAGCCGGCCGGGGCGGGCGGGGTCGAGCCGGGGACGCACGAGCCTGGCGAGCTGGCCAAGACCCTCCCGCTCGCCTCAGGGGGCCTTGCCAAAGCCTGGGCTGCTCGGCGGTTTGGCCCCTACGAGCCGATAGGCCTGCTCGGCGAGGGCTCGATGGGCCAGGTCTTCCTCGCGCGCCACACCCTGCTCGGCCGCCAGGTGGCGCTCAAGGTGATGCGCCCCGAGCACGCGCGCAGCCGCGAGCTGGTCGCTCGCTTCTTCCAGGAGGCGCGGGCCGTCAACGAGATCGACCACGAGCACATCGTCGAAATCTTCGACTTCGTCGAGGAGCCCGAGGCGGGCCTGGCCTGCTGCGTGATGGAACGGCTCGAGGGCAAGAGCCTGGGCGAGCTGCTGCGCGGCGAGCCGCTGTCGGTGCAGCGCGCCTGCACCCTCGCCCGGCAAATCAGCGAGGCGCTCGAAGCCGCCCACCGGCTCGGCGTGGTGCACCGCGACCTCAAGCCCGACAACGTCTTCGTCACCGAGCGGCTCGGGCGCGACTTCGTCAAAGTGCTCGACTTCGGGGTCGCCAAGCTGCTCGCTCCGTTGGGCCCCTCGCCGGTCGCCCAGACGATGGCCGGCGCCATCGTCGGCACCCCGTCCTACATGGCTCCGGAGCAGGCGCTCGGGCTGCCGGTCGATCACCGGGCCGACCTCTACTCGGCAGGGGTGGTGCTCTACCAGATGCTCTCCGGACACCTGCCGTTCGAGGCTCAGACCTTCGGCCAGCTCTCGGCGCTGCTGGCGAGCAAGAGGCCGCCGCCGCTCGGCCGGGTCTCGGCGAGCGGCGAGCAGCTCCCGGGGCGCCTGCGGGCCCTCGTGATGCGCTGCCTCGAGAAGAGGCCCGAGGAGCGCCCGGAGTCGATGGCCGAGCTCGCCCGGGGGCTCGGGCCGTTCTGCGAGCGGCCGGCGCGGCGCGAGCCGGTGCGCAACGGGCCGGTCTGGGCCCTCGCGGCGCTCGGGCTGGCGGTCGCGGTGAGTTGGGGCGCCTGGGCGCCGCGGCTGCTCGAGGCCGGGCCGGCCTCGGTGACCTTGAAGATCTCCTCGCGGCCTCCCGGAGCGACGGTGCTGCGCATCGACACCGGGCAGCGGCTGGGGACGACCCCGCTGTCGGCCTCGCTGCAAAGCCAGCGGCGCGACCTGACGGTGCGCCTCGAGCTCGACGGTCACCGGCCCATCGAGCGCACGGTGCGACTCGACGAGGACGTCGGCCTCGAGGTCGCGCTGCCGCCCCACGAACCCCGGCCGCTCGAGAGGGTGACCCGCGATGGCGTCATCGATCCGTACGCTCGCTAGAACCCCGAGCCAAGCTCACCCGCTTGCCGAGTCCGCGCACCCCGGGCCTGCCGACGGGCCGGCTCTTGCAGATTCCGCTCACCCCGAGCCCGTCGAGGGACGCGGCAAGAGGCGCGAACCGCCGCCCTGCGCCCCCGAGCCGCTCACCTCGCCCGCGCTCGCGAGGTGTCGCGAAACCTTCTTGAACTCGGCCCGCCCCCTGCGCCCACCTCGAGCGAAGTCGAGAGGCCCGAGCGTAG
>DHSB01000227.1:25536-26191 GCA_002408385.1 Myxococcales bacterium UBA5297
GTCGAGAGGCCCGAGCGTAGGCCCAGCCTCCGAGGCCGAAATCGAGGGCCGCTACGCCTCCGCTCGCGCGTCGGCGGCTACGCTCCGGGTGAGCGGAAGAGGACAGAGTCGAAGTAGGATTTCTCGACAGATCTTCAGGCCGTTCAAAGCGCACCCGCCCGCCTCCGCCCTGCTGCTCTGCCGAGTCGCCCTCATCGGCCTCGCGTTCGGTCTCGCCGCGCCGGCGACCGCCGACCGCAGGCCCGACGCGGCTCGGGCGGTGGTCGAGAGCGCCCAGCGCGCCTACGACCTGGGCCTGTTCGAGCAGGCGCTTGTCGACTACGACGACGCCTACGCGCTCGACCCGCAACCCGCCCTGCTCTTCAACATCGGCCAATGCCACCGCAAGCTCGGCGAGCTTGAGCGGGCGGTCCACTTCTATCGGCGCTTCGTCGCGCTCGCCCCCGAGTCGGTCAACGCCTCGCTCGCGCGCGACCTCGCCGACGAGGTCGAGGCGCTCGTCGCCGACCGCGAGCGCGCCGCGCGCGAGGAGGGCGCTCAGCGCCGGCGCATCGAGCTGGCAAGGCTCGAAGCGGCGCGCGCACAAGCGGCAGCCCGAGCGCTCGCGCGGGCCGCGCTCGAGGCGCGCCGGCTCGCCCTGACCCCCCCCGCGGGC
>DHSB01000178.1:0-39743 GCA_002408385.1 Myxococcales bacterium UBA5297
CACGCCCATGCTGGGCACACCAACGAGAACGGGGCGGCCGAAGCCGCCCCGTCCGTGCAACCAATCGCCGATTCGCCTACGCCGGCTTCGCCTTGCCCTGGGCGGCCACGGCCTCTTGGGCCTTCTTGATGGCCTCGGGATCGCCCAGGTAGTAGTGCCGGATGGGCCGCAGGTGCTCGTCGAGCTCGTAGACCAGCGGAACGCCCGTCGGGATGTTCAAGTTGACGATCTCTTCGTCCGAGACGTTGTCGAGGTACTTCACCAGCGCTCGCAGGCTATTGCCGTGGGCGGCGATGAGCACCTTCTTTCCCGCCTTCACCTGCGGGGCGATGGTGTCGACCCAGTACGGAAGGAAGCGGACGACCGTGTCCTTGAGGCACTCGGTGAGCGGCATCGCCTGCGCGTCGAGCTGCCCGTAGCGAGGCTCATTGCCGGGGTAGCGCGCGTCGTTCTTCTCGAGCGCCGGCGGGGGCACGTCGTAGCTGCGCCGCCAGATCTTCACCTGCTCATCGCCGTACTTCGCGGCGGTCTCCGCTTTGTTCAAGCCCTGCAGCGCGCCGTAGTGGCGCTCGTTGAGGCGCCAGGTGCGGTGCACGGGAATCCACGCGAGATCCAGCTCGTCGAGCGTAATCCAGAGCGTGTGGATGGCGCGCTTGAGCACCGAGGTGTAGGCCACGTCGAACGTGAAGCCTTCCTTCTTCAGCCAGCGGCCGCCCTCGTGCGCCTCTTCGACGCCCTTCTCCGAAAGCTCGACATCGGTCCAGCCCGTGAATCGGTTCTCCTTGTTCCACTGGCTCTCGCCATGCCGCAGCAGAACGATCTTGTGCATCGCGTCACCTATCCTCTGGTTGTGGTGGGTGGACGCAGACTAGTGGGCAGGCTCTTGGCTGTCCATCGCGTTGGCGCCCTGCGGCTCGGCCGAAAACCGCTGTTCGCGGAGCCTGCGGCCAAGGGCGGTTCGCGCGGTCATCCAGGCTCCGGCAAAGCCGACGATGAGGCCGAGCGAGGCGCCGACGAGCACCTGGCTCGGATAGTGCCGTCCCAGGTAGACCCGCGAGAGGCCCACGGCCGCAGCGAGCAGGAACAGCGCCCAGCGGCTCCAGCGACCACGCAGCCACGGCGCGAGGAAGGCCGAGGCCGCAAAGAAATTGAGCGCGTGGTTCGAGGGCATCCCCAGGTTGCCGCCGCCGCAGGGCCCCGGCGGACGGATCTGCGCGGCGAGCTCGAGGCAAGGCCGCGGCATGGTCAGCAGGTGCTTCAGGAGGTTGCCGACCGCATCGCCGCAGAGGACCACCGCCGCCAGCGCCATCGAGAGCCACAGCCCGTCGCGCCCGAAGCGCCGCAGCAGCAGCGCGACCAGCAGCGCGAGGAAAGGGAAGGAGAAGCCCCAGGTCGCCGAGAGCTGCCTGAAGAGAGCGTCGAGCCACGGGTGCGCCCACCCCTGGTTCACCGCGAGCAGGATGCGCGAGTCGAGGCTCATCGTTCGGCCGAGGGAGCAGCCCTCTTCTTCTTCGAGTGAGACCCCGGAGCGCAACCGATCGACCACACCCCGAGGAGCCTTCTGGACAGAATGGCGGCAGGCCAAGTTAGCGGGACGGCAGCGCTGGGTAAAGGGCGGGGCCGAGAGGCCTGAAGATCCATCGAGGAGTCTTTCTTCGACACCATCCGGTTCGGCTCGCCCTTGAGCGTGGCTCTCGACGCGAGCGGCGGGGGCGGAGTCGAAGGGCCCGACTTCGCCCTCGCAGGGGCTCGGGGCAAACGGGGGACGGGCCGAGCTCAAGGAGATGTCCCGACACCTCTCGAGGCCGGCCGGCCTCGCGCGGGGAGCGGGGAGAGGTGCTCGGTTCAGCTCGCGCGGCCCGGCAGCGCCCGTACCCGGGCGACGATGTGCTCGGCGATGGTCCTGCTGATGCGATGACCGAGCTTCGCCTCGACGTCGAGGTAGATGGGCGAGCTGTTGAGCTCGAGGAACAGATGCCGCGGGCCATCGCGCTTCAGGTCGATGCCCGCAAACGCGAGTCCGCAGGCGCGGGCGGCGGCCCGGCAGTGGTCGGCGATCTCGGGCGGGAGCTCGACCTCGCGGTAGCGGGCCTGGCCGCCGCTGTAGACGGGGTCGTCGCGGAAGTCGAGGCAAGCGTGACCGGTCTCGATGGCGACCGCCGAGACGAGCTCATCGCCGACCAGCATCACCCTCAGGTCCTCGCCGATGATGCGTTCCTGGAAGATGACCGGCGAGGCGGCGACCGATTCGATCCGCGAGAGCGCCTCGTCGTTGAGCAACGCGGTCATCGCCCCGCCCATGACCGGCTTGAAGACGACCTCGCCGAGCTCCTCGCGAAACGCGCGGATTCGTGCCGGGTCGTTGGAGATGAGCGTTCGCGGCACAGGCGCCCCGATCCGGCGAAGGGCGTGGAGCTGAAACGGCTTGTATTGGAGGACGCTCGCGGCTTGCGGCGGATTGACGAGGACGGCGCCGTCGTGGACGAGCTGCAGCAGTCAGGAGACAAAGAACGAGGCGCGCTCCCGGGCGTGCATGTAGCGCTCGAACCAGTCCGAGAACAGCACGAGCTCGCCGTCCTTCTCGATGTACGGCGCATAGGGGGCGGGGATGAAGCGCAGGTGCCAACCGCGCACGTCCTCGAGCCGGTCGTCGCGGTAGACGATCCCGGAGTCGTCCATGGAGAGGGGCTGGCCCCGTTCGAGCGCGTCCGATTCGACGACGAGCACCTCGGCGCCGAGCGCCTCGAGCTCGCGGGCGACCGCTCTGCATTGAGGGTCGGTGCATGAACCGAAGATGCCGATTCTCATCAGCGGGACCCCGGGTGCTGGAAGGATCGAAGTGAAGCGCGGAGGTGAAGTCTGCCACCGCTCCCCGAAGCGCCAACCTTTCGAAAGGAGAGAGGCGAAGAGATGAAGAAGACGCCGGAATTGATCAAGTACGTCATGCCGCGCGCGCCCGCCATCGAAAGCGGCGACGGGCGGCGCCGAAGGCGAGAGCGGCGGCAAGTCGATGCCGTCTCGCAGACACACGACCATGGCGCTCGGCGAGGAGGCCGGAGCCGAGCCGCCGGAGCCACCGGTGACGACCCTGGCGGTCGGCAAGGAGGGCGGCAGTAAACCGACTGGTTCCAAGCCGAAGTAGCCGCGCGCCTTCTGCCGGCAGCCGGTGTCGACGCCGTAACCTTGGTCGCACAGGGAGCTTGGCCGTCGCTTTGCGCTCGGCCTTGCGGCCCGGCGCAGGGTCGTCCCACACGACAGGCGTACGCCGCCGGCCGCCGTTGTATCGAGTGCAGGCGCTGCACAGACTGAGCAGAGGGGGGCTCATGGCGCAGGGTTGGGTTCTCGTGGCATTGGCGCTGAGCTTTCTGCCCGACGAGCGCCTGTGCTCTCAGCCCGTCCCGGTCGCGGTCGCCTCGCCGCGGCGTGCCCAAACGGCGGCAGCCACTGATCCTCGAGCGACGCTCGCGCCGCTCGTCGAGGCGGTTCGCCCTACGGTTGTGCGTGTGACGACCCGGGAGCGGGTCGGCAAAGTACGCCGGTTCTTCAATGGCCTCTTCGGCGAGGGCCCATTCGGCGTGTTCGCCGATATCGAGACAGGCCTCGGCTCTGGGGTGATCATCGCTCCCGAGGGTCTAGTCCTGACGAACAACCACGTCATCGAGGGCGCCGACCTCCTCGTCGTGACGACCGCCGACGGGCGCGACTACGAGGCCGACGTGGTAGGCGGCGACGCGGAGACCGACATCGCCCTGCTGCGCCTGAGGGGCGCGGCGAAGGACTTGCCCTACGCTCGGCTCGGCAGCTCGCGCAATCTCAGGGTCGGCGACTTCGTGGTCGCCATCGGCAACCCCTTCGGTCTCGAGATGACCGTGACCTCCGGGATCATCTCGGCCAAGGCGCGCGCGCTCGGCGAGAGCGCCTTCGACAGCTATCTGCAGACCGACGCGGCGATCAATCCCGGCAACTCCGGGGGACCTCTCTTCGATCTGGACGGCAAGGTGGTCGGCATCAACACCGCCATCGTCGACCAGGCCGACGGAATCGGCTTTGCCGTCCCCAGCGATCTCATCCGTTCGCTCCTGCCGCAGCTTCGCGACACCGGCCGGGTGGTCCGCGGTTTTCTCGGCATCTCGCTGCGCGATCTCTCCTTTGACGAGCTTGACGGGTTCGCGGGTGCGGTCGAGCAGGGCGCGTTCATCGAGTCGGTCAGGCGTAAGGGCCCGGCTGCAAAGGCAGGCCTGCGCGCCGGCGACGTGGTGGTCGGCGTCGATGGCAAAGCTATCGTTGACGCCTCCGCGCTCACGCAGCACGTGGCAAGGCTGCCGCCCGGCCGTCGAGTCTCGATCGCGTACGTGCGGGACGGCGCGACTCACCAGGTCGAGGTCATCCTCGGGCAGCGGCCTGGCGAGGAATAGAGCGGTGAGCCGGCGGTCGCCGAGAGGCGAAGAATGGGACGCGCCTGGTCAGCCGGCTCTTTGCCGCCGCGATCGAACAGACGAAGACAACCACCAAGCGAGTACGCCGCGCCGTGGTGACCATGTGTCTGTCGCACTTTTGTGCGAGAGGTGGCGGCGGCTTCTGCTGAGGGCGGCGGCCGCCTGCGCGAAGTCGCTCGTCAATTGCTCGCTCTCTTCAAATGTCGCGGGCCGGATTTGAACCTCTCAAGCGAATTCCGCGAATCGAGTCGGCGCTGCGCACTGCGCTGTGTCGAGGCCTGCGGGCATGGGCGCATTGCCATGCGCCCCTACCTCGCCCGGGCGCTTCGCGGTGTGGCCCGCCGTGCCTCAGGCTGGAGCACCGGCGCGCTGGCGAAAGGCGTTACGCGCGAACCGATACATCTCGCCGACCCGGAGCGCGCCGACGGCGACCGCCAGTCCGAAGTAGACCGCCGCGTCGATGGCGACCCGCACCGCGCCGAGCCTGCCGAGGGCCTGGTCTACGACGACCACGACCGCGCAGACCCCGGCCGTCTTGCCGAGCAGCGTCAGGCTTCGCTTGTCGAAGGCGCGGCCGCGGATGGTCCAGAGCATCAGCCCGGTGACTGTGGCCTCGGTGAGGATGAGCGAAGCCGCGCAGCCCGCGCCGCCGCCGGCCGGGCCGAGGTGCTTCAGGCCGAGCGGAATGAGCAGCAGGTTGAGGCAGACGCTGACCACCAGCCCGGCGATCGAGATGAGCGTGAGCGTCCAGCCGCGCCCGAGCAGCACCAGCGAGGAGGCGGTGATGGTCGCCAGGTAGGTCATGATGAAGACCGGCGCGAGGATGCTCAGGTCGAGCTCGGCGGACGCGTATTCCGGCCGGTCCCGGACGGAGGTGTCTTTGGAAGCCTCCAACTCAACTTGTTCGACTCCGACCTAAAGACGTCGAACACGGCCCGAGGCCCGCGGCGGTCGGCCCAGGTCAACCTTCCGCAGCGCCTGAGGACGACGACGAACGCCTTGTGATTTTCAGCAACTCCTTATCACGCCAATAAGGAACCTAACCGCCAAAAAACTCGGTGATCGAGCGGCTGAGATAGGCGGTCGGTTGACTGGTGTCAACACTGAACGTACGATCCTGGAAGTCGAAGCTCATGAAAGGTGAGCAGGGCCGGGACTTCAGTAGGAGGGTGCGATGAGAGCTTGTGGCCCGCCTGTTGTGCTTGCTGTTTGTCTTGCTTCGGGTGCTGCAGCCGCCGACGTGTCAAAGGGAGTCCTGAGTCAACGGTACTCCTACAATAACGATCGGATTGTCACTTCGAGCTACTCCCACTCGGTCATTCTCTGCTTCGCGGATGAATGCTCGGTTGAAGGGAGCGTCATAATTCCGGATGTGCCTTCGACTGCGACCGAAAGGGCGATTTTAGTATCTGGGTTTGCGTATGAAGGGGCCCATGCGCCGACGCAACAGTTGTCGATGAAAACGGAAATCATCGACTACGATTCGATGACAGGAGAGTTTCGTTGGAGCGCGGTCTTTTATGCGGGCTTGCCCCTGGGCTCCCAGTATGAAGTTGCGTATGAATTCACGGTTGTATTTGGGCTACCTCAGTACTTTTCGGTCGTCGAAATAGACGGAGGCTGTGAATTCGATCCTGGAATGGGGCAGTGCTATGACTCGCGGGTCGTGCCCGATGTGGTGCCCGCTGGGATGAAGTTCCTGGGCTTTGCCCTCCATGGATTCTCAATGTCGGCGAATTCGATGATCAATCTCGGGCGTGTCGCGATCGATGTATCGCAAGTGGCGACGGTATTCTATCCGCCGGGCGCACGACGGAACACGATGACGTGCGAGATGTTAGGACTCAATGCTTCAGGGCAAATCGAAGACTTCTCGTGCTCCGCACAAATTGTGGGAATTGCGTTCGGAGACGACTGGCTGGACGATACCGATACGGAAAAGACGAAACTGCTCGCAGGCACTGGGCCGGAATATCTTGCCGAATCATGGCCGACAGACGGGGTGGGTTTGTTTTCCGGACTGAAAGCTTTCGCCCTGCAGTCCCAATCCGGCACCTTCCAGAGGATCACCGACATCAGTGTCGGATGCGAGCAGGCACATCTCGATCCTCAAGCCAGTGAGGGTGTGGTGGTGTGGGGCGCCGATTTCGGAGGGCTCACTCCTGATACTTGGCAAGCCGAGCAGAAGTGCATGATCGGTGGGCTTGTTATCGGGCAGTAGGTGACGAGGAGACGTGGCTGGACGCGCCCGCCCGAGAGGACGGGCGCGTTCAGGTAGGGAGGAGACAATGCGCTCACAATGCGGCAAAGCAATTTGCCTCTTGGTCGCCGCCGCGCTTCTCGCCTGCTCAGAGGAGAGGCTGCGGGTACAAGAGGGGCGCCTCGAGGTTTGGGATGACCAGACGGCGAGCTTCTCGGCAACGGCGATCCTCGACTTTGGTGAGCACGTCGTAGGCCGAGTCGCCGAAAGAAGGGTTCGGCTGCGCAATTCGGGAGACCGCACGATTGCGTTGGCCGCACCTGTGGTTGTGTCCGGCTCGGTTGCGGCAAGCGACGCAGAAGCCGGCACCTACCTCTTGAGCTACCGCCGCGGTCTCGAGATCGCAGAGGGAGACGAGATTGAGCTTTCAGTCGGGTTCCGGCCAACTGAGGTCTCAGAGGCTGGCGGTGAGCACGCGGAGGTCAAGCTGTCCGCGGATGGCGCAGAGCAAGGTGCTCGCGAGGTCAGCCTGGTACTGCGCGGGCACGCTGTTGCAGATCCCTGTGAGTTTCCCGAGACGCTTGACTTTGGAAGGGTGTTTGTCGGGCAGAGCAAGAGTGCCACCTTGGAGGTGCGCAACCCGTTTTCCCAATCGGCCATGGTCGAGCTTGCATGCGGCAGCGGGGATTCGCCTTTTGTTTGCGTGCCCGAGGCAGCCTTCGAGCTTCCCGGAAAGAGCACGAGCGCTGTTCGAATCGTTTTCCAGCCGTCCATCCCGGCAAACTCCGCTGACGTGGTGAGAATGTCAGGGATTCGCGGGTGTGGAGAGGTCACGATCTTTCTGCTGGGACAGGGGATTGATCGCTTGATCGCGACGAGCCCGGAGCAGATTGACTGTGGTGCGGTCGCACTCGGATCGAACAGGGTGCGGCCTCTGGCGTTTACGAACGTGTCGGAGAAGGCGGTCGCCGTGCGCGACCCGCGTTTGGTCGGCCCGGAAGCAAACGACTTTGGCTTCGCCGGGAGCGATTGGAGCCCGCCGGCGTTCGTGCTTGGACCAAGCGAAACGACGATGCGCGAGATACGGTGCGAGCCGTCTTCCTTCGGCGAGAAGTCGGCGACGCTTGAGCTGGAAATCGACTCGAGTCTGCAGCCGAGCGTGGAGGTGCCGCTGTACGCCGTGGGGGCGGGGCCCGACATCGTGGTGGAGCCCTTGGAGCTGGACTTTGGACTCGTCGCGGTTTCGGCACACGGCGAGTTGGCGGAGGAGCGGAGCTTTTCGATTGGAAATCAGGGCAGCGCCCCGGAAGCTGAGCTATCGGTTGGAGCCCTTCGCCTTGGAGCTCTTTCGCCGGATGGCTCTTATGGTCCGCCGTATTTTCAGGTGCTCCCGTCGAATTCCGGGACCCGGGCAGACGAGCTCGAAGTGTGGCTGGAGGGGGACTCGCGGCTGATGCCGGGTGGGCGCGTCGTGGTCGGGGTGCGCATGCTGGCGAAGACCGCGGGCGAGAAGGCGGCGGTAATCGAAGTGCTGTCGAATGACCCCGACGAGCCGCGAAAGCGTGTCTCGATACGGGCTGAAGCCCGCTCCTACCCGCCTTGCGAGTATTTGATAAGCCCGCTCGACCTTGACCTCGGTGTCGCGCATGCGCGCATGCCTCGGACGCACGCATTCACATTCGAGAATAGGGGCACTCGGCCGGAGCAGAAGTGCTTGGTTTCGGGGATGCGGCTGACGGCTGAAAGCCTTCCCGACTACCGGTTGGCTGACGTCGCGGTACCCCGCGAGGTCGGCCCGGGGGAAAAGCTGACAGTTGAGGTGACGCTGCAGCCGTCGATGGTGGGCACGCGCACCTTCGGGGAGCTCACAGGCGCTGTGGAGCTTCGGGCGTCGAACCCGGCACGACCTCACGCCTTCGTGAGCCTGAGGGGAGGGACGGGCGCAGCCTGCCTTGTGCCCTGGCCCAATGCGCTGGATTTCGGAGGAGTACCTCCTGGAAGCCGATCGCCCTCTCAACCCCTCAAGCTTCTCCACCTTTGCGAGGCGGAGGTGCGTTTGTTGGGAGCGCGATTGGAGGGGCCGAACGGCGACGAGTTCGAGCTGGAGGTGTCGCGGGCGATCCCGCCGGGCGGCCTGCCGCTGATTCGAGACATTCACTCATCGATGGACGATGACCCTCCGGAGGAGACTGCGCGACTGCGATTTGCGCCGCTGAGCGAGGGCGACAAGCTGGCCGTGATCAGCCTGGAAGTGGAACAGGCAGGTGAGTTGGTGCGGCACGTCATTCCGATCCGCGGGACGGCGGATGATTCCGGCGTCGGACGACTCGAGTTGACTCAAGGCGGAGGCAAGAAGGTAGATGTCGTTATTGTGATGCAAAATCATGAATCCATGGAGCGGATCATCGGACCGACCGTCGCCCAACACGCTTCAACGCTTCTCGATAGTCTCGCGATGGCTGAAATGGATTACCACATCGGTGTTTTGCCGCATGGGTATTCGGGGGATATTAAAGCGGGAATGTTTACGTCGGGTCCGGACGACCCCGACCGCTTCATTACCCCGTCCTCGGCTCGCCGAGCCGAGCAACTGGCGCTCAAGATCGCTCGAGGGTATTCCGGAGGAAGCAATCCATTTACCGAACATGATGCCTGGAGTGCGGTCGTTCCCCCGCATCGCGACGGATGGAATGCAGGATTTCTTCGCGCTGACGCGGACTTGGCGATTGTGTTGGTGGAGACGAAATCCGATATGGCCTATCACCCTCTTTCCTGGCCGTGGTACGACCTGATTGAGGACGTCCTGGATGTCGACGATCTGGGCGACATGATGAAGGCTTTCATGGCGATCGATGGACCGGAGCGGCCCTACCCGGTTCGTTGGGTTCAGATGGTGGAAATGCTGAACTACCCCCCCGCGCCGTGTTCTGCGCATCTTCCGAGCGCGGAATGGAACACTTGGCTGCTCTTGGGCGCACCGAGGGCTGCTGTCTCGCTGCTTGGCGGGCGGGTCATCGATTCATGCGAGGACGCGGCGGTCAGTTGGGAGCGACGGTTAGAGTACCTCGATGACGCGATTAGCGGAATGACGCGAAACTTCCGTTTGCCGGCCGAGGCCGACTTGTCGCGCGGGGCTATCGAGGTGAGCGTCGACGGCGCCGTTCTCCTCCAGGCGGATGCCAATGGAGTGGTGTGGGAATACGACGAGGTGAACCGAGAGGTGCATTTCGAGCTCGCCCGCGCTCCACGGCCCGGCCAGAAGGTGCTCATTCGGTATCCAACGCGGCTTGAGCCATAGCGCATGCCGTTGCCTTCGATTGCCGTTGGCCGAATGGCCATCGCGACGCTTCGGACTTCGAGTGAGCGCTCCTCGAGGCGGGCGGAAGACCGAGCGGCAAGCTCGGTCCTCACCCGTGGGTCCGAGAGCCTCCGCGAGACCAAAGCGAGAGACCAAACCGAGAGACGGCGCTTCGCACTGCGTCGAGGCCTGTGGGGCGCATTGCCATGCGCCCTTACCTCGCCCGGCGCTTCGCGAGGTGGCCCGCCGTGCATCAGGCTGGAGCACCGGCACGTTGGAAGGCGTTACGCGCGAACCGATACATCTCCCCGACCCGGAGCGCGCCGACCGCGATCGCCAGGCCGAAGTAGACCGCCGCGTCGATGGCCACTCGCATCGCGCCAAGGTCGCCAAGCAGCCGGTCGACGGCGAGGACGACCGCGCAGACCCCGGCGGTCTTGGCGAGCAGCCTCAGGCTCCGCTTGTCGAAGGCGCGGCCGCGGATGGTCCAGAGCATCAGCCCGGTGACCGTGGCCTCGGTGAGGATGAGCGAGGCCGCGCAGCCCGCACCGCCGCCGGCCGGGCCGAGGTGTTTCAGGCCGAGCGGAATGAGCAACAGGTTGAGGCAGACGCTGACCACCAGCCCGGCGAGGGAGATGAGCGTGAGCGTCCAGCCGCGCCCGAGCAGCACCAGCGAGGAGGCGGTGATGGTCGCCACGTAGGTCATGATGAAGACCGGCGCGAGGATGCTCAGGTCGAGCGCGGCGGGCGCGTACTCGGGGCCGAACATCAGCGCGATCCACACGTCGGCGCCCAGGGCCATCATGAGCGAGGTGGGGATGGCGACCGAGAGGACCAGCTCGATGGAGCGGCGGATGGCGTGGTCGAGCTCTGCCTGCGAGCGGGCCGCTGCGCGCGCGAAGTGCGGCAGAAGCACCCAACTGATGAGCGGGGTGACGAGCAGCGTCAGCCCGGCGAGGTTCGAGGCCGCGCCGTACCAGCCGACCTCGCGGTCGTTGTTGCTCAGGATGGAGAGCAGGCTCACGTCGAGCCGCGCGTAGGCGGTCTGCGAGACGGTGTGCAGGTAGAAGGGCAGGCTCGCGGCGACCACCGAAAGCGCTGGCGACAGCCGCGGAACTAGCCTCAGCCCGAGGTGCCTGCGCGCGAGCAGCCCGAGCGCGACCGCCTTGAGCGCCTCGGCGGCGACGTAGCAGCCTGCGATGACGACCAGCCCGCCGCGCAGCAGCAGCGCGGCGAGGATGCCCGCGCCCCACAGCAGCTTGGAGGCGATGTTCATCACCGAGAGCCCGTCGACGCTGCCCTTGGCCTGCAGCAGCGCGGCGAGGCTGTTGTTGAGCGTGAAGAGGAACTGCCAGCCCGCGAAGACGTAGACGACGCTTCGCACCGCGGGCGGGCGCCCGGTCAGCTCCATCACCGCCGACATCGCGAGCACGACCAGGCCGGCCATCGCCAGCCGCAGCACGAGCACCCCGCCGAAGAAGTCGCTCGCGTGCGCGGGGCGCACGGGGATCTCCTTGCGGATGTAGGTGTCGACGCCCAGGCCGAGCGAGACGAAGAAGAGGGTGGCGAAGGCGTCGGCGAAGTTGAGCGGGCCGTACCCCTCGGGGCCGAGCAGGCGCGGCAGCAGGATGCGGACGACGAGCGCGATGCCCCAGGTCGCCAACAGCGAGCCGGTCAGCTTGAAGGCGTTGCGCACCGCGAGCAGCGCGTCGCTCGCGCTGGAGCTGCCGACCGCGGCGTTGGCCGCGGCGCGGTTGCCGGCCCCGTTCACGAGCGGGCGAGCCGCCAGCCCGGCCGGCGGACGTACGACGACGTCCTTTGTGCTCATTTGGCCCCTCGCCCGGTGAAGACGACCGGGAAGGTCTTCAGGATGAGGTTCAGGTCCTTCCTGAAGCTCCAGTGATCGATGTAGCGCATGTCGAGGTACATCCAGTCCTCGAACGGAATCTGGTTGCGGCCGCTCACCTGCCAAATGCAGGTGAGGCCCGGGCTGACCGACAGGCGCCTGCGCTGCCAGCTCTTGTAGGCGGCGACCTCGGCGGGCAGCGGCGGGCGCGGGCCGACGATGCTCATCTCGCCGCGCAGCACGTTGATGAGCTGCGGCAGCTCGTCGATGGAGAACTTACGCAGCACGCGGCCGACTGGAGTGATGCGCGGGTCGCGCGACATCTTGAAGACCGGCCCGCTCTGCTCGTTGTGGGCCGCGAGCCGGGCGCGCAGCGCCTCGGCGTTGGAGACCATCGAGCGGAACTTGAGCATGTGGAACGGCCGGCCGTTGCGGCCGATGCGCACCTGCTTGAAGAGCACCGGGCCCTTCGAGGTGAGCTTGATGAGCAGCGTGACGAGCGCGAAAAGCGGCACCAGGCACCAAATCGCGGCCGCGGAGACCACGATGTCGAACAGGCGCTTGAGCGCCATCTGCGAGGGCTTGGACTCGACGTTGACGTAGTGCAGGTAGCCGTCGCGGATCGCCCGGGGGTCGAGCGGCTTGGCGCGGCTGAGGCGGAAGCCGTAGACCGGCAGGGCGAAAGGGATGCCCAGCGTCTCGCAGACGGTGATCACCCGCTGCATCGGCTCGCGGTCGGTCGTCGGGTTGCCGGCGAGGTAGACCTCGTTGACCGGGTGCGCGGAGAGCAGCTCGCCAATCTCGGTGCTGTCGCCGAGCAGGCGGGCGCGCAGCGAGTCGGGGATCCGGTCGAACGGCAGGCCGAGGAAGCCGACCACGCGACGGCGGCCGCGCCCGCGCTCCAGATAGTCGGCGGTGGCCCGGGCGAGCGGCCCGGTGCCGACGATGAGCACCTCGTCGAGCCGCTCCTCGCGCGCCGAGAGCCTGCGCACGAGCAGCAGGCGCAGGGCAAGCGCGGCGGGGACGAAGACGACGAGGAAGTAGCCGACCTGCAGCAGGGCCGCTCCGCTGGGCAGGACCAGGCCGAGCACGGCGAGCACGGTCGCCACGGCGAGCGAGAGCACCGTGACGAGCGCGGCGTCGTCGAGCACCTCGCGATAGGCCCACAGGTCGTAGTGGCGCAGCGCCGTGCTGGTGATGGCCCAGGTCGCCGCTGCCGCGGCGAGCATCGAGAGCAGGGGAGAGGCGAGCGACAGCGGGCTCCCCGAGAGCAGCGTCGCCGCGCCGATGCCCAGCACGAGCGCTGAGAGGTCGAGGAGCAGGTTCAGCTTGGAGATCCGGCCAGGGGCGACTCTGCCGAGCACGGAAGTCATGACTCTGCCCATCCCTTCGTGTCCCGAGTGCCTGTTCAATCGCTCTCGGTTTCGACCTGCCTCGGCCTCCTCTCGTGCCCTTTTGGGCAGTCACGGGGACGATGGGAGCCCGATTGAGGATCCGCAAGCTTTGCAGGGGGTTGGAGGAGTTGTGAGTAGAGTTCTGAGTTCTGAGTTCGGAGTTGGGAGTAGACAGGCTGGACGTCGCCTGAAGCATCGGAGGACCGACCTTCGTTTCCCAAGGGAAAGGCCGGAGCGCCAGGCTTCGTGCTGGCGGGCGGACGGATCGCCGCGCGATAGGAAGGTCCGAAGTGCCAGCCTGCGTGCTGGCGGTCGCCACACGGCCGGAGGGGCCGCCCCGCGCCCGATCAGCGCTCGAGGACGATGGTCGAGACGCTCATCGCCGGCAGGGAGAGGCTGAAGGCGTTGGTGCGCTCGATGGCGAGGTCGGCGTCGCGCACCGGCGCGGGTGCGCTCTCGGTGAGCCGGTAGACCTCGGCGCGCCGGTAGGCATCCGGAGCGGCGATGCGGAATCCGGCGGTCAGCGGCTCGGTCGACCTGTTGATCGCCACGAGCACCATGCGGCCGGGCTTGCTCGTGTCGACGCTCGCGTAGACCGAGGTGCGCTCGGAGTCGGGCGTCTCCGCGCGGACCGAGATGTCGCCGAAGGCCCCGCCGTTGCCGTCGTAGCTGCGGAACATGTCGAAACCCGCGTGGATGAAGCGCTGGTCTTCGGCGAGCTCCCACAGCGCGGCGGCGAAGACGCCCTCGCGCCCGAAGACGCCGAGCACGTCGGCCTGGGCGACGCCGCCGGAGATGTGGCCGCCGCCGCCGTAGTTGTATTCGGTGACCGCGAGGCGGGTGCCCGGGTAGTGGGCGTCGATCTTCTCCTGGAGCCACGGCAGCAGGCGGATGGGGCCGAGGGTGGAGAAGTCGGCTATCCAGCTCGACTCGACGTAGCCCGGGTCCCAGAGCGAGCGCGGCGCCTGCACGCGCGCCGCGGCGACCTCCGGGCTCGACTCCTGGCCGGTGATGCGCACGCCGCCGCCGGTCGCCTCGGGGTACCAGTGGATGTCGAGCACGTCGAGCAGCCGGCGCCCGTGCGCCGACTCCGCGCGCCGCATCTCTTGGAGGTAGAAGTCGAGGAAGTCGCGGCCGCCGCCGTCGGGCGCGTCCTGCAGGGTCTTGAAGCCGTGCCAGCCGTAGCTCGCCGGACCGAAGACGAGGGCTTCGGGCGCCACGTCCTTGATGGCCGAGGCGAGCTCTGTCGATTTGCGCGACAGCTCGTCATAGGTCGCCGGCTCGGGGTGGAGGCGCGGGTGGGTGCCCGCCCAGAGGTCGGGCTCGTTGTCGAGCGAGTAGAAGAGGGTCCGGCTCGGGTCGGTGCGCACGTGCGGGAACTCGCTCTCGAGCCAGGCGACGAACTCGTCCTGGTAGACGACGCGGTCGGCGGTGTCGGGAGGGAAGCTGAACGCGCCGTCCTTGCGGGCCACCGAGGCGTGGAAGCGGGTTTGGAGATAGTCGGCGGTCTGGTTGACGTCGCCCTCGGGCGACTTGTCGGCCGCCACGTGACCGAGCATCGGGACGGTCATCAGCAACGAGGCGCCGGCCGAGTGGGCCGCCTCGGTCCAGGCGCGCGGCGAGTCGCCCGGCATGTCGGAGCTGCCGAGATAGGCGTCGTTCTGGTTGCTCCAGTCGGAGCCGGCGTTGGAGGCGTTGTTCTCCCAGTTGAAGGCGGTGAAGCGGTTGCCGCCGGAGCGAGCGAAGGGCAGGTAGCGGGACTTGCCCGTCCAGTCCGGCTGGTTGGTGCCGTAGATGAAGGGCGAGATCGCCCGAGCGTCGCGGGTCGCGTCGATCTCGAAGGTGAGGTCGGCCGGCCCGGGGTCGTCCGGCGGCAAGGCGGGGCCGGGTTGATAGCCGGCCGCGGGGTCGTCGGGTTCGACTGGCCAGCCCTCGCCTGCCTGCCCGCAGGCACCCAGCGCGAACGCCATGCAGGGCAGCAGGAAGGCGGGCAGCAAGTGGAGTCTCATCGGCGGATGACCTCGACGCGGGGCCGCAAGGGCGCCCTTGGAACCCGCCCTGGCGAACCGTCTGGCGGAGCTTCTCGAAGCGGTCGTAACCGTGAGGTCCGCGAGGCTATTCGCCCGCGGAGAACAGCGGCCGAGCGCCGCCCGGGAACGGGTTGGCGGCCTCGGGAGGCGAGGAGCGACCGAGGCGTTGGATGGGCGGGCAGCGCGAGCGAAAGAGGGGCTGTCCGGCTCGATTGATCGCGCTGTCGCCGGTGCCGACCTTAGCCGTTGGGAGGATTGGGCCATGGCGAGCGTGATCACCAACGTCCTGACACGCGTAGCAGGCGGAGTCTCGCGGGAGAAGCAGTTCGCCATCTTCCTGCGCGACCACATGGTCGTCTCGACGGCCGGGGTCGAGCTGGCACGCCGGACGCTCGGCGAGAACTCGGAAGGCGAGCTCGGCGCCTTCCTCAAGCAACTCGTCACCAAGCTGGAGAGCGAGCGCGACACCTTGCACGAGATCGCCCGGAAGACCGAGGTCTCGCGCTCAGTGCTCGGCGAGGCGGGCGGGTGGCTGGCCGAGAAGGCCGGCAGAATCAAGCTCAACGGGCGGCTTGTCGGCTACTCACCGCTCAGCCGCGTCTTCGAGCTCGAGGCTCTTCTGCTGGTGGCGCAGCAGCGCTTG
Organism: Myxococcales bacterium UBA5297; assembly: GCA_002408385.1. Classification (GTDB taxonomy): domain Bacteria; phylum Myxococcota; class Myxococcia; order Myxococcales; family UBA5297; genus UBA10939. Next base: position 15,848 of record DHSB01000178.1, read on the forward strand.
TCGTTCTGGAAGATCCTCGACCGCAAGGCACGGGTGGACGAGCGGCTGCAAGGTCTGGCGTTCCCCGCGCGCATCGAGTCGGCCGAAGAGGACCTGCGGCTGCTCGAGAGGTATCTGATGGAGGCAGCGGACAGGACGGTGTAGGCGCAGGTCGAGAGTCGAGAGTCGAGAGCCCGAGCTGAGCCCGGAGCCCGAGCGACGGGTCGCAGGTCGGCGGAGAGGGGCGCTTGGCGCTCGTGGCGATGCGCCCGGCGCCGCCTCTTCAGGCGCCTCTCCACCGAGAAGCGCCGCGGCGCGTTTCCGGTCCGTGCTGGTAATCTCCTGGCGAATCGTCGTGCCGACGATCGGCCAACGCGCGCTTCGGAACCAGGAGTCGCTCGCCCATGGAAACGCTCACCCTCGTCCTGTTCATCGTCGGGTTCGGGTTGCTTCTGCTCGGAGCCGAGCTGCTCGTGCGCGGCGCTTCACACCTCGCGGCGGTCATGCGCATCCCGCCGATCGTCATCGGCCTCACCGTCGTCGCCTATGGCACCAGCGCTCCCGAGCTCGCGGTCAGCGTCTCGTCGGCCTGGTCGGGAACGGCCGACATCGCCTTGGGCAACGTGGTCGGCAGCAACATCTGCAACGTCCTGCTCATCCTCGGGCTGTCGGCCCTCGTCGCGCCGTTGGTCGTGCAGGACCGGCTGGTGCGCTTCGACGTGCCGCTGATGGTCGCGCTCTCGGTGTTGGTGCTGCTGATCGGCCTGGACGGCAAGATCGGGCGGATAGATGGCATCGTGCTCGCGGCGGGCGCGGTCGGCTATACGGTACTGCTCGTCCGCGAAGGGCGCCGAGCGCAGTCTCAGGGCGCCGAGGAAGAGGTGCCGGTCGGCAACCGGCGGCACTGGAGCATCGATCTCATTCTCGTCGTCGCGGGTCTGGGGATGCTCGTCGTCGGGTCGGACTGGCTCGTCGGCGGAGCGGTGGCGATCGCGCGCGTGCTCGGCGTCAGCGAGCTCATCATCGGCCTCACCGTCGTGGCGGTGGGCACTTCACTGCCTGAGCTGGCGACCTCGGTCATCGCCGCCGTCCGCGGCGAGCGCGACATCGCCGTGGGCAACATCGTCGGCAGCAACATCTTCAACATCCTCAGCGTGCTCGGATTCAGCGCGACGTTTTCCCCCGACGGAATCGCGGTCTCCCCGGTGGCGCTCGGCTTCGACATCCCGGTGATGATCGCCGTCGCCGTCGCCTGTCTGCCGGTCGTCTTCACGGGCCTGCGCATCGAGCGCTGGGAGGGCGCGATGTTCCTCGGCTACTACGTCGCCTACACCGCCTACCTCATCCTCGACGCGTCGAACAACCCGGCGCTGCCGACCTTCAGGTGGATCATGGGCGTGTTCGTCCTTCCGCTGACCGCCCTCACGCTGCTCGTCCTCGTGATCAGGCAGTGGAGGCGCAACCGCGACGATTCGCGCTCCTCGAGGCCGACCGCGCTCATCTGAGTCGCCCCCTGGACGCGCGACTGGGGCGGGGCCTTCGGGCAGGGCGTGCGGCGCAAGCAAGCCTGGCCGCCAGCAGGTTCGCTCGGGCGGAGGCCGACGCGCTTTCGGGCTTCGCGCTCGTGGCCAAGCCTCGCAAACAGCGAGCCCCGACCTCTCGACGGAGGCCGGGGCTGAAAGCGCGACTGGGCCGGGGTCTTCGCGAGCCGGGCGTGCGGCGCAAGCGAGCCTGGCCGCCGGCAGGTTCGCTCGGGCGGAGGCCGGCGCGCTTCTGGGCTTCGCGCTCGTGACCGAGCCCCGCAAACAGCGAGCCCCGACCTCTCGACGGAGGCCGGGGCTGGCTCATCTCAACAGAACCGATAGAGGCTCAGGAGATCGGGCGGACGTTCGCCGCCTGCAGGCCCTTGGGGCCCTTGGAGACGTCGAACTCGACCTGCTGCCCCTCGGCCAGGGTGCGGAAGCCCTCAGCCTGGATAGCGGTGTGGTGGCAGAAGACATCCGGACCACCGTTGTCCTGCGTGATGAAGCCAAAGCCCTTCGCGTCGTTGAACCACTTCACGGTACCAGTCGCCATGTTCCGGTCTTTCTGTTTCAGCCCGTCCAGGATCGAGCGGGCGATTCGATCCTCTCGGAGCGAACCCGGGCACCCTAGACGGGCTGGACGAAGAAAGTCAAACCCGATCGCCCCGGGTGCGAACGATGCCGAGGTTCTCGCGGGTTACCCGGTCCGGTAGCCAACACTCGCCGCGCCTCTCGCGAGCCGCCGAAGGCTAGCCCCTGCGCTTCGAGCGTCCTCCACCACTGTGCGCGGCTCTCTTCGCCGGGTGGGCCGGCCGAGTCCCCGGCTTTGGGGCGAGCCTGCCGGCCTTCGTGCTGGCTGGCCCGCCCGAGGGCCCCTTCGCCCGAGGGCCCGGCTTTCTCGAGCGCTCGGGCTCGCGGGCCGAACCCGTAGCGCCGCGGCCTGCCGGCCGGGGCGTCGGGGCGTTGGCCTTGCGCTCGGCGAGCTTGGCGAGCTCGGCCACGAAGACCGGCGAATCGCGAGGCACCTCACTCGTCGGGACCGGCCTGCGGGTGAGCCGCTCGATGTCGCGCAGCAGCGGTTGCTCCTCGGGCGAGCAGAAGCTCGAGGCCCGCCCGCTCGCCGCGGCCCGCGCGGTGCGCCCGACCCGGTGGACGTAGTCCTCGGGCACCTGCGGCAGGTCGTAGTTGACGACGTGGCCAATCTGCTCGACGTCGAGTCCGCGGGCCGCGATGTCGGTGGCGACGAGAACCCGGAAGTCGCCGTTGCGGAAGCCTTCGAGCGCCTTCTGACGTTGACCCTGCGTGCGGTCGCCATGGATGCGTGCGACCTGGTGGCCGGCTCGCGAGAGCGCGCGGCACAGCCTGTCGGCGCGGTGTTTCGTGCGGGTGAAGACGAGCGTGCTCTCGCCGCTTTCGGCAAGCAGGGCGAGCAGCAGGGCGGTCTTCTCCAGGGACGGGACGTGGAAGACGCGCTGGAGGGCGCGCTGGGCGACGGTGCCGCTGCGCTCGATCTCCACGCGCACGGGCTTGTCGAGGTGGCGCTGCGCGAGCTCGGCGACCTCGTGGGCGATCGTCGCCGAGAAGAGCATCGTCTGCCGGGCCTTCGGCAGGCGCGCGAGGATGCGCTCGAGCTGGGGACGAAAGCCCATGTCGAGCATGCGGTCGGCTTCGTCGAGGACGAGGATCTCGATACTCTCGAGGGTCGCGGTCCTGCGTTCGAGATGATCGATGAGCCGGCCAGGGGTGGCGATGACGACCTGGCGCTTCTCGCGCAGGGCCTGGACCTGCTTTTCCATGCCGACCCCGCCGATGAGCACCGCGCCGTAGACGGCTCGTGCCTTGCCGAACAGCTCGAGGTGCTCGGAGATCTGCAGGGCGAGCTCGCGGGTGGGCGCGAGAACCAGCGCGCGCGGGCCGCGCCGGCCCTGCAGGCGCTCGACTATCGGGAGTACGAAGGCCGCGGTCTTGCCCGTTCCGGTAGCCGCGCAGCCGATGAGGTCGCGGCCGGCAAGCGCGGGCGGGATCGCTCTCTGTTGGATGGGGGTGGGCTTGGTGAAGCCGGCATGATCGAGGGAGGCGAGGGCACTCGGGGAGAGGCCCAGGGAGGCGAACGTCGGGATGTCAGTCATTCAGTTCCGTTTCTCGTTGCCCCCAAGAACACCCCGGGCAACCCCGGGATTCGGCGCAGTCTACTCGCGGCCCGCTCCAACGGGGCGCGGTCCTGCGTGAGTCGAGGCAGCCGCAGAGCCTCTCGGCGGCCTCGGCCGCTCGCGGGCGAGGCCCGGGCAGCCGCGAAGCCATCGTCGAACGACATTCCGCTTGGGCGACGAGGGGGCGGCTCTCCTCGTCGGCTCTCCTCATCGAGGCGGCCGAAGGCGGCGTCGCCGCTTGATCCACCACCACAAGCCACCGCTCGCCAGGCCCGCGAAGAGCACGAGCCCGAAAGGCGTTCCGCTCACGGCTCGGGCCAACACCGCGATCACCCGAATCATTGGGCGCAAGAGCACCAGGGCGAGGATTCCGACGATGACGATCGCCGACAGGGGCAGCCGCTTGCGCTTCGAGCCGGCGAATCCCCAGCGCCATCCGCGCAAGAGCGCGGCGTCGAGCGAGGCGTCATAGGCCGCCCTGCGCTGCGGATCGCAGAGCGCCTCGTAGGCTTCGTTGAGGCGCGCGAGCCTCTCGGCCGCCAGCTCTTGAAGAGGGTTTCCCTGGTGCTTGTCCGGGTGGTAGCGGGCGGCCAGCGCACGGTACGAGAAGCGGATCTGCTCCTGCGTCGCCGTGCGCGGCACGCCGAGGACTTCGTAGTAGCTCTCGCCCGGAGGCACGCTCATCGCTTCGTGGCGCTCTTCAGATAGCGGAAGAAGTCCGAATCGGTCCCCATGAACAGCGAGGTCGAGGAGTCGACCGCGTGGGGATAGGCGTCGAGCGTCTTCATGAACTGGTAGAACTCGGCGTCGCGCCCGAAGGCCGCGGCGTAGATCTTCGTCGCCTCGGCGTCGGCCTTGCCCCGCTCCTCCTCGGCGCGGCGGTAGGCCTCGGACTGGATCGACTTGAGCTCGCGCTCCTTCTGGCCGCGGATTTCGGCGGCCTTGCCCATGCCCTCGGACCTCGAGCGCTCGGCGATGCGCTTGCGCTCGGAGATCATGCGCTCGAAGACCTTCACCTGGACCTCGTCCACGTAGTTGATGCGCCGAATCTGCACGTCGACCAGCTCGACTCCGAACTCGGAGACGACCGCCTTGGCGCGCTCGAGAATCTGCCGGGTGAGCTGCTCGCGGCCCACCTCGATCTTGCCGAGCTCTTCGCGGCGCTCGTTCTCGACGTGCTCCTCGTCCTCGAAGGCGCGGTTGGTCGCCCGGACCGCCTCGATGAGGTTGTAGCTGGCGATGGCGTTGCGGGTCTCGCCGTCGATGATGTCGTTGAGGCGCGACTGCGCGGTGCGCTCGTCGTGCATGCGCTGGAAGAAGCGCAGCGGGTCGGAGATGCGCCAGCGGCCGAAGGTGTCGACCCAGATGTACTTCTTGTCCTTGGTCGGGATCTGGTTCGGGTCGCCGTTCCACTCGAGCCAGCGTTTCTCGAAGCGGTTGACCTTGTCGGCGAGGGGCACCTTGAAGTGCAGACCGGGCTCGGTGACCGGATTGCCTTGAGGCTCGCCGAAGCGGGTGATGACCGCCTGCTCGGTCTCGTCGAGGGTGTAGGCGAAGCAGCCCGTGAGCGCGAGGCTCGCCGTGGCGAGAAGCGCGTACTGGATGGTTCTCATCGGTCACCTCCGGCCACTGCCGCGGCGCGTGCGCTGCTCATCGGAGCGCGGTCCATCTGCAGAATGGGCGTCATGCCCTTGGCGGCATCGTCGACGACCACCTTGGTGCCGACTCGCGGAAGCAGCTTGGAGAGCGTCTCGAGGTACATGCGCCGGCGGGTGATGTCGGGAGCCTTCTGGTACTCCTGGTAGACGGTGACGAACCGCTCGGCCTCGCCGCGGGCGCGGTTGACGCGCTCGATGGCGTAGCCCTCGGCCGCACGCACGAGCTGCTCGGCCTCGCCGCGGGCGCGCGGCAGCTCCTTGTTCATTTCGGCCTGCGCCTCGTTGATCGCCCGCTCCTTCTCCTGGATGGCCTCGTTCACCTCGTTGAAGGACGGCTTGACCGGGTCGGGCGGGTTGACGTCCTGGAGCACCACCTGCTGGACGTCGACACCGCACTCGTAGCGGTCGGCGAGCTGCTGGAGCAGCACCTTCGCCTTGTCGGCCACCTTCTGGCGCCCGGTGGTGAGCACCTCGTTGACCGAGTGATCGCCGACGACGTAGCGCATCGAGGCCTCGGCCAGCGTCGCCAGGGTTTCGCTCACGTTGCGCACCTTGAACAGGTATTGGGACGGATCCTTGATTTTGTACTGCACGATCCACTCGACGACCGCGACGTTGAGGTCGCCGGTGAGCATCAGCGACTCGCGCAGATGGTCGTTGCCCTGGGCATACGAGGTGCGCGTGCCGGTGGCCGCGGTGCGGAAGCCGAACTCCATCTTCATCTGCCGCTGCACCGGGACCTTGGTCACCGTTTCGATGAGCGGGATCTTGAAGTGCGGGCCGGGGTCGGTCACCCCCGCGTAGCGACCGAGGCGGCGGATGACGCCGACCTCGTCGGGCTCGACCTGGTAGTACGAGCTCACCGCGGCCCAAACGCCGAGCAGCGCCAACCCGGTGAGCAGGCCTTTTTTCCTCCAGACCTTGCCGTAGCGGTTGCGCACCATCCGGATGACCTCGGCGGGATCCGGCACGTCGTACTCAGGGGAGCTGCCTTTCCAAGCCATCGTGAGGCCTCCTCTCGAACCATTGGGAAGTCGAGCCGTTATGCGCTGGGAACCGCAGCTCTGCAAGGCGAATCGGCCCCAGCGGGTTGGCGAGCAGGCGCCCGTGCTGCGGCTGCGCTCAAAGCCGTGGGAACGCCCTGTCGGCTGCAACCCGAGAGCGCTTTCCCTGGCGCTCGCGGCAGCGAAGGGGCGCGGGCTCAAGGTGCATCGGGAAGCCCTGCCGCGCGCCGGTTCGCTCTATTTCGCAGACCGATGGCGATAGGCCCGGCCAGCTCGCGCTCTCAAGGTCCGTCGCGAAATCTCCTTCAGCGCGGCTCGCCACCGGCTCCCCCCGGCGCCGGCCGAAGGGGCTCGGGCTGACCGGGTATCCGCGCGAAGGATTCTTCGACAGATCTTCAGGGGTGCCTTGCCGATACTTCAGAGAACGTTGCTCAACCACGTCCAGGCAAAGCCGACGGAGGCGGGGAGCCGAAACAGCAGCCCGGTGGTCGCCGACCAGCCCGCTGTCTCAGCCACCCGGAAGCCTGCCGCCTCGAGGTAGAACCCGACGCCGCCTTCACCGAACGAGTACCCGAAGGCTCCGCCGTCCTGGTCGGCTGAATCGAACGGGCCGTCGACGAAGACCCCGTAGTCGCCGGTGAGTTGGAGCGCCGCTCCCTGGCCAAGCCGGCCATCGCTGCCGTCGAACAGCAGGCGACCCTGGAGCCGGAGGCTCAGGCGGCCCCAGCCGTCGCCTATCGGACCGGCGGCGAGGACGCCGGAGGCCTCGAGATAGGTGCCGTGGGTGCGCCCGGCGCTTCCGGCGTCGAGCAGGTAGCCGACTCCGAAGTCGGCTCTTCGCCCCACCAACGAGGGCGCGAGGGCCAAAGGGTGGACCGCGGCGCGCACCTGCAAGGGGATGTCGAAGACCGCATCCTCGCGATGAGGGCTGCTCGAGCGCACGCCGGTGCCCAAGGTGGCCTGAAGTGGCGGCGTGGCGAAGGGGACGCCGACGCAGCCGGTGGCGAGCATGAGGAGGAGCGGGCCGATTGTGGCAATGAGCGGAACCGATCGCATGCCCGCTCATTCTCACACGAGGCGGGCGGGCGGTGCCGCCAGTGTTGAGCTTGGAAACCTTCCAACCGCCCGACAGAACGGCGAGGATGCGGCCCATGGCCGGGGCGCTGCGCTATCGAGTCGAGCAGCTGGAGACAGGACCGCTCGTGCGCGTCGAGGGCCGGCTCGAGCGCGGGGTCGCAGGCGAGCTCTCGGAGCTGCTGCAGCGGCTCGTGTCGCAGCCTGCTCCACGGGTCGCGCTGGACCTCTCGGCGGTCGACGAGGTCGACAGCGCCGCGGTCGCCGTCCTCGTCCAGGCTTCGCGGCTCGCCGCGAAGGCGGGCGGCGGGCTCCGGCTGACCGCGGCGAGCGAGCACGCCCGGCGCGCGCTGGCGATGTTCAAGCCCCGCGAGCCACCCGCGGGGGGGGCGAGGCCAGCCGGCGGGCTCGAGTCGCTGGGGGGCGCGGTGAGCGACGCGGCGGGGGCCTTCCGTGACTTCTTGCAGACGGCCGCCGATGCGAGCGCTGCGGTGCTTTGGGGGGTTGTGCGGCCGAAGACCGTGCGCTGGTCGGCGCTCACCGAGCAGGCGGTCTTCATCGGCTCCCAGGCGCTGCCGATCATCGGGCTCATCTCGTTCCTGGTAGGCCTGACGCTCGCCTTCCAGTCGGCCCACCAGCTCTCGCAGTTCGGCGCGGCCATCTTCGTCGCCAACCTCACCGGCGTGGCGATGATCCGCGAGATGGGGCCGCTGATGACCGCCATCCTCGTCGCGGGCCGCTCCGGGTCGTCGATAGCCGCGGAGATTTCCACGATGAAGGTCTCCGAGGAGATCGACGCGCTGCAGGTGATGGGGATGGATCCCATCCGCTTCCTCGCCGTGCCCCGGCTGCTCGCGATCACGATTACGCTGCCGCTGCTCACGGTGTTCGCCGACCTGCTCGGCATCCTCGGCGGCTTCGTCGTCGGCATCTTCTACCTGGACATCGCCCCGGTCGCCTTCCTCAACCAGATGCTCGAGGCGCTCGGGCCTCAAGACCTGCTGACCGGCTTGGTGAAGAGCGTCGCCTTCGCCTGGGGAATCGGGCTCATCGGCCTGTTCTACGGCTTCCGGGTCCAGGGAGGGGCGGCCGAGGTCGGCAGGACCACCACCTCCTCGGTCGTCGCGTCGATCTTCTACATCATCGTCGCCGACTGCTTCTTCAGCGTCGTTTTCTACATCCTCATCTGACCGGGCCACTCGACCCCGCGGGTCTTCGGCTTTTCGCGGACGGTGACCGACCGCAGGCGCGATGAGCGGCGAATCGGGGCCGCGAGGCGCAGCGCTCCAACGGCGTGCTGCCGCCTAGAATGCGCGCCCCACCTCCGGAGGAGAGATGACCGACTTGCTCGTTCTTGCGCCCGATGCCGAAGAGTACGCGCCCGTTCTTCGCGCCGAGGCGCCAAAGCTGACGCTCCGCCTGGCGGCCGATGCCGACTCGGCGCGTCAGTTCCTCGGCTCGGTCGAGATTGTCCTGGGGGCGCCGGCGCTCGTCGCCGCGATCGTCAACGAGGCCCCCCGCCTGCGCTGGGTGCAGTCGACCTTCGCCGGCGTCGACGCCCTGACTCGCCCGGGTTTGCGGCGCGACTACCAGCTCACCGGCGTCAAGGGTGTCTTCGGCCCGCTGATGAGCGAGTACGTCTTCGCGTGGATCCTCGCCCTCGAGCGGCGCCTGTTCGCGCTCCATGAGCAGCAGCAGCGCCGCGAGTGGCGCGACGAGCCGTACCGCAGCCTCGCCGGCCTGACGCTCGGCGTGATGGGGCTGGGCTCCATCGGCGCGCACATCGCCGGGACGGCGCGCGCCTTCGGGATGAAGACCATCGGTTACCGGCGTGCCCCGGCGGAGTCGCCCGCCGTCGACAAGGTCTACAGCGGCGGCGAGCTGCCCAAGTTCCTGTCCGGCGCCGATTACGCGGTCGTCACCTTGCCCTCGACCCCCGCGACCCGGCACCTTCTCGGCAGGGAGGCCCTCGCGCAGCTACGCCCGGACGCGGTCCTCATCAACGTCGGCCGCGGCTCGATCATCGACACCGCCGCGCTCGTCGACGCGCTGGGACGGCGCGCCATCCGCGGCGCGGTGCTCGACGTCTTCGAGGAGGAGCCGCTGCCGCCCGAGCATCCGCTCTGGACGCTGCCGGGCTGCTACATCACGCCGCACAACGCGGCGACGAGCTTCCCGGCTGACATCGCGCGGCTGTTCCTCGAGAACCTGAAGCGCTTCGAGGCGGGCGAGCCGCTCGCGCACCGCGTGGAGTTCGAGCGCGGCTATTGACGAGGCGCCGCGGGCCCCTTCGGCTTCTTGAACACCACCCCCTTCGAGGTGAGCTTGCCGTTCTCGAAGCGCAGCTCGGCCTGCGGCGAGCCGTCGGGATTGAACGCGCGCCAGAGGCCGTGCTTGCGCCCCTCTCGCCACGAGGTCGTCTCCCGGGGCGCCGCCGGCGGATCGCCCGCGGGCTTGGATGGCTTGGCCCAGCGGACGAACGTGCCGTCCCAGGGCGAGCCGTTCCTGAGGGTGCCGCAGCCGAGCTCCTCTCCCTCGGGCGAGTAGAAGCACTGCTCTTGATGCGCCACCTCGCCCTCGGTCCACTTTCGCGCCACGATCCGCGGCGCGCCGTTGGCCCAACTCTCGAGCGCAGTGAAGCCCTTGCGCTTCACCGTCTTCGCATTTGTCTCGGGCGCCGAGGCCTTGCTCGCGGGCATTGCCGCGTTCTTGGCGTCGCTCTTCGTCGCAGCCTTGGGCGACGGCTTCTCCGCAGCGGCCGCGGCGGCCGCCGGGGCGGGCTGAAGGACGAAGAGGAGCGCCCCGAGTATCGCGGCGGCGCGGATCGCGGTCCGGACACCTGCGAATCGGCTCTTCGGATCGACTGCGGTTGCCATGCCTTCTCTCCTGTGCTGCCGGGGGCCAGACTTCGGTTGAACGAGCGCTGGTCTTACCAGCCGGTGGCGAAAAAGATGCCGGAAAACCGACGGCTTGGCGAGGCGCCTCACGGCGGATGAAGCGCCGCAGCTCCTTGACCCGCCAGGCGACAAAGCCGCCGAGCCCCCGGTTCTTCTTGTCCTGCGTCAGGTACTCGCGCCCGCGGGTTGTCCAAGGCCTGCAGCCGCCGTCGATGCGCGGCGCGGTCTGGATGGGTTCGCTCGCTTGAGGGCCAGCCTTGCCTCGAGCCGCTCGCTCCGCCGCCCAATCCCCGGAGGGCGCGAGAGGCGGGCCTGGAGCGCGCCGGGGCGCTTTTCCCGCCGGTGCGCCCTCCGCTTGCCCCCTCTCTCGTCCATTTCCAGGCGGGAGAGCGCACTCGGGCCGACGAACGGGGCTCCACGATCGCGTTGGTCGAGGGGAGGCCGCGCCGCTACACTGTCGCCTCGATGACCAAGGCTTCGGCAGACAGCTCGCCGCTCCTCGAGGTGCGCGGCCTGGTCGCCCGCTACGGCGAGCGCACCATCCTGGACGGCGTCGACCTCACCGTCGGGCCCGGGGAGATCCGGGTCGTGCTCGGCGGCAGCGGCTGCGGCAAGAGCACGCTGCTCAAGCACTGCATCGGCCTGCTGCAGCCGGCCGCCGGCTCGGTGCGCCTGCTCGGAGAGGACCTGACGGCCGTCGAAGGGGCTGCGCGCGAGAGGCTGTTGACGCGAATCGGCGTGCTCTTCCAGTACGGCGCGCTGCTCGGCTCGCTCACCATCGGCGAGAACGTCGCGCTGCCGCTGCGCGAGCACACCGAGCTGCCCGAGCCCATCGTCCGCGAGATAGTCCGGCTCAAGCTGGCGCAGGTGGAGCTGGCGCACGCCGAGAGCCTGCTGCCCTCGGAGCTGAGCGGCGGGATGCGCAAGCGCGCCGCGCTCGCCCGCGCGATGGCGCTCGACCCGCCTCTCATCTTCTGCGACGAGCCTTCGGCCGGCCTCGACCCGCTCACCAGCGCCGAGCTCGACGAGCTGCTGCTGCGCTTGCGCGACAGGTTCGGCATGTCGCTCGTCGTGGTCACGCACGAGCTGGCGAGCATCGAGAAGATCTCCGACCGCGTGCTGATGCTCTCGGGGGGCAAGGCGATAGCCGACGGGACGCTCGCCGAGGTCAAGGCCGCGCCGCACCCGGAGAGCCAAGCGTTCTTCGGGCGGGTCGCTGCGGGCGAGATCCGCAAGGAGCGCAGCGCCCTCGAGCTGCTCGAGGGGACGGGGTAGGGGCGGTTTCGACGAGGGGCGAGGCCCCGCGGGGCAGAAGGCGCGCGGGAGCGAGCTGCCGCGGGGTCCCCGACCTGCAGCGCGGGCTTCGGTCCCGACAATTATTTTCATTTTCCTGCCGCGGGAGTAGATTTTCCCGGTCCGCACTTCGGAATGGCGCCCGGTGCATTGGGCGAAATGCCATGAAAAGCACTCTCGCCTCGATCCTCGAAGAGGTCCGGCCCCTGGTCGCGCAGGGCCGTCCCGCCGACTACATCCCCGCGCTCGCCGAGGCCGACCCGTCGCTTCTCGGCATCGCGATCACCGAAGCCGGGGGCGGGGTCACCGCCTGCGGCGCAGCGGGCGTGCGCTTCACCATCCAGAGCATCTCGAAGGTGCTCACCCTTGCGTACGTGCTCGAGAGGGTAGGCGAGGCCGCGGTCTTCAGCCGCGTCGGCAAAGAGCCGACCGGCGACCCGTTCAACTCGATCATCCGGCTGGAGACCTCGGCGCTGCGCAAGCCCTTCAACCCGATGATCAACGCCGGGGCCATCGTCGTCGTTGGCCTGCTGCCGGGCGACTCGCCCGACGAGCGTTTCGAGGGCCTTCGCGCCTTCGTCGCCCGGGTCGTCGGCCGTCCCGACGTCGGCATCGACGAGCGGGTCTACGAGTCGGAGAGGGCCACCGCCGCGCGCAACCGCGCCATCGGTTGGGTGCTCAAGGAGATGCGCCTGTTCGAGCCGCCGGTCGAAGACGTCCTCGACGTCTACATCCGCCAATGCTCGATCGCGCTCGACGCGGTGGAGCTGTCGCGCATCGGCGCCTTCCTCGCCTTCGACGGGCGCAGCCCGCTCGACGGCCGCGAGCTGGTCGCGCCGCGCACCGCGCGCATCGTCAAGAGCGTGATGATGACCTGCGGCCTCTACACCGGCTCGGGAGCCTTCGGCATCGACGCGGGCATCCCCGCCAAGAGCGGCGTGGGCGGCGGCATCGTCGCCGCGGTGCGCAATCGGATGGGCATCGGGGTCTTCAACCCCGCGCTCGACTCGAACGGCAACAGCGTCGGGGGCGTCGAGGCGCTCGTGCGGCTGTCGGCGAGGCTGGACCTCGGGGTGGTCTGAAGGGGCGCCCGGGCCCGGTCGCGCTGAGCTCCGTACCGGGCGCTTGGCCGGCTCCTTGGGGGTGTCCTTCTCTCCGGCGGCCCGAGCCGCCGGGGCCGCCAGCACGGGGGCTGGCGCTCCCCGGAACACCCGGATGGTGCTCATTTTCACCTGTAAATCCGCACTGTTGCCGGTCGCCCCGGAAGGCACCCTCAAGGCCCTGGGATGGCCCTAGGAGCGCCGATCGACCGCCAGCCCTATTGAAGGCAGCCCGGCGACGCAAAATCGCTCTACGGGCCAGCCAGGGGCCTTCCTGGGCCTCTTTGGCCAAAAAAGCGCTCGTATTCGGCCGCCGGCGCGCGTGCGGACCCGCACCGCTCACTTGGCTGCGGCACTCCGTTGGTCTTCCCGACCAGCGGCGCGCGGCGGATGGCCGCCGTGGCGCTTTCGCGGGCATGCCGTCGAGACGGCGGCGCCCGGCGCGGCCGCCGAATCCATCCATTTCGTCGTCGCAAAGGTTCTCGCGAACGCTCGGGTTCGGGCCAGGCGCCCCTCGCACCCCCAATGTTCCAAGGGCGACAGAAGCATGAAACACTCGCGCCCTGCTCCGGCGGCCTTTCGGCGCCGGAGGCGAGGGTGCTTGGATGGCGGTGACGCGGGCTCAAAAGGTGCGGCTGGGGATCTTCGTGGCGGTCGGCCTCGCGGTCCTGGTGGGCGGGCTGTTGGTGCTCGCGGGCATGAAGCTCGGCGAGAAGCGCGACCTCTATTCGGTGCGCTTCTCCGACGCGAACGCCTCGCTCAACGGCCTCGAGGTCGGCTCGCCGGTCAAGTACAGCGGCATCCGCATCGGACGGGTCGAGTCGATCAAGGTCGACCCCGAGGACGTCTCGACGCTCGTCGTCGAGCTGAGCCTGGAGGGCGGCACGCCTGTCGCCGAGGACAGCGTGGCGAGCGCGGGCAGCATGGGCATCACCGGCCTCAAGTACATCGAGCTGAGCCGCGGCAGTCGCAGCGCGCGCAAGCGCGAGCCGGGCGAGACCATCCCCGCGGGCGTCTCGCTGATCGACGAGCTGAGCGACAAGGCCGCGGTCATCACCGCCAAGCTCGAGCAGCTCGTCGACAACCTCAACGCCATCACCACCCCGGAGATGCGCGGCAAGGTCGCCTCGGTGCTCGACAACACCAACCAGCTCCTGCGCACCGCCGACGCGACGGTCGAGGAGAACCGCGCCAACCTCAAGGGGCTCGGCGAGCGCATCGCCCGCGCCTCGGTCCAGGTCGAGGAGCTCACCCGCGAGCTCAAGGGCACCACCTCGCGAGTCAACGGGCTGCTCGACTCGGCCTCGCCCAAGGTCGAGACCCTGCTCGCCGAGGCGGCCGCGCTCGCCGGCGAGCTGCGCCGCAGCCGCGAGCAGCTCGATCAGACCCTGGCCGCCGCGCGCGCGGCGATGGGCGAGGAGGGCGTCGGCAAGACCCTCAAGTCCGCCGACCGCCTGATGGAGCGCGGCTACCTCGTGCTCGTCCAGAGCCAGGAGGAGATAGAGACCGCCGTCGAGCGGCTGCGCGAGACCTCGGAGAACCTGAGCGTCTTCTCGCAGCGCATCAAGGACGACCCCTCGCTGCTGCTGCTCGGCAGGGGCGAGGAGCGCGGCCTGCGCAGGGAGGGCGACCGATGAGGGCGGCTTCCAGAGTGGCTGTCGGCGCGCTCGCGCTGCTCGGCCTGGTGGCCTGCGCCCAGCCGGCGCTGCGCCACTACTACACGCTCACCTATCCGGCGGCGAAGGCGAGCTTCGAGAAGCCCTACCCGTACACCGTGCGCGTCAAGGACCTGCGCATCCGCCCCACCTACAGCGGCGACCAGGTGGTCTTCCGCCAGGACGTCCACGAAATCCAGTACTACAAGGACCGGCGCTGGACCGAGCGGCCGCAGCAGATGGTCAGCGACCTCATCCGCAAGCACCTGCGCGGGTCGGGGCTCGCGCAGCAGGTGACCGAGAGGCTGCGCGAGAGGCCGCCCGACTTCGTGCTCGAGGGCGAGATCGAGGCCATCGAGGAGCTCGCCTGCGACGAGGACTCGAGCTTCGCGCACCTGGCGATGGAGCTGCGGCTGGTGCGCTTCTCCGATGACGTGGTCGTCTGGCGCCACTCCTTCGACGAGCGGCGCAAGGTGACCGGCAGCAAGGGCCGCAGCATCGTGCGCGCGATGAGCGGGCTGCTCGAGGAGCAGATGAACCTCGTCGTCGAGAGGCTCGCGCGCCAGTTCGAGGCGCTCTCGCGCGGCGAGACCCCTCCTGTCGAGCAACGCGCCTCGCCCACACCCGCCGTCAAGGCCGGCGCGGGCCCGGCCGCGGCCGTCCAGACCGGGCTGGCCGTTCCCAATCCCAAGTCGGCGCTCAACCAGCACCCGCAGCTCCTCGCCGACGACACGCCGATGTCGGCCGGCAAGGGGGCCATCTTCCTGCCGGCGCTCTCGGATTCGGACGCCGAGCCGGCGGTGGCCGTCTATCGCGACGGCGAGCTGGTCGGCGAAGGCCAGGCCGGGCGCCGCGTCGTCGTCGAGCCGGGCCTCTATCGGGTGCGTTTCGGATCGGGCGCGCGCGCCCAGCAGCTCTCGGTCGAGGTCTCGGTCGAGGAGGGCAGGGTGACCGCCGTCGAGCCCTCGTGGGCCGCGCTCGCGGTGCGGGTCGTCGACGACCGTTTCATCCCCTTCCGCGGCGCCTACGAGCTGATCTCGGCCGGGGACCGCGAGGAGTTCGGCATCGGCTTCGGCGCCGACGAGGAGCAGGGCGAGCAGCTTCGCATCTGGGTCCTCGAGCCGGGCCTCTACAAAGTCATCCAGTCCGGCGGCACCTATCGCGACCGCACCAACTTCGCCACCGTCTTCCTCGAGCCGGGCAAGCTGACCCGCTTCGTGCTCGTGCAGGACAAGGAGAGCGGCGACTTCCGGGGCGCCGGCGTGCTCGCCGAGGAGGACGAGGTCGGGCGGGTGGCGGGGGACTGGAGCTCGCAGGCCGTCGTCGGCGGCGACTTCAAGCTGTCGAACACCGACGAGGCGGGGGTCGACGGCTGGAACATCGACCTCGGCTTCTATCTCGACGCGATGGTGCGCTACCTCGACGAGCCACACTTCTTCCTCACCCGGCTCGAGCTCGAGGAGGGTGTGCTGCGCACCGCGAGCAGCGACCGGTTCGAGCCGACGGTCGACCGGCTCTACCTGCACTCGATCTACATCTACCAACTGAGCCGCTGGTTCGGGCCGTACGCACGCGCGGGCCTGGAGACGAAGATCCTGCCGCGCTTCAAGAGCTTCGACGCTCCGACGACGCTCGACGTGGTCGACGAGGCCGGCAACACCGTCGAGACCCTGGAGGACGCCGACCTGGTCAAGCTCGGCTCGCCCTTCTCGCCGCTGCAGGTCAAGGAGGGTCTGGGCGGGAACCTGCGGCTGCTGCGCACGCTGGCCTTCGATCTCGACGTGCGCGTGGGCGTGGGCGCTCGGCAGTACTGGGCCAACGGCGAGCGGGTCTACGAGCCCGAAGGCAACCGGATCAAGCGGGTGAGCGACTACCAGCTCGAGGGCTTCGAAGGCGCGGTCGTCGGCATCGCGCGCATCTCGAGGTGGGTCATCCTCGGCACCGAGCTCGACGGGCTGGTGCCCTTCCGCCAGCCCGAGAACACGGTGCTCACCTGGCGCAATCAGATAAGCCTGCGGCTGGTCAGCTTCGCCTCGCTCAACTACCAGCTCAACGTCACGCGGGACCCGAACCGCCGGGCGGGGCAGATGACGGTCTGGGAGCAGCTCTTCCAGCTTCGCTTCTCGTACGGGCTGCTGTAGCCGACCGGATCCGAGGCGGCGGGTCCTGCCGGCGCGAGTGCGGCTTGGTGACGCTGGGAAGCCCGATGGTAGGCTTTATTGGCTTGGCCCCGATTGCTGGCGAGCGGCAGAAAAAGGGCTGAGGGGAGCGCGCGATGAACGACAAGGGCAGGCCACCAGCGAAACCGCCGCAGGCTTCGAGGACGGGCAATAGCCCTGTTGCCGGCTCGGAGAAGCAGCCTTCGGTGGCGGCCTCCCGGCGGACGACAGGCGAGAACCTGCCGAAGCCGGCCGTGCCCGCGGCCGACGACCCGCCTCGCAGCCCTCGCCAGCCTGGGAACGCCGGGGGCCCGGCGGCCGGTCTACGGGGGACGAGCACGGCCCAGCAACCCGGGCCCGCGCCGCAGGCGTCCTCGGCCAGGCGGCCTTCGAGGAGCGAGCTGCCGCAGGTCGCGGGCTCTCCGCTGCCGGGGCTCCTCGAGACCGAGTCGCTCGAGGCCGAGGGGCCGACGACGATGATCGCCGCCGAAGTGCTGCCAGGGCTCCTCGAGACAGAGCCCGAGGGCGAGGGGCCGACGACGATGCTCGCCGCGGACATGCTGCCAAAATTCCTCGAGACGGAGCCCGAGAGCGAGGGGCCGACGACGATGATTGGAGCCGAGGCGCTGCCCGGGCTCTTCGAGACCGAGCTGCCTGATGGCGAGGGGCCGACGATGTTCGCGTCGGAGCCTCTGCCCGGGCTCTTCGAGACCGAGCCGCCTGATGGCGAGGGGCCGACGATGTTCGCGTCGGAGCCTCTGCCCGGGCTCTTCGAGACGGAGCCGCGTGGCCGCGACGGCGATTCGGGGCCGGCGACGCGGGCGATACAGCCTGGCTTGCTCGGCGCCCAAGAGCCGGCCCCTGGCCTGTCCGCGCCAGCCCTCTCGGCGGACCTCGACTCGACCGAGAGCGAGCTCGTGCCGCCCGAGGGGAGCACCGCGGTCATCCCGTTCCCAACGGCACCCCGCGCAAATGCGCCGGGCAGCACCGCCGCGCGTGACGCGCCGGCGGCAGCGACCGATCTCGACGCCACCATCGATCAATTGGTCGCGCCGGTGCCCGAGGACTCCACCTGCGTCATCGCCGCAGCCGAGGAGCAGAAGCCGGCCGCCTCGCGCGGGGCCGGCGCCTACAGTCGCGCGCTCGCGACTCGGGCGACCAAAGCGGGCGCACGCGAACCCGAGGGCGAAGCTCGGAAGCCGGATCCGGCACTCCAGGCGCGGCTCAAGACGGTGCTCTTCGTGCTCGTGGGTTTGGGCGCCGGGTCCATCCTGGTCTGGCTTCTCGTGACCGGAAACCGGCCGACCCGTGTCGAGCTGGAGCTGGTCTATCCGCACGGCCTGCTCGACACCCGGCACGATCGCGGGGTGACGCACGGCGCCGGCAATCGCGGGGTGACGCTCGGCGCGCGATCTGTGGAGTTCAAGTACAGGGGCCGGGTGCCCTGCGCGCCCAACAGCAAGGACAAGTGCCTGCTCTACGAGTACGGGCGCGACGCGTTCAAGGGTCACATGGTGGTGCAGGAGACCGACAGCGGATGGCGGCTGGTGGAGGACCGCATGTAGCGCTCGGTCCTCGGCTCGGCTCAGGGCGGCCGGGCTCACACCGGTGTCTCGCTGGCCGTGAGCAGGGACCGCCGGGCCGTTTGGCAGAGCTGGAGCTCCGCCCTCCATCGCTATCGCTGTCCGTCCCTGCCGCTGAACCGGCAAATACGCTGGCGATCACTACCGCCGGCGTCTCGGCGGCGGCGGTCGGCCGCGAGCCGGGAGCGCGGGCCCTTTGGCGGAGCTGCGCGCTCCGCCGTCCAGCTACCAGACGTAGCGCAGCGTCAGCGTGCCTCCGAAGATGCGCGGCTTGTCCGAATCGGCGGGCTCGCCGGTCGGCGTGAACCCGCTGATGGGCTCGAGGCCGAGCTCGGCGAAGGCGAGGATGCCGGTCTGCAGGTCCTCTCGCCCCGAGTAGAAGAGGCCTGCGGCCAGTGTGTTCTGGGTCAGCGACTGGGTCCTGTCGTTCTGCTCGTTGGTCGTCCGCGGCCTCGCGATCTCCCACTCGAGCATCAGCGCCAGGGGAACTCCGACGGTGCGCGCGTCGCCGGCGAGCGCGACGCCGAGCGCGGGCGTCAGCGAGGAGAAGTCGAGGTCTCGCCTGCTGTCGAGGAAGGGATCGAAAGGCTTGAGCGTGGTCGACCCGACGGTGAGGCCGAGCGATGCCTGCAGGGAGAAGGCCGGCGAGAACGCCTGGGCGAGGGCGAGGCTGCCGCCCCAGTTGAAGCGCGAGAAGGGGACGATGAGGAACTGGTCGAGGCTGCCGGTGACGACGTCCTCGACCGCGGCAACCGGGGTCTCCGTCAGTGAGCTGAGCAGCGACACCAGCGTGAAGTTGGCCCCGCGGCCGGCGCCGACGCGGGCGCGCAGGGAGAGCAGCGTCTCGTCGGTCCGCAACAGCTTGACGATGGCCCCGCCGCGGGCGGTGAGCTCGTACTGGCCGGTGCGGATGACCAGAGAGCGGGCGTTGGTCGCCACGTTGGCGATTCCCGCGAGCGTCCCGAAGATGCCGACCCCATCGAAGAGACGAATGCCGAAGTCGATGCCTTCGGCGAACCTCACGTTCTCGATGTCGACCCTGCCGAGCCTGCCGAACGGAAGATTGGCGATCTGGTTGGTGGCAGCCCCGACCCTCGCCCCGAGGTAGGTCGAGACGAAGGCCGCCTCGACGAAGGTCGGGAAGATGAACTGGTGGTCGCCGAGGATGCGGCTGCTTCCCCAGTTGGCGCAGCGGCAGGGCGGGCATTCGGGGCACGGCGGGCACTCGTGACAAGGCGGGCATTCGGGGCAGGAGGGAGGCGCGGGCGGTTGCTCGGGAGCTGCCGGCGCCGATTGGGCAGGTGGTTGAGACTCGGCCTGTCCCTGATCGGGAACGGCCTGCTCGTCGCCTTGATCGGGCTGCTGGGCGAAGCCCGGGCGGGCGACGAGCAAGGCAAAGGCAAGCGCAGTTGTGGAAAGCAGCGAGCGGCGTGTCGACATGAAGTCTCCCCTCGTTTCCTCGGCGAGCGTGTGGCCTCAAGTCAGGTATTCAGCGCGCCCTCGCCGCTCCATTGCCCTTGGCAGGGGCGAGGACTCGAGCAGGCGCATGGGAACTTCCTGCCAGCAGGGGCGGGAAGAGGGGAGACAGCTCGGCGAAGCGGCCCGGGTGTGGGCCGCTCGTTCGAGGCGGGTCAGCGCCGACGAGCAGGCCTACGGCGGAGCTTGGCCGGGCTGGGACTGCGCGGGCGTCGTGCCAGGAATGCGGGGAGGGCAGCCGGGGTTGCTCGGCTGGATGGAGACGGCGCCGTAGGCGTTGCCGAACTGCACATACGTCACGTCCACGAAAGCGCCGGGCAGCAGGTTCTCGAGCATTTGGGGATGGGTGCGGAAGGCGCGTCCGTGGAGGAAGACCTGGCCGTGGCTCTTGTCGAGCCCGGTGATCGGCCCGGAGACGACCCCCATCTGCCCGAACGATTCGGGTGAGATCTGGGGGGAGCCGGGCGTGCCGGGAGGATCGAGCTCGATCCAGAGCTCGCCGCCGTAGTCGCGGTAGCGGAACGAGACGATGTCCCCGCGGACCAGGTTGGCGATCTGAGTCGGAAGCGCGCTGAGCTTGACCAGGCCCGTGTCGGTGTCGATGACGATCTGCAGAGTGTCCGAGAGGTCGATTCCTACGGCCCGTCCCCGGATCACGCCGCTCCTGTCGCTGCAGCTCGAAGAGACGGGCGCTGCGCCGGTGGCCTGTCCGAGGCTGCGGCCAGGCAGCACGAGAGTGCAGACGATCAGCCCGGCGAATAGGCGCCGCATCGAGTCCTCCTCACCGGAGGGCGCAGCCTCCCGGCCCTCCAGAACGAGAGGGCCGCCCTCCAAGGGAAAATCTGGCCGGGGTTCCTCGGCCGCGCAATCGGCGCACACCGGCACGTTCGATCTCTGGTCGACCGGCTGGCTGAGCCGCGCCAAGTTGCGAGGCAAGGCAAGTTGCTGGCGGCGGGAACGGCCGAACGTCTGGTCGACCGGCCGTTCGAGGACGCAAGCTGCCAGAGCACAGAGGAGGCGTCACCATGGGCTCGTCTGGAACCTCGAAGTGGCGCGAGTGGTTCCAGTCGCTCGAGGTGTTGGCCGCGACCGGGCTGGTCTTCGCCGCTCTCTTCATCGCCTCCCTGCAGTTGCTAGGCGACGAGCCGCCCATGGCGGCGGGCGCCGGCGAAATCGAGAGCTGGTTCGCCGATTCCGACCGGCTGGCGAAGACGCTGACCGGGGTCAATCTCGCGCCGGTGAGCATCATCGCGCTCCTCTGGTTCATGGCGGTCTTTCGGCGCCGGCTCGGGACGGCCGAGGACAAGCTCTTCTCTACGGTGTTCGTGGGCAGCGGCGTCGTCTTCTCTGCGCTCTATCTGTGCGGTGTGGCCGCCGTCGGAGCGGGCGCGTTGATGGTCGAGTACACAGGCGTTGCGCCCGCTGTCCCCACCTGGCAGCTCCTGCGGGCGCTGGGCAAGGCACTCCTGGCGGTTCACGCGGCCAAGCTGGCTGCGGTGTTCACCATCTCGATGGCGACCGTCGGCCTGCGCTCGGGCGCCTTCATGAAGGTGACGGCCATCCTCGGGTACGCGCTGGGGGCGGCGATGCTCGTCGGCGCGATGCTCCGCGAGACCGTGCCATACCTGCTGCCCGCGTGGATCGCGATCGCGAGCCTCGACCTGCTGGTGAGGCGCAAGCTTCTGCTCGAGCGGCTGCGTGGCACGCCTCGGGGGCCGTAGGCGGGGACAGAGGGCTCGCCGCCTCGTGCGCGGCCGAGCGCGAATCACCGACGACGAGTCGATGCTGGAGCTCCGCCGTCCATTCTTCGGGCCGACGGTAACGGGCGTGGCGGAGCTGGAGCTCCGCCCTCCATTGCCAAAGTCGCTGCGAGGCCTGCGGGGCCGGGCGCCTGGCGATGCGCCCCGACCGGCTGGCCGGCCGCATCGCGATGCGCCCCGACCGCCTCTCGGCTACTCCTTGCCGGCGATCTTCGCCCAGGTATCGCGCAGCGTGACGACGCGGTTGAATACCGGCGCGCCGTCCTTCGAGAGCTTCGGGTCCGCGAAGAAGTAGCCTTGGCGCTCGAACTGGAAGTGCTCGCCGCCCTTGGCGCGCTCGAGGCTCGGCTCGAGCCGGCCCTTCAGGCGCTCGAGCGAGCTCGGGTTGAGGTGGGCCTTGTAGTCGCCGCCCGCGGCGGGGTTCTCGTGGTTGAAGAGCCGGTCGTAGAGCCGCACCTCGGCCTCGACCGCGTGCTCGGCCGAGACCCAGTGGAGGGTGCCCTTCACCTTGCGGCCATCCGGCGGTGTCCCGCCCTTCGACTCGGGGTCGATGGTGCAGCGCAGCTCGACGATCTCGCCGGCCTCGTCCTTGACCACGCTCTCGCACTTGAGGAAGTACGCCCAGCGCAGGCGCACCTCCTTGCCCGGCGAGAGGCGGAAGAACTTCTTGGCCGGCTCCTCCATGAAGTCCTCGCGCTCGATGTACAGCTCGCGGGTGAACGGCACCTTGCGCGAGCCCATCTCCGGCTTCTCGGGGTGGTAGGGCGCGTCGAGCTGCTCGACCTTGCCCTCGGGCCAGTTCTCGACGACCACCTTGAGCGGCCGCAGCACCCCCATCACCCGGCGCGCGTTGGCGTTCAGGTCGTCGCGCACCGCGTTTTCGAGCAGGGTCACGTCGACCAGGCTCTCGCGCTTGGAGACGCCGATGCGCTCGGCGAAGGCGCGGAGCGAGGCCGGGGTGAAGCCGCGGCGCCGCAGCCCGGCGAGGGTCGGCATGCGCGGGTCGTCCCAGCCCTCGACCTGGCTCGTCTCGACCAGCTCGCGCAGCATGCGCTTGCTCATCACCGTGTAGGTCAGGTTCAGGCGCGCGAACTCGATCTGCTGCGGGTGGGCGGGCACCGGCAGGTTGTCGAGGAACCAGTCGTAGAGCGGCCGGTGGTTCTCGAACTCGAGGGTGCAGATCGAGTGGGTGATGCGCTCGATGGAGTCCGACTGGCCGTGCGCCCAGTCGTACATCGGGTAGATGCACCACTTGTCGCCGGTGCGCGCGTGGTGGGCGCGCCGGATGCGGTAGAGCGCCGGGTCGCGCAGGTTCAGGTTGGGCGAGGCCATGTCGATCTTGGCCCGCAGGGTCTTCGAGCCGTCGGGGAACTCGCCGGCGCGCATGCGCCCGAAGAGCTCGAGGTTCTCCTCGACCGAGCGGGTGCGGTACGGGCTCTCCTTGCCCGGCTCGGTCAGCGTGCCGCGGTACTGGCGCACCTCGTCGGCCGACAGGTCGCAGACGTAGGCCTTGCCCGCCTGGATGAGCTCGACGGCCCAGGCGTAGAGCTGCTCGAAGTAGTCGGAGGCGAAGTAGAGGTGCTCGCCCCAGTCGAAGCCGAGCCAGCGCACGTCCTCCATGATCGAGTCGATGAAC
Organism: Myxococcales bacterium UBA5297; assembly: GCA_002408385.1. GTDB lineage: Bacteria > Myxococcota > Myxococcia > Myxococcales > UBA5297 > UBA10939. Next base: position 38,795 of record DHSB01000178.1, read on the forward strand.
TCCTGCTCTTCCTTGGTCGGGTTGGTGTCGTCGAAGCGCAGATGGCAGCGGCCCTGGTACTTCGCGGCGATGCCGAAGTTGAGGCAGATGGACTTGGCGTGCCCGATGTGCAGGTAGCCGTTGGGCTCCGGCGGGAAGCGGGTGATGACCTGCTGGACCTTTCCCGAGGCGAGGTCGGCGTCGATGATGTCGTGGATGAAGTTGCCCGCGGGGGTGGCTTCGGGGGTGCTCATTCGGCAAGTCCTTTCTTCTTCCGGGCGCCTGGTCGCCAGTCGTCGGCGAGGCCGGTGCGACCGGAGAACATTCCGGCGCGGTTCACCTCTTTAGCCGACCTGCCGGCGGGGCGCCCGGAAAGGCGGCGAGAAGATAGTCCTACCGGGTCTGTCGGCTCAAGAACGCCTTTGAGAAGCGGCACGAGGCGGGCCCGGTGCGCCGCGGCCCGCTTCGCCTGCCCCGATGGCAAGGAGCCCGTCACCCGCATCTGCGCCCGCTACGAGCCGCCGAGGAAGAGGAAGGCGACGGAGGGGCCGGAGCCTAAGTAGTCGAAATCGCGCTTCTGTGACCACCGGGGCGCCCATGGGCAAGCATCGGCGCCCGTCGCGTCTTCGCACCCCGTTTGGGCGCGCCGCCCGCGCCCCAGGGCTCCTTCCGGCACCGTCCCAGCAACTTGAGCCGAACCGGTCATCCCGAGCGTAGAGGCGACCACGGAGAGCCTCGGAGCCGAGGGATTCGCGGATTCGCCTCCCCAATCCGATTCGGACCTGTGAATTCGAGCCCTTGCGGGTTCCGGCTCGTTGCGCGGAATGAGCTCGGGCGCCCCAGGGCCGTCCCGGACGCTCGATTGAAGCTTGAAGCCCCCGCTCTGGGCGATCTGGACCACGTTTTGCGGGTTCAAGCTACCGCCGTAGGTTCGCGGAACGCATTTCACATCTACGGCGGTACCGCCGTA
>DHSB01000178.1:39927-54867 GCA_002408385.1 Myxococcales bacterium UBA5297
CATCTACGGCGGTACCGCCGTAAGTCCGCGGGACGCGTTTCTCATCTACGGCGGTGACTTTTTTGCCCATTTGGGCGGCTTGAGCCCGTCTTCCGGTTCCGGGCGCGGCGCCTCGAGCCGGGCCTTCGGCTCCTGGAGCCTTGATCTCGAGCGCGCCGCTTGGCGAGACCTCGGCCGGTTCGCGACCCGCCTCTCCAGTCGGACGCTCCTGCAGGCTGGGATGGGCCGGATCGTGGTCCTGGGCGAGCTCGCTGCGAGTTGGAGAGGCCCGCTCGATGCGGACGACCATCGGGCAACGCCTCCGCGACGTCCTCGGGACGGCCGTCCACCGCCGCGCAGCCTCGCCCTGTGTCGATCGAGGGGCCGGGGCCGTGAGCCGCAGCGCTCGTCCTATTTCGAGGGCGCTTCGCCAGCCTGCTTGGCCATCAAGTAGAGGCAGCGCAGCAGCGGTGCGCCGGGTTGCTCGTAGAGGTGGAGGCTTCCACCTCCGCATCGGGCGAACTGGTTGCAACGCGCGCAGTCGCCCGAGTGTGCCCAGTGCCGGTCGCGCAGGGCCTGGTAGCGCGTCTCCCAGACCTCCTTGAATCTTTCCTTGCGGATGTCGCCCTGGGCAAAGGCTTCGCCGAGCTCGGGGCAGGCGCCGATGCGCCCGTCGCACAGGATTCCGCCGGTCGTCACCCCGGCGCGGCACTGGCTGAGGTAGGGCCGCACGCGCCCCTCGAACCGATTCCCGAGAAAGCCCTCCTCGCAGAACTCGGGCGCGGGCTTGAGCCGGTCCTGCCGGGCGTTCAGGACGAACTCGAGCATCTGGCGGACCTCTTCTGGTCCGGGAGTCAGCTCCGGGCGCCGCGCCGCGCGCCCGATGGGCATGACCGGCGCCACGCGCCAGAGCGAAATGCGCTGGGCGGCAATCCAGCGCCTCATCTCGTCGAGCTGGGCGACCGCGGGCCGCGTCAGGGTGGAGATGATCTCGAGCTTGCCCTGGTAGCCGGCGCTCCGAAGGTGGCCGATGGCCGCCGTGACCTTCTCGGACGAGCCGCGCCCGCGCAGCTCGTCGTTGAGCTCCCCGGGCGCGTCCATGCTGAGCGAGAGGGAGCCCATGCCGCATTCGACGAGCCGCCGCGCCGCTTCGGCGTCGAGCAACCAGCCGTTGCTGACCATGCCGTAGGCGAAGCCGAGCCGCTTGAGCTCGGCGAAGAGCTCGAAGACGCCGTCCTTGAGCAGCGGCTCGCCGCCGGTGACGGCGACCATGACCTTCTTCGGCTCGAAGTCGGTCGCGATCTGGCGGGCGATCTCGATCCACTCGGCGGAGCTGAGCTCCTCGGCGCGCCCCTTGGGGCCGCAGTCGCTGCCGCAGTAGGCGCAGGCGAGGTTGCAGCGGCGCGTCACCTCGAAGAACAGGTAGCGGAGAGGATGCTCGGCCACCAGACGCTTCCAGCGGGCCTGGTGCCGCTTCCACGCGAGCTCGCGGCCGACGGTTTCTCTGAGCCTCTCGAGAGGGCTGCGCATCCTGTCGTTCTCGCTTCTTCCCCTCGCTCAGACGCGACTAGCGCTGCCTGCAAATCGGCCAGGAGAGCGTCTCGCCACAGCCGCCGGGGACGACGTTGTCCTGGTCGCAGTACCAGCCCTCGCCGCACTCCTCGTCGCTCTCGCAGGGAGGCGGGCCGTAATAGGCCGCGGGCTCGCAGCCGTCGGGTGCGCCAGCGTCCGGAACCCCGGCGTCGACGCTCTGCTCGCGGCACTGCGGCCAGGTGACCTTGCCGCCGCAGCCGTCGTCATACTCGACCGGATCGCAGAACCAGCCCTCTCCATGGCGCGAGCGGCACTCCTCGTCGTCGGAGCAGGGTTGGGGACCGTAGAAGGCGGCCGGGATACACCCGTCCTGCGAACCGGCGTCGGTCAGGGGCGCCGGCCCGTAGTAGGCGGCCGGCTCCTCCTCGTCCTTCGGAGGCTCGCAGCCGAGCAGCGCCGCCAGCAGGGCGAGCGTGGAGACGAGGATCAGCGTCCAGAGAGTATTCAGCAGGGCGCTTACCGGGCGGTTCATGGTTTTCCCCTTGCGAAGGGTCGCTCCGCGGAACGTCGCGGATTGGGCAGAGCGAGAATACCTCGGGAGCGGCGAGCGATGGCACGGCCGCGAGTCCGGCGACGCCGGCTTCGAGAGGAAGCCCTCCACGCCCGCGCGGGCGCTCGCAGCCCGAGCCCGCGTGCCGCGGGGCGGCGAGAAGCCGGGGACGCTCCGGGCGCTCCCCACGCGGTCCATGCGTCGCCGCCGTGGGGGCAGGCGTGCGTGCTCGCCCTCTCACGGCAAGAGGCCATGGGGCTTACCGTTGAATCGCCAGTCAAGAGCGAACGGGGAGAGCCCAATGGTGCCTCGAATCCTGATCCTCGGAGCCGTCGCGGTCGCGGTCCTCGCAAGCGAGGCCTCGCGGGCCGGTGAGCCGCCTGCTCCGGCTCGCCCCGAGAAGGTCGTCTTGCTCAACGTCTCCTACGACCCGACCCGCGAGCTGTACGCGGAGTACGACGCCGCCTTCGCGCGCCACTGGGAGGCGCAGACCGGGCAGAAGGTGGAGATCAAGCAGTCGCACGGCGGCTCGGGCAAGCAGGCGAGGGCGGTCATCGACGGGCTCGAGGCCGACGTGGTCACCCTGGCGCTCGCCTGGGACGTCGACGCCCTGCGGCGCGAGGCCGAGCTCATCCCCGAGGGCTGGCAGCAGCGCCTGCCGCAGAACAGCGCCCCGTACACCTCGACCATCGTCTTCGTGGTGCGCAAGGGAAACCCCAAGCAGATCCGCGACTGGGGCGACCTCGGGCGCGAGGGGGTCAGCGTCATCACCCCCAACCCCAAGACCTCCGGCGGAGCGCGCTGGAACTACCTGGCCGCCTGGCACTGGGCGCTCGAGAGGCCGGGAGGAGACGAGCAGAAGGCTCGCGACTTCATCGCCCGGCTCTTCGGCAACGTGCCGGTGCTCGACACCGGCGCGCGCGGCTCGACGACCACCTTCGCCGAACGCAACATCGGCGACGTCCTCATCGCCTGGGAGAACGAGGCCTTCCTGCTCGAGCGCGACATCGCCCGCGGCAAGGTGGAGATAGTCGTCCCCTCCTCGAGCATCCTCGCCGAGCCTCCGGTGGCCATCGTCGATCGCTACGTCGACAAGCACGGCACCCGCGAGGTCGCCGAGGCCTACCTGCGCTACCTCTACTCCGACGAGGGCCAGGAGATCGTCGCGCGCCATTACTACCGGCCGCGCTCGAAGAGGGTGATGGCCCGCCACGCCGAGCAGTTCGCAAAGGTGAAGCTCTTCACCATCGATCAGGCCTTCGGTGGCTGGGAACAGGCCCAGCGCAAGCACTTCGACACCGGCGGCGTCTTCGACCAGCTCTACGAGTCGAAGCGCTAGCCCCACCGCTCATGACTCGACGCGGCGTGCTCCCGGGGTTCGGCCTCTCGCTGGGGATTTCGTGGCTCTTCCTGGGGCTGGTGGTGCTCTTGCCGCTGTCGGGGATCTTCCTGAGGAGCTTCGAGCTGGGCTGGGGCGACTTCTGGCGCCTCATCTCCGATCCGCGCACCTTGGCGGCGCTCCGCTTGAGCTTCGGCGCGGCGCTGGCGGCCGCCGTCTTCGATCTCTTCTTCGGGCTGCTCGTCGCCTGGGTCCTGGCGCGCTACCGGTTTCCCGGGCGCGGTCTGGTCGATGCCTCGGTCGACCTGCCGTTCGCGCTGCCGACCGCCGTGGCCGGCCTGACCCTGACCGCGCTCTACGCTCCGAGCGGCCTCTTCGGCGCGGCCTTCGGGCTGCTCGGAATCCAGGTCGCCTTCGCGCCGCTGGGAATCGTGGTGGCGATGGCCTTCGTCAGCCTGCCGTTCGTGGTGCGCACCGCGCAGCCGGTGCTCGAGGAGCTCGACCCCGCGCTCGAGGAGGCGGCGGCGGTCCTCGGGGCGACGCGGTGGCAGACCTTCCGCAAGGTCATCCTGCCGAACCTGCTGCCCGCGCTGCTCACCGGGTTCGCGCTGGCCTTGGCCCGGGCGATCGGCGAGTACGGGTCGATCGTCTTCATCTCCGGCAACATGCCGATGCGCACCGAGATCGCCCCGCTGCTCATCGTCACCCGGCTCGAGCAGTACGACTACGCCGGCGCGACCGCGCTGGCGCTGGTGATGCTGGTCGTCGCCTTCGTGCTGTTGCTGGCGATCAACCTGTTGCAGCGCTGGAGCCGCAAGCGCCACGGGGCGCACGTTCTCTGAAGGAGGTGCCGGATCACACCGGAGAGAGGCGAGAGGGCAGGAGCGTTGGGCAATCCGGGTGCCGCGACGCGCCCGAGGGCAGCGAAGATGTGTCGACGAATTCCTGGAGCACGAGTCGGGCGGCTCGAGCCCGTTGGCAGGCTCGAAGCAGCCCGAGGTCGACGGCACCTCGACAAGCTCGGGGTGAGCGGAGGACGGGCCGAGGTCCGGGAGATTGCGCGACACCTCTTGCGGCTCCGAGTCGTCGACGCCTGTTGAGAGAGCCATGGCGCGAAGTGGGCGTAGGGCAAGCGAGCGAGTCGTCACCGAGTCGCCCGGGGTGCGCCGCCTGCTCATCGGCGCGGCGATGGTGTTCTTGACGCTGTTCCTGTTCGCGCCGCTGGCCGCGGTCTTCGTCAACGCCTTTCGCGCCGGGGCGGGCGCCTACGCCGCGGCTGTCGCCGACCCGGGGACCCGCGAGGCCATCGGGTTGACGCTGCTGGTGGCCGCCATCGTCGTTCCCCTCAACCTCGTCTTCGGCCTCGCCGCCGCCTGGCTCATCGCCAAGTTCAGCTTCCGCGGCAAGGGCGCGATGGTGACGCTCATCGACCTGCCGTTCAGCATCTCGCCGGTCATCGCCGGGCTGGTCTTCGTGCTGCTCTTCGGGCGGCAAGGCACCTTGGGGCCCTGGTTGCTCGAGCGCGGGGTCCAAATCGTCTTTGCCGTCCCGGGCATCGTCCTCGCCACCCTCTTCGTGACCCTGCCGTTCGTCGCGCGCGAGGTGCTCGCGCAGATGCAGACCCAAGGCAGCGAAGAGGAAGAGGCGGCGCTGACCTTGGGAGCCGGCGGCTGGCGCATGTTCTGGAGCATCACCCTGCCCAAGGTGCGCTGGAGCCTGCTCTACGGGATCGTGCTCTGCAACGCCCGGGCGATGGGCGAGTTCGGCGCGGTCTCGGTGGTCTCGGGGCTCATTCGCGGCGAGACCATCACCGTGCCGCTGCAGGTGGAGATCCTCTACAACGAGTACCAGTTCGTCGCCGCCTTCGCGGTCGCCTCGTTGCTGACCCTGCTGGCGCTGCTGACGCTCGCCGCGCGCCGCTTCGTCGAGGCGAGGAGCGCGCGATGAGCGTGGTGGCCGAGCGGCTCACCAAGCGCTTCCACCCGAACGCCGCCCCGGCGGTCTGCGAGGTCTCGTTCGAGGCGCCCAGCGGCGCGATCACCGCGCTGCTCGGTCCTTCGGGCGCCGGCAAGTCGACCGTCTTGCGGCTCATCGCCGGCCTCGAGCGACCCGACGAGGGCCGGGTGGTCATCGATGGCGGGGACGTCACGCGCCGGGCCGTCCAGAAGCGCGGTGTCGGCTTCGTCTTCCAGAGCTACGGGCTGTTCGATCACATGAGCGTGCGCCAGAACATCGGCTTCGGGCTCTCGGTGCGCCGAATCAAGCGCGGCGAGATCGACCAGCGCGTCAACGAGCTGCTGAGCCTCATCCAGCTCGAGGGCTATGGCGACAGGCGCCCCGGGCAGCTCTCCGGTGGTCAGCGGCAGCGGGTCGCCTTTGCCCGGGCGCTTGCGGTGAGTCCGAAGATTCTGCTGCTCGACGAGCCCTTCGGTGCCCTCGACGCCAAGGTGCGCGTCGAGCTGCGCGACTGGCTGGAGCGGCTGCACGCCGAGACCCGCATCACGACGCTGCTCGTCACGCACGACCAGGAGGAGGCCTTCGCGGTTGCCGAGCGCGTGGTGATCATCCTCAAGGGGCGAGCTGCACAGGTGGGCTCGCCCGCGGAGGTCACCGCGGCGCCCGCGAGCAAGCCGGTCGCCGATTTCCTCGTCTACGCCCGAGCGCGGGCCGAAGCCCCCATCGGCCCGCTGTCCGCTCGCGTAGCGAGCGGGACCATCGTCGGCGTCAGCCGCACCGGCGACCGGGTCCTGGTGACGGTGGAGGCGCCGCGACGCCTCGAGGTCGAGCTGCCGGCGTCGAGGTTCGAGGCCATGAGGGTGGGCGAGGGCGACTCTGTCGAGGTCGACCCGAGCACCGGGGAGCTCTCGCCACGCGGGCGCTAGGGGCCTTGGAGCGCGGCACGGTTCCAGAGGGTCGGCCTTCAGTGCCGGCCGCCAGGATCGCCCGCGCATCTGCCCAATTCCTCGACGGGCGCAGCCCTAGTGCGCCCTACCGACCTGCGACCGATCGCTCGGGTTCCGGGCGCAGCCCGGGCTGTCGACTCTCGACCGACCCGCTACTCGAGCTCGAGGCGCGCGTGGACGATCTCGCTGTTGAGCGGGTCGGTGCCACCGAGGATGGTCGTGAAGAGCACGTGCGGCAGGTCGGTCAGCGGATCGATAGCTATCGACCATGGCATCCAGTCGTCCTGCATGTCGGTGCCCGGAGTGAGCAGCCGCGGCTCGACGAAGGTGGTGCCATCGTCGGCCCAGGTCACGAAGATGTCGGCGTACCTCTGAGCGTTCATCAAGTGGAAGGCGACGATCGGCCTGCCGAATGGATCGACTGTGAAGGCGGGCGGCGACTCGGAGAGGTCGCCGGAGTCGGTCACCTTGATCTCCTCGCCCGGCACGCCCGCGCGGATGTGGCGAAAGAAGATCTCGCCACAGGTGCCGGCGGTCGTCTCGCAGGGCGGAGAGGCGAGCCAGACGACCGAAACAGTGCCGTCCGGGCCCGCGGCGATCTTGGGATCGGCGTCGTCGCGGTCGGGCGTGGACCATGCCTCGAACCTCCAGGCGCCGCTCGCATCGGAGGCGTAGTAGATGTCCTCGGCGAAGATCGGTCCGCAGTCGGCGACGACATGGAGCTTGCCCGCCCGGTCGAAGGCTGCCGACGGCACATAGCAGTGCCCCTCGGCCGGCGCCGGGATGACCGTCTCCGGGGCGCCGAGCGGCGTGCCCGTCGCGTCGAGCCGCAGCACGCGAACCTCGCGCTTGTCCGTCGCGGCCGGACGCGAAACGTAGGCGATGGCGATGGCGCCGTCGGCGGCGAGCGCCAGCGACGGCTGCACGTTGCTGCACGGCGCGCCCGCCTCGAAGTCGCTGGTCAGGTCGGCATTGACGCTCCAGCCCGAGCCGTCGTTGCGGCTGTAGAAGACGGCGTTGCGGCCCGCGGGCGCGCCGCTGAAGGCCACGTGCACGGTCGAGCCGCGCGCGGCGAGGGTGGGGAAGGCCATCTGGACTCCCGTCTCCCGGGTGCGCGCCTCGGCCTGCCAGGCTCCGGCGCTCTGGCGGGCGACCCAGATGTCCTGGTCCATCAGGTTCTCGCTGTCCGGCTCGCTCCAGGCGGCCCACCCGGTCCCGTCGTCGGTGAAGGCGATCAGGCCGTCGTGGCTGATGGTGCCAGGGGTCTGGGAGAGCTGCTCGAGCACCCATTCGCCCTGGGCGAGGTCGGGGGCGTCGACGCCGGCGTCGGTCCCGGCGTCCTCGATGCCCGCGTCTTCGCTTCCTGCATCGTCGAGGGCTGCGTCTTCGGCTCCGGCGTCGGCGCCCGCGTCTTCGGCGGACGCGTCGAGGTCCGCGTCGGAGGGAACGGAGGCGTCGGCCAGATGCGCAGCGTCGGCGCTGGAAAAGGGAGGCAGGGTTTCGCCGCAGCCGATCCACAGACAGGCAGCGAGTGATACGCAGAGCAATCGGGCAGAGCAGTTCATGGGCGGTCTCCAATGAGGGCCAACGATTCTCGCCCAGCCCCCGGCCCGCCGCGAGATCGCTGTGCCTGCGAACGCGCGGATATCTGCTCGCCGCCTCAGCCAGCGAGCAACAGTCCGACCTCGGCTCCAACGCAGGTGACACCCTCGAAGCCGCGAGCTGCCACAGCTCGACGGCCCGGCAGATCAGGAGGTCGGGAGTCGGCGCAGCATCGAGGCCGCAACGCCGCGCGGGCTCGGTGATATCGGCCGCTCGCAGAGACTGGGCAGGCTTCGCGAGACGACTGGGGATATGGCGTCGCGTCGCTTTGCCGTCTGCCCGAAGGCAGCGCGCTGCGGCGGCTGGCGTCCCTGTCCGCGCCGTCGCGGCGCGCGACTGCCAGCAGCTCCCACCGACACCCGGTCCTCGCGTTGCCTGAGAGGCGCTCGCTCCACAGCATCTTGGTGGAGGAGAGCCGATGAATTCGCCGTGGAGCTGGGTGTTTGCGTGCACGCTCGCCCTGAGCGCATCCGGCTGCGCCCAGACGCGGGCGAGGTCGGCCGAACCGAGCGAGCGCGCCCCGGCCGTGCTCTCCGCTGCCCGCGGGGCGAACCTGCTCGCTGGCGGGGCAAACGGTCAGACTGCACCGCAGGCCGCTCCCGCTCCGGTCCAGGCTCAGCAATTCCAGGACGGCTCGGCCTGCTCCATCGCCGACCTCGTCGAGCGCGTGCGCCCCACCGTCGTCGGGGTGACGACCCAGCGCGAGGTCGACTCTCCCTTCACCAGCGGCGAATTCGACGACTTCTGGCGCCGCTACTTCGGCGGCGAGCCGCCTCCGTCGTTCGGAGGTCCCAGCGTCGAACGTGGCCTGGGCTCGGGCTTCATCATCGATGCGCGGGGCCTGGTCATGACCAACAACCACGTCATCGAGGGCGCGGACGTGGTCAGGGTGCGAACGGCCGACGGGACTGAGTTCGACGCGGTGGTCAAGGGCGTCGACCCTCCCACCGACCTCGCCTTGCTGCAGATCCAGAACCTCGAGCGCGAGCTGCCCGCGGCCTCGCTCGGCGACTCGGATGCGACCCGCGTCGGCGACTGCGTCGTGGCCATTGGCGACGCCTTCGGCCTCGAGCTGACCGTCACCCGCGGCATCATCTCGGCCAAGGCCCGCGAGATAGGCGAGACGCCCTACGACCAGTTCCTGCAGACCGACGCGGCGATCAACCCGGGCAACTCCGGCGGGCCGCTCTTCGATCTGGGCGGCCGGGTCATCGGCATCAACACCGCCATCGTCGCCACCGGCCAAGGCATCGGGTTCGCGGTGCCCATCAACCTCGTCAAGTCGCTGCTGCCGCAGCTCGAGTCGACCGGGCGCGTGGTGCGCGGCTTCATCGGGGTCTCGGTGCAGGACCTGACGCCGAGGCTCGCCGAAGCGCTGGGCGCCCAAGGTGACAAGGGCGCGGTCGTCGCCTCGGTCGAGCGCGACGGCCCGGCCGCGAAGGCGGGGCTGCAGGCGGGGGACGTCATCGTCTCGCTCCAGGGCGAGCCGGTCGAGGACGCGGCCGACCTGTCGCGGCGCATCGCACAGCTCAAGCCGGGCGCTCGGGCGCGCCTCGAGTACCTGCGCAGGGGCGAGCGCCGCAACGCAGAGCTCTTGCTGACCGAGCGGCGCGACGACAGCGAGGCGCCGCGGCCCGAACCCGAAGGCGGGCGGAGCGAGAGCGAGCAGCGGCTCGGCCTGAGCCTGCAGAACGTGCCGGCCGAGCTGCAGCGCGAGCTCAAAATCGACGGCGGCGCGCTCGTCGCCTCGGTCGAGCCCAGCTCGCGCGCGGGCCAGGCCGGGCTGCGGCGGGGCGACGTGGTCGTCGAGGCCGACCGCAAGCCGGTCAAGACGCCCCGCGACCTGGCGAACATCGCCCGCGAGGTCACCGACCGGCCTCTGCTGTTGAGGGTGGCCCGTGAGGACGGCACCATCTTTGTGGCCATCCCGCCCGAGGGGCGGCGGTAGGCGAGGCATCTTCCCGGCGAGCATCGACGCGGCAGCCGGCGCTCGCCCTCCGGGTCGGCCGAAGGGGCGCCGACCCGCCGATGGCTCGGACGCTCGGTGCGAGCAGGCACGGGACGCAAAGCTTGGGCGCCACTCATGCGGCGATGCCGGCGGTCGAGTCGCGGCTCGAGAGGCGCTGCTCACCACGCTTCAGCGCGAGCTTTTCGGCTCGCGAAAGCTGGTTCCGGCCGCCGGCGGGCTCGAGCGTCCGGGTCGGCGCGCACGGCAGCTTCGTCGCGAGAGGCCGACGCCGCCGCCGGGTCAGGAGTCGGGGTGCGCGCTCAAGCTCTCTTCGGCCTGGCGACGCGCGGGTGACTCGCTGTCAGAGCGGCGCGGCACTCCTCTCGCGTCGCAGAGCCCATCGACCGTCGATTGCAGGCTGTCTACCGTCACGTCCAGCCACACCGGCCAGTGGTCCGAGATCCCGACGCTGCGCTCGACGCCGGAGTCGCCAAGCTGCGCGATCCCGCGCGTGTAGATCGAGTCCAGGTGGACCGTGAGCAGCGGCAGCGGGACTGTCGCACCGAGCGAGGCGGTCGGGTTCTCGAAGTCGAGCGAGCCCATGTAGACGTCGAGCGCGCGCGCCTGATCCGAGTCTGCGACCGCGAGCGTGCGCGCGTCGGGGATGGTGTTCGCGGTCCAGACGAAGGGGTTGGTGTTGAAGTCGCCGCCGACGATCACCCGCGGCGGCGCGTCGATGATCGCCGGGCGAAGCTGGCCCACCCGGTCGCCGATGTTCAGCCGGGTGTCGAGGTGGACGTTCACGATGCGAAGGGGTTCGCCGCCGACGCGAAGCTCCACCGCCATCGCGATGCGCCGCTCGGTCCCCATCGCGATGGTCGCCCGCGGCAGCTCCATGATCTCTACGCTCTCGAACGGCAAGCGGCTGAGGACCGCGAGCCCGTGCGTGCCCGTCTTGTGTGGTCGCGCGGGCGCATAGGCGCAGCCCATGCCCAGGGCGGTGGCGACCCGCCGCGCCCGCGACTCACTCTCCTCGGGGAAGCTGCGGATCTCCTGGAGCAGCAAGACGTCGGCGGTGGCGAGCCTCGGGTTTTGCTTCAGGACGCGGATGAGCCCTTCGACGTCGTTGCCGTAGTGGACGTTGAAGGTGGCGATTCTCAGGCGGGTCGAGGGTGTGCTCTCGGTCGGCGGCGGTGAGACCTCGGGGCGCAGGGGGCCGTCGATTTCGGTCCAGTCCACCCAGGCGCCGGGAGGTCCGAGCGGCAACGAGCAGGCCGAGGCGAGCAGGGCGGAGAGCGTGGCGGCGAAGAGGGGCTTCATCGAATGCTCCAGCCGAGGCTCACCCCGGTCCACGGCGCGAGACCGCCGTCGCCGGCCACGAGCATCCCGTAGGCGCGAAAGACAAGCCGGCCGCGGCGTTCGTAGCCGGTCGAGAGCTGCGCCCCGAAGCGCGTCGAGCTCGTGCCTGGCCACTCGGGCGCCGCGGAACGAATCCGCGTGTGAACCGCCTGCGGCCCCGCGTGCAGGAACCAGCGGTGGCGTCCTTGGGCAAAGGGATAGACGCCGAGGTAGGGACTGGCCGAGAGCACGGTCTGCGAGCTGGCGAGGGTGAAGGAGAAGGCAGCCCCGGCGGCGACCGCATCGCCCAGGAGCCGCTCAAAGCCGACTCCCCAGACGCCGCCCTTGCCCAACAGGTCGAGGTAGACGAGGTGTCGCGGGCTCGCCGTGACCGAGAGTGGCTCGCCGCGGCTCTCCGCGGCGGCGCTCGCCGAGGACGCGACGGTCAAGAGGGACAAAGCAGCGATGGCGGCGAGGAGGCTCTCGCGGGTGGGCGACATGTCGGCGGACGCCAGGGGACCGCACGCGGAGCCTGGGGATTCGGGCCAAGGAGCGCTGGTCAAAAGCGATGGTAGCCAGCCTCGAACCGCTGTCGATTCTCTGCTCTTTCCACTGCTCGGGCCGCGGACACGGAGGCGTGCGCAGGCCTCTGAGGATGCTTTGAAAGCGAGCGGGCCTCCGGCGAGGTCCCTCGTCTCGAGGCCGGAGCCGGCGCAGCGGGGAGAGCCGGTTCGCGAAGGCGGGCGCGCACCTCCGTTCGCGCCGGCTCCCGATGGCAGAGGCAAGGCGTCGCGCGCCATCGGCCATCGGGGCCGCGGCGAGAGGGCTACTTCCGCGTCGCGGGCGCGGCCCGAGCGGCCTCCGCGCCCCGGCGACGCTCGCGCCAATCCCAGGTCCGTCGAGAAAACGACGACGGGCCCCCGCTGCGTGAGCGAGGGCCCGTCTCCGAATGCGGCCGAGCTGCAGCGTCCGGACTACTGCCGGCGGCAGGGCCCGTCGTAGGTGCGGTCCCCGCCGTTGTCCACGCAGGCGCCGCTCGAGGCGCCGATAGGCACCAGCGGCGTGAGAGTGCAGCTATCGGCAGGCTCGTGCATCGTCACGTCGACGACGCGCCACAGTGAGCCGGTGGAGTTGCCTCCTGGGGCCGAGTAGCCGGAGATCGGGTTCGAGCCGAACAGCTCGCCGTTGACCTGCGCGCCGCCGAAGGTGCCGACGAGCTCGCCGCCGCAGTAGATGTTGACCATCGGGTAGACGTCCGGGTGCGGTTCGATGTCCGGGCCGCATCCGTAGAAGTTCAGAGCGACTCGGAAGGTGTCGCCGTCGCGCGGGACATCGACGTTGATGTTCTCGGGGATGCCGGGATTGCTGACGTTGTCGAGGTCGAGCCTTGGGTTCTGGCAGGTCCCAGACGGCGTAGCCTCGCGGCAAGCGCCGCCCGTCGACATCGGGTATCCCCAGTCGATCCTCGGGGTCTCGCGGTTGCGGCAGTTGCTGTAGAAGCACATCTCGTTGCCGCGGTCCCAGTCGGCGCCCGAGCCGGGTTGGTGGACCCAAAGATCGAGGTCGTCCTCGCCGCTGGTGTCCCAGCAGACCTCGACGCGCATCCCCGGGGCGCGCACGCGGACGATGAAGACACACTCGAAGAGCGTGTCGTCTTGCTGCGTGACCGTCAGCGTCACCGTGTAGTCGCCCGAGAGCGTCGGGGTGAAGGTGAGCATCTGGCCCTCGGTGCGGCGCGGATCGCTTCCGGAACCAGCGACCGCGTAGCTGACGACGTTGTTTGAGGCGAAGAGCATCCGGTCGCACGGTCCGCCTTCGACCTTCCACTCCCACTTCTTGGCAGGGCCGAAGAAGAAGGCCACGCCGTCGAGCTGGTACGCCTCGAAGGCTCTGCCCTGGGGGACACGCGGGTCCTGGTTCGAGGGGCAGCTTCCGGCGGCCTGGCAGCACAGGTTCTCGTCGGTGCAACCGTCGCAGTTGTTGTCGGCGTCGTCGCACAGCTCGTTCGAGGGCGAGATGCCGCCGACGCATTCACTCCAGCGGCCCAGCTCGCCCGAACCCTGGCAGGTCTGCTGGCCGTCGGAACAGACGCCGATGCCGCGACGGCCCGGAGGGCCGAGGAAGCAGCGTTGGACGTTGCCGGGCGTGCAGGAACAGAACTCGTCGATCTTGCCGTTGCAGTTGTTGTCGAGTCCGTCGCCGCAGACCTCGTCGGCGCCGCAGCCGGCCGCGACCGGTTGGCAAGGATCGGATTCGCAACCCGCATCGCCGAGCGGAACCTCTGCGTCTGCGTAGGCGCCGAGACCCGCGTCCTCGTCCGTTTGCGTGCCGCCATCGGGCACGACCGTGGACCCGTCCGGTCCGCCAGGCTCGCCGGAATCGAGTGGAATCTCGTCGCCCGCGTCGGGGGTCGAAGAGGCGCCGGCATCCGAACGGCCTCCGTCCTTGAGGATGCCACCCTCGATGATCCCGCTTCCGCCGCAACCGATGGCCGCGAGCGCGGCCACAACCAACCAATAGGTATGCTTCATCGTTCTCTCCATCACACGGGATCTCGGTCGTGCCGGAAGTTCGGCGACTTGCTGGAGTGGAGGCCACTATAGCGCCCGGTCGCCCTTCGGCCCATGCAGGAAAGTCCGAAGCGGGCTCGCGGCGCTATGCTCGGCCCTCGGTTCCACGGAGGTGAAGGTGCGCCAGGGATCGTCGCTGCTTCTTTCGCTGGTCTTCCTCGCCGGAGGCGCCCACGGCGCGCAGAAGGCCGATCCTCTCGCCGTCGCCCGCGAACACCTGAAGGCTGGCGATCTCGACGCCTTTGTCGATGCGCTGGCGGGTTCGATGCAACTCCCGGCACAGCCGGCGGCGCAGCTCTATGGCGAGGCGGCAAGGCGCGCCCTTGAAAGCGGTGATCGGGGCCTGGCGAGTCTCCTGTGTGAGCGCGGGCTCAAGCATCGGCCTCGCGAGCCGGTGTCGCTGCGCACCTGCCTGCAGGTGGCGGTCGAGGAAGGACGCTGGGAGGAGGCCGATGGCTGGGGCGACGCGCTGGGCGAGCTCTTTGCCGACGATTTCGAGGTGGCGATGATGCGCGCGCGCGCCGCCCGGGAGCTGTCGCGCTGGGCCAAGGTCACCGCGGTGCTCGAACCACATCACAACCGCCCGGCGCGCACGCCGATGCTCGCGTTGCTCCTCGAGGAGGCGCGCCTGTTCCGTGAGCAGGAGGCGCTGCGCGAGCAGCGAGCCGAGCTCGAGGCGAAGCTCGAAATCGCGGTGAAGCAGGCTCGTCAGCTCGGCAGGCTCGGTGGCGAAGAAGACGCAAGAGTGGCCAGAGCGCGCTCGTCGGTCCCGACCCTGTACACGACCTCGTGGTGCGGCGCTTGCCGGCGAGCCCGAGCCTGGTTTGGGCAGGAGGGAATCGACTTCGAGGAGAAGGACATCGAGAAGGACTCCGCGGCGCAGCAGGAGATGACCCGCAAGTGCCAGCGCGCCGGCCTGCGCTCCGGCGGCGTCCCGGTCATCGACATCGACGGCGAGGTGATGGTCGGGTTCGACGAAGCGAGGGTGCGCGAGCTGCTGGGGCTGAGATAGGCGCGCGGAAGGAGAGGGCGCGCTCAGCCGTTCGAATCACGGTCTGTCGCGAAATCACCCTGACCTCGGCCCGCCACCCGCTCACCCCGCGCGTAGCCTCCCGAGGAACGAGGGAGTCGGAGCCGAGGGAGGCCCCAGAGCTTGTGCAAGGTCCGGGTCAGGAGTT
>DHSB01000191.1 GCA_002408385.1 Myxococcales bacterium UBA5297
TGCCCTGCCGCGCGGCCTCGTGCAGCTCGTAGGCGTAGACGAGCACCGCCTGCGCCAGGTTGTACGACGGCTGAATCGGCCCCGCGGGGATGCACGAGAGCGCGTGGCAACTCAGGGCGTGGTCGTTGGTCAGTCCGCTCGACTCGCCGCCGAAGACGAGGGCGACCTCGCCCCCCTCGCTCAGCTCGGCGGCGCGCGCCGCGACCTCGCGCGGGGTCAGCCTCGGGATGCCGGGGACCGTCCGCGAGGTCGTCCCCACGATCCACACCGCGTCCGAGAGGGCCTCGGCCAGCGTGGAGACGGTGCGCGGCGCGGCGAGCAGCTCCTCGGCGTGGACGGCGACCCTGCGGGCGGTCACCAGATCGTCGGTTCGCGGCTCGACCAGCGTCAGGCGCGACAGCTCGCAGTTGCGCATCACCCGGGCGACCGCGCCCAGGTTCTGCGGCTCGGAGGTCTGGACGAGCACGAGGTGGACGTTGTCGAGGTTCACGCTACTGCTCGACCGGCGGCAGGCAGGCGACGCGCTCGCTCTCGGGCACGTAGCCGTCGATCATCGTCGAGCCCTTGGGGTCGCCGGTGTACTCGCCGGCGACGAGCCGGATGTGGCCGGGCTCGACCCCGACGGCGAGGTAGGTGTCGAGGTCGGTCTCCTTGTTGCCGTAGGCCCACTCGACGACGACGCCGCGGTCTTCGACGAGCGCTTGGAGGTAGGCCGTCTTGTACGCCTGGGCGTCGGCGCCGTGCTCGCCGATGGTGCGCTGGGAGAGGTGGAAGGAGCCGACCGGGAAGCGGTTCGCGTCGAACCAGCCGCGCGTGCCCTCGGTCGTGAAGTCGGGCCGCGCGGTGAGGAAGAGGACGCGGTACCCCTTGGCCGCGTAGATGCGGAAGGTGTCGTTGGCGCCCTCGCGCGCGGTCGGCGACGAAGGATCGAACGCGGTCCAGACCCCGTCGGTCTCGCGGGTGGTGATCGTCCCGTCGATGTCGGAGACGACCACGCGCATCCCAGGCTCCCAGACGTGCAGCCAGAAGTTGGCCTCGCTGTGGTCGCCCTTGACCAGCATCTTCACGCGGTACGAGCCGACCGGCAGCCGCCGGTCCTCGGGGATGGCGAAGAAGACCCGGCCGCCGTCGTCCTCGACACCCTCGACGGTGCCGTGCTCGCCGTCGTCGCTGGTGTAGTCGACCCCGACGCGCGCCCAGCTCCGGCAGGCGACCTCTATCCAGACCTCGACCTTCTCGTCCTTCAGGTCCTTGTCGGCGACCCCGTAGGCGAACTTGCCGATGAGGAGCTGCTCCTGGCCGGGGTTGACGATGGTGTCGATGCCGCGATGCCTGGGCGAGCCCTGGGTGACGACGAACAGGCTGGTCGTGGTGTGCTGCCAGTCCTCCTCCGGCGAGTCGGGGACGAAGCCGTCCCCGCGGCACGGGAGCCACTCGGTCGGCGAGGGGCGTCTGTCGCAGACCTCGCCCGCGTCGGCCGAGCCCGCATCCGGCTCGCCCGCGTCCGGGCCCGCATCGGGCCCCAGGCCGGCGTCCTCGCCCGCGTCCTCTGCGACGAGCCCGCCATCCGGCTCGACCGCGGCATCGGGCTCGCCCGAATCGGCCGCGGCGTCGAGAGCGCCGGCGTCGGGGCGAAACCCCGCGTCCTGGTCACCCGGCGTGCCGGGCTCGGGGCCGACGTCGAAGGCGCAAGCGGCACAGACAAGGACGATGGCTGAAAGCAGACGGTGCATGCGGCCGACTGTAGGAGGCGCCCGATTTGCTGACAAGCGCGGCTGCGCTCCACCGGCTCGAAACCCGCGGCTCGAAGCACGAGGTGCAGGCGGCCGTCGCCGCCGACCGCTCGGGCTGTTGGAGGGGAAAGGCCGGCGCCGGGTTGGCCATTACCAATGCCCAAAGACCTGCCGGCCGCGTCTGCCGGGGTCTGGGGAACCGCGCACGAAAAACCCCCTTGCCCACGAAGGGCAAGGGGTCAGGAGGATTCGAACCCGGTCGGTGGTCGGGAAACCTCCCTGAGCTCGGCCCGCCCCCTCGCCGGTCACCTCGAGCGAAGTCGGGCCCTTCGACTCCGCAGGTCGAAGAGCTGCGCCCAGGGTGAGCGGAACCGGGCGGAGTCGAAGAGGGCTTCCTCGACGCCTCTTCAGTCGATCTCGACGTAGACCTGCAGCACCTGGCCCGCCTTGTCGACCTTCACCTCGGTGTAGAGGCCGCTCAGGCTGCTCGACATCCAGAAGCTGCCGGGGAGGTCGTCGTCGGTG
Source organism: Myxococcales bacterium UBA5297 (assembly GCA_002408385.1). Classification (GTDB taxonomy): domain Bacteria; phylum Myxococcota; class Myxococcia; order Myxococcales; family UBA5297; genus UBA10939. The sequence goes on from DHSB01000191.1 coordinate 2,259, forward strand.
CCGACATCGCACTCGGCGGCCCAGGCGGCGACGCCGTCGTGGAACTGCTGCTGGACGGTGGGCCAGGTCGACTGTGGGCGCCAGCCGAGGACCGCGTCGCGGAACTGCTTGCCCTCGGGCGCGTCGGAGAAGAGAACCTCGTCGATGTACTTGTGGAGCGCGGCCTGCGCGATGGTCTTGGCCTGCGCGGCGTCGACCTCGACGGGCTGCTCGACGGTGGTGAGCGCCTTGGCCTTCTCGACGAGCGAAGCGAGCGTCTTGGGGCTGGGCAGCCGGTAGCTCGCCTCGGGGTGCTGGGCCTCGAACCGCGCGAGGATGGCCATCAGCGAGTTGGGGTTGCGCTGCGCGAGCTCGCGCGCCGAGTTGACGCCCGCGTTCTCGAAGAGGTCGGCGGTCTTGGCGCCGATTCCCTTGATTTGCAGGAGGTCGGCGCGGTTGACCGCTTCGCGGATCTCCGCGGTGCTCAGCCCCGCGGCCTTGGCGAGCGCGCGCTCGGCCGCTGCGCTCGGCGCCGCCTCGAGCAGCTCGCGGGTGTTGTCGATGCCGACCTTCTTGAGCGCCCTGATCTCCGTGGAGTTGAGCGTGGCGATGGAGCGAAGGCTGCAGGACTTGGGGCCGATCGACATGGGGAAGTCTCCTTGGTTTGCCGGGCTTCGCCTCCATTCTCGCGGGGCCGCCGTGCCGAGTTGCTTTGCGGCGCCCGGTGAGCGCGCTACAGCCACAGCTTGGTCGCGTCCACCTTGGGCTTCTGGCGCAGCTCGAGCGCCCGTTGCACGGCGCTCTGCGGCTCGAGAGCGCTCCAGCCTTGCTTGTCGACCTCGACGTTGGGCAACCGCCGAGCCGTCTGCACGAGGATGAGCTTGACCTGCTGCGGGGTCAGCTCCGGGTTCGCCTCGAGCATCTGCGCGACCACCGAGGTGACGATGGGCGCGGCGAAGCTGGTGCCGTCGACCATCTTGTGACTGCCTGTCGATGACCAGCCCGTCGCCCCGCCCGGCGGCGATGACCTGGCGAATCAGGAAGACCGGTTGGTCCTTGACCTCGTCGAGCGGCATGTAGAGACCCGGGCGCGCCTCGATCCGCCCGCGCAGCTCGTCGTCGGGTGCCTTGTCGAGCTTGAGCAACAGCCCGGCTTGCCTGGCAGTCGGCGTGTTACGGCAGCAGCGGGGCCGCGATCCCGTCGGCGAGGGTCACCACCTCGGGCTTCTGCAGCCCGTCGATGGTCGGACCATAAGAGGAGCGAGACAGGCTGACCCGCCCGAGCCGCGGGTTGACGACGGCGGCGACGACGGCGATGCCGGCGCGCACCGCGGCCTCGGCAAAGCGCGACAGGGTGTCCGGTCGGATAGCTCGCTTCCCAATTCGCCCGCGCACGAGATGTTGAGGATGCGGATGTCGAAGCGGCCGCGGCTGAGCAGCGCCCATTCGATGCCGCGGGTGCTGGTCGTCGTGATGGATGCGCCGGGTGGTGCCCACCTTGACGAGCACCACCCCGAGGTCTGGGGCGAGCGCCTTGAACCGGCCGCCCGAGAGCGCTCCGTTGCTGGCGGCCACGACGCTCGACATCATCCCGTGCCAGGCCGAGGGGTCCGACGAGTCGTTCAGGTGCTGCGGCCCCATGCGCCGGCTCACCAGGTCGTAGCAGGCGTGGATGCGCGAGAACGGCGTCGTCAGGTCGGGGTGCGCGAAGAAGCCCGAGTCGAGAAAGGCAGCGACGCCCCCTGGCCCGAAAAGCGCGGGCGGCGCCGATCCGCTCGGCGATGGGCAGCGGTGCCTGGGCGAGCGGGTTCGAAATGGCTGCGCTGCTATCCGTGCGTCGGAGCGCTTCGGTGTCTCAAGCCCGTTCCTACACGGCCGCCGCGGAGGCGGGAGCAGCGCTCGACCGGCTGGCCCAGTATCGACAGTGCATCCGGATGCGCTGTTCTTCTACAATCCCGCGCGCCATGAATCCCAACCGCCTGAGAGTCTGCCTGGTGGACACGACGAGGTCGCCAACCAGGCGACCCGCTGTTTCCGCGGCATCGTCGAGGCCGTCGTGGCGCGGGGGCGCGCGGCCAACCCGGAGCTCGAGGACGCGAGCGTGGGCGGACGGTCGCTCGCCTCTGCAACCGAGAAGAGCTGCCGGTTTCGGCATCAATAAAAGGAGAGCCATCCGTATATGAGCGAGCGCATCGGCGTCATCGTCGGCTGGGAGGAGAGCTTCCCTCATGCCTTCATCGAGAAGATCAACCAGACCCCGGGCTTCAAGGCCGAGCTCGCCAAGCTGGGCGGCATCGGCGAGGCGCACCAGCCGCCCTACCGCGTCCTTATCGATCGCATCAGCCACGAGGTGCCCTACTACCGCATCGCGCTCAAGCAGGCCTCGCTGGCCGGGACCTTCGTCATCAACGACCCGCACTGGTGGAACGCGGACGACAAGTTCTTCGGCTTCGCGCTGGCCAAGCAGCTCGGCGTCGCCGTTCCGCGCACGGTGCTGCTGCCCCAACACTCGTACCTGCCCTCTGTCGACCCGAACCGCTCGCTGCGCAACCTCGAGTACCCGCTCGACTGGCAGGGCATCGTCGACTACGTCGGCTTCCCCGCGGTGCTCAAGCCGGCCGAGGGCGGCGGCTGGAAGAACGTGACCGTGGTGCACGACCTGGCCGAGCTGCTCGCCGCCTACAACGCCTCGGGCACCCTGGTGATGACGCTGCAGCAGTTTGTCCACTTCGAGGACTACGTCCGCTGCATCTGCATCGGCAAGGAGTTCATCTTGCCGATCAAGTGGGACCCGCACCGCCGCTGCTACCTGGAGGTCGCCGACTTCCTGCCAAAGCAGGTCGAGAACCGGGTGCTCGACGGAGCCTGGGCGCTCAACAACGCGCTGGGCTACGACATGAACTCGGTCGAGTTCGCCATCCAGGATGGCGTGCCCTACGCCATCGACTTCACCAACCCGGCGCCGGACATGGACGTCTGGTCTATCTACCCGCGCTATTTCCACATGGTCGTCGACGAGATGGCGCGCCTGACCATCTCGTCCGCGCGCGAGGGCCGCACCAACCACGGCGGCTTCTCCTTCCGTCGTTGGCTGGAAAAGCCCCTGCCGCGCCCCGTCGGCGCGCGAGGCGAAAGGATCCTCGACCTGAAAGCCTCCTGATCAGCGGCACTTGGGGGCTCTCGTCAGCGCTCGGCAGCCCCTTCCCCTGTGAGACCCGACTTCGTGCACGCTCCTTTGCCGCCCGATCACGAATCGCTGGCAAAGGAGAACCGGGGCGTGGTCTTGGCGCCCTCCGCCTGAGGCCGGCGCGCACGCGCGACTCGAAGGCCCCGGCGACGACCGGGGTGTCGAGCAACGCCGGAAACGACCGGTATTCTCAGGCGCTCTCGGCCAGGCGCCTGGCGCCCGACCGATGGTGCGCACCCCAGCCCTGCGGCAGCTCGTAGCGACCCGGCACGGCCCCTCGAATCCGGGCACGTGCAGGTAGCGCGTCGCCAGCAAGACGGCCTGATCACTGCCGACCAAGCCCGCGACTCGACCAACGCGGGCGACCTGCCCGACGGGCGGATAGCGCGATGGTTGCGAGGCGATCACCCTTGGCGGCAATCGCCTGCCTCGGCGGACACCTCAAGATTCGCGCGGACGCGCTCGGAGGCTGCAATGCCGCTGTCGATCGCCTCACCGGACTTCAAGAACCACGACGAGATGCCCAAGAAGTTCACGCACGACGGCAAGAACATCTCGCCCCCCCTGACCTGGGCCGGCGTGCCTGCCGGGACCAAGAGCCTGGCGCTCATCGTCGACGACCCCGACGCCCCCGACCCCAAAGCGCCGAAGCGCATCTGGACACATTGGATCGTCTACAACCTGCCGCCAGACACCCGCGGCCTGCCAGAGGCGGTGAGGGACGGGCAGCTTCCCAGAAGCGCGCACGAGGGTGTCAACGACTTGGGCGGCCATCACTACGACGGCCCCAACCCGCCGATCGGCCGGCACCGCTACTTCTTCAAGCTCTTCGCGCTCGACACGGTCCTGCCTGACCTCGGCCATCCGACCAAGGCACAGCTCGAAAAGGCGATGAGGGGCCATGTTCTCGAACAGGCCGAGCTGATGGCGACCTATCAGAAGCGCTGATCCGGCCAGAGGCCGCAGACTGCGCCGTCCGCGAGCGCGACCCGACCGAACGAACGGACGCGCTCTCGAGTTGGCCATCGCGCGCCCGCCCGAGGACAATGGCGCCATGGCCGACAGGGACGAGCCCGAAGAGGTCGAGGAGCTGGTCGAAGTGCCCATCGACGGCACGCTCGATCTGCATACCTTCGCCCCGCGCGAAATCGCAGACCTCGTGTCGAGCTACCTCGACGAATGCCGCGAGCGCGGCATCCTCGAGGTGCGGATCATCCATGGCAAGGGCACCGGCACCCAGCGGCGCATCGTTCAGAAAGTATTGGAGCAGCACCCGGCCGTTCGCGCCTTTCGCAGCGGCGACGAGCGAAGCGGAGGTTGGGGGGCGACACTCGTCGACCTCGCGCCGCTTTAGGCCGCTGCTGGTCGGACCGAAGCCGGTCGCCGCATCCCGGGCCCGCGACCTGCCGAAAGAGCGGGACCTGCAAGAGGCGGCGCAGCGCCGAAGGCCCCGCTCTCACCAATCATCCCGCGCCGACACGGCGTTCCGCCTGTTCGTTCCAGGACCAAACCGGGCAAGGGCCCGATGCGCTGTTCGAGCTGACCTGTACCCGCGTCGCCGGTTCAAGCCGCAACCTCGCCAAAGGCATTGAAGGTCGAAGGTCGTCGCAGTTGAGCCAAGCCCAGATCGCTTTGGGTTCTTTCCGGAGGGCCGGTCTTCGTGCCGGCCGCCGGGATCGCCCGCGCATTTGCCGGACTCGTCGACGGGCGCATCGCCATGCGCCCCTACCAGCCCGCGACCGATAGCTTGGGTTCCGGGCGATGGCCGGAGGTCTCGACTGCCGGCGACCCGCTAGCCCTTCGCGTACTTCTCGATGAGCCCGCTCACGCGCGGCACAGCGGCCTCGACATGCTTCTTGGCGGTCGGACGCAGCTTCTCGTAGGCCTTCTTGACCGTCACGTTCTTCGCCCGCGTGGCCCGGTCGTCGGTGATACCGAGAAGCGCGTCGGCGACCGCCCCAGCCTGGGCCTTCATCAGCGCGCCGACCGGCTGCGAGCCCTGACGCGCCTCCTGGTAGAAGCGGTCGAGCCTCGCCGCGAAGTCTGGGAGCAGGTCGTTCATCGCCTCGGCGATGAAGCCGGGCTTGACGGCCTTGACCACGGCGTAGGCGCCTTTGATAGCGATGCCGGTCAGTCCGCCCTTCGACTGCACCTCTTCGTCGATGACGCGAACGCAGTCGGCGACGACGTTGGGCCTGACCGCCGGCTCGGTGAGGATGGATGGGAGATCGTTCATGGGCGCGGCAAACTAGCACCGAACCCCAGGGAGAACGAAAAAAAGTCCGAGGCGCGCCAGGGCCGCGCGATCCTCGATCCCCGAGGGCCTACACGCCGCCCGGGAGGCAAGGTGAGCTCCTTTCGCCTCTCCCCTGCAAATCGCCGCTCGCTCTTCCACAGCAGCTCGACCCCTCCTCTCGACGCCCGCATCAACGCCCAGGCCCGCAGCCGGACCGCCCAGAAGCAACTTTTCCGATTGATGCTCATCAACGTGACGCTCTGGTCGTTCATCCAAGAGAAGCACGGCATCAGCGACAAGGAGGCTCATCGCACGCATGCGGGAGATCGACCTGCTGGATGGCGCCCTCGACGGCACCTTCAGCAAGACCGCGACTTCTCGGCGTCGAGTGCGGGCGGACGATTCGGGTCCACCAGCGCCGCTGCCTGTACTGCAGCGCCGAGAGGCCGGCGGACACACCCTTCGACGTGCCGATGGCCGGGCGCGCTTGCGCTCACCTACTGCGCTTCGGCCGGAACCGCTCGCGCGGCCAGACGCCGTCGCCGAGAAAGGCGGGCACCGAACGCCTCCCGTCCCGGGGAATCGGCCGCGTCCGCCGCTCCGAGCCTCATCAGCTCCTCGGCGCCGAGAGCGGGCCCCCGCCGCCCTTGGGCCCGACGAGCCCCGCCTTGAAGAGCCTGTCGAGCGAGGCCTGCACGTCCGGGAGGCTCAGCCCGCAATCGGCCAGCGCGGAGTGGATCTCGCGGGGCAGCCGGTCCTTGGCGGTGGTCTCGCCGAGGACCAAGGCGTCGCAGGGCTCTACTCCGCGCTCGCCCGCCCACGCCTGCTGGATTCGCTCGAGCTCCTCGCGCTCATGGCGTGCTCCGGCCTGATAGCTCGCTATCGCTTGCTGATACACCTCGAGCGCGGCGCGCCCCATCTCCGTGGCGATGAAGCGCTGGCGCGGCGGCCAGCGCAGGCTTCCGGGGGGACGCTTCAGAGAATCGAGCATGGGTGCGAGTCCAAGGTAGCGCTTCAACCCGCCCGACGCGGGCATCGGCAAAAGCATCGGGCGCCGCCGGTTTCCCCGGCAGGCGCCCGGTTTTTCGGCCGGCGGCCCGAAGCCGCCTTCGCCTTCTAGAGCTTGCGGACGTTGGCGGCCTGAAGCCCCTTGGGGCCCCGAGTCAGGTCGAACTCGACCGCGTCGCCTTCGACAAGCGAGCGAAACCCCTCCATCTGAATGGCGGTGTGGTGAACGAAGACATCCTCGCCACCATCATCCTGGGCGATGAACCCGAATCCTTTGGCATCGTTGAACCACTTGACCTTACCCTGTGCCATTTTCCGCTCTTCCTTTTGCCGAGAGGCTTGACGCCTCGTGTTGCACCCCTCGACGGAGTTGTCGAGGACCTCCCCCTGAAACCGCGTTGAGCTGCGCGCTCACGCTACCTTGACTGTCTGCTTGAAATCAATGCCGAGCTGTGACTCTGCGGCCCCGGTTTCGTCGCTTTTCGCAGCGATTTGACCTGCGGCACGCACGAGCAGCTCGCCCACCGGGCCGCGCTTGTCGCCCTTGCTGTTGATGGCGCGGGCAGCCTCGATCCGCGTGATCTCGAAGCCCTTGCCCTCATACAGCTCGCGAATCAGCGGAGTGTCCGAGTTCGACAGCAGCACGTGGACGCCGCGCTCGGCGAGCTCGGCGAAGACCTGCGCGAGCACCCGCTGCTCCTGCTCGCCGAAACCCGACCGCGAGTAGCTGGTGAAGCGAGACGTCGTGCTCACCGGGTGATACGGCGGGTCGAAGTAGACGAAATCGCCGGGCCTGGCGTTCTTGACGATCTTCAAGAACGGTTGGGCCTGAAGGTCGACCCCCTCGAGCGCCTTGGAGACGTTGAGCAGCAGCGCGCGATCGAGCACCTTGGGCCGCGCGTAGCGCCCGTAGGGCACGTTGAACCTGCCCTTGCTGTTCTCCCGGTACAGACCGTTGAAGCAGGTCTTGTTCAGGTAGAGCAGGCGCGCGGCGCGCTCGGCCGGGAGCATCTCGTCAGGGTCGAGCCCGCGGATCTCGTAGTAGTCCTCCTCGGCCAGCCTGTTCTCGAGCTTCTCGAGCGCGGCGACGAGGTCGTAGGGCGTGTCGCGCACCGCCTTCCAGGCGTTGATGAGCTCGGGGTTCACGTCGCTCAGCCGCGCCCGCCTGATCCGCCCGAGCAGCTTGAGTCGGAAGAAGAGCGCGCCGCCGCCCAGGAACGGCTCGTGGTAGGTGCCAAAGGTCTCGGGGGTACGGGCGAGCAGCTCGTCGAGAAGCTGCGTCTTGCCGCCGGCCCACTTCAGGAACGGGCGCATGGGAGAGTCTGACTTCTTCGGTCTGGCCATTTGAGCTTGTGCCTATTTGAGCCTCGACTGCAGGCTCGCAAGAAAGTTGAGCGCCTCGAGCGGGGTCGTGCGCTCGAGCTCCAGGCTTCGCAGCTCCTCGAGAAGCGGCGCGTAGGGGGCCGGCTCTTCCTTGGCCCGGAACAGGCCGAGCTGCGCGGGCGCCTCGCGCGTCTTCTTCGCGCGGGTGAGCGCCGGCTGCCCGGCCTCGTCGAGCTCCTGGCGCTCGAGGTTCGCCAGGATCTGCCGGGCGCGCGACACCACCTCGGCCGGCAACCCGGCCAGCCGCGCGACCTCGATTCCGTAGGAGCGCGAGGCGCCCCCGGCGACCAGCTTGCGCAGGAAGACGACCCGGCCCTGCCACTCCTTGACCGCGACGGTGAGGTTCTTGACCCGCGGCTTCTCGCGCGCGAGGTCGACGAGCTCGTGGTAGTGCGTCGCAAAGAGCGTGCGCGCCCCGACCTTGTCGTGCAGGTGCTCGGCGACCGCCCAGGCGATCGACAGGCCGTCGAAGGTCGAGGTGCCGCGCCCGATCTCGTCGAGCACCACCAGCGAGCGGGCGGTCGCGTTGTGCAGGATGCTCGAGGTCTCGGTCATCTCGACCATGAAGGTCGACTGGCCGCGCGCCAGGTTGTCGGCGGCGCCGACCCTGGTGAAGATGCGGTCGACCCGCCCGATGCGCGCCCGGCGCGCGGGGACGAAGCAGCCGGCCTGGGCCATCAGCACGATGAGCGCGACCTGGCGCATCGCGGTGCTCTTGCCGGCCATGTTGGGCCCGGTAATCACCAGCACCTGCTGGCTCGTCCGGTCGAGCTGCAGGTCATTGGGCACGAAGGCCTCGCCCGCGAGCATTCGCTCGACGACCGGGTGGCGAGCCTCGACGAGGTCGATGACGCCCGAGTCGTCGACCACCGGCCGCACGTACCCGTGGGCGCAGGCGACCCGGGCGAAGGCCTGCAGCGCGTCGGCGCTGGCGACCGCGTCGGCCGCGCTCCTCAGCCCGACGGCCTGCTCGACGACCTTGTCGCGAAGCCCCTCGAAGAGCTGGTACTCGAGCGCGTAGCGCCGCTCTTCGGCGGTGAGCACCTGCTCCTCGAACCTCTTGAGCGCCTCGGTGACGAACCGCTCGCCGCCCGCGGTGGTCTGCTTGCGCACGTAGTCGGCGGGGACGAGGTGCAGGTTGGCCTTGGTGATCTCGATGTAGTAGCCGAAGACCCGGTTGTAGCGCACCTTGAGCGAGCCGATGCCGGTGCGCGCCCGCTCGTCGGCCTCGAGCTTGAGCAAGAAGTCCTTGCCCCGGGTGGCTATCTCGACCAACCGATCGAGCTCGGGGTCGTAGCCTTCGCGCACGAGCCCGCCCTCCTTGAGCGTGGCGGGCGGCTCGAGGGCGACCGCCCGGTCGAGCAGCGCGGCAAGCTCGGTCAGGCCTCCCAGGGGCGCGGCCAGCCCGCGCAGCAGGGCCGCCCCGCAGGAGTCGAGCTTGGCGGCGACCTCGGGCAGGCGCAGCAGCGAGCTCGCGAGCGCGCGCAAATCCCGCGCGTTGCCCTGCCCGAGCGACAGCCGCGCGGTGAGCCGCTCGAGGTCGGCGATCTCGCGCAGCAGCGCCGAGAGCTCCTCGCGCAGCACGGCCCGCTCGCACAGCTCGCCGACCGCGTCGAGCCGCCGGCCGATCTCCTCGAGGTCGAGCAGCGGATACGACAGCCAGCGCGCCAGGCGCCGTCCGCCCATCGCGGTGACGCTGCGGTCGAGCAGCCCAAGCAGCGAGCCCTTGCGCTTGCCGTCGCGCAGCGTCCGCAGGATCTCGAGGTTTCCGCGGGTCGCCTCGTCGAGCACCATCGCCCCGGCGACGTCGTGCAGCGAGATCCGGTCGACGTGGCTCGCCTCCGAGCGCTGCGTCTCCTTCAGGTAGCGCAGCGCGGCGCCGGCCGCCGCTATCGCCTTGGGCAGCCCGCCGAGGCCAAAGCCGTCCAGGCCTCGGGTGGCGAAGTGCGCGTTGAGGTAGGCCTCGGCCCGCGCGGCCTCGAACGCCTCGTCGGCATAGGGATTGACGATGCTCTCGGGACAGGCCCGCGACAGCGCCGCGGCGCGCTCGCTCGAGGCAAAGCCCTGCGGCACGAGGACCTCCCGGGCGCCCGTGCGCGCGATCTCCTCGAAGAGCGCCGCGTCGCTGCCGAGCTCGGCGGCGAAGAACTCGCCGGTCGAGGCGTCGAGCAGCCCCAGCCCTCCGCCCTCGGCCCCGAAGGCGACCGCGCACAGGAAGTTGTTCGCGCGCGCGTCGAGCAGGTCGTCGTCGACGAGCATCCCCGGGGTGACCACCCGGGTCACCTCGCGCCGCACGATCTGGTTGCCCTTGCCCGGCTCCTCGACCTGGTCGCAGAGCGCCACCTTGAGCCCGGCGGCGACGAGCTTGGCGACATAGCCCTTGACCGCGTGGAAGGGCACCCCGCACATCGGGATGCGCTCGTCGCCCTTGGAGCGCGAGGTGAGCGTGATCTGGAGGAGCTCCGAGGCCTTCAGCGCGTCCTCGAAGAACATCTCGTAGAAGTCGCCCAGGCGGAACATCAACACCGCGTCCGGGTGCTGGCCCTTGACCTCCAGGTACTGGCGCATCATCGGCGTCAGGTGGCCGATGGCGCGCTCGGATTTCTGGACGGTCGCTCGCTCGCCGGAAGCTGGCTCGGGGTTGTCGCTGGCGGCGGTTCCCACCCGGAGCTCCTCTCGAAAGAAGTTGGGGCCCGCGAAGACGCGAGCCCCTGGATACCACAAGCCTTCTCTCCCCCGTCCGCCCATCCGGCGACGCTTTGGGGGCGCGGCTCTAGGCGGCGCTGCCGCTCGGCGCCCGCTTGGCGCGCGCCTGCAGCTCGGCGATCTCTATCCGCTCGTGGGCGGCCGCCCGCACCTTCGCCTCCTCCTCACGGCGCCGCAGCGCTTCGGCGTCGGGCGTGGTGACCGTCGCCCCGGCGAGCGCCGCGGCGTCTTGCTGCCGCTGCGCGTCGGT
>DHSB01000105.1:0-175 GCA_002408385.1 Myxococcales bacterium UBA5297
TAGGCGGGCGGCGCTCAGGGGCCGAACGCCCGTCCCAAGCTGACCGGGCGCGACGGACCGTGGGCGGGCATGGTCTTCGACATCAACAGGTCGCGCGTGGTGGTCGGCCGCACGGCCCCGGCCGAGGTGCTGCTCGAGGACGACTCGATCAGCCGTCGCCACGCCGAGCTCTACA
>DHSB01000105.1:308-6094 GCA_002408385.1 Myxococcales bacterium UBA5297
GTCGCCACGCCGAGCTCTACAAGACCGGCTCGATGGTTTCGGTGCGCGACCTCAACAGCGCCAACGGGACCTTCATCAACGGCGAGCGGGTGACCGAGTCGCCGCTGTCGCCGGGCGACGTGCTGCGGTTCGGCGTCGTCGAGCTGAGCTACAGCGGCCCGGGTCAGCCGCAAGCGGGCAAAGGTGGCGACCCGAAGCGCAAGAAGCTGATGATCCTCGGAGGCGCGGGAGCTGCGGTGCTGCTGCTGCTCGTGGCCGTGGCCGCGTTGTCGAGCAATCCTCCGCCGGCCGGGGCATTCGATCCGGGAATTCCGATGGATGCACCGCCAGATGCCGAGGACCCGATCAAGCTGCTCGGCAGGTGCAAGGCGTACGCGGATCCGGAGAACAGCGCGTTCAACTGGGAGAACGCCGTCGAGACCTGCGGCAAGGCCTACGCGGGCGATCCGGCCCTGACCGAGGCGAAGGTGCACGAGAGACAGGCCAAGCGCGAGCTCGAGTTCGAGAAGCTGCTCGCCGAGGCGAAGCTCAAGATCTCCACCTCGCAGGACGACGCGGCGCTCGACATGTTGGTGAGGATCGACGACTCGTCCAACGCCTTCGGGCGGGCCCACACCATGTTCAAGGAGTCCTCGGAACGGCTCGGCAAGCGCAAGAAGACCGCCTGCAAGACCGACTTCAAGGCGGGCCTCTACGTGCAGGCCTTCGAGTCGTGTAAGCGCTTCCTTGAGGTCACCTGCAACCTGGAGGGCGAGGACGCGGACATCATGAAGCTCTTCGAGCGGTCGGCCCGTCAGGCTGGCAAGTCGTCGAGCTTCACTTGCCCGGAGGCATACGAAAAGTTCGGCAAGCGGATCCAGGACGACGGCAATCGGGCCGAGACGCTCGTCAAGGATTTCTACGCCGGCAAGGGCATTCCCGAGCGCGAAGTTCACGCACTGATGCTGCAGTACTACCGCGACGGGCGCCCGAAGTATGTCGCGGACAAGCTCAAGGTTCTGCGCGTGAAGAAGAAGCGCATCTACGCCGATCGCCTCGACGACATCATCCTGCTGCTCGACGTCATCGACGGCCGCTATACCTCGGGCCAGGCGGGCATCGTGACCGGCGATGCCGACAAGGCCGAGGCGTTCTGGAAGGAAGCCTTCGAGGCTGACGCGAAGCTCGTTCCGCCCAAGCTGCGCAGCTCGCTGGTGAAGGACATGGGCGGGCAGCTCGCGAAGGTCTACTTCAAGATCGGCTGGGACCTGTTGCAGAAGGGCAAGCTGAACGAGGCGTTCAAGGCCTTCTATAAGGGGTACGAGCACGACCGGTCGAACTCGGACGTTCTGCTGCAGATCGCGGGCATGGAGCGCGAAGCGCGCAAGACTCTGCGGGAGCCTAGCTGCGAGAGCGCGGACTTCGCCCTGGCGATCACCATCCCGGGCAGCGGCGTGTACAAGCGCGCCAAGGAGATGAAGCAGGAGCTCGGCTGCCCGTAGCGGGTGTTGCGCGGCTGACAAGCTGATGGCCCCGAGCATTGCGCTCAAAGGCCCTCGTTGCTTTTCGGCCGCTGCGCGCAGCTACTCGTCGATGCGCCTGTGGACGAGCAGCAGCCGGTCATAGGCCCGCGTCGTGCTGCTGGCGACCCGCTGGAGCTCGGCGGCGATGGTCTCGCGCAGCGGATAGGTGCCACTCGTCCCGTAGAGAACGTTGACCACCGTCTCCTTGGCGAGGATGGGAATCGCGATCGCCGCCGACCGAGGGTGGTGGCCAACGAAGGCGAGCAGGCGCTTGTCGAGCGACGTCTTGGGCGCCTCCTGGATGACGGGGGCCCGCGCTTCGATCGTGGCCTGGACAATCGACGGCTGACCGATGGGCAGGGTCAGGCGGTTGAACGCATTGGGGTCGACGAACGGGCCCTGGCCGCGCCACCCGTCGGCATTTTGGCCGTGGACTGAGAAGAGCAGCGTGGTGACGAAGCGACCCTCTGCGAACCAGAGGAGCGCCTCGGCGAGCTTCTCGCGATCGGTCGCGCGGCCGAGAAGCTCCTCGACGAGCATCATCCCGGCGGGCGGGCGGTATTCGGGCTCGGGTTCGGGGGGCCCATCCTCCGGAGGCTCGGGCATCTCGAGCAGCGAAAGCGCCTGCAATGTCACTGGCGCCGGCTGGGCAATCACAGGCGCAACGGGCTCAGGCTCTGCCGGAATGAGCCCAGCGGCCATGGCAGCGGCGAGCAACTCAGCAGGAGAGGCGAGGTCCTCGCCGGCTGCTGCTACGGCCATTTCCGGTGCGAGCGGCGCTCCAGGCAGATCAGCCGATGGCGCGTCGGTTTCCGCCGACACAGGCGCTGAGGCGGGAGTGGTGTCGAGCGCGTCAGCCCAGTCATCCAAAGACGCGAGGGGAGCTTCGGCAGTTACACCTTCGCCAGAGGATGCAGACGGCACTGCGTCTGACGAATCCGCCACTACCGAAGCTGCCTCCTGAAGAGCGATCGCAAAGGAGGAATCGGCGGAAGGCGCCGGGGCGCCTTCGGCGCCCAAAGCGGGTTTATCGACGGGGGCCTCGGCCTGGGGCGCTTCAATCGGGGGCGCCGCGGTTGCGCCGGCCGACGTGGTCTCGTCGGGAGCGAGGTCCTGGGCAGCTTCGACCGGCGCTGCCGCGTCTTCAACCGCCGCAGTGGTTCGATCGGCGGCGAGGTCAGCATCGACAGCGACATCGACCGGAACGGCTTCGACGGGCGCTGCCGCGTCTTCGACGGCCGCAGGGGGTTCGTCGACGACGAGGTCAGCATCGACAGCGACATCGACCGGAACGGCTTCGACCGGCGCTGCCGCGTCTTCGACGGCCGCAGAGGTTCCATCGGCGGCGAGGTCAGCGTCGACAGCGACATCGACCGGAACGGCTTCGATCGGCGCTGTCGCTTCTTCGACAACGGCAGGGGTTTCGTCGACGACGAGGTCAGCATCGACAGCGACATCGACCGGAACGACCGGCGCTGCCGCGTCTTCGACGGCCGCAGCGGTTTCGTCGACGACCTGAGCAGTCGCGGCATCGGTGAAGGCAACGGCCTCATCCAGGTTGACGTCGACTTGCGCTTCCTCGACTGGGGTGGGCGCGGCTTCGTTCGCCGCAGCCGCATCGTCGACGGGGAGGTCGATCAAGGCTGGAGCTTCGGGAGACACCTGCGCGTCTTCACCCGCCGGGCAAGCGTCGGGCGCGACTTCGATTTGCGAATCCTCGACCGGCGTGTTCGCAGCTTCGGCTGCTGGAACGGCGTCGTCTACCGCGATATCGACCTGCGTATCCTCGAGCGGTGCGGGCGCGGTCTCTTCGGCTGGAGCGGTCTCTTCGGCAGGAACGTCGATTAGTGCTGCAGCATCCGTGGGCGCAACGGGCGCGGCTTCGACGGCAAGAGTCGAGTCGGCCGAGAAGTCGACCTGCGTATCCTCGAGCGGTGCGGGCGCGGTCTCTTCGGCTGGAGCAGCCTCTTCGGCAGGAACGTCGATTAGTGCTGCAGCATCCGTGAGCGCAACGGGCGCGGCTTCGACGGCCGGAGTCGAGTCGGCCGAGAAGTCGACCTGCACATCCTCGCTCGACGCGAGTGCGGCTTCTTTGGCTGTGGCTGAAGCGGCCTCTTCGGCAGGGACGCTGATCAAGGCTGGAGCATCCGTGAGCGGAACGGGCGCGGCTTCAACGGCAAAGGCGGGTTCTTCGGTCGGGGCGTCGCTGCTCGCACAGCTTGACGGCGCCGACTCGGCGTCCGTGACTCGAGCGGCCTCTTCGACCGCGAGGTCGATTGCGTCGGCGGCTTCATCGACAGGCTCGGGCACGGCCTCGACCGCTGGAGCGCTCTCCTCGGCCGCCACATCGATCACGGCGAGGGAATCCTCGACCGGCACGAGATCCGCTTCGACCACGGGAGCCGCCTCAGTGGCCGCGACGTCGATCCATGCCGGACTATCAGGGATGGCCTCAACTTCGATCGGTGCTGCATCCACCTCGATGTCTGCCGGTTCGACGTCAATCAAGCCTGGCACCGTCCCAGCGGGCTCGACCACGCTCGACGCGTCCTCGACCGCCTCTGGCTCCACGTCGATCAGGGCCGGAGCTTCGCGGTCGACAGGTGAGGACTCAAGTCTTGCGGAGGAACCGCCTGCCAACGCCTCATTCAAGGCAGGCATGTCCTCGATGGGCGCCGGCACGGTCTCCACGGAATAGCCGTCGTCAACCGGTTCAGGTGCGTCCTCTGCTTGACTATCAGTCGCAGTGAGAACCGCTTCTGCGGCGACGGCCTCGATCGGTGCGGACACGGTCAATTCGTCGGCGGGCAAGACCTCGACCGCCGCAGATTCGACCACGCCACCTTCAGCTCGGGCAGCAGCTTCAAGCTGCGGCGCCTCGACGTCGGTCGCCGCGGGCTCAGCCGCGGCTTCCAAATCGATGGGTTGGGCATCCAGCCCGACCAAGACCTCTTCGGTGGGCGGGACAGGAAGCGCGTCGGCGCTCTCGGCTATGGACGGTGCCTCTGCTGTCCATTCGTTGGGAGTGTCGCTGGGCTGCGTGCACTCAACCGGAGCCGAATCGGCAGTCCCCGGGGCGCCCGCGCCTGCCTCGACCGATGAAGCAGGCTCTTGCGGAGCAGAGATTGGCGCTCCCGCTGTGAAGTCGCTCGTGGTCGCAGCGGCGGCGGCTGTCTCGGTCGGCTGGTCAAAGCACGAAGCCCAGGAGTCGTCTCCACCTCCGAGGAGTTGCGGGCCCGCTTCCGGCTCGGGTACGACTTCCTCCGGCTGCTGCGGCGCAGCCGCATGCTCCTCGAGACCGATCTCGGAGAAGGCAGCCTCCTCAGCAGGCAGCTCTTCGATTGACGCGACCTCGGGCCCGCTCGCAATAGACGCCGCGGGGAGCGCGTCGTCTGCCAAAGGCAGCGGCTCGGCCGCAACCTGTTCCGCTTCGGCCGGCGTCTCGCTTGGCTCGGGCTCGGACGTCGGGAGCGCGCTCGCCGCCGGATCGTCAGGCTGCACAGCCTCGGTCGCCTCTGGCTCGAGCAACACTTCCTCGGTTGCATCCAGCTCGATGTCGAGCATCGGCTCTGGCTCGGTGGCCGGCTCGGGGGCAGGCGCAGGCATCGGAGTCAACACCGGGACGTCGGCTGTTGCCGCCTGTGGCGCCTGGCGCATCACGAGAGTGACGGGCGGGGTTTCTATCGGTCTGGGAGGCTGGATGCCGATAGCCACAGAGCGCTTGGCTCCAGGCGCACTTGCGAGGACCGGCGGGCCTTCGCTGACCTCGGGCGCATGCACCGGTGTGCTGCCCGAAGGAGCCGCAGTGAGCCCTGGGGAAGCGGAAGCCGGAGAGGCCGATGCGGGTGGCGTGTGCGTCAGCCCGTCAACGGGTATGCCCGGAGGAGTGAAGCCGCTTCTCGGCGTTTGGTCGCCTTTGGGGAGCGATGGAGCACCTCCGAGAACGGGTGGCGCTCCTCCGAGGACGGGCGGCGCACCCGCGGGGTGTCCCTGTTTGCTTGCCGACAGCCCGAGCGCGGCCCTGCGCGCGGCGGAGGGAGAGGTCACGGCAAGCGGCGCGATGACTGGAGGCGTCGCCACTGGCACCGGCTCTCGAATCGGCTGAGGAGTCAGCGCCGGAGGCTGAGAAGCAGCAGGTTGGCCGCCCGAAAGGCCGAGCGCTGCTCGGCGCGAAGCCGAGGCGGCCGACGGCGCCGGCGTGACAGCAGCTTGAGTTGGCGCACCCTGCTGCGGATGGCCCTGCGGCGCACCTTGCTGTGGATAGCCGGGCGGCATCCCTTGCTG
>DHSB01000105.1:6404-12744 GCA_002408385.1 Myxococcales bacterium UBA5297
GGCATCGCTTGCTGCGGGTAGCCGGGCGGCATCCCTTGCTGCGGGTAGCCGGGCATGCCGCGAGCGGGCGGTGCGCTTCCCATGCCGAGCGCTGCGCGCCGCGAAGCCGAGGCGGAGCTCGGCCCGGCGGTCTGGGGCACGAGGCCGGGCATGGTGTCGAAGGAAGCGTCGCTCTCTCCGCTCAAAAAATCGTTGGGACCGAGCGCCGAGAAGCGGCCTCCAGGTGGCATCGAGGACGGGTCGTTGCCGCCCGCGGCTTGCAGGAGACTACGCCGGTCGACCGGTTGCGAATGCTGCTGCGCGGCGCGCTGCGGACCGCCGATTGGATCGTCCGAAAGCCGGATGTACCGGGTCTTGCGCTCTATCCCGTACTGCTTCTCCAAATAGTAGAGCAGTCGCAGCTCGGGCGCGATTTTCCCGATGATGCGAAAGCCGGTCGAGAACCCCAGGTCGTCGGTCGCCGCGAAGTCGAACGGGCTGGCCATCGCCACGACGAGCTTGCGACCGTCGGCGCGCAGCGGAAACGCGATGTGCTTCTCGGCCAGTGCCTTGGGAAGCAAGTCGAGCGTGCCCTGCGTTACAGCTTCGAACTCGGCGATCGTGGCGACCGGCGTGCGCCGCTGTTCTCCGAGCGCTTCGGCGAGCGCGTCGATATTGAGGTAGCCAAGCTCTACGAGGTTGGTGCCGAGCCTGCCCCCGTAGATCACCTGGAGCTTCAGCGCCTCGTCGAGCTGCGCCTGCGTGATGAGCTGCCTACTGACCAGGATTGCGCCAAGTTTTTGGGCCATTGTCTCGCTCGGATCCGTTTCCAGAGTCCGATCTACCACAATCGCCGTCGCCAGCGGCCAGCCACAGGGCCGCTTGACCCCTTGAAAAACGCCTGCCTAGCCTCCCGACCCGCCATGACCGCCGAGCGACCCACACTGACCCTGATAGACGGCAGCTCGTACATCTTCCGCGCCTACCACGCGATCCCGCACCTCTCGAACAGCAAGGGCGTGCCGACCAACGCGGTCTACGGGTTCACGCTGATGCTCTTGAAGGCCCTGCGCGAGGGCAACCCGACGCACGTGGCCATCGCCTTCGACAAGGAGGCGCGCACCTTCCGGCAGGCGATAGACCCCCAATACAAGGCCAACCGGCCGCCTGCTCCGGCCGATCTCGTTCAGCAGTTCCCGCTCATTCGCGAGGTCGTCGAGGCGCTCAACGTGCCGGTCCTCGAGTATGCCGGGTACGAGGCCGACGACGTCATCGCCACGCTCGCCCGCGAGGCTGTCGAGCGCGGGTTCCGCGTCTTCGTCATCACCGGCGACAAGGACCTGCTGCAGCTCGTCAACGAGCACGTCGAGCTCTTCGACTCGATGAGCGACAAGCACAGTGGCCCGGCCGAGGTAAAGGAGCGCCTGGGCGTGCGCCCGGATCAGGTGGTCGACTACCTCGCGCTCATCGGCGACGCGGTCGACAACATCCCCGGCGTACCCAAGGTCGGGCCGAAGACCGCGGCGCAGCTCATCGAGCGCTATGGAACGGTCGAGAGTCTTCTCGAGAAGCTCGAGGACGTGCCCAATTCGGGAATCCGCGGCGCCAAGTCCATCGCCGAGCAGATCGAGCAGCACCGCGAGCAGCTCCTGCGCGCCAAGAAGCTCGTCACCTTGCAGTACGAGCTGGAGCTCAACGTCGCGCCCGAGGAGCTGGCGCGCCGCCCGATGAACGATGCGGCGGTGCGCAGGCTGTTCAGCGAGCTCGAGTTTTCTCGGCTGCTGCGCGAATTGCCGGTGACGCAGCCGGTTGCCTCCTCGGTGCAGACGACGGTGGTGCTGGACGACGAGGCGCTCGCGGCGATGGTCGAGCAGCTCTCGGCCGCCCCGGCGATTGCCCTGCGCACCTTTAGCGACGGCCAGCGGCCTCGAACCGACCCGGTCGTCGGACTCGGCTTCAGCGCCGGAGACGGCAAGGCCTTTTACGTCCCGCTGCTGCACCACTACCTGGGCGCGCCGCGCCAGCTCGATCGCGGCCTGGTCGCCGACCGGCTGCGGCCGCTCATCGAGGACGCCTCCAAGCTGAAGTACGGCCACGACTTGAAGGCGGACTACCTCGCCCTCAAGCAGCTCGGCTTGACGCTGCGCGGGCTCGCCTGTGACGTCGAGCTGGCCAGCTACCTGCTCAACGCGGCCCGTCGCGAGCACGCGCTCGCGGACCTGGCGCGCGAGCGGCTTGACTGCGAGCTGCCCGCCGACGCCCGCGTTGCCGGCGGCAAGCGCCGCCCCGGAAGCGAGGTCGAGGTCGCCTCGAGCGCCGAGTACGTCGGCGCCTGTGCCGACGCGGCCTTCGGCCTTGCCCGCAAGCTGATGCCCGAGCTCGAGCAGCAGAAGCTCGACGCGCTGCTCGTCGACCTCGAGCTGCCGCTGCTCCCCATCCTCGCGGAGATGGAGCTGCGCGGCGTGCGGGTCGATCGCGCGGCGCTCTCCGAGATCGACAGCGAGGTGACCCGTCTGCTGAGCGATCTCGAGAGGCAGGTCTTCGAGCTCTCCGGCGCCGAGTTCAACATCAACTCCAATCCGCAGCTCGGGAAGGTGCTCTTCGAAGACCTGAGGCTGCCGGTGGTCCGCAAGACGAAGACCGGTCCTTCGGTCGATCAGGAGGTGCTCGAGAAGCTCTCGGGGCAGCATCCGCTGCCGCACCTGATCCTCGAGTACCGCAGCCTCTCGAAGCTCAAGGGCACCTACCTCGACGCGCTCCCGGCGCTCGTCGAGGCCGACGGCCGCATCCACACCTCTTTCAATCAGGCGGTCACCGCGACCGGGCGGCTCTCGTCCTCAGATCCGAACCTGCAGAACATCCCGGTGCGCTCCGACCTGGGCAAGCGCGTGCGTTCGGCCTTCGTCTCCGAGCCCGGCTGGCTGCTGCTCTCGGCCGACTACAGCCAGGTCGAGCTGCGCGTGCTCGCGCACGTCAGCGGCGACGAGGCGCTGCTC
The DNA here is from genome assembly GCA_002408385.1 of Myxococcales bacterium UBA5297. GTDB lineage: Bacteria > Myxococcota > Myxococcia > Myxococcales > UBA5297 > UBA10939. Next base: position 9,380 of record DHSB01000105.1, read on the forward strand.
GACTCCTTTGCCAAGGGCGAGGACGTTCACACCCGCACCGCGGCCGAGGTCTTCGGCGTCGCGCCCGAGGCTGTCACCGGCGAGATGCGCCGGGCGGCCAAGGCGATCAACTTCGGCATCGCCTACGGCCAGTCGGCCTTCGGGCTCGGCCAGCGGCTCGATCTGCCCGGCGCCGAGGCCCAGGCCATCATCAACCGCTACTTCGAGCGCTACCGGGGCGTGCGCGCCTGGCTCGACGCGACGATCGCCGAGGCCAAGCGGACCGGCGAGGTGTCGACGCTCTTCGGACGCAAGCGCTATGTCGCCGAGATCCACAGCCGCAACTTCGCCGCGCGCCAGGGCGCGGAGCGGATCGCGGTCAACACGCCTATCCAGGGCACCGCGGCCGATCTCATCAAGCGCGCGATGATCGAGGTCGACCGGCGTCTGGCCGCCGAGAAGCTTCAGGCCCGCCTGCTGCTCCAGGTCCACGACGAGCTTCTCGTCGAGGCGCCCGAGGCCGAGGTCGAGGCGGCGAAGAGGCTGGTCGGCGAGGCGATGGCCGGCGCGGCGGGGCTCAAGGTGCCCCTGGTCGTCGAGGTCGGCGTGGGCCGAAGCTGGGCCGAGGCCCACTGAGGTTTCCTGCTCGACCCGTCGAGCCGGCCAGGCAGTGTGGCGCAGCGGAACTGCGTTCCTGGGACTGGGAGCGGGCCGGCGTATACTCGTGGGCATGTCGCTGCCGAAGAGCGTGGTGGGCGCTGGAATTCGCGCGCGAAGGACTGGGCGGGGCGAGGAGCCCGTCGCCCAGCGCATGGAGGCGGTCCTCGCCATCGGGCGGGCGATCGGCTCCACCCTCGATCTCGACGAGGTCTTGCGCCTGGTCATCGACCACACGAGCCGGCTGCTGCAGGCCGAGCGCTCGACGCTGTTCCTGGTCGACCCGGCGCGCCGCGAGGTCTGGTCGAAGGTGATGCAGGGCGTCGAGGGGATGCAGGAGATCCGGATGGCGCTGGGCGAGGGTATCGCCGGCTGGGTCTGCGCACAGGGCGAGGCGGTCATCATCCACGACGCGGCCAAGGACTCGCGGTTCAATCCCAGGGTCGACCGGGTCACCGGGTTTCGCACCCGCTCGATGGTCGTCGTTCCCGTCCGCGGGCGAGGCGGCGAGGTGATCGGCGCGATCCAGGCCCTCAACCACCGTGATTCGCGCTTCGGCGACGGGGACCGCGAGCTGCTCGAGGCCATCGCCGCGCAGGCGGGGGTGGCCATCGAGAACGCGCGGCTCTACCGCGACGCGGTGCAGGTTAAGGAGGCGCTCGCCGAGTCGGTGGCCGAGCTCGACGTCCTCTACGACATCGAGCGCAAGATCAGCTCCGCCAGCTCGCTCGAGGCCCTGCTCGACGCCATCCTCGCCAAGGCGCTCAGCGCGGTCGGCGCCGAGGCGGGCTCGGTGTTGGTGCTCGACGAGGAGGACGGGCAGCTCCACTTCAAGAGCGCGCTGGGCGCCAAGGCCGCGCAGCTCAAGAGCCTGCGGCTCCCGCTGGGCGAGGGCATCGCCGGCCAGGTCGCGCAGACCGGCGAGCCGGTGCTCACGAACGACGTCTCGAGCAACGCCCTCCACAGCCCGCGCATCGCTCGGCGCATCGGCTTTGCGACCCGCTCGGTGCTGTGTGTGCCGCTGGCGGCCGACGCCCGCGTCGTCGGGGCCCTCGAGCTTGTCAATCGCAAGGGCGACCAGCGCTTCGAGCAGCACGACCTGCGGCTCGCCACGCTCATCGCCGGCCAGATGGCGCGGGCGATCGCTGTGGCGCGCGAGCGCGACGAGGGAGAGCGGCGGGCACGGCTGGCGATGATCGGCCAGATGATGGCGGGCATCCTCCACGACCTGCGCACGCCGATGACCGTCATCGGGGGCTACGCCGAGCTGATGGCCGATGAGCCGGAGCGCGACGAGCGGCGCCGCTCGTCGGAGGTCATCCACAAGCAGCTCGAGCATCTGAGCGCGATGGCCAGGGAGACGCTCGCGTTCGCGCGAGGCGAGCGCGAGATCCTGCTGCGCAAGGTGCACCTCAACGCCTTTCTCGACGAGGTGCGCGAGCTGCTCTCGCGCGAGCTGGAGCAGGCGGGCATCGAGCTGCGCATCCAGGCGGCCTACAAGGGCGCGGTGCGCATGGACGAGGCGAAGATCAAGCGCGCCCTCTGCAACATCGCGCGCAACGCGACGCAGGCGATGCCGCAGGGCGGCCGCTTCACCATCGGCGTCGACCAGGAAGCCGACCAGGTCGTCTTCAGGCTCTCGGACACCGGGACGGGCATCCCCGAGGAGATCGCCGACCGGCTCTTTCAGTCGTTCGTGACCTCCGGCAAGCAGGAGGGCACGGGCCTGGGCCTGGCCATCGTGAAGAAGATCGTCGAGGCGCACGGGGGCGAGGTCTCCGTGCGCTCGAGGCCCGGCAAGGGCGCGACGTTCGTGCTGAAAATACCGGCCTAGCGGCTGGTCGCTGGGGGCATAGACATGAGTGGAGTGCCAACGCCTGAGGAGCTCGCGAAGGTCTCGAAGCTGTTCTCGCTGCTCGACGAGGTGGGTTGCAAGAAGCTGCTCGAGTCGGCGGTGCGCCGCACCTGCCCTGTGGGCGAGGTGGTCTGCCGCGAGGGGGAGCGCGGCGACGAGTTCTTCGTGGTGCTCGACGGCAAGGTGGCGGTCACCGCCGATGACTTCGGCACCTCCAAGCCCATCGCCTTGCTCGGACGCGGCGCGTTCTTCGGCGAGATGGCCGTGCTCGCCAACCAACTGCGCTCGGCCACGGTGACGGTCGACGAGGAGGCGGACCTGCTCGTCTTCGGGCGCGCCGCGGTCGAGGCGGTCCTCAAGGCTTATCCGGTCGTGCGCCAGGCGCTCGGGACTGTCGGGGTCAGGCGGACCGAGGAGCTGTTGGAGAAGCTGTCGTCGGAGTGAGGGCGCTAGTCGACAGTCGACGGTCGAGAGTCGACAGTTCGGAAGTCCGCCAAGTCGCGGTGGGGAGGCTCCGAAAAGCGATTGGCACACTGCCAATCGCGTTCCGGAGGGTCCGAGAAGCGATTGGCACACTGCCAATCGGTTTCTGGAGTGGTCCCGACGCGATTGGAACGTGCCGACTCGCGTTCCGGAGGGTCCGAGACGCGATTGGCACACTGCCAATCGGTTTCTGGAGTGGTCCCGACGCGATTGGAACGTGCCGACTCGCGCTCCGGAGGCCTGCCCAACACGATTGGCACGCTGCCAATCGGATTCCCGAGGCGTCCCGAAGCGATTGGCATGCGCCAACTCGCGCTCCGGAGGCCTGCCCAACACGATTGGCACGCGCCAACTCGCGTTCCGGAGGCTCCGAGAAGCGATTGGCACACTG
>DHSB01000105.1:12951-36115 GCA_002408385.1 Myxococcales bacterium UBA5297
TCCGAGAAGCGATTGGCACACTGTCAATCACGGTCCGGAGGGTTCCGGGGGCGTGGGCGTCGTTGCGGTGTGGCGGCCTCTGCAGCGGCTCGGCGAGTCCACTTTCGGCGGCCAGCCAGAGCCACTTCCCCATCCGCCCTTTGGCCCCCGGGAAGCCGCCTTCGGTAGCAATCAGGCGGACTTGCGGGGACGGAGAGCGGCGTTGCCGGGCTGCAATGGGATCGGTCGTCGCCGCCGAAAGCGGACTAGCTCAAGGCCGCCGCAATGGGGCGGCGCGAGGACGACCGAGCGGTCGAGGTCGCAAGGGAAGGGCGGCCACGCCCGGGGCGCCCCTTCCCTCTAATGGGTCGTTCGCGGTGGCTCCTCGTCGTCCTCCGACGGCGGCTCGACGGCGGTGGAGGGCGCCTCGGCCGCCGCGCGCTCGGCCTCGGCCATCGCGATGCGCAGGGCCGCTTCCTTGGCCTGCTCCTCGAGCTCCATCGCTTCGAGCCGCAGCCGCCGGCGCCTCCGGATGCGCAGGTAGGCGAGGATGAAGAGCGCGGTGATGAGCACCCACAGCGTCGCGTTGCTGGTGACGATCGGGACCCAACTGAAGCGAGAGGAGAGGGTCTCTCTCCACGCCCGTTCCTCTTCTTCGAGCCCGACGCCGTAGACCGAGCGGAAGGCCGCGGCGAAAGGGGCGCCTTCGGCGACATGATCGATGAGGCGCCGGAAGGTCTCCTCGCCGCCCTTTTCGTAGACGTGCGAAACGAACGAGTAGCTCTGGGCGTAGGCGACCTCGACCTGCGAGAGCCCGTCGGGCCAGCGGCGCTCGAGCGCCGAGAGCGGGATCGCCGACTCGCCGAGCGAGGCCCGGTACATCGCCGTGTAGCGCGACAGCGACCACTCTCCGGCGACGAGGATGGCAAACCCCTCCTGGAACCAGCGCGGCCAGGCGCCGGGCGCGGCGCGGCCGAGGGCGAGGTGGGCCATCTCGTGGAGCAGGAGCTGTCGTCCGGTGTCCGCGCGCAGGGCGCGGGCGTCGAAGAGCAGGGTGTTCTGCGCGGGGAAGGCCATCCCGGCGGCCCAACGCGGCGGCTCGACACCGGCTGGCGCGATTGCCGCCACCTCGTCGGGACCGTCGCCGAGGAGCACGAGGGTGTGCCCGCCCCAGTCGCGCCCGAGCCGGCGGGCGAGGTCGTCGCGCTCGGCCTCGATGGTCCGCGAGAGCAGCGCCGCGGTCCCTTCTGCGCGCGGCGTGAACACCAGCTCGAAGCGCTGCAGCTCCAGTCGCCCGGTCTCGGGCGCGGCGAGCGCTACGAGAGCGAGGAGCAGGGCGGGGCTCACGCCAGGGCCTTGCGGATGGCCTCGGTGGCCTGGTCGAGCCCGACGCCTTCGACGCGCACGAGCTTGCGGCGCCCGGACTGCCCGGCGGCCAGCGCGACCTGACGGCGCGGGACGCCGAGCACGCGGGCGAGCAGCTCGACGAGCGCGTCGTTGGCCTCGCCCTCGACCGGCGGCGCAGCGAGCTGGACCTTCAGCCGCCCGTCGTGCTCGCCCACCAGCCGTGAGCGCGACGCCCGCGGCTGGGCATGGATGGCGATCTCGACCCCGGTGGCGGTCGCTGTCAGGTAGGCCAGGCTCATGCCGGTCTCATAAGCGGCGGCGGGGACGGACGCAAGCTGAGCCGCAGGGCGCTTACTCGGCGGCCTTCTTCGCGGCGAGGAAGGCGACGTTCTCCTCGACGCGCACGCGCGGCTCGCCCGAGCCGAAGACCTCCAGGAGCTTGAGGTGGCCCTCGATGATGCCCTTGAGCTGGGCCTCGAACTGAACCCGCTGGCGCTTGAGCTCGTTGATGTCGTCGATGATCGCGACGAGCTTGTTGTTCGCGTCGGCGACGATCTTCTCGGCCTGCAGCTCGGCGTCCGAGAGGATGAGCTCGGCCTCCTTCTTGGCGGCCGTCTTCATGTCTTCGGAGATCTTCTGCGCGGTGACCATCGTCTCCTGCAGGGTCTTCTCGCGCTCGCGGTACTCGTCGATCTTCTGCTGCTTGCGCCGCAGATCCTCCTTGAGCGCGATGTTCTCCTTGACGACCTCCTCGAACTCGCTCGCCACCAGGTCGAGGAAGGCCTCGACCTCGCGTTGATCGTGGCCCCGCAGGGCGGACTTGAACTGCTTCTGGCGGATGTCGAGTGCGGTGATCTTCATGACGGCAGACAGTATAGTCCCCGCCCAGGCGCGGGCCGAAAAAGCCGGCCGAGGGCGGCCCGCGGACGGCTCTCGGGCGACCGGGAGGCCGGCGAGAAAGCCAAGAACGCGATGAGCGAGACCCTCTTCACCCTTTCCCGCGAGCTCGGGCTGGTGCTGCCGGGCGAGCTCGCCGAGCTCTACCGGGCGCTGCCCGAGGGGGCCGATCTCGGGACCGTGCGCCTGCTGTCGCCCGCGCAGGTGGCCGCGGGGCGGGCGCGTGCCGACCTTTCGCCGGCGCTGCTGCCGATAGCCGAGGAGGGCTCGCTCGACCTCTTCGCGCTCTACCTTCCGCCGGGGCCCGCGGGCACGGCCTCGGTCGTGTGCGCGGTCAACGCCGAGACCGGAGCCTACGCGCCGCTCGCCTCGTCGGTGCGCGGCTTTGCCGCGTGGCTGCTGTTGCTGCGACAGGCCCAGGCCCGGTTGGCGATGGCCGGCTCGCTGGCTGCCGATACCCGGGAGGCCGCCGAGGCGCTCGCCGCAGCCTTCGAGCTTCAGCCCGTGCTGCAACAGCCGGTCGAGCCCGACAGCGGGGCCATCGCCGCCGCGCTGAAAGCCTACGACGCCGCGTCGCCTTGGGCCTGCTCGCTGCTCGCCCGCGAGGTCGCCGAGCCGGCCCGAGGGCTCGAGCGCCTCGCCCCGGCGCTCGCGGTCGCGCCTTTCGCCTCGGGGTTGCTCGAGCAGGCGGCCGAGCTGCTCATCGCGCGGGGCGAGACGGGCCGCGCGGCCCGCGGCCTGGCAACGGCCATCGGGCGACTTGAGCCCAACCTGCAGGCCGCCCCCTACCGGCTCGAGGAGCCGAGCGAGGAGACCTGGGAACTGTTCGAGCCGTTCAAGCCGCTGGCGGGCTTCTGCTGGCTGCGCGAGCACCCCGAGCAGACCCCGCCTGACTTCCGCCCGTCGGCCGCGAGCGCCTTTCTCGAGCGGCTGCTCGCCGCCCGGCCGGGGTGCGAGCTGAGCGTCGATCCCGAAGAGGCCGTTGACTTCGCCCGTCGCCGCGGGCTCGGCGGCGACCTGCCGGGCGGCCGTTGGGTGCTGCACCTGGCCTTCGGCGCCTCACGGCACGATCCGCAGGCCCGCCGGCTGCTCGCCGCCGAGTTGGAGAAGGCCTGGCGGCTGGCCGGCAGCGCCGGGTACGCCGACGGTTTCGCGCAGATCGCGGGCAGCCCCGGGGCTTGAGTCGGAAGGGGCTCGATTGCACCTGTCGCGTTGACACAGCGCGGCGGAGCGTCGAAAGTCTAACGGGCGCTCGGCCTCAGAGCCCGTCGCGAAACGCCAAGAAACGCGAATGCCGCAGAGGCCCGACAGAGCGGTCTTTCGCGGAGCGCCTCACGACAAGGCAGGGCACAGAGCCACCATGGGCATTCCATTTGGCCGCTACGAGCTGCTCAAACGCATCGCCGCGGGAGGCATGGGCGAGGTGTTCCTCGCTCGGCAGGCGGGGATCGAGGGCTTCGAGAAGCTCCTCGTCGTCAAGGTGCTCTTGCCGCACCTTGCCGAAGACGAGGAGTTCACCACGATGTTCCTGGACGAGGCGCGCATCGCCGCGCGGCTCAACCACCCGAACATCGGACAGATCTACGACCTCGGCGAGGTGGACGGGGCCTACTTCATCGCCATGGAGTACATCCACGGCGACGACGTGGTGCGCCTGTGGAAGACGGCGCGTTTGCGAGAGAAGTTCGTGCCGCTGCCGCTCGCGGTGCGCATCGCCGCCGACGCGGGCGCCGGGCTCGACTACGCCCACAAGGCGGTCGACGCCAACAACCACCCGCTCAACCTGGTGCACCGCGACGTCTCGCCGCAGAACATCCTGGTCACCTTCGACGGCGCGGTGAAGCTCATCGACTTCGGCGTCGCCAAGGCGGCCGGCCGCATGTCGCGCACCGCGACCGGCACGCTCAAGGGCAAGTACTCGTACATGAGCCCCGAGCAGGCCAACGGCCAGGAGATAGACCGGCGCTCGGACATCTTCGCCCTCGGCGTGGTGCTCTACGAGATGGCGACCTCGGTGCGGCTGTTCAAGCGCGACACCGAGATCTCGACGCTTCGGGCGGTCACCGACTGCGAGGTGATGACCCCCTCGCAAATCAACCCGCAGGTCGACCCGCTCCTCGAGTCGGTCATCATGAAGGCGCTCGAGCCCGACCGCGACAAGCGCTATTCGGACGCGCAGGCCTTTCGCCTCGCGCTCGAGGAGTGGGCGGTCGAGACGCGCCAGCCCGGCTCCTCGGCGCACCTCGCGGCCTACATGCAGGACCTCTACTCGGAGCGGCTGAGCGCCGAGCGGGCCGAGGGCAAGCCCTTCAGCGACTTCGAGGGCACCCCGTCGGCCATCTTCCGTCGCTCGCCCCTCACTTCCGGCGGCACGGTCCGCGCCCGCCCCGGGGAGCGCGCGCCGGAGGCCGGCCCGGCGCCGGCCTACACCCAGGATTCGGCGAGCGGCGTCGCGCCATCACCGGCGGGCAAGAAGTCGCCCGTCGTCCCGATCCTCGCGGGCCTCGCCGTGCTCGGGCTGGGCGCCGGGCTCGCTGTCGCGCTGTGGCCCAAGCCGCCCGCCGAGACGGCGATTACGCAGGTCCGCCAGGCAGTCGCTTCGCTCTCGCTGCGCACCACGCCGACCGGGGCGAGCGTGCTCGTCAACGGCAAGCCCGTGGGCACGACGCCGCTCGAGGGCTATCCGCTGCCCGCCGGCGAGCAGGTGAAGGTCGAGGCGATTCTCGAGGGGTTCGAGCCCAGGAGCCGGGTCATCCCGGCCGCCGGCGCGCAGAGCCTCGAGTGGGCGCTCGAGAAGATCGACGCCGGCGAGCCGCCGGCGGCCCTCGCCGAGATCGAGCTGACCTTCAGGTCGCAGCCGCCGGGCGCCACGGTGCTCATCGAGGGCGAGGCGGTGGGCAAAACCCCGCTGACGGTCAAGCGGCCGCAGTCGGACGCCAAGGCGAGGGTCGAGCTGCGGCTGACCGGCTACCGCCCGGTGACGCGCGAGGTCGCGCAGAGCGCGGACGAGACCGTCGAGGTGCCGCTCAAGAAGACGCCCGGCCGCAAGGGCGATGGGCTCGACATCAAGATCGGGCGCTGAAAACCGCGGCGCCGCCCTCCCCGCGGCACCGCCATCGACACCGAGAATCCGGATGCCTGGCAAGACCTGGTTGACCCGCTGCCTGGTGCTCGCGCTCGTCCTCCTGACCAGCCTCGCGCCTCTCCCCGCCTCTGCCGACAACACCGCCGACGAGGCCGACCTGCTCTTCGAGCGCGGCGTCGATTCCTACCGGGCGCGGCGCTTCGAGGACGCGCTGGTCGCGTTCTTCGGCTCGAACCGGCTGGTCAAGAACCGCAACGTCATCCTCAACATCGCCCGTTGCTACGAGCAGCTTCGCCGCTACGAAGAGGCCTACCGCTACTACAACGACGTCCTCGCCGAGGAGCCGACCGCGGAGGACCGGCAGTTCGTCGAGCAGAGCCTCAAGCGGCTCGCCCCGCGCGTGGCGCTGGTGCGCGTGGTCTCCGAGCCTCCCGGCGCCGAGGTCTTCGTCGAGCGCAAGGACCTCGGCTCGCGCGGCGTCGCGCCCAAGACCCTCGCGCTCAAGCCGGGCAAGACCGACATCTTCCTCTCGCTCAAGGGCCACCGCGACGCCGAGCACCAGGTGATCCTGGCGACCGGGCGCACCGTGGAGATCGAGGTGCCGCTCGAGTTCATCTACGGCCAGGTCGAGCTGGCGGGCTCGCCCGAGGGGGCCGAGGTGCGCGTAGACCGCGCCGACGGCGAGCCGGAGGGACGTGTCCCGGGGACGCTCCAGCTCAAGCCGGGCCGCCGCATCCTCCACGTCTCGGCGTCTGGCTATGTCCCGACGCAGGTGCCGGTCGAGGTCGAGGGAGAGAAGAGCGCGCAGGTGAAGGTCGCCCTGCCGGAGCTGCCGCCGCCGACCGGGACGCTGGTGGTCACCGCCAACCACGAGGGTGCGCTCGTCGCGGTCGACGGCAAGGAGTCGGGCTTCACCCCCGCGGTCATCCCGATGGCGATTGGCAAGCACCGCGTCGTGGTGACCATGACCGACATGCGGCCGTTCGAGCAGGAGGTGACGGTCGAGGAGGGCGCCCGCGCCTGGGTCAAGGCCGACCTGCGCTTCGGCGGGGCGAAGACGACCGCGGCCTCGAAGACCGAGACGAGCATCGAGGATGCGCCCGCGTCGATCACCGTGATCACCCGGGAGGAGATCCTCGCCTTCGGCTACACCTCGCTGCCCGAGGTGCTGCGCGGGGTGCGCGGCATGTTCCTGTCGAACGACCGGCAGTACGAGACCGTCGGGATCCGCGGCTTCTCGCCCCTGGGCGATTTGAACAGCCGGATCCTGGTGCTCTTCGACGGTCACCCGATGAACGACCTCTACGCGGGCCAGGCCTATGTCGGCCGCGAGAACAACATCGACCTGAACGAGGTCGAGCGCATCGAAGTGGTGCGCGGCCCGGTCTCCTCGCTGTTCGGTTCGGCGGCCTTCTTCGGGGTCATCAACATCGTGCCGCGCCACCACCTCGGCGAGAAGAGCGTCGAGGGCTCGGCGGCGGCCGGCTCGCTGGGGCTGACGCGCCTGCGGGCGACCGCCGGGACCGATGGCGAGGCCCTCGACTCGCTCGTCTCGCTCGGCGTGCTCGACGCCAGCGGCGACAGCACCTTCATCATTCCGGCGCTCGCGGCCGGCGGGTCCGAGACGCTGGTACGAGATCGCGACGGCGAGCTCGCGGTCAACGCCACCGCCCGCGCCCGCTACAAGGATTTTTTGCTCCTCGGCAGCATCAACAGCCGCACCAAAGAGATTCCGACCGGGGCCTTCGACACGCTGCTCGACAAGCCGGGAACCCGCATCATCGACCAGCGAGGCTTCGCCGAGGCGCGCTACGAGCGCGCGGGCGACGCGGGCTCGGCCCTCGCCGCGCGCGCCTACTACGACGCGACGCGCTATCGGGGCCGCTACGTCTACGAGGACGGCCCGATGGTCGAGCGCGGCTCTGCCGACTGGGTCGGAGGTGAAGCGCGCTATCGGACCCCGAAGCTGCTCGGCCAGCACCTGACGTTTGGCCTCGAGTACCAGCGCCAGCTCAGCATCCGCCAGAAGGTCTACCTCGACGGCGGCCTCGACGACGACCGCGCCTTCAACGTCGTCTCGGCCTACATCGCCGACGAGCTGCAGGTCGGCAATTGGCTGCTCGTCAACGCGAGCGCCCGCGCCGACGACTACTTCGGCAGCTTCGGGCTGACCATCAACCCGCGCCTGGCGGTCATCCTCAAGCCGTTCCGCGGGGGCGTCACCAAGCTGATGGGCGGCCGCTCGTTCCGCGCCCCCTCGGCTTACGAGCGCTTCTACCACGACGGAGTGCTCGATCCGGAGAGCGGCGGGCTTGCCTACGAGACGCAGATGCCGAGCCAGGACTTGCGCCCCGAGGTGATCCTCACCGGCGAGCTCGAGCACTCGCAGGAGATTGGCGACGAGCTCAAGGTGACCGCGGCCGTCTTCGTCAACCGCATCAGCGACCTGATCACCACCAAGGAGGACCCGGCCACCGGGCTGATGCAGTTCGGAAACGCGGCCGGAAACGTGCGCACCGAGGGCGCCGAGCTCGAGCTGCGCTGGCAACCGGCGCGGCTCTCGATGGTCTCGGCCGCCTACTGGTATCAGCGCCTGGTGCTCGAGGGCATCGAGGACCCGATGGAGCAGACGCGCCTGCGCTCGAACACGCCCGAGCACGCCTTCTCGGTGCGCGCGATGTTCCCCATCCACGCCCCGATGGTGGTCGGCTCGGTCGAGGCCATCTACAACAGCCCGCGCGCCGCGCGCGACGACTCTGGCCAGATGACCGACGCGCTGTTGTTCCTGAACGCCGGGCTCTCGGGCCAGTTGCCCGGCGGTACCTTCCGCTACTTCGCCGGGGTGCAGAACCTGCTCGACGTCCGGGCGCAACTGCCGGCCAGTCTGGACGTGCCGCAGCCGACCGTGCCGACCTATGGCCGCACGTTCCTCGTGCAGCTCGCCGCGGCCTACTGAAAGAGGCGTCGAAGAACCCCTCCGCGCGCTACCCGCTCGGCCCCGGCGCAGGTCGAGCGCGCGAGGCCGCAAGTCGGGACACCTCGGCCTTGCCTTTGTTCCTCGAGAGGCCGGCGCTCGGGGCGAACCTAGGGGGGGCGGGCCGAGCTCAAGGGAGGCTGGGTGGCGACTCTTGACGCGGCGGGCTGTTTGCTCGGTCGGCTGGACGGATCCACCTTTCGCCAGAGCAGCGACATGCAGCCGGCCGGGGGCGCCTCTTGCGGCGCGCTCGTCCGTCTGCGCCCCCGGTCGGTCCTTGTCCGAAGGGCAGGACATGCCTACTCGTTTCCGGGAATTTGAGTTCCCGGGCAGGGGCCGGCTGGCTTCTCGGGACGCGCCGAATGGCGGGGGAGATCGGATGGGCGGCCTCAAGAATCGATTGACGGCATCGCTGGCGGCCGCGTGGGAGGCCGAGGTGTTAGGGGTGTTGGCGCTCGAAAAGCTCGCCGACCGGGCCCCCGATGCCCGTATCCGCGCCCGGCTGGCAGCCCTGGCGGCCGGGTGCCAGGCGCATGCCTCGAGGCTGCTCGCGCGGATGGCCGCGATCGGCGGCGGCCCGCTCCCGGTGCCCCCGGATGACCTCGAGATGCCCGAGAGCTTCGCCGACGCGGCCCGCTTGGAGGCGGCGCGCGCAAAGAGCTCGGCCGATCGCTACGTGGTCATGGCCAACCTTGCCCGCCGCGCGATGGATCCTTCCGCCGCCTGGGTCTGCGAGCTGAACCGCGCCGAGGAGCTCGACCGTGCCGCCGAGCTGCACGAGATCGCTGCCCGCTGCGGCGCCGGGGGGAGCTCGTTCATGGCGCCTCCGGCCTAGAGAGGCCTTGGGGCTCGCAAGAGCAACCTGCCGTCGGGTAACGGGATCGCTCTGGGATCTGTTGCCATGTGGCAACAGATCCCGGAAGGCTGCAGCGAGAGCTGGGGCAGTCAGCCTTGGCCAGCCTCGTGCCGGTCACGCGAGCACAGTCGAGGCCCGCAGCGTCGCCCCCCACGGGCCGCCTGCAGCCCGCCTCGCGCGCGGGGGCTGCCGTGCCAGTGTTCTTTCCAGCCCAGTCCAAGCAACGCGCGCCAGCCCCGGTCATCCCTGGCTGTGCACCGGGCCCTCGTCAGGCTGCGTCTCATGAGCGAACAGCGGATTGGACGCTGGGCACGCGCAAGCAAGTCGAAGTCCCCTCTGCCGGCCAGGCTTCGCTGAGCGCTCTAGAAAAAGTCCCAGCGCCGTCCGCAGACTCTCCTTTCGCCTTCTTGACAGTCCGAAGAAGCGCCGTGTAGACGGGATGCATGGCTAGGGAAAGCTACGAAGAGCTCATCTACGGCCTGGGGGACATCACCTACGAGCGGTTCTGGAATCGGCCCGACGCGCCGCGGGGGACCGAGCGGGTGCTCAAGGCGGCCGAGGCCTACGAGCAGCGGCAGATCGAGTTGGCGGAGATCGAAGCGGCGATGGACGCCGAGGAGGCCGCCTACAACGAGTTTCGCGAGGCTTGTGAAGAGGAAGCCGACGAGTGCCGCGCGGTGATCGAGAGGTTCAAGAAAGCGGTGGCCATCGCCGAGTCGAAGGCGAAGTCGCTCGAGGCCAAGCTCGTCTCCAAGCGAAAGGACGTCGCCGCGGCCCGCAAGGCGCTCTCCAAGATCGAGGAGCAGATCCAGCAGTGGGAGGCCGACGGCATGCCCGAGAAGGCCGCCGGGGTTCGCCCGAGCCTCAAGCGCGCCAAGCTCGACGTGATGAAGGGCAGCCGCGCCTGCGACGAGATGCAGGTCGAGTACGACAAGATCATGAACCCCGAGGTCGGGCCGGGCGCCGAGGGAATCCGCGCCCGCCGCCGCGAGCTCGACCTCGAGCAGCAGCTCGAGGAGCGTACCGAGGCGTACAACGAGCGCATCGGCGAGCTCAACGAGGACGCGGCCGCCAGGGACGAGGAGGCCAAAGCCGCCCAGCAGTACTACGAACAGGCCATCATGCTGCTGGGCGAGGAGGTCTACAGGGCGCGGGTCCCCGACCCGGCTCTCGTCGTCTTCTATCCGAGGCTCGACAAGCTCGCCGGGTAGGGGGAGGCCGGTCGCCGCTCGGCCGCCCGGGGTCAGTCCAGGGGAGCGCTTGATTAAATCCGTTCGCTTCGCTACGCTGCGCCGCTTTTAACGGTGGCCTGGGCGGGTTCGTCCAGTTGGAGAGGAACCGCTGCGCAAGACGCATGTTCCCTAAGGAGAGCAACAAATGAAGGGCATTCTGGGCACGAAGGTCGGGATGACGCAGGTGTTCACCGAGAACGGCGACGCCGTGCCGGTCACTATCGTGCAGGCCGGCCCCTGCGTCGTCATCGCCAAGCGCACCGCCGAGCGCAACGGCTACTCGGCTATCCAGGTCGGCTTCCGGCCCAAGCAGGAAAAGCGCCTCAACAAGCCCGACGCGGGTGTCTTCAAGAAGGCGGGCGTCCAGCCGATGGAGTTCGTGCGCGAGTTCCGCCTGACCCCTGAGGAGATGGAGGGGTTCAACGTCGGCGACGAGATCAAGGTCGAGAGCTTCCGCAAGGGCCAGTTCGTCGACGTGACCGGCACGACCAAGGGCCGCGGCTTCGCGGGCGTGGTCAAGCGCTTCGGCATGAAGGGGGCGGCCCGCGACTCGGCCTCGAGCCACGAGCACCACCGCCACATCGGCGCCATCGGCGCCCGCAAGAGCCCTGGCAAGATCTGGAAGGGGCGCACGATGCCCGGGCACATGGGCGTCGTCCAGCGGACGATCCAGAACTTGCAGATCGTCGACATCGACGCCGAGAACAACCTCATCCTGCTCTACGGCGCGGTGCCTGGACACCGGGATGGCCTCCTCGAGATCAATCCCTCGGTCAAGGGCAAGCCGGATAGGGCCATCGGCGCCGCCATCGAGGAGGCCGAGGAGAAGAAGAAGGGTCCCGCCAGGAAAAAGTAAAAGGTAAGAGGGAACATGGACGATGCGCGCGAGTCCTCGGGCCGGTGCGCTTCCCGGTACGCCTTCGGGCGTGCCGGGCTGCACCTTGCGGTAGCCGTCTCAGTGCTGGGTCTGGCCGTGCTTGTCGCGGCCGGGTGCAGCGATTCCTCGGCGCGAAAGCTCGCGCTCGGAGACCCCTGCGACCCGTCGCGGCCGACCGACTGCGCCGACTCGCTGTGCATCCCCCTCGACGATGCGAGCGGGTTTTGCGCCCGGGGCTGCGGGGCCGAAGGCGCATGTCCGGAAGGCTTCCGGTGCGAGGACGCGGGCCGCTTCGGTCCAGTCTGCCAGCGCGCGGCAAGCTGCAGCGCGGATCGGGACTGCCCCTCGGGACATCGGTGCGACCCGGAGAGCGGGGTTTGCTACATCAAGGTCTCCCGCGAGCTGTGCTCGCCGTGCACGACCGACCTGCAATGCCCGGAGAACGGAAGCTGCTTCACCGTGCCGGCCACCGGCGAGCGCTACTGCACGACGGCCTGCGGGCAGGCGGACGGGTGTCCCGAGGGCTACGCCTGCAAAGAGGTGCCGCTGCTCAAGGGCGAGGGGGCGGTCGAGTCGAAGAAGCAGTGCGTCCCCGACAACCCCGGAGGCACCTGCGAGGGAGGCGGGACGCTGTGCGCGCCCTGCAAGGGCGATCAGGAGTGCGGCGGGCACTTCGATCATTGCGTGCGCAACGTCGTCTCCGGCGAGACTTTCTGCGGCCGCGTCTGCGATCCCGAGCGCCTGGGCGACTGCCCCGAGGGCTTTGGCTGTCTCGACATGTCGGGGGTCGGCGACGGGCCGTTCCAGTGCGTGCCCAATTCCAACTCGTGCAGCGACTTCTGCGACAGCAGCGACGAGCGCGCTCAGATCCTCCAGTGCGGCCTGGGGCGCCAGTGCGAGGTCGAAAACCACCTGTGTCGCTCGGCCGACGACGGGCGGCAGTGCGCCCCGTGTCGCGACAACGACGACTGCCGGCGCGCGGGCCGCGAGTCGAACGAGTGCGTGATGAACGCCTGCGAGGACTGCCCGAGCAAGGGCGAGACCTTCTGCGCGGAGCCTTGCCCGACGGTCGAGGGCGACAAGCAGTGTCAGGAGCGCTTCGGGCCGGGCTTTGTCTGCGCGCCGGTCGGCCAGGGACAGTTCTGCGTTCCGCAGCGCGGCACTTGCCTGTCTGGCCTTGGCCGGCTCGGCGACAACTGCTCGGCGGGCGGGGCGGCAGATTGTGTGACTGGGCTGTGCCTCTCCTACGCCTCGACCGCGCTCTGCAGCGCGGCCTGCGGGCTTGATGCTGACTGCGGCGACCCGCGCAAGTGGCGCTGCTGCGCTTTGTCGGGCGACTTCTACGACTGCTCGCCCGCGCAGCGCGATCCAGCCGACAACGGCCCCAAGGCGGGCGCCGGCGTCTGCGCGCCCAATGGGGGTCTGTTCGGCGACGATTGCAGCCCGGGGCGTCCGCCCTGCCAGAGTGGAACCTGTCTGGACATCGGCACCGCGCGGATCTGCTCGATCCCGTGTGGGGCCGACGGCGCTTGTCCGCCTGATTTCGTCTGCCGCGACGCGTTCGCTGAATCGGACGGCAGCCCGGTGCGGATTTGCTTCCCGGACGGTGGCGGGGCTCCCGGCAGCGACTGCAGCTTCGGCCCGGCCGCCTGCGCCGACAGGCTCTGCATCAAGAAGGCCTCCGGTGCCATCTGCACCCAGCCGTGCGGCGAGGGGGGCGGCTGTGTCGACGACTGGAGCTGCTCCTCGGAGGTGCTCACCGTCACCGGCGAGTTCATCGAAGCCTGCGTCCCGCCCGAGCTCCAATAGGTCGCTGCCCTGGTCGGCGCGCGCTCTTTGCGGGCGCGCCGGTTCGGCCGGATGCTCGCTTGGTGGGCAGCGGCCGGGAAAGACATCAAAAATGAGCCGCTTCCCGCCTGCCCCTCGGCTTGATGCGCCGCGAGCCGGTGTGATAAACGAGGGCGCTCAACTCGTCATGCGCTCACCGGTCTTCAAAGCAAGCGTTCTTGCCTTTGCCGCCTGCGCGGTGTTCTCGGGCTGCTCCTGTGAGGAGCCGGTCAAGACCACGCGCGTGGCCGAAGAGTTCACCGTGGTGCAAGGCAACCCGGCCGTCGACACCGGCAAGCCTGCCGTGCAGCAGGAAGAGGCGCAGACCCCGCAATTTCAGTTCAACGTGCCGCGGCAATGCGATTTTTTTCAGCAGAACGCGGTGCGCAAGGTCGACATCCTTTGGGTGGTCGACAACTCGGGCTCGATGAAGAGCTCCCAGGCGAACCTCGCCGCCGAGTTTCCCAAGTTCATCGACGCGCTCGTCTCCCTGCAGCCGCCGATCGACTTTCACATCGGGGTGACTTCGACCGACACCGAGAACACCCAGCTCATCTACAATGCCGAGCGCGACGGGGAATTTCCCCCCGACCGAAACGGGACCAACGGCTTGCTGCACGGGTTTGACCTGACCGAGGCCGGCGGCACCTCGGGCCGCTACATCGCCTGCGATGCCGCGGGCAACTGCAACGTGCCGCGCAGCTCGGGGGTCGGCAACAACGTGGCGGCGGCCTTCGAGCAGATGTCCAAAGTGGGGACGGGCGGTTCGGCGGTCGAGCGGGGGCTGCAGGCGGCCTACCTCGCTTTGACCCGGAGCGACAACCTGCGAGCCGAGGATCCGCGCTCTGCGGATATCTCCAAGAAGTACCCGTTCATCCGCCCTGACGCGGCCTTGTTCGTGGTCTTTGTCTCCGACGAAGACGACTCGTCGTGCGCGCCCTTCGTTCCCCTCAACAGCGACGGGCGCCCGGTCTCCGGTGAGCCCTGCCAGGCGGATCCCGGATGCCGCTGCGACGCCGCGTCGCTCACCTACGGGTCGACGAACTACTTTGTGCGCTTCCTTGAGAGCTACAAGAACTTTGGCCACAGCGATCTCGTCGCTGCCGGCGCGGTCGTCTGCACCCAGAAAGAGCCGATCCCGTCGCAGGGCGGCGACCCGGACTTTATGCACACCGGCTGCCCGGACGACGGCACGGGGATCGCGTATTTCGGCGAGCGCTACATCGACGTCGCCTCCAAGACCGGCGGCACCGCCATCTCTATTCGTGGCTCTTTCGCCAACGCGCTGCAGTCGCTCGGGTTCGCCGTTTCCGGATTGCGTCAGGAGTTTCGCCTCTCGCGGGGCCCGATGACCGAGACCATCGAGGTCTATGTCACCGATCAAGATTCCGCCCGGTGCACGAGCGATGCGGACTGCGAAGCCGGGCAGATCTGCCGTGGCGCCACCTGCGCCCTGCGTGTCGAGGTGGGGGCCAGGTCGCTGCAGGGCTGCACTCCGAGCGAGTTGCCGCTTTGTGAAACCGAAGGTGCGAGCGACTGCCGGCCCGCGCTCGAGTACTGCAAGTGCGACGCGAGCTCGTTTCGCAACATCATCCGCTTCAACGTGGACGGGCAGCCCCCGGCGCAGTCGTCGACCGAAGTCTGCTACGACGTGAACACCAACTTCAACCAGGCGTGCCAGTAGGCTTGAGCGTCTCCCGCGGGAGGCGCGGGTACCCGACAAGCCGATGGCCGCCCCCCAGGGCTTATCGCCTTGCTGCCAAGAGAGAAGAAAGGCCCATGAAAAGCACCCTTCGCGCTCTGACGCTGCTTGCCGTGGGGGCGATGCTGGCCCCCGCATCAGCCCTGTGTGCCGAGCCTGAAAAGGTCGTGGTCCGCAATCGCCTCTTCGTCAACGAGGGCAAGTTCGAGGCGACCGCGAGCGCGGGCCTGAGCCTGGTCAACTACTTGACGAGCCACACCAACTTCACCGCGGGCCTCGCGTACAACCTGACCGAGCAGTGGGCCGTCGAGTTCGCCGGCGGGTGGGCCCTCTCGAGCCAGACCAACGTCGCCGAGGCCGCCTCCAACGAGGTCGTCCAGAGCAACCCCGCCAGTCAGCAGAAGACGGTCGACGACTTCGAGGACCTCTGGCAGATGACCTGGAACGTGGGCCTGGCGGCGCGCTGGTCGCCCATCTACGGCAAGATGAACGTGGCGGCCGAGTTGCCCGTGCATTTCAACGCCTACCTGCTCGCGGGCGGTGGGCTCGGGGGCATGGAGCGCGACAGCCTGGTCTACTGCATCGGCGAGGTCGCCGACTCGCACCGCAAGCTGGCGAGCTGCCGCCCGGACGGCTCGGGCGACTATCCGCTCGCGCCGCTCCACTCGAGCCAGATCAAGCCCATGTTCATAGGCGGCCTCGGCTTCCGGTTCTTCGTCAACCAGTGGGCGGGGCTGCGGCTCGAGGTGAGGGACGTGATGTTCCCCGACAGCTATCGGGTCGACATCGCCCGCGCCGCCGCGGAAAAGGACGTCGCGGCCAGGGACGCAGGGGACGAGGCGGCCACGCAGGGCCAGGCCGCGAGCAGCCCCGGCCTGACCCACCTCATCTTTTTCAACATCGGGGCCACCTTCAGCTTCTAGCTGCCGCCGGCCGTCGCGAAGGCTTCGTTCACGATTAGCGAGTATCGAAGAGGCGTCATGAAGACCATCCTGAGAGCAGCTCTGGTGATTGCGGCGCTTGCGCTTGCCTCGAGTGCGGCGGCCGAGGAGGCGAAAGAAGTCGGCGCGGTCGAGCAGACCGCCGTCCACGAGGTGGAAGCCGAGCCGGAGGCGGCCGGGGTCGAGGCCGCCCAGGCCGAAGAGGTCGAGGAAGCCGAGGTCGAGGAAGCCGAGGAAGCCGAGGAGGTCGAGGGCGAGGCCGGGGAGCAGGGGGCGGCGAGCGCCCAGCCCGCCCCCCCCAGGCGCACCGGCGACGCCCCGCTGCTTCGGGTTTCAGAAGAGCAGGCCCGGGTCATCGAAGGCGCACCGCTCGGCAACGCGAGCGTCGGCGTGCACATCATCGAGCGCAAGCCGTATACGAACGAGGGGCGCCATGAGCTGGTCCTGTACCCGGCGATCGCGCAGCTCAACTCCAAGTTCACCATCCACGTCGGCGCCGCGGCCACCTACGCCTATCATCTGTTCGAGAACCTGGCGCTGCAGTTCACACCGCTGTTCCATTACGTCAACCACGAATCGGCGTTCAACCAAGAGCTCATCGACAAGGGGCACCAGCAGGCCCAGGCCGCGACGGCGCTGCTGCTGCAGTACGGCGCGGTCGGGGGCATCGAGGTGACGCCGATGTACGGTAAGTTCGCGCTTTACGAGGGCGTGCTCGGCCATTTCACCTTCGTGCTCAACGCCGGAGCGGGAATGGGCAATACCCGGATTCAACTGCGGCCCGAGCAGACCGCCAATTGCGGGCCGGGCACGGCCAATCCAGAGTGCCGCGCAGCGAGCTTCGGGGACACGGGGTTCAAGTTCCTGGGCTCGGTGGGCGCAGGCTTCCGCGTCTTCCTAGGCGAGCGGGCCGCGGTGAGGCTTGAGGTGCGAGACCTCATCTACACGGCGCGCGTCGACAAGATCAACGGCTGTGCTTTCGAGGATCTCAACGAGCTTGGCAACGGCGGCCAGCCGCTCAACGCGAGCTGTAGGCCGGACAAGTTCTCCCACGTAGACGATCGGCAGCTCGCCAAGTTGCTGCTCAAGGAGACGAGCTCCGACGTCCTCAACAACGTCTCGGTCTACACCGGCTTCAGCTTCCTGTTCTAGCTGCCGGACGGTTTCCCTTTTCTCGAGAGAGAGAGAGAGCAGGACATGCGCGCATTTCGAACGGTTTCCCTCCTCGCTGCTCTCGGCTTGTTCGGCCTGTCGGGCGCGGCCGTGGCGGCCGAAGCGCTTCAGGACGCCGGGCAGAACAACAAGGCGGTCCAGGCCTACAACGATGGCGATTACGGCACGGCCGTGTTCCTGTTCTCCGACCTCGCCGACAACGCGGTCTCGGAGGAGATTCGGCTGCGCTCCGAGTATTACCTCGCGCAGTCGTTTCTCAAGATGGGGCTCTACGACGCGGCGCTTCGCCAGTATTCGTTCGTCGTCAAGGCCGGGCCGAACCACCCTCACTACCTCAGGTCCATCGAGGGCATCGTCCAGGTGAGCGAGGCGCTGCGCGAGGATTTCATCACCGGCACCGTGCTCGACAAGGAGTACAACGACGAGTTCGCCAAGCTGCCCATCGAGTCGCTCAACAAGATCAACTACATCGTCGGAATGGTGAGCTACCGCAAGAACAAGCGCGACGAGGCGATGAGCTTCTTCGCGTCGGTTCCCCCGGACTCGTCCTATTACGCGCGCGCCCGCTACATGCAAGGCATCCTGTTCGCGCGCAACGGAGATTTCCAGAAGGCACTCGAAGCGTTCGGCGACAACATCAAGCTGGCCAATACGCTGAAGCTGACCTACTCCGATTTGGAGTCGATTCAGCACCTCGCCCTCCTGGGCACCGCTCGCACCTATTACGGGATGGGGCGCTACGCCGACGCCGTCAAGTACTACGAGCAGGTCCCGCGCTTTTCCGAATACTGGGACGAGGCCCTCTTCGAGAACGGCTGGGCGCGTTTCCACAATGACGACATCGGCGGCGCTCTCGGCTCGCTCCAGGCGCTGCACGCCCCGCAGTTTGCCGGCAGCTTCCAGCCCGAGTCCTGGATCCTGAAGGCGACGGTCTACTACTCGTCTTGCCTCTTCGACGACGCGAAGCTCGCGTTGGACGGCTTCGACAAGATCTATCTGCCCATCGCCGAGAGCTTGGCTACGTTGCTCGACGGCGACCGGGGCAACGACTACTACCACGCGCTGCTTGACGAGAAGTCGACGGAGCTGCCACGTTCGGTAAAGAACTACCTCGTCGCCAACCGGCGGCTCGTGCAGTTCAAGGCCTACGCCGACCAACTCGACCGGGAGAAGGCGCTCATCCAGGCCGCCCCGGCGTGGAAGGGCTCGCGCATTCAAGCCAACCTCCTCGGCGAGATCGAGCAAAGCAAGGACCTTGCCGTCCAGCTGACCGGCAGCTTCGTCAAGCGGCGCCTCGACGACGCCGCCAAGACCATCATCGGCTTCGATGGTCAGAAGGAGATCATCAAGTTCGAGGTGGCCAAGGGCGAGACCGACATGCTCGAGCGGCGCGCCGATCAGCGCGCGCACCTCGATGAGCAGGCGCTCTACCGGCCGGCGATGCCCGGCGCCAACTGGGAGTATTGGCAGTTCCAGGGAGAATTCTGGCTCGACGAGATCGGCTACTACCAGTACACGCTCAAGTCGGGCTGCATGAAGACAGAAGAGTAGGGCAACGGTGGCCGGGCCTGTCGTCCGGCCTCTTCGGCGCCAGTGCCCTCAACTGCCTGCCGCCAGCCAGATCACGGTGGCCGGCCCGAAGCGAAAGTCCCGCAACGCGCGCCGCTGAGCCTCGGGGGGCGGCAGCACGCGGTCAAGGCTCCAGGGAGAAATCGACGATGCGGTTGAATCCTCGTCTGCTGATCTGCACGCTGAGCTTCGCGATCGTGACCGCAAGCGCCGGGCCGGTATCCGCCGCTGCCAAGAGGAAGCAGAAACCCGCGGCCGTTGCCAAGGATGCCAAGGCTGCGAAGAGCTCCACCCCCGCAAAAGCGCAGCCCGCCAAGGACGAGCAGAAGGGGCCCGCGCGCTTCTCGGCGACGATGAGCGAGGATATCGAGCTCGACGCCAAGGCCGACAAGAAGCGCGACGAGCAGATCGAACAGCTCAAGCGCATCATTCCCAAAGTTCAAGGCACGGCGAAAGCCGACTTGCTCTTCCAGCTCGCCGAGCTTTGGTGGGAGAAGAGCAAGTTTGTGCGCCACGCGGGCGTTCGCAAATGGGACGAGGCCTACGCGGCCTGGCTCGAGAAGGCCAACCGCGGCGAGGAGGCCGGGGTTGAGCCGCGGCTCGAGGTCTTCACGCGCGAAGGTGAACTCTATCGCCAGGAGGCGCTGCGCAAGTACGAGGAGATCCTTAAGGAGTATCCGGCCTACGAGCGCAAGGACGAGGTGCTGTTTGCCTTCGCCTACAACAAGTACGAGATCGGCCAGAAGGAAGAGGCGATCGAGAAGTACAACGAGCTCATCAAGCAGTACCCGGATTCGCGCTTCGTGCCCGACGCCTACGTGCAGATGGGCGAGCACTTCTTCAACACGAACCAGCTCGTCAAGGCGCGCACCGCTTTCGACAAGGCGCTCGCGACCAACAACGCAAAAATCAAATACTTCGCCCTCTACAAGCTCGCCTGGTGCGACTACAACGGCGGCGCCTACGAGGAGGCGGTCAAGAAGTTCAAGGAAGTCATCGCCCACTCGAAGGCGAACAAGGGCGGGACCGGCCTCAAGAACGAAGCGCTCAACGACATCGTCATCAGCTTTGCGCAAATCGACGCGGTCGACGAGGCGATGGAGTACTTCAAGAAGAATACCGGCAAGGCCAACTCCCGTCGCTTGACCGCCAAGCTGGCCGGTCTGTTCCAGGAGTCTGGCAAGCACGAGAGCGCGATCCGCGTCTTCCGCACCCTGATAAGCGACGACGTCAACGACGCGCGCTGCCCGGAGTATCAGAACGCGATAGTCACCAGCTACGAGGGCCTACGCAACCGCGAGATGGTCAAGAAGGAGATGAAGCGGTTGGTCGACCTCTACAACCCGAACAGCCCGTGGGCGAAGGCGAATTCGGCGAACAAAAACGCGATCTCCGCGGCGTACGACATGACCGAGAACGCGATGCGCACGATGGTCACCGAGTACCACCAGGAGGCGCAGAAGACCAAGGTGGTCGAGACCTACCGGCTCGCGCGCGACATCTACAAGGAGTACCTCGACAACTTCTCGGACAGCGAGTTCGCCTACAACCTGCGCTTCTACTACGCGGAAATCCTCTGGGCCCTCAATGAATACGAGTCGGCAGCGCCGCAGTACGCGATGGTCGTCGACAAGGACAAGGCCGGGCAGTACTCGAAGATGGCCGGCTACAACGAGGTGCTCTGCTACGAGAAGCTCGTCGACATCGAGCGTGGCAAGGCGAAGAAGGTCGAGCTGAAGGAAGGACAGAAGATCGACGAGAAGCGGCGCAAGGACGAGATCAAGAAGACCACCGTCAAGCTCGAGCGTCACGACAAGGACGCCAAGGAAGAGGAAATCCCGCCCTTCCAGATGAAGCTCGTCACCGCTATCGACCGCTATGTGACCATCTATCCGGGCGCCGACGACGAGATTACGGTGCGCTACAAGGCCGCCTTCGTCTTCTACGACCACAAGCACGATCTCGAAGCGGCCAAGCGCTTTGGCGAAATCATCGCCAAATGGCCGACCGATCAGTGGAGCCGCAGGGCGGCCGACTTGTCGCTCGACATCCTCAATCAAAAGCAGGAGTGGTTTGAGCTCAATCGGCTCGCCCGCGAATTCCACGCGAACAAGAAGCTGGCGGGCAGCGACAAGGACTTCGCGACGCGCATCGCCGACCTGGTCGAGGCCAGCCAGTACATGTATATCGACGAGGTCGTCTACAAGAAGGAGCAGAGGCCGGCGGAGGCGGCGGTGAAGTTCCGCGAATTCGTCGCCGAGTTCCCCAAGTCGAAGTACTCGCCGCAGGCGCTGCTCTACGCGATGGTTATCCATTCCGAGGCCAAGGAGCTCGACAAGAGCATCGAGGTTGGCGAGAAGCTGCTCGCCGAGTACCCGGACGCGAAGACGACCGATGGCAAGGACCTGGTCGCGCGCACCGTGCTCTATCTGGGCTCGTTCTACGAGCAGACCGCCGACTTCGCGACATCGGCCCGCTTCTACGAGCGCTATGTGAACCTCTTCCTGGGCGAGCCCGCGAAGGAGGCCAAGAAGGCCAAGAAGGACAAGAAGCTCGAAGGGGAACTCGCCGACAAGGTCGCCGACGCTCTCTTCAACGCGGCGCTGTGGACCGAGGGGCTAGGCGACTACGACCACGCGGTCGCGCTCTACAGCCGCTACGTAACCGAGTTTTCGGCAAAGAAGGACGTGCCGGAGATCTATTTCAAGATCGGTTTGGTCTTCGAGCGACAGAAGAACCACAAAGACGCGGCGAAGATCTTCAAGGGCTATGTCGAGCAATACGGCAAGAGCGTCGGGGCCGCCGAGGTCTTCTACGCGAAGTACCGCGAGTGGCTCGCGCTCAGGGAGCTGAAGCAAGACCGGGATTCTGCGCCGCTGATGGACGAGCTGCTCAAGTCGTACGAGAAGCTGTCGAAGGAAGGCCAGGAGAGCGACCGGGTGCGCAATGCCTACGCGCACCTGCGGTTCCAGGCGCTTGCGCCGTTGTGGCGCGAATACAAGTCGGTCCGCTTCGACCAAGTGCGCACGCTGCGCAAGAACCTCAAGACCAAGCTCGAGCTCAAGGACAAGGTCGAGAAGGCCTACACCGCGGTCGTCGCCATCGGCTCGGTCGATTGGGCGGTCGCGTCGTTGACGCGAATGGGCGAGGCGTATGAGGACTTCGCTCGCAACCTGCTCGACAGCCCCGATCCATACGGCCTCGACGAGGACCAGCTCTTCATGTACCGCAGCGAGCTCGAGAACCGCGCGTTCCCGCTCGAGGAGAGCGCCATCGGCCTGTACGAGAAGGCGCTCGAGAAGAGCTTCGAGCTGTCGGTCTACAGCGAGTCGACCCTCGAGGCGCAGAACCACATCAACAACTACAAGCGTGGGGCCTTCCTCGAGCCGCGCGACGTGCCGTACCAGGGAGCGCAGTTCTTCGCGTCCGCCGCGGCGATCCTCGATGCGCCCAAGCCGCCGCCTCCGCCGCCGATGCCGGCTCAGAACGCTACTCCGACCCCGGGCGCGCAGGCACCGGGCAACCAATAGCGCGCGCGAGGCACGACCATGACTTCTCAGGCGAACAAGATGACGATGCGTTCAGCGACCCTCCCCCTGCTCTCGGCGCTCTCGGTTCTCGGACTGGCCGCGTGCT
Organism: Myxococcales bacterium UBA5297; assembly: GCA_002408385.1. Lineage (GTDB taxonomy): Bacteria > Myxococcota > Myxococcia > Myxococcales > UBA5297 > UBA10939. The sequence continues at coordinate 35,047 of DHSB01000105.1, forward strand.
CGGGCGCGAAACAGGAGATCAAGCCGACGCCGGTGGTTCAGGCGCCCGTGCAGGTGCGAGAGACCACCGCGGAGGAGCATCAGTACGCGGGCGTCGAGGCGCTCAAGGCGAACGATCTCGCGAAAGCCAAGCAGGAGCTCTCCAAGGCGCTCGCAAAGGACGCCAAGCTCCTCATCGCCAACTACGATCTGGGCTTCATCGCCCAGGCTGAAGGCGACCTCGAGACCGCCGCGGGTCGCTATCGCGCGGTGCTCGAGGTTGCGCCCGATCACGAGGCGACCATCCTCAACCTCGGCATGGTCTACCGCGACCAGCAGAAATACGAGGAGGGCATCGCGCTCTACGAGAAGGCGGTCGAGCAGCGCCCCTTCGACGTCAACTACCTCAACAACCTGGCGGTGCTCTACCGGCTCGCCAAGAGGTTCGACGAGGCGACCGAGACGGTGCGAAAGCTGCTTTCGCGCACGAAGGACAACCCGGATGCCTACAAGAACCTGGCCCTCATCGCCTACGACCAGAACAAGCTGAGCCTCGCGGCCTTTGTCGCCGGCAACGCGGTCAAGCTCGACGAGAAGGACCCGGGCGTCTACAACAACCTGGGCCTCGTCTACATGAAGCAGGGGGAACGGCGCCTTGCGCTTGCGCAGTTCAAGAAGGCCGTTGCGCTCGACGCCGACTTTGCGCCCGGCCACGCGAACATTGGGGCGATGGCGCTGTCGTACCGGGACTACGAGACCGCGGCGGCGAGCTTCGAGAAGGTGGTCAAGCTCGACCCCACCAACGCAAACGCCCACCTGAACTTGGCCTGGGCCTACGAGGGCGTCCGGCTCAAGGACGGCACGCACCGCACGGCCGAGGCGGTCGTCGAGTTCGAGAAGGTGCTCGCGCTCGTCAAGGACCAGCCGGACGCGGTCTACGGGATGGCTCGCGCCTTTGCCGGAGAGCTGAAGGATTTGCCCAAGGCAAAGGGCTTCTACGAGCGCTACCTCGCATTGGCCGAGGGGGCTGCCAAGGAGAAGGCGGCGCAGGAGCTTCAGGTCGTCGAGCAGCGAATCCAGGCGGGGGCCCC
>DHSB01000105.1:36259-73634 GCA_002408385.1 Myxococcales bacterium UBA5297
GCCGAGGCCGAGCGGCTTCGGCGTGAGGCCGAGGAGAGCAAGCAGCGCGAGGAGGAGGAGAAGCGCCGCAAGGCTGCCGAGCAGCAGCCCAAGGACGGGTCCTTGCTCGATCAGATCGCCGCGCAGGCCGAAAAGCAAGAGGCGGCGCTCGACGCCGCGCCCGCCGCGAGCGCCGAGCCGGTCAAGCCAGCCGACTCGGGCGACGGCGCCGCCGAACCGGCGACGCAGAAGGGTTCCATAGAGCAGGCCCCGATGTCGGAGGTCGACACGGGCAGCGCGCCAGAGCCCGGCAACGAGGGGGCCGAGAAAAAGGCGAGCGCGAACGCCCCCGGCCCCTCGGACTCTGACCGGGAGCAGGAAGCCGAGCCACCCGGCGCCGGTGACGACGAGGCAAAGCAGCCGTCCGCGAACCCGGGCAAGCCGTAGGCCGCCGTCGGCTGCTTGAGCTTTGCTCGTAAGCAGGCATATACTCTCGGGCTTTCAAATCTCGAGCCCCTCCAGCGCGCGTGGGCTACTGGCTCGCGGCGAGAGGGACGGAGGAAGGGATGAAGCGCTTTCTGGCATTGATGACGGTTGCGACGGTGATTCTCGGAGCGCCTGCTGCCTTTGCGCAAGACGTCATTCAGGAGGCCGACAAGACCGTCTACAAGAAGAAGACGGTCATCGACTTCAACGACGTGACCCTCGAGGGCGAATTGACCAAGCCCGAAGGCAGCTACCTGCTCAACCGCAAGAGGACTCGGTTTGGTAGCCTCATCAAGCTTCGCAACGACTTTCTCCCCGAGTTGCAGAAGTCGGTGGACAATCTTTAGCAACAGTCGCGGAACTGGCGCAGCGCGTCGCTGTCCAACTCGACAGGGCGGGCCTCGAGCAGGCGTGCTCAAGCGGTGCGAGAGGCGAAGGTTTTCGATTTGATGGGACAGCGATCCGGCTTACGATTCGACCCGGACGCAGGCGGCCCCCGGAGCGAGCGGTCGCGGAGGCGAGGTTAAGCCATGGCCAACAGCACATTGGTTCTCAAGATCGTCGGTCCGGATGGCGCCGTGCAGGAGGTGACGAAGGAAGGTGCCGACAGCATCATCCTCGGCTCGGGCCTTGCGGCGGCGGTGAAGGTGGAGGACGAGAAGGTCGCGGGCCTGCACTGCATGCTCAAGCTCGAGGGCGGCGCGGTCAGCCTCATCGACCTTGGGAGCGAGACGGGTACGAAGGTGCGCGGCGAGGCGATCACTGCCCCAACGGCGGTGAAGGTCGGAGATGTCATCGAGATTGGCGCGACCAAGGTGGAGCTTGTCCGCTGTGAGATCGCCTCGGCCGAGCAGAAGACGGAAGACGCCAAGCCCGACGAGCAGAAGGCCTCGGCAGAGCTGAAGGAAGGCAAGAAGGACAAGAAGGACAAGAACAAGCAGGACAAGCCGCTCAGGCAGGAGAAGGTGGCCGCGGCGCCCGGCGGTGTCAGCGCTTTTGGCAACGTCGCTCGGCTCTTCAACGAGGAGCTGCCTCCCGAGGAGACGCCTGCCCAAGACAGCAAGCAGCTCGAAGTGGCGATGCTCTGGGGCGACACGATCATCAACGTTCGTCACTTCGCGGACGATGACCAGGTGACCATCGGTGCCGCGCCGCGCAACCACTTCAACATCTATTCGACTCCGATTGGCGACTCCTTCGCCCTGGCCAATTGCAGCCCGAAGGAGTGCGTGGTCTGCTTCCCCGCAACCGCCGGCGTGGTCTTGCGGCGCGGCGACTCGGAGAAGACCCGCGAGCAGTTGTCGAGCGAGGGTGCGCTCAAGGCGAGCGACGGCGCCGTACAGGCTCAGTTGCTCACGATGCAGCTTCACGATCGGGTCCAGGTCACCATCGACAACGTCGCCTTCATCATCCGCTGGGTGCGTCCGCACAAGCTGATGCCGACCGGTGTCTCCGGCTTCGATCTGTACTTCACCAAGGTGATGACGACGAGCGCGATGGCAGGCATCGTGTTTGTGGCAGCGATGTTCATGACGGACATCAACGCCGAGTCGCTTTCCGAGGACCTTTTCAAGAATCCACAGCGGTTTGCGAAGCTGGTGATCAAGCCGCCGGAAAAGGAAAAGAAGAAGATCGAGCTGAAGGTGAAGGAGAAGCAGGTCAAGGTCGAGAAGGAACCGGAGAAGTATGGCGCGCGCAGGGACGAGAACGCCAAGCCTGGCCCCACCATCAACGCGAACAAGCGCGAGGCCGACCGCAAGAAGGTCATGAGCGCAGGCCTGCTCGGTCTTCTCGGCGGGGGCGACGGCGCTACCTCCAACGTCTTTGGCCAGGGCGGTATGGGGACCGGACTCAACAATGCGCTCGGCAGCCTGAAGGACTCCGGCGTCGCCGACACCGGGGGTATCGGCGGTCTCGGTTCGCGCGGCACTGGCCCCGGTGGCGGTGGGACCGGGCTGGGGCTGGCGGGACTTGGCACCAAGGGAGGAGGGCGCGGTGGTCGCGGTGGCTACGGGGCCATCAACCTCGGTGGCCGCGGCAAGTCGCACACCCGGGTCGTTCCGGGCAAGACGACGCTGAGCGGGTCTTGTGAGCGAACGGTGATTAGCAAGGTCATCAACCGTCACGCCAATGAGATTCGTTATTGCTACGAGATGGAGCTCAATAAGGACCCGAACCTCTCGGGCAAGGTGGCGGTCATGTTTACGATCGATCCCACCGGGTCGGTCAGCGACGCGAACATCGGCCAGACGACGATGAACAACAACAACGTCGAGCAGTGCATCCTTACCCGCATCCGTCGTTGGCGCTTCCCCGAGCCGAAGGGCGGAGGTGTCTGCATCATCAACTACCCCTGGGTCTTCAAGGCCGCGGGGAGCGACGAAGAGGCCGAGTAGGAAGCAGTTTTTGGCTCTGGCGATGCGTTGTGATACGCCTCGCACAGGTTTCCCCCCTCAAACCGACGGCAGAGCGACATGAACCGCAACGCAACGATTCTCGGCGCCGCGCTGATCGCGGCCACGCTCCTGGCCGCGACTGCACACGCCGCGACTCCGGCCATGGGTGTTCCCCAGCAGATTCGCTCCGGCTTCTTTGCCGATGTGAACATGGGCGGCGTCTTCACGCTCGGTGGCAAGAGCGTGATGACGGGCCTCTCCAAGCCCTCGAACGCCCAGGCCTACCTGCAGCTTGGCGTCGGCTATGACGTGCTCGAGTTCCTGAGCGTTGGTGTGCACTTTGGGCTCGGGGCGTCTGCTGCGAGCTGCTTCTCGACGGTGGACAACCGCCAAAGCTGCGTCAGCAACGTGGATCCGAAGCTGGTGATGGCCGACAACTTCACGGTGAGCCTCTTTTCGGCCGAAGTGAGCTACCGGCATCACTTCAACAGCCGTTTCACCCTGCAGCCCCGCTTGCACCTCGGGTATGGCTCGTTTGACCCTGTGCCGATGGACGGAGTCAACGGCGCCCCGGTCTTTGGGGTGGCGGTCGGCGCCGAATACGCAACCAACATGGACCACTTCAGCATCGGCCTGGAGGTTGACTACCGTTTCATGCCGACGCTGTCACCCATGATGCAGGTGATCTCGTTCTATCCGAAGATCAAGTACACCTTCTGAGCGCGAAAGCGGCTCGAGGTGATGAACAGGGCCAGACGCGCTTCGCGCCGCGGGTCGCTGCATCGATTGAAGCCTCGCCTGGTGGCTCGCGTCGCCACCCCCCGAAGACCTGGGCCGCGCGGAGCGAGGAACTGCGCTCCCTTGTTTGACGGGTCGTGGGGCTGAGCCTAGGATTGGCCGTCTAGGTACAGTGCCTTCGGCCCCGAGGTTCATGGAACGGTTCGGGCGATACGAGCTTCTCAGGAAGATCGCCACTGGCGGTATGGCGGAGATCTATCTCGCCCGTCAGGCGGGGATCGAGGGCTTCGAGAAGCTTCTCGTCCTCAAGCGGATCTTGCCACACCTTGCCGAGAACGAGGAGTTCGTGGAGATGTTCCTCCACGAGGCCCGTGTCGCGGTCCGTCTGAACCATCCGAACGTTGTTCAAATCTTCGATCTCGGCGAGGCCGACGGAGCCTTCTTCATCGCCATGGAGTACATCCACGGTGAGGACGCCCGCCGCATCTGGCGCCAATCGGAGCTCGTGGGAAACCCGATTCCGGTGCCGCTCGTGTGCCGGATCGTGATGGATGCGGCCGCGGGCCTTGACTATGCCCACAAACGCACCGACGCGAGCGGCGCGCCGCTGCGCATCATCCATCGCGACGTCTCGCCCCAGAATCTGCTTGTCTCGTTCGAGGGGGCCGTCAAGGTCGTCGACTTCGGGATTGCCAAGGCGGCCGATCAGGCGACGCAGACGCGCTCAGGAGTGCTCAAGGGCAAGTACTCGTACATGAGCCCCGAGCAGGCGAGCGGCAAGGAGATTGACAACCGCACCGATCAATTCGCCCTGGGCATCGTATTCTACGAACTGCTCACTCTTCGCCGGCTCTTCAAGCGCAGCAACGACATCCAGACGCTCACCGCGGTCAGCGAGTGCAAGGTCGCGCCCCCCTCCGGGCTCAACTCGCGCATCCCCGAGGGGCTCGACGCGATCGTCATGAGGGCGCTCGCCCGCAACCCCAACGATCGCTATCGAGATCTTTCAGAGATGCAGATGGCGATCGAGGAGTGGCTGCTGGTCAATCAGCAACCCTCTTCGCCCTCCCACCTTGCGGCCTTTCTCAAGGCGATCTATGCCGACCGCCTCGCCAAGGAGCAAGAGGTCGGAACGCCGGTTTTTCAGGATCCGTCTGAGCCCTCGAGCTCGGTCTCTGCACGGCAGTCTCCCCGGCGAAGGACCGGCCTTTCGGCAGTCGGGCAGCCCTCGCTTGGAGAGCGGACGCGCGCGGCGAGGAGGGGATCGCGCCTCGGTGGTTCGCTGGTGGGCAAGCCGGCTACCTACTCTGCGCCGCCGCTGGCAGGGAATGAGGACGACGACGAGCCGACCCCCGTCGAGCCTGAGCCAATCACTGGAAGCTCCGTTTCTCGTCTCGTAAGCCGAATGAGCGGCCGTAAGAAGGCCGCGCTCGGCGCGCTCGGCGTCGCGGTGCTCGCCGCGGCCGCGGGAGTCCTCCTGCTCCAACCTCAGGGGCGCACCGTCACGACACGCCCGGGCGGCGAGGCTCCGCAGCCAGTTGCCGAGGCGCCTCAAGTGGCCGCGCCAAGATACGCGGGCCTCAAGATCGTGACGACGCCGGTTGGCGCGAGCGTGGTCGTCGACGGCAAGCGGCAGGAGGAGCCGACCCCGCTCACCGTCGCGGGCCTCGAGCTTGGCGTCCATCAGGTCTTCATCGAGCACAAGGGCTACCTCGACGAGCAGCGTGCGGTGAAGCTTGACGAAGAGGGGACGATCGTCCCGCTCAACCTCGAGCTGAGAGCGGACCCGAAGCAGCTTCTGGTCCGCCTTGTCGTCGAGACTGAGCCGCCAGGCGCAGAGGTTATCCTCGACGGCCAACGGCTTGGCCCAGCCCCGATTTCGAGGATGGTCCGGGCGAACCGAACGGCCCAGCTCGAGGTGACTCGCGGCGGCTACAAGCTTCTGAGAGAGGAAGTCTTGCTCGGCGCCGGGCCCGAGAAGAAGCTCGTTTTCACCCTGGAAGCACTGGGGCACCAGTCTTCGCGACAGCCAAGTGGGCCAGCGACGGTGAGCCTCGACTGCGACCCGCCCGCGTCGATTTGGGAAGGAAAGACCTACCTCGGCCAGACCCCGTTTCGAGGCCAGCTTTCGCCGGGCCGCCATCGGCTCACTCTTGTCAACCGCGACCTCGGCTTCGAGCGCACCGTGCCGTTGGTGCTCGAGGCAGGCGAGACCGTCGCCCGCTCTTTTCGGCTCGATCAGGGCGATGTGCTCATCGTGGCGACCCCTTGGGCCGATGTCTTCCTGCGTGGCAAGAAGGTAGGCACCACGCCGATGCCCAAGATGACGCTCTACGAGGGAGAGCATCAGTTTACGCTTGTGAACACCGACCTCGGGAAGAAGAAATCGGTGCTGGTAATGGTCAAGCCCGGCAGGCTTGAAAAGATGACCGTGGACATGGCCGCCGAGTAACGGAGGCCGGAGGGGGGGCCGAGCGGTGGAACTGCTGGCCGGCGACAGGCTAGGTAAGTACGAGGTGGTGGGCAGGCTGGCCGCCGGCGGGATGGCGGAGGTTTACCTAGCCCGATCGCTCGGGCATGGCGGGTTCGCCAAGTCTGTCGCGCTCAAGCGAATGCTGCCAGAGCTCGCCTGCGAGCCCGGTTTTCGCGAGATGTTCATGCAGGAGGCGACGGTTGCTGCGCGCCTCAACCATCCGAACATCGTCCAAATATTCGACTTTGCAGAAGAGCAAGGCGAGCTCTACCTGGCGATGGAATTCGTCCCGGGGGTCACGCTCAGGCAGCTCAATGCAGACTCGTTCGCCAGGGGCAAGCTTCAGCCAGAGCTGAAGCTCTCGCCCGCGCTTGCCGCTGCGATCTGTCGCGGGGTCGCCCGCGGGCTTGGGCATGCTTGGCAGGCGCCCGACGAGCAGGGAAGGCCTTCGCACTTCATCCACCGGGACGTCAGCCCGCACAACATCCTGCTGTCGTTCGAAGGAGACGTGAAGCTGGCCGACTTTGGCATTGCCCGGCCCGCCGAGCGACGCACGAGTGTCGGGCTCCTCAAAGGCAAGCTGTTGTACATGGCGCCTGAGCAGATCGCTGGGCGCGACCTCGACGCCCGAACCGACGTCTTCGCCCTCGGCATCGTCCTCTATGAAACGGCGATGAACCTTCGCAAGCCGCTGTTCGATGCGAGCGACGAGGGCTTGGTCAAGCAGGCGGTGCAGGCGCGGCTCGTCGTCCCTCCTGTGCGGATGGACCCGGAGTTTCCCAAGGGGCTGTCCGCGGTGATCATGAAGGCCTTGGAGCGCGATCCGGCCGATCGCTTTCAGTCGGCCGCCGAGTTCGCCGATGCGCTCCAAGAGGTGATCCATCGAGAAGCGAGAGGCCCGGGAGACTACGACCTCGAAGCCTTCATGCGGCGCTTCTACCCCGAACCGTCGGTGGCGCGGGGACTGAGGTCGGCGGCTCGTGCGCAAGCCTGCGCTCGCGCGGCGATTGAAGACCCTGCGAATTGTCGCGCGGAGCTCGCGCGCAGGGGCGACGACCCGTTTGCCGCGACGATCCTTCGCGACAGGGGTGAGTCATTACCTGCAGACTCCCACGACGGCTCGGGCGTCGATACCAAGCGTGACCGACCCTTGTCGCAGGAAGCTGCGATGGGGCCGAGGCATAGCCTTTGGCGCTGCCGCAAGCGCATCGGCGCGCTGATTGCGATTGCGGGCGTGGTTCTGACCGCCGGGCTCGCCACTCTGAGTCTACGCAAGGACGGGGTGTCGGCGGACGAACGGGCTTCGCAGGCGACGATCGCGGCTGCCGCGACGGCCCAGGCGGCTGTGCCGGCCAAGCTCGACGAGGTCTTGCCTGCCCCCGTCCCGGCGCAGCCGAAGGTCGACCGCGTCGAAGGGCCGCAAGCGGCTCAGCGCGTTGGAAGTGCCCAGCCAACCCCCGAGGCGCCAGAGCCGAGCACTTCTGCCCCGGCCGTCGGCGTAACGAAGGGGCAACGACAGCAAGCGTCCGAGCAGGCGCCGGTTGCCGTCGCGGTGCCGGCTGCGTCGTCCACCGGGGCGTCAAAGCCCAAAGCGAACGTCCGCAAGCCCACCGCTGAGAAGCGAACGGGAACCCTCGTCGTGCACGTCAAGCCCTGGGCATTTGTCTGGGTCGATCGAGAGGCTTTTACCGGAAACAGGGACCAGGAAGCCGCGCCGATCATCCACAGGACCCTGAGCGTAGGACGGCACATCGTTCATGTGCAGGACCCTTCGGGCCGGCAAACGAGCATTGCCGTCATGGTTCGCGCCGGCCAAGAAACGCGCATCACCGATCCTTTCGGCCTCGAAGGTTGAGGCTTCTTTCCTGCCTGCGGTTCTGGGGTTTGGGCGGGCTTCGCGCAGCGCGCTGCTTGGCCAGGTAGCTGAAACTTGTCGACTGGGTGCGAGCGACAGTCCGCTTCTCCCCCCCGCTGACGATCGAGACTCCCCCTACACAAGACCAAGCCGAGCTTGGATGAAACTGCCCATCAGCCCGGGGTTGTAAGGCGACGGGGCTGAGATAGAGCGAGGGCCCGGAGCAGGCACTCCGAGCCATCAGTGCCGAAACGCGCAGGGGCGTGATCGAGCTGTTGATGAAACAGCCCGCCGCGCGCGATTTCATCATTCATCGCTCGTGTGCCCCGCGGACAGGGGCACGTGGAAAAGCTGCGAGTGGTGATGTGCGTTCGGCCGGGTTGCGCCGAGCAATTCTCCTTTGCCGGCAGTGCTATCGGGGTCAGCGCTACTGCGGTGAGGAGTGCCGGCGAGCGGCGCGGCGTGAGCAATGCCGCCGAGCGCAGGAAAAGTACCTTGCGAAGCTAGCCGGGCGGATGCGCCGCGCCCGCGCGTCTGCGGCCTACCGTAGCCGTCGGCGCGCCGGTCAGTGCCCGCGTCGCCGGCCACGCAGGCGATTCGTCATAGATCAAGGTCTTCGCGCGAGCGCCTTCGACTCGTATCGCTGGCCCCGGGTCGCTCATTGCGCAAGCCGCGGACGCGCCGGGATGGCTTGGAGCCCTGCACCGCGCTGATCGGGCGCAGGGAGCCGAGATGGCAGACAGCGAGAGCCGCAATCTCGCAATGGGCGAGCCGGCGGCAATGCGGAGTCTGGAGCTGTTGGGCACCAGCCTGGGCCGAGCGCGTTGCATGTGGCCGGCCCAGCTCGACCGGATGAGGGCCAGCCTTGTCTCGCACGGTCAGCTGACACCGGTGGTGGCAGTCGAGCGGGTGGGCAGGCTGGAGCTAATCGATGCGGGAGCGCATCCGGCAGAAGACGCCACGCAACCCAGGGCGCTCCCTGCGGGAAGTCATCTTGCGGCTCAACCCGACGCTCAAGGGCTGGTACGGGTTCTTCCGGAATAGCCAATGGACCGTCTCTACGAGCGTCGACGGGTTTGTTCGAAGGCGGCTGAGAAGCATCTGGCGCAAGTATTCCAAACGCAAGGGCACGGCCCGCCGGGAGAACAACGCCCGGTGTCCGAACCACATCTTTCACAACCTGGGACTGTTCTCGCTCGAAGCGCAGCTCCGCAAGGAAGCGGGACCGCGCGGACGGCTGGCCTTTCCCGCGACAGCGTAGCTTTCCTGGAGAGCCGTATGCGGGAGAACCGCACTTACGGTTCGGAGGGAGGGGCGGGAAACCGCCCCTACCTACCCTTATCGGACTCCAGAACTCCTGACCTACCCAGCGTCCGGGCTGCGGCAGGGCGCAAGAATCGATGAAACGTGAGCGGATTTCCGTCCGCCGCCGAGGCATTTCGCCCGGTGTTCGAGCAGCCGTGCCGCCGACTAGGGCATCGGATGTTTCATCACCAAGGTGAGGTGGCTCAGGAGTTCTGGACTCCTCTGCGGGCCCTGTGCGCGAGCGGGCACTCCTCTGTTTGTTTGGCCCGGATCGACTCGATGCTAGGCTCGGGGCCGTCTGCCATGAGGTGAGCCATCGGTGAAGCCGCCTAGCTCCAGGGACCAAAGGCCCAACGCGCACGAGCGTGACCCCGACGCCGAGGACGATCCCTTCGCGGGCGAGGAGGAGACGATGTTCGACGTCGCGCCTCCTGGCTCACCTGCGGCGGTTCGCCCCGAGAGTGGCGGCGCCGCGACGAGCGGTCGCGCCAGGTCGTGGGCTCCGGTGGCGCGCGGCCAGCCACTCGACGAGCCAGTGAGCATTCGCGACCAGATGCGCCGCGCGCGCGAGTTGGTCTGCGCTCCGAGAGAAGAGGCGCTGGAGTGGCAAAGCGGAGTGAACCTGCCGGCCGGTGGCATCGAGGATGAGCCGACGAACTCCGGGATGGTCGCTGGGTACGCCGTTGCCGGCGAGGACGAGCAAACGGTCCTCGGTGAGGCGCTGAAGCTCCATTCCGGCGAGCCGCCGGCCCAGCCGAGAAAGGAGCCGACGGGCAAGTTCTCTGCGTCGCGCCAGACCGGCCGGCTTCCGGTGCGCGCGACTGGCAGGCTCAAGACGATCGGCGACTCCCCGCCGGACGAGGCCACTCCCATCGCGGGCGCGGCCCAGCAGGCATTGTCGTCGACGACCGGCAGGTTCAAGGCGGCCGGCGCGACGGCATCGAACGGCGCGGCGCCCCTCGCCGCCGCCGCGCTGGCCGAAAACGAGACCGTCACGCCCGTCGAGGCGCGGTCGTTCCGAGGACCGGGCTTCACCGGTCGTCGCCACGCTCGGGCTGCCGCGAGCGCTCCGGCGCCGGTCGCTGCCGCCGCGCCGGCCGAGGACGAAACCGTGATGCTCGACGAGACGCCGTCGCCCCGAGAACTGGCCGTCACCGGCGGGCGCCGCGCCTTCGTCGCCTCCGATGCGCAGGAGGCTGTCCGGCCCCCCGGCAGCGACGAGCCGAACAGGGCGAATCTGCCCGGCGCCTACAGCCGCGGCTCCAACGGCGAAGCGCCGCGCGCGACGACGGACGGGCTCCCGAAAGTCGACCCCGAGCAACACCGCAAGCTGAAGATCATCGGAGGCGCGGTCGCCGGGTTCCTCGGGTTGCTCCTCATCCACGAGGTCGCGTTCTCGGTCGAAAAGCCGTCGACCTTTGAGCTCGGCGTGCTCTACCCGTACGGCTCGGCCGGCGCCATCGGGCGCAGAGGAGAGCGCGCGCCCGGGCTCGCGCGGGTCGAGTTCGAGTACCAGGGCCGAAAACCCTGCAGCGCGAGGCCCGATGCGGACACCTGCCTTATCTATGAGTATTCGGACGGCGCGGGTTTCCGAGGCTCAATGCTTGTCCGCAAGGCCCCCAGCGGCGCCTGGGAGCGCGTTTCGGACGAAGGCATGCCGTTCCGGCCGGCACGCAATTGAGCGAGGCACGAGCCGCCCCTCCAAGCTGCCCTCCGTTTCCGACGCTTCGCCCGCGTCGGTGTCGTTGGAGCTCGCGCCGGTCGCTTGGGATTCGGGAGGTCGAGTCTCTGTCGCACTTGGCCACGCGACCCGATAGACGGCGCTCGATCGATTCTCTCGCCCTCCCGCTCATCCCGCGCTCCTGCGCACCGACCCGGTGGTGCACGGGCAAGAAGACTGGCCAAATCGAGCCGTCGCCAACCACCCGTTCACCGGCGTGCTTTGGCAAAGCGATTGTCCCGAAACGCCCCGGTGTGTGGAGCATCCAAGAGCGGGCGGTTGCCGTGCGGGTCAGAACCGGCCCTCGCGCAGCGAGCCAGGGCTCGTCCAACAAGCAGAGGAAGAGCAGCGGCGGAAAAACATGCAGCGCTTGATCTGGATCAAGGTCGCAATGCGTCAGGGCCTGTAGCTTGTTCGCCAGATCCTGACCCCGAACCACAAAAGGAGACACACCGTCATGAGCATGTTCTGCTTTCAGTGCCAGGAGACCGCGAAGGGAACCGGTTGTGCCGCGAAGGGCGTCTGCGGCAAGCAGCCGACGACCTCTCGGCTGATGGACCTGTTGATCTTCAACCTCGAGGGCATCGCGGTCCTCGAAGAGAAGGCGACCGCGCGCCGTGAGATCGCCCCCGAGGTCGGCCGCTTCCTGCTCGAGGGCCTGTTCACCACCATCACCAACGTCAGCTTCGACGACGCCCGCATCGGCGCGCAGGTCGAGCGGGCGCTCACCCTTAAGAAGAAGCTGCTCGACGAGGTCGGCAACGACGGCAGCCTCCCGGAGGCTGCGACCTGGTTCGGGGGCCCCGAGACCTTCGCCGCCAAGACCGAGTCGGTGGGCATCCTCGCCGAGGCCAACGAGGACATCCGCTCCCTGAAGGAGCTGATGATGTACGGCCTCAAGGGCATCGCCGCCTACGGCGACCACGCCGCGGTGCTCGGGTTCGAGGACCCGGCCATCTACCGCTTTGCCGTCAAGGCGCTGGCGGCCATGACCAAGGACCTCTCGGCCGACGAGCTGACCGGGCTGGTGCTGCAGACCGGCGAGGTCGCGGTGACCACGATGGCCCTGCTCGACAAGGCGAACACCTCGACCTACGGCCAGCCGGAGCTCACCAAGGTCAACATCGGCGTACGTTCCAACCCCGGCATCCTCATCTCCGGCCACGACCTGCGCGACATGGCCGAGCTGCTCGAGCAGACCGCGGGGGCCGGGGCGGACGTCTACACGCACGGCGAGATGCTGCCGGCCCACTACTACCCGGCGTTCAAGAAGTACCCGCACTTCGCCGGCAACTATGGCAACGCCTGGTGGAAGCAGGACAAGGAATTTGCCAGCTTCAACGGCCCCATCCTGATGACCACCAACTGCATCACCCCGGTCAAGGAGAGCTACAAGGAGCGCATCTTCACCACTGGTCTGGTCGGCTACCCGGGTGTCAAGCACATCGCCGACCGCAAGCCGGGCGGCCAGAAGGACTTCTCGGAGCTCATCGCCCTCGCCAAGACCTGCCCGGCGCCGACCGAGCTCGAGCAGGGCGAGATCGTCGGCGGCTTCGCCCACCAGCAGGTCTTCGCGCTCGCCGACAAGGTCGTCGAGGCGGTCAAGAGCGGCGCCATCAAGCGCTTCGTGGTCATGGCCGGCTGCGACGGGCGGATGAAGAGCCGCGAGTACTTCACCGAGGTCGCCCAGGAGCTGCCCAAGGACACGGTCATCCTCACCGCGGGCTGCGCAAAGTACCGCTACAACAAGCTGCCGCTCGGCGACATCGGCGGCATCCCGCGGGTGCTCGACGCCGGACAGTGCAACGACAGCTACTCGCTCGCGGTCATCGCCCTGAAGCTCAAGGAGGTCTTCGGGCTGAAGGACATCAACGAGCTGCCGCTCTCCTTCGACATCGCCTGGTATGAGCAGAAGGCGGTCGCGGTGCTCCTCGCGCTACTGCACTTGGGCGTCAAGGGCATCCGCCTCGGGCCCACGCTCCCCGCGTTCCTGTCGCCGAACGTGGCCAAGGTGCTCGTCGAGAAGTTCGACATCAAGCCGACCACGACCGTGAAGGAGGACGTGCAGGCGATGATGGCCGGCGCCTAGTCGCCGGTGGAGTCGGGTTGAATGCGGGCCGGGCGGTTTCGACCGTCCGGCCCGCTCTTCGTGCGGGCGACAGTCAGGGACCGCTTCGAAGTTCAAGCTGACGGGCAGGAGCCAGCCTATCCTCCACGTCACGGTGAAGCCTCGCGAGGGCACCAAGGCGATCTGCTCGGGCCGCAACAAGGAGGCGCCCGGCTACGACAAGCTCGAGGTGCGGCGCTTCGAGTTCATCCCGCTCTGGGGCATCGTCGTCTTCCTGTTACTACGCGATGCGGCGCGTGGACTGTTCGCGCTGCGGCGTCAAGGTCGAGACGGTGCCGTGGGCCACTGGGAAGAGCTCGCTGACCAAGGCATACGCCTACTTTCTCGCGGCTTGGGCCAAGCGTATGAGCTGGAACGACGTCGCCTCGGGGTTCCACACGAGTTGGGAGAGCGTCTTCCGCTCGGTGAAGATGGTCGTCGAGTGGGGCCTCGAACACCGCAACCTCGAAGGCATCCGGTCCATCGGGGTCGACGAAGTCTTCTGGCTGAAGGGCAAGTTTCTTACCGTGGTCTACCAGATCGATGCGGGGCGCATCCGGCTGCTGTGGCTCGGCAAGGACCGGAAGGTGAAGACCCTGCTCAAGTTCTTCCGGCAGTTCGGGCGCGAGCGGACGGCGGCGCTGTGCTTCGTCTGCAGCGACATGTGGCAGCCCTACCTGAAGGTGATCGCCAAGAAGGCCAAGCAGGCGGTCCACATCCTCGACCGCTTTCACATCATGGCCAACATGAACAAGCAGATCGACGAGGTCCGCCGGCAGGAGGCCAAGGACCTCAAGGCGAAGGGCCAGGGCGAGGTGCTCAAGGGTGCTCGTTGGACGTTGCTCAAGCGCCCGGAGAACCGCACGGCCAAGCAGGAGCTCAAGTTGGCCGAGTTGGTCCGCTTCAACCTCCGGTCCGTGCGCGCCCATCTCCTTCGCGAGGAGTTCCAGCAGTTCTGGAGGTACCGTTCCCCGTTCTGGGCGGGCACCTTCCTCGACCGCTGGTGCACCAAAGTGATGCGCTCGCGCCTCGAACCGATGAAGAAGATCGCCCGGAGCCTGCGCTCTCATCGCCCCCTGATCCTCAACTGGTTCAAAGCCCGCGAACAGGTTTCCTTGGGCGCTACCGAGGGCATGAACAACAAGCTGAAAGTGACCAGCCCCCGCTTCTTCTTTCAGCTCCCGCTATGGCTCAACGCTCGCCGGAGGCGCTCTTCAAAGCGGCGATCAGCCCGTCAGTCGCTTCACGCCTAAGGCAACGGTCGGTGGCGGGCCTTACCTGGGCACGGGGGCAAACTGACCGCCGCAGTGGGGGGGAGCCGCACCGCCACTAGCACGCGCCCGCGCCGCCGAACCCTTCCGTGACTCCAGCGCACGCTCGGCAGACGCCGACCTCCGCTCCTAAACACCTCCTCCGCGGGGCGCTCCTGGGCGCCATCAGGAGGGAAGTCTCGCCGCCATCAGCCCCCGCTTTGCCTCCGTCTGATTTTTCGCGGGCGCTGGGCTTGCTTCGGCCGTAAGCCGGCGAGCCCGCCCGAGCGCCCCAGAAGGAAGCCGTCGGCTGTGAAGCGAGGGCGCTTTTCCGACTGAGCGAGAACCGTCTGCTCTGCGTGCTCCAGAGCCGGGCGCAGCCGGACAAGACCATCCCGCAGGCTCGCAGCGGCGCAGATCGCTCCCACTGTGCTGCTGGCGGCCAGGTGCTCCCGTCCCCAAGGAAAGGGGCGCGCCAGCAGCGCCCGGCCTGGGCGAGACCACCGCTCGCTGCTCGAGCCAGCAGCTCCACCGTTTCCCTCCCGCTTGACAGGTATACTCAATAGACGCTATCAGCGATACAACATTCGAAAGCCACCACTGGAGATAATCCACTCAATGGCGCAACTCCTCGACCCGCACCAGCTCGAGCAGATCGAGAGGGATCATGCGAAAGGCCTTCCGGCGCGCGACATCGTCGAGATCTTTCGTCCCCTCGGCGTGAAGCTGTCGGAAGCGACCTTTCGCAAATACGTGCAGGTGGGCCTGTTGCCGCGCAGCCGCCGTGTCGGGCGCAAGGGCAAGCACCGTGGCAGCCAGGGGCTCTATCCGGTAGGGGCCGTGCGGCGCATCAACGTCATCAAGCGGATGATGGCCGAGGGCTTGACACTCCAGGAGATCAGCCGCTCGTTCGTCTGCTTTCGCAACGACATCGAGGAGCTCGAGCGGGTCCTCGACACCGCGCTCGCGCGACAGCTTGAGGAGCTCCAAGCACGCGATCTCCCCCAGGAGATGCGCCGCAGCCTCGAGCGTGCCATGGGCGAGGCCCGTCGTGATGGCAAGCGGCTCGTGCGCCAACTTGAGCTCATCGCAAGCCAACTGGCTGCGACCGAGCCGCGCGCGCCACCCGCTGACGGAACGGGCGGCTAGTGCTCGCCTGGTAGCGCGGAGGGTTTTGGGGCAACCATGGGGGTGGCAATTGATAGCGGGCCAGAGGACCGGCCAATGCGTTTTGTGGGAAGGTCAAGGAGAGGGGCATGAACGAGCCGAAGCGCGTGGACCACGACTCCGAGCAACTGCCCGATGACGGGGCGTTCGCAACCAACGAAGCTGAGGGTGGACGCCAGGGTGTGCGTCGCTCCAAGACCATGTCGCGCAAAGAGATGGCCCGCGACCTGCGCCGCCGCCGGATGCTCGGCCTGATTGACCCCGAGGAGGAGGAGTTGCTCGGCTCCATCGAGCGGCTGCGCCCCCATACTCGGGCGGACTGCGCCAATGGCGCCCGCCCGTGTCTATTCGTTTCCTGTAAGCACCATCTCTATCTCGACGTGAATCCCGAGACGGGTTCGATCAAGCTTAACTTTCCGGACAAGGAGATCTGGGAGCTTGACGAGACCTGTGCCCTCGATGTCGCCGACAAGGGCGGCATTACGCTTGAGGAGGTCGGCGCGATCATGAACCTGACGCGCGAGCGAATCCGGCAGGTGGAAACGCGCGGCTTGCTCAAGCTGCGCGAGGCGGCCGAAGAGGAGCTTGATCCGAAGGACGCTCGCGAGCGCGACGGCTAGCGGCGAGCTAGCGCCGTCCTTGAGGTGACCAGGTTCTTGCGTCGCCGCCTCGGGTGCTCAGGCCGCTTGCGGCCTGCTATAGTCGACCGGTTTCTGCACTCCGAAAGGCTCGAGGAGGTAACTTCATGCGTCTTGCCCCTGTGCTCGCCGTCCTTGCGCTGGCGGCCTGCAACGGCCCGAAGGAAAGCTGCGAGGGCAGCTTCAAGTCCTACTTCTCGATGATCGAGGGCCAGGACTACGAGGGCATGTACGAGATGCTCACGCCCGAGTTCAAGAAGAAGGTCAAATCGCTCGAGCGCTTCTCTGCCGCGATGAACGAGCAGTGGCAGGGCACCTATGGCTTCTCGAAGAAGGTCGACAATATCGCCGAGTCCGGCAACGTGTGCATCGCCCGCGGCCTTATGAGCTACACGTGGCGGGTTCGCGGCAAGGAGGCCGAGCCGCACGACGACGAGTTCTTCGCGTGGACTTTCCGCAAACAGAAAGACGGCAAGTGGCACATCGACTTGCCGGGCTACGAACGCGTCTCGGCCTTCTAGGCGCTCTTTTGCCGGCGTGCGCGCCTCCCCTTAGCGGCGAGCCGCGCCGAGGATGTCTTGACGACTTGCCGCTGGCGCCACGCCTGTCGCCGTACCGCTCGTCCAGGCCCGGGGGGATGCGCTCCCGCTCGAAGGGGGCCGACGCGCTGTGCGGCCCGGCGGCGCGGCATCTGTAGGGGAAGTCAGTCCCGAGGCTTCTCTCTCCGGACAGGTACCAATCCAAACGACCGGCTAGATCACAGGAACGGGGTTTGCCTCGGGCAGCCTTCGCCGGTTGTTGTCCAAGCTCGCCGTCGGCTCGCTCGGTGCGAGACGGCCCTGAGCGGGTTGGTTCGCGAGCGAGCATCAGGCGGCCGCTGCTGCGAGTCGATGGTTCGCTTCAAGAGCGAGTGGACCGCCGCGACGGCGGATCCTGGTCGGACGCTCCGGGAAGTGAGGAGGCAATAGGTGATGAGGGCTCGCAATTCGGCCGAACCGCATGTCGGCTCGTGGAAGCTGCCTCGCACCCCGGTGCTCGCGCTTGTACTCTACGCGATGCTCGCGATCGCCGCGGCTGGTGCCTTTCTGGCGAGCACACGTCCTGGCGTGCTTGCGCCGGGAGTGCGTCTGGGGGCGACGCTCGCTTTCGGGGCATTCGTTCTCCTGTTCGCCGTCTACCGCTTCGCGCTCGTGCGGGCCCGGCGATATCCGGCCGGCAAGGCCTTCTTTCAGGTTGGGGTCGGAGTTCTCTTTCTAATGCTGTTGTTGCCCGGAGTTGCCGGGCGGCCCGAAGCTTCGCGGCTGCGACCGCTCGAGGCGTTGCTTATCGACGCCGACCCCTCGGTGCGGGCTCTGGCGTGTGAGGCGGCGCGTTCACGGAAGGATGGCCGGCGCTTCGCGACACAGCTTGTCGACAGAATGGAGGACTCGGTGCCCGCGGTTCGAGAGGAGGCGCTGCGCTCACTCGAGGCCCTTGCGGGCTCCAGCATCGGGGGAACGGGCGCTGGTGCCGCAGAACGGTGGAGGGCCTGGGCGCGCGCCGCCGCTTCCGATTCCCGGTAATCCTGGTTGCCAAGTCGGCGAAGTTACTCTTCTTTCTGGTTGTGCGCGGCTCGTGGCGCCGTGCTAAGATCGGCCCTCATGACGACGCTTCGCTTTGTTCCCCAGGCGCTCCTTGACAGTTGGCTCGAGGCCGGAAAGGCAGATATCCGAGCCGGGTTGCTCCACGATCTGAGCAGTCGAGAGGAGTTCGTCGTCCGCGAGGCGGCTCGCTTTCTCCGAGTCGAATCCGGCGACGACTTCTCGAGCCTGGTGGGCAAGGTGAAGAGCGTCGAGCAACTCAAGGCGTTGGGCGCCGAGCAGTGCATGACCTCGGTGATCGTCGGTGAGACGGTGTACGAGGTTGCTCCCGGATGGATTGCCGAGGAGCCCTCGGCGCCTGCCTCCAGGCCCGCGGGAAGCGAGGTCGAGGGGAAGAACCCGGAGGCCGACATGTTGGCCAGGCTGTTACTCGACAAGCTGTCCTAGAGTTCGGCCGCCTGAGTCCGTCCCTCTCAACGGTGTCCGCCTGCGTCGCCTGGGCCGGCGCCCGCGGACGAACCTCCCTTTGGAGTGCCGATGATCCGCCCGCTCCTTTCTTGGGCGAGCCATCTCTACCTGTTCGCCGCCATCCTCTACCTGGCCTACTTTGAGAAGGCCCACGTCTTCGGCGGCATCGAGGCGCCCAAGCAGTTGTGCCTGGCGCCCATCTCCCGGTCCGGCCCTGAGACGCGGCTGAACTGGATCGAAGGGAAGCCTGACGCCGGCCTGCTCGCGGCAGCGGGGCTGCAGCGGCTCGGGCTCGAAGAGCGCATCACGGCTCTGCTCGAGCCCGAGGTGATGCTGCCGACGGTGGGGCAGGGGGCGTTGGCCATCGAAACGCGAGGCGACGGCGCGCAGAGGATCCACCGCGTGGCCTCGCTCGAGGACGCGACGATGCGACTGGCGGTCGGCTGCGAGCGCGCCTTCCTTGCGCGGCCCGATGGCGGGTGCCAGGTGCCCATCGCCGACTACGCTCGCATCTCGGGCGAAGAGCTCGACTTGCGGAGCTTGGTCGGCTACCCGGACGGCAGGATAATCGTCCGCTTCGAGCGCGCCAGGTTTCACCTCGTTCGAGGACGTCGAGAGCCTCGGCAGGCGGGCTGCCGAGGATGTGCTCAGACGTAATGCCGAGGAGGCTCTCGTCTCGCTTGTCGAGCCAGTACCGGATACCGGAGAGCTGATGCCCGCCACGGCCTATCTTGTCGGAGCGGGTCCGGGAGACCCGGGGCTCATCACGGTGCGCGGCATGCGGGTGCTGGCGCAGGCGCAGGTGCTCGTCTTCGACTCGCCGTGCCACCCCGACATGATCGACCTGGCGCCCGCTGAGGCCGAGCGCGCTTCGGTGGGCAATTGGCCCGACGGCTCGGCGCTGCTCGTCGAGCGGGCCCGCGCCGGGCTCACCGTGGTTCGGCCCAAGAGCGGCGCCCGGTCACCTTCGGTCGCGGAGGCCCAGGCGCTGGCTGAGGCAGGGCTCGCTTTCGAGATCGTCCCCGGGACAAGCGGGCGGTCGCTGCCGCCGGCCTCGCCGGTATTCCGGCGACGCAGAAGGGGTTGTCCTCAGAGATCAGCTATGCCTTCGTGCAGCCGGGACCGCCCTCAGCCTGGGACCTCGAACCTCGACAGGCTTGTGGCGGGCAGATCGACACTCGTTCTGTACCGCGAGCCGGCGAGCATCCGGGATGTCGCCAACGCGCTCATCCGGCACGGCCGGGCCCCTGAGACTCCGGTCGCGGTCGTCGAGGCCGCCTCGAGCCCGGGTCAGAGAGTTTTCGCGGGGGACGCTCGAAGAGATCGCCCCGCGGGCGAGCGCGGCGCGGGCGCCCCTGGTGATGTTCGTGGGCAGGCCGTCCTGCTGCGCGAGCGGCTCGCCTGGCGTGAGAAACGCCGGCTGCACGGGCGCAGCGTGGCCGTCACCGGGGCGCGGGCGCGGGCAGGCGAGGTGGTGAGGGTGCTCGAGGAGCTTGGGGCCGAGGTGCTGCTCGCGCCCTGCGTCGAGACGCTCGCCCCGCCGAGCTGGGAGCCCCTCGACGCGGCGATCGGGAGAATGGGCGAATTCGACTGGCTCGTGCTGACGAGCGCCGAGGGCGCCGAGGCTTTCCTTTCGCGGCTGCGCGAGAAGGGGCGGGACCTGCGCGCGCTCGGAGGGGTGAGGATTGCGGCGGTGGGCTCGGCGGCCGCCGAAGGGCTGCGCGGCGCCCGCCTTGAGCCAGAGCTGGTGGCCGAGGTCTCCAACCCCGCGACGCTCGCCCGCGCCCTTGCCGGGATGGCGGTGGGCGGCCCGCGCTTCCTCGTCGTGCAGGCGGCGGCCGGCCGTGAGGCGCTGCCCGACGCACTGCGGGCGCTGGGCGCCTCGGTCACCGTCGCGCCCGCCTCTCAGACGGCATGCCCAAACACCGACCTGGAGCCGGTTCGCCGCCGCTGCGCCGAGGGGAGGCTCTCCGCCATTGCCTTCGCCAGTCCGCCGGCCGTGCGTGGCTTCGTGCAGTTGCTCGGCGAGCTCGAGGCGAGCAGGTTGCTGGCGCACACGGCGATTGCGGCGATTGCGGCGAGCGGGCCGGCCACCCGCGAAGCGATCGAGCAGCTCGGGCTCCAACCGGCCATCGAAGCGGGCGAAGCAACTGCTCGCTCGCTGGTCGAGGCCCTCGCCGCGTACCTCGGGAACAGTCCGATCACCTAGCTGTTGGGACGGCGAGTCGCGGGTCGGCGAGACCCGTCCCACCTTTCCCTTGACCCACTTTGCGCCGGGCGCAACACTCCGCAGTTCTCGACCATGCGCACCCATCTCTACATGCTGGCCCTTTCGCTGCCGCTGACCGCTCTTGTCGGCTGCGCGTCCGAAAGCTCGGGGACACTTCCTCCGGCTGACGGCTTCCACTATCCGGTCTCTCTCTCAGTCCTCGAGTCCGCGGGCGGCGGGCCGAACGTGCTCTACGTCGTCAGCTCGAACTTCGATTGGCGCTACAGCCACGGCTCGGTCATCGCGGTCGATCTGGACAAGCTCGACCTCGACACGCCGGCGCCGGGCGGATCGACCGCGACGCGCTCGATCGCGGCCGCTGTCAATCCGGATACGGGCCACGTCTTCATCGACAGCTTCGGCGGCCTGATGTCGGCCTACCAGCCGGCCGGCGCCCTCCCAGCATCGCGGACCCTCTTCGTGCCCACGCGCGCCGAGCACCGGCTTTTTGCGATACGGGCCGAGGGGACGAGCCTGTCCTGTTTCGACGCCGGCGAGGCGCGGGACTGCAGCCCGCAGGGCATCGCGCTTGCCAACGGCGACATGACCGCCGAGGACCCCTTCGCAACCATGCTCCGCGGTCGCGAGCTCTTCGTCACGCACTTGCGGCGGCCGACGATCGACGACGAGCTGCGCAACTCCTACCTCGTCAAGCTCGACGCCGAAGCCCCCACGAACGCGCCGGTCTTCTTCGACATCGGCGCCGCGCCCGCTGAAGGGGCCGTCGACACGCCGAGGGGGGTCTATCTGACCGGCCGTGCAGCAAGGGATGCGGCGGGCGATCAGTCCAAAGCGCTTCGAGTGCTCGTCGGCTCGTCGGTGGTGGACGCAGGCCTGACCGACGAGACTCGGGTCAAGGAGACCCGTGGAATCGGCGTGTCGAGCGATGGCGCCCGCCTATTTGTCAGCACGCGGGGAAGCCGCAGCCTCCACGTCACGCCGACCGAGGGCCCGGACGGCCTGCTGGTGGTCGATATCTCGGCCGATCCGTCCACGGGCGCGGCGCGCAACGAGGCCGTCAGCTTCGTCCCGATGCCCGAAGGCGCAAGCCGCCTCCTCGTCTTGCCGAGGCCTGGGAGGAAGGACCTGGTCGCTATCGCCTGCACCGACTCCGACGCGGTGGCGCTCTACGACGACGAGCTCGGCGCGATCGTCAACCTCGTCGAAGGCGTCGCCAAGCCGTATGACCTCGCGGTCGCAAGCCGCGCGGCAGGTGGGCAGCGGTTGTTCGTCGCCAGCTTTGCCGGACACACTGTCGACTACATCGACATTCCCGATCTGGGACGACCGGGCGACGCCACGCTCGCCGGACGGCTCGGTGCCACCGACAGCCCTCCGGCCGCCTCGGCGCTCTGTTCGGAGGAGAACCCGTGAGGATTCGTCACTGGACCCTCGGCGCGCTCATCGGGCTAATCGCCGTTGGCTGCCAATCCGAGCAGAAACCCGGAGCCGTCGAGCTGCAGGGCCCCAATTCGCTCGCCGCAGCGGGGCGAAACCTGCTCGTCGCGTTGACCACGGATGCGCAGCTGCGCGCGATTCACATCGATGAGCAGGCCTTTTTGCGGGCGCCGAACCCGCTTTTCGCCCTCTCGGTGCCGACGGCCTCCTTCCCGCGAGCGATCGCCGCCTGGACCTCTGCCGACGGTGAAAAGACCCTTCCGTTCGCCTTTGTGCTCTCCTCGGCGACCTCGGAGGTATCGGTCGTGGCGACGGGCCGAATGGCGTTGCTCGGCACCCTCCCGGTGCCCCGGACCACGCTCGCGATCGCCACTCTTGCGGAGTCGGCCGAAGTCGACCCTCAGCTCGTGCTCGCCGTGGCTCCGCAGGGCGGGGGGGAAGCCTCTCTGCACGTCGCGACCGTGCCCCGCGCGGTGGCCGCCGACCCCTCGGGGCTCACGGCGGTCGCCTTCGAGAGTCGGATCGCGCTTGGCGACTCGGTGCCCCAGGTGCTCGTCGCGTCGCCGACGAACCGAAACCTGCTCGTGGTTGGCGATCGGCACACGGCCCAGGGCAGCCTCGCCGTAGTGGACCTCGGGTCGGGCAGCGTCGAGCGCTATGAGGTGGGCGGTCCGGTGCGCGCGCTGGCTTTTGATCGGGCTGGCGAGCGCGTCTTCGGCATCCTCGACTCCGGGGCCTGTGCCAGTTCTGGCAGCCGGTGCGGCGGCCTCTTCGCCTTTGGATTGTCGAGCAGGCGGCTCGAACCGTCGGCCGAGGCGGCCCCGCTCGACGTGCCGGGCACCGCGATAGGTCTTGCCGCCGGCGCGGCGATGGTCACGGTGACCGTCACGACCACCAGCGCTCCGGGCGAACCGGCAACCACGGAGAAGAGGCCGCTCAGCTTTGATCCGCTGGTGCTCGTCAGCTCCACCGACGGACGCATCTACCTTTTCGACGGCGACAAGCTGCGCATGCTCGATGCGAACCCGGCCGGGCCCTCGTGGAGCGTGACCCATTCGTCGCCGGATGGCACGACCACCGAGGATGCAAATGGCCCGAGCAATATTGCGCTCGCTGAAGGCGCGGTTCGCAGCGAGGTGGTGAGGGTGACGTACGAGGGCGCTCTGTTGCGCGACCGCGAGGGAATAGTCGCGGGTTCCGTGCTCAAGAGCGGCTCGCGCTTCGAGGCCGCCGGCGTCCAGGCTGGCGATAGGGTGAGCTTCGCTGACCCTGCGCTTTGCCCCGAGGCCGAGGTCGCCGTGGTCACGGCAGACCAGCTCGAGCTGACTGGGGTCGAAGCCTCGTGTACGGGCGCGGTGGGCTTCACGGTGCGATCGGCCGAAGAGTACGTCGTCGTGGGCAGCGACTCGGGCCACCTGGGGCGCGTGGGCGCGAACGAGCGGTTTGTCTACCAGGGCGCCTACTACCACCGGCCTGACGGCTACGACCTCAGAGTGCCCGCAATCGTCTTCGAAATGGGCAAGGGCGACCCGCGCAGAGAAGCCTCGTACCTCCTCGACATCAAGTCGGGAATCTCTGCGTCGTACGTGACGCTGACCGGATTGAGCTTCCCGGGCGCCATCGTCTATGACTCGAAGACCAAGCGGTTCTTCGTTGCGCACTTTGGCGGAAACGCAGTCGTCGAGATTGACCCGGCGGCCATCGAATGGGGCTCGGAATGGGGCCCGGCGCTAACGGAGAAGGGCTTCAGAATCTACCGCTAGCCGGCTGTTGGGCTGGCAAGCAAGCCTGTAAAATTGTGCAAGGCGCGCCCGTTTGGTAGATTCGCGCGGCGAACCAAACGACATGAGAGCGAGCATGAGCGAATCTAGCGAGACACGGCCGATCCGCGAGGTCGCCGTGGCCGATCACATCTGGGAAGCCTTCGAACAGATGGCCCTGGAGATGGGTACCGAGCGAGACGGACTCGTCAACCAGGCGATGTTCATGTTCGCGCGGCTCAACGGTTTTTTGAACGTCGCGCAGGCGGTCGCCGCGCCGGTGGAGCACGTCTCGGCTCCGGCGGAGCTCGACGATTTCGACTCGCCGGCCGCGGCCTTCGCCGACGAGCCGGAGCCCGAACCCGAGCCCGAACCCGAGCCCGAGCCGGAGCCGGAGCCGGCAGAGGACGAGTTCCCACCCGAGCAGGCTCTGCTTGAAGACCGCACCCCCATTCCCGCCCCCGCGCCTGCCCGGAGGCAAGCGCCGCCGCGCCGGGGCGAGCCTCCTCTTACCCCGTCACGCCGCGCCGGCTTTGAGCAGGACGGCGAGATGCGCAGGCGGATGACCGAAGCTGCCGCGCCGGGCCCGGAGGTCTTTGACCGCGCTTCCGACCCGATGGACGAGGATCCCGATCGCAAGGCGGTTGCCGAACGTGTGCTCGAGACCGCCGCCGAGCTCGAGCGGCTGATCAAGGGTAAACAGCAGCAACAGCAGGCGATCGACGAGCCGGCCCCGCGTCCGGACCCGACGAGCATCGCAGAGACTCCGGCCCCCGCGCCCGCGCCGACCGGTAAGTCGCTGTTCATGATGGCCGAAGGCGGCAGCCTCGAAAAGATCGTCAAAGACCGATTCCTCATCGGACGAGGCAAGCATTGCGACATGGTCATCAACAGCGGCAAGGTCAGCCGTGAGCATGCTGCCATCACCCGCGAGGGCGACGAGTTCTTCATCGAGGATCTCGGCTCCTCCAACGGCACCTGGTTCAACAAGCAGCGAATCAAGCGTCGGAAGATCGAGGAAGGGGACGAGTTCTTCATCTGTTCGGACAAGGTGAAGTTCGTCATCCGCTAGATCCGCTCGCTGCTCGAGCCTGCTCGAAGCGGGCGGCGCAGGGCCGCAGTCGGCGTTGACACGCCGGTAGGGTGGTACCCACCGCCCGCACGCTTCGAATGCCCTCTCTTGCGCTCGCACTCCTTCTTTCTGCTGGCGCGCTGCCAGCCCCGCAGCTTGCAGAGCCGGCGGAGCTGACGACGGTGCGCGCCGAGCTCGGCGAGGTTGCGCGCGCCGAGAGCTTGCTGCGCGGCGAAGGTGGCGTCGTCCTCGAGAGCGGCGGCCTGCTGCTGCGCGCCGACGTCCTCGAATACGACCTCGGGGCTCGCTCCGGCAGCGCGGCCGGCAACCTCGTGCTGGTCGACGGCAACATCGTGCTGCTCGCGAGCGAGGGGAGCTTCTCGCTCGGCGCCGACAAGCAGCTGTCGATTCGGGACGCGACGCTCCTGCAGAAGCGCGTCCCCCTGGCCCCGGGCGGCTTTGCCGCGATGGATGCGCGCGCGGCCGGGGACAACGATCTCGTCCTCAAGGCCGAGGAGATCGAGCGCATCGCGCGCAGTCGATTCGTCGCGAAGCGGCTCGAGATGACCTCGTGCGACTGCGGCGAAGATTGCAAGCCCGACTGGTCGTTGCGCGCCTCCAGCGCAGACATCAAGCCCGGTGAGCGCGCGATCCTCCGCTGGCCCACCTTCCGGGTCAAAGGGGTGCCGGTGCTCGCATTCCCGGCGCTATACCTGCCGCTCTCCGACAGGCGCAGTGGTCTGCTCATGCCGCAGCTCTCGTTCAAGAACGGCCTGGGAATCGACCAGCCGCTGTTCATCACGCTCGGCGAGAGCTACGACCTGACGCTGATGCTGGGGGCCCGACTCGGAAGCGAAGGCGGAGACCGACCGCAGATGCGCGGTCCGCGCGGCTCGGTCGAGCTGCGCTATGCGCCCGCCGAGAGCACCTCGGGCCAGCTCTTCGTCGCGGCGATGAACGACCGGCACGGCCAGGTGGCCGGCGGCGAGCCGCGCGGCTGGCGTGGCGAGCTCGGGTGGAGGCACGGGACTGAGACGAAGAGCGGCCTGGGCCTGCGCGCCGACGCGCGCTTCGTCAGCGACGCCTACTACGTGACCGACGAGGCCGCCGACGTGCTGGGCGCCTCGGTCTTGCCCTATGTGCGCTCACAGGCGCACGCCTTCTGGCGAAGCGATTGGGCGCTGCTTTCGCTCTCGACGAGTTGGTACCAGGAGCGGAGCGACCGCCCCTGGACCTCGGAGAAGGGCGGCGTCCCGCGCTTTGGAGCCGAGCGCCGACTGTTCGGCGCTGACTCGCCCGTCGGCTTCCAGCGCCCGCTCGCCTTGAGGTTCGAGGTGCCGCAGCTTCGCCTGTTCGGCCCGCTGCGCGGCGGCGTCGAGGTCGCCGCGGCGCATTATCGCCCCGTCGCTCTCGGCGGCGAGTTGACCGCCGAGCGCCTGCAACGCTCCCTGGCACCGGCGGGCCAGGCGTCGACGGGTGCTGCGCTGCCGTTGACGCTCAGTCGCCTCGACGTCCGCCCGTCGCTTGCGCTCACGCTGCTCGGGCGCGGACCGGTCCGGGCGGAAGCCTACGCCGCCGCACGTGGTGATCTGAGCGCCTATGCGCCCGTCGTCGGCGAAGGGCCGCGCTTCTCCGAACTGTGGGGTCGGGCAACCGCGGGAGTGTGGGCGGGAACCGAGCTCTCACGGGTCTATGGGCAGGGCGACGAGGCGCTCAGGCATTCCATCGCGCCTCGCCTCGAGCTGCGGGCCTCGACCCCCGAGCTCGGCGAGCGCAACGAGGTCGAAGGCTTCCTGGCCGCGGTCGACGAGTACGACCTCTATCAGCGCGCCGCCGATCCCGCGTTGCTGCAGGGGATCGCCTCGGTGACGACTCGCTTGACCCGCAAGAGCGGTGGCGACCTGCTGCGGCTCGAGCTTGGGCAGGGCATCGACTTCGGCGCCGGGACGCTCGGGGACAGCTTTGGTCGGATCAGCGTCGGGACCCGATACGCGACAATGGGCGCGGGAGCGCGCTTCGATGTCGAGGCGAACGAGTTTGCGGCCGTGGGGGCGCGGCTCGGGCTGCGCGATGGGCGCGGCGACACGCTCTCGCTGACCTACGACCGGCTAAGCGCCAATGGCACCGACCGGATGCGCGCCGGGCTTGATGACCTGTTCGGCCCGGCCGCGGCCGCGCAGGGGCGCTCATTCGACCAGATCGGCATCGACGCGGGCATCAGGCTGTGGAACATGACGCTGCGCTACGGGGTGCGCCTGCTGCCGACGGCAGAAGAGAAGGTGCTGCAGCACGTTGGCGCCGTGAGCATCGGCAGCGCCTGCGATTGCTGGAAGCTCAGCGCTTCGATGACCTATTCGCCGAACGTGCTGACTTCGCCGGCCCGCTTCTTTCTGACGCTCGACCTCAAGAACCTCGGCAGCTTTGGGAACTGACGAGCGCTGGGGCAGACTTGACCCGGCAGCCTTGGTGGGTCAATTGGGAACCTGGGTCGCTTCGGTCCCAGTTATTCACCGTTTCACACCCCGTGTCTTGGGAACCTGTTGGGTTTGGCATATTTACGCCACTCTGGACATGGGGGGACACGGCTGGCCCGCGAGAACAGGCCGCACTCCCGGGGCAATATGGACTCGACTGTCAGACAGGATGGCTTGGATATCACCAAGGCTCTCGGCCGACGGATCCGCCAGTTGCGGCAGTCTCGGACCGAGAGGATCACTCAGGAAGGGCTCGCCGAGAGGGCTGAAATCTCGGTCTCATTTCTTTCGATGATTGAGCGAGGAGAGCGCGCCCCGCATATCGATACCCTCGCGCGACTGGCCAGGGCGCTCGAGGTGTCGATCAGCGAGCTTTTCCTGTTTGCCGAGGACGAGCCCGAGAGCCTCGACCCGATGCTCAAACCGTTGGCCGAATTCGTGCGCACCCAGTCGTTGACCCGACGCGACGTGGATCGTCTGCTCGGAGTTGCGCGCGCCATGTTCGACGCCTGAGCGCGGGCGTCTGGGGGCGAGAAGGGGGCGCTTGCTATCGCGTGGGCTGGGCGCGCCTGGCGCGCCCCGCGCCCCGACCTGCCTCTTCACCGAGAGGGCGGCGCGCCCCCCCCCCGTGTCCACTTGGCTGGCTTGACTCGCCCTTCTCATTGCGGACAATGATGGCCCGAACCTCTCGGGTAGGCCCGGTCCCGGCAAGTCTTGACATTTCTGGAGGAAAATCCATGAGGCGAACAGCACTCAGCACCGCGTCGATCGCCGTGCTCGCGGGGGCGCTTGCCGGCATCGGCGGCTGCAGCAGCGATCCGCTCGTTCTTACCGTCGACTATCCCAAGCAAGCGATCCCGTTCGACGGCAAGTCGGCGGCGCAGATCGAGGTCAGCGTCATGCAGGGCGGGGTGGCGATCAACGGAGGCCTGGTCAAGTTCAGCTCCAGCCTCAACGGCTCGTCGTTCGCCGAGATCGCTGAGAACACGGAGATGCCGCCGCCCGATTCGCGCAAGTACGAGACGGAGCTGATGGTCGGCCAAGCATCGGCGACTCTCCATTCGATAAGCGCGGGCACCGCGGACGTCGTCGTCAACTTCATCAATGAAGAGACCGGGCTGACGGCGAACAAGAAGGTCTCGATCACCTTTGGCTCGGGCAGCACCGTCAACGTGACCGCCATCCAATTCGTCAGCGCCGAGCCGTCGGTGCTGCAGGTCGAGGGCTCGGGTGGCACCGAGACCTCGGTCGTCACCTTCCAGGTGCTCGACGACTCGAAGGCGCCGCTCAAGGGCGTGGAGATTGACTTCGAGCTCGGGTCCGAGCTGGGCGGCGCTTCGCTCAAGCCGCTCTCGGCCTTGTCGGGCGACAACGGCATGGTCGTCACCAACCTGACCTCGGGCAAGGCGTATGGCACCGTGAAGGTGCGCGCCTCGACCAAGGACGGCTCGGTGAGCGGCCTCTCCGGCGACATCTCGGTGACCGGAAGCCCGGCAAACTATCGGGAGTTCACCTTCAGTTGCGAGCAGCTCTCGCTGGGCGGCATGAACGTCGACAACCTGACCGTCGCCTGCGCCGCGCTCGTTGCCGACCGCAGCAGCCAGAAGCTCGGTAACGTGCAGGTGACTTTCGAAACCGAGGCCGGACACATCGACGGCGTCGCCACGACGGGCAATGAAATTGACGACCAGGAGACCTACGGCCTTGCCGTCGCCGTCCACCGGACCGGCAACCCGAGGCCTATCGATGTCGACCCGAACCCCGCCTACCTGCCGCACTGGATCGGCGATTCGGGCATCGAGGTCAGCCAGCCGTGTCCTTCCAACCCGGCGAAGACCTGCAACCCGCGCGACGGCTTGGTGACCATCATCGCGGTCACCCAAGGCGAGGAGCAGTGGGAAGACACGAACCCGAAAAACGGGAAGTGGGACGAAGGCGAGGCCTTCATCGACCTGCCCGAGCCGTACGTCGATGCGAACGACAATGGTCGCTATGACGAAGGCGAGCGCTTCGTCGATGCGAACAACAACGGCTATTGGGACGACGCGGACGGCAAGTGGAACTCGAGCACGCTCATCTGGCGCGCGACCAAGCTGGTGTGGACCGGCGGGGTTGACGAGGCGAAGTCCGGAATCTACGACGACAACACGAACCAGAAGATCAGCCTGCTCCGGGTCCCGCACTGCACTCGCGCTCCCAAGGTCAAGCTGCTGATCGTCGACGATCGCCTCAACGCCGTCACGACGCAGTACGGTGACAGCGTGATGTGCAACTGTGTTGGCGAGGGGTGTTCCGTCGAACCGGCGGAGTACACCTTCACCGGCCAGACGGCCGGCCTGAAGTATCTCGGACCCTTCTCTGTCAACGACAGCCACTCCTGCGACCCGGACTGCAGGACCGACGAACCTCCTTGTGGGCCCAAGTTCACCGAAATGGAGTGCAGCGGAGAGTTCGGCCTCTCGGCCGACGGTGAGGCGAAGGAGGCCTACAGCACGCGGATCGACGTGGACATCGACTAGGCCGCTTGAAGGCCCCGTAGTGAGCAATGGCCATCCCGGCTGTCTCCGGGATGGCCATTGGCGTCTCTTGGAGTGAAGTCTTGAAGGCGAGACGGGTCGCAGGAAGACGGCGGCAAGGCGCGGGCCTGCGAAGGGTAACCGTGTACTGCGCGCGCGGGGCGAACCTGGCGAGAGGGCCCAGCGTTCGGTAAGCCGGGTCCCACCGCGGGGGCCCCTCGCGGATCGGTGCGAACGCCTGGTTGGAACGGCCAGCGTCAGCCCGGAGATGACCGCCAATAGATCGCCCACAGGCGCACGGGCAACGGGGGCAGGAGATCGCCCGAGCCCTCTTCCATTGGGCAGGCACGCCTCGGGGCGTGGCGTCCAGGAAACGGCGCAGTGCCAAGCCCGGTGAGCGTTGCACGTGGGGTGCTTCCCCCTGCTCGCCGTAGGGTTCGGGGCTCGAACGCTGGCTGCCGACGCGAGGGGTGGGACGGGAAGAACCCCTACCGCGGACAGGCCGCCATCGGCCTATTCCGACGCCTCGAGGCCGGCGACCTGCGCCTCGTCCGGAAAGAAGTCGAACGACAGCAACGCCTCGGGATCGATGGTGACCTCGCCGAGCTTGGCCGAGAAGTGTAGGTGGGGGCCGGTGACGCGCCCGGTCTTCCCCATCAGACCGACGAGCTGCCCCTTCTTCACCCGCTGCCCCTTCTTCACCGCGAACTTCGACAGGTGGAAGTAGCCCGTGAAGAGCCCGGCGCCGTGGGAGACGAGCACGGTGTTGCCGGCGGCAAAGCCGTCGTGAGCCATCCGGACGACGCCGTCGTTGGCGGCGTAGATCGGCGTTCCGGTCGTGCCGTCGAGGTCAAGGCCCATGTGCCGGCTCTGCAGCTTGCCGTTGAAGACGCGCCGGACGCCGAAGACCGAGTTGATCTTCGCGTCCGGGGCGACCGGGTTGATGAAGCGCGAGCCAAAGTGCGGCGAACCGAAAGCGACCCGATAGCCCGCCTTGAACGCCTTGCGATCGGCGCACATGCGCGCCTTCTGTTCCTTCGACGGGCTCGTGAACCTCCGGGCGACCGTCAGGGTGCTCTGGATGAACTCGCGCTCGACGACGGTGAGCTCGAGCTCGCCCTCTCGTGCGCTCGACTGGGTAGCTGCGCGCAGTTTGAGCGGAAGCTTGCCCGGAGCCTGATTGACGGGCACCGCGCCGTATCCGCGCAGGTGGCCCTTCGCGAGCTCGAAGAGCGGGAAGGGGTGGCCGGCGAAGGCGAAGCTCGCCGAGGCAAGGCCCTCGCCGCGCAGGTCAACTTGAAAGATCTCGCCCGGCGCGACATGCGACGGGCGGACCGTCACCGAGAGCCCGTGCGCGAAGCTGGCCTCGAGCAGGTGTGGTCCTGAGCCGCCCTTGGCGCACTGGGCTTCCTCGGCTTTCGCCGGCGAATCGGCGAGCGCGGGGCTCGTCAGGCAGAGCGATGCCCCGAGCGCGACCAGGGCGCGGCGGCGCAGGCGGCCGAACGTCGAACGGTTTCCTGAGACCTTCTTCAGCATGCCCTCTACGCAACGCCAACGGCGACCGATTTGCTCCCGATAGGCCCCGGTACGCGGGCCCGCCTTGACGCCAAGGCGGGCCACGGATCTCGGCCGCTCGGCTACGGAGCCGGCGCGGTGCGCACGCCCAGCTTGACCTCGACGTCGGCAAGCAGGTTCTCGCCCCAGACCGTTTGCAAGACGCCCGCGCACCGGTGCGCTTCGGAGAGGGCCACGAGCACCTTGACCTCGGTGGCGTTCGGGATCCCCAGGGCAGGCAGGCTCACCTGCGAGGAGCCGGCAGGCTGAATGCCGGTAGTCGTCGGAGCCGAGGCCCAACGCGAGTAGCCGGACTTGACCGCGCCGGCGACCGGCGGAACCGTCTCGGCATCCTTCACGCAGTAGGGAGCGTCGCTGCCAAGCTCGCCTGTCCCGTCGCCGACCGTGCCGGAGCCGTCGAGGTCGTAGTTGAAGTAGAGCGGCACGCTGAAGCCGGCGCTCTCTCCGCGGCCGATATTGCGCTCGAACACGATCTCGAGCGGCTCGCCCGGGTTGAAGACCGCGGGGATGTCGCTGTCGACGTACTGAACGGTCACGCTCCCGAGCGGCTTCGGGTCGTTGGGCGAGCCGCCGAAGAACGGCGCCACCGTGCGCAGCGCCGCAGCCCCAGGGTTGTCGCGGCTGGTGGTCTGCAAGACGAGGAAGTACTTGAGCCCTTCCTGGAAGCCCTCGATAGCGCCGGCGGGGACGATCCGAAGCTGGTTGCCCACGCTGAGGACCTCCGCGTTCATCGCCGCCGGCTCGTACTTCGAGGCGTCCTGCACGTCGACGAAGATCTGGGCGAGCGCTCCCGCGGAGACGCGCTGGTTGAAGACGACGTAGAGCGGGCCGGCGCGCGGGACGAGGTTCCCGCTGCCGAGGCTCGGGCAGGCGACCAGGTTGTTGACGTTCGTCGCCTCGATCGCCAGGGCCTGCGGCGCATCGGGCGGGTCGAGGACGATGGTGCGGATCCACGGGTCGGCGAGCAGCTCCTCGGCCGTCATGCTCAGCGTCGTGCCCGCGTAGCGCATCGTCTCGCCCTCGAACACCGGCGGGAGGTAGAGCGAGTAGCGCGCCGTCACGCCCAGGCTCGCCAGGCGCGCGGCCTCCTCGAGGCGGGGAACGCGACTGAAGGCGAGCACGCCGTCGGCGCCGGTCGACTCGGAGGTGATGCTGCCGACGCCCACCGCAGCGCCGAGCGAGAAGTCGAGGAAGCCGGGGGTGAAGTCGAGCAGGCCCGCGGGCTTGGCCACCAGCGCCCCGTCCCAGCCGACGACATGGAAGCCGAGCTCGCCGTTGACCGGGATCAGGCCGATGGGACCGACGAAGACCTGCCCGTCGTTGAGCGGGAAGTTGCCGGTCGAGCCGGGCACCACCGCGCTCGCCCACGCCGGCGCGTAGCCGTCGAGCGAAAAGACCAGGCCGACCTTTGAGCCCGCGGTCACCTTGTCGATGGAGAACAGGCCCGTCGCGTCGGTGGTCGCGGTCGCCGGTTCGCTGCCCGACAGCAGGACCGCGACGCCCGAAAGCGGCTTGCCCTGGGCGTCGACGACCCGCCCGCTCACCTTGCCCTTGGGCGTCGAGGGGGCGACCGCGGTCACCGAGTCAGGAGTGCGGGGATCGCCATCGGCGATGCCGTCGCCGTTCGAGTCAACCGGAGTCGAACCGCAGGCGCACAGGGCCACGAGCGCGAAAGTGCCAATCAGACGTTTCATCTTCGGATCTCCCAAACGGTGGACGGCTCACAAGAAAGCCATCCAGACAGGAACCGTGTCAAGGCCGCGAAGGCCCGGTCGCGCGCCTTTCGCGCCGACCGGCCGCCTACGCCGCCCTCGAGGGCCGCGCGTCGAAAACCGTGACGCGCGGGCGTTGCGACTCCATAGTGCGAGCGCCCCAAGACGCCGCTGGCCACCGCGATGAGCCTTTCGACCATCCGGATGCGCCCCGGCCGCGGGGGCAGCGGCGCCTTGGGGCGCAGTGGAAAGGGACC
This sequence comes from Myxococcales bacterium UBA5297, assembly GCA_002408385.1. Classification (GTDB taxonomy): domain Bacteria; phylum Myxococcota; class Myxococcia; order Myxococcales; family UBA5297; genus UBA10939. The sequence continues at coordinate 69,455 of DHSB01000105.1, forward strand.
GAATGGCCAATCTGATCCTCGTGCGAAGCGAGCACCCCGAGGGCGCCTACGCCGTGCGGGTGCTGCGCCAAGGCTCGCGGCTGTTTCTTGCCAGGCTCGGCCTCGACGAGGTCGAGCTGTCGGTCGTCGTCACCACCGACGCGGAGATCCGCACGCTCAACCGCAAGTGGCGCAAGAAGGACCGGTCGACCGACGTGCTCTCGTTTCCCGCCGGCGACGGCCCGGTGCTGCCCGGTCAGAAGCGCTGGCTTGGCGACGTGGTCCTCTCGCTCGACACCGCCCGCGCGCGCGCCCAGGACGACGGGCGCCCGGTCTCCGCTGAGCTGTCGCGCTACCTCGCCCACGGCCTGCTCCATCTGCTTGGTCACGACCACCACGCGCCGGGCGAAGCGGCGCGAATGGCGCGCGCAGAGGCGGGCCTGCTCGGCGCGGCGGGGATGGTGCCCGAGGAGGCGCCGGGGAGGCGGCAGCGGGCGCCGCGCGAGCGAAGACCCTGACGAGGCCCGAGCCCCCGAGCCACGCAGCCGGTCACTCCGAGGCGGCCGAGGCGCGCGAGCCCGTCGAGCCCGAGCAGGTCGAGCCCAAGGGCATCGGTCAGCAAGCCCGTCGATTCCGCCCCCACGCCGACGATTGTGGGAGCAACGCCGTGAGCGGGGAGAGGGCGTCGGTCGTCCTTCCAGTCCTTTAGAACGCGAGCCCGCAGCCAGCCGAGAGCAGCAGGTCGTTGAGGTAGTGGCGGCGAAAGCCGGTGATCTCCACCCGCGCCGCGATGCCCAGCTCGCGGTTGAAGTAGTGGACTTTGCGCGCCCCGATTCCGTAGAGCACTCCGCCTTTGACGCCGGTCCAACCGGTCAAGGTGCCCTGCACGTCGTAGCTGACCGGCTGGATGAACATCGCCGGGCCAGCCTTGGCGTAGAGGTGGGCGAGCTTGAACGGGAGGCCGAACAGCACGGCGAGCGCGAGGTTGTGCTGGCCCGACTCGACCCGGACGGCGTCGGTTCCCGCCTGGCTGGCGAGCGGGTGCAGGTAGCTCGCCTCGACGAAGAGCCCCTTGTGCACCAGCTTGTTCTCGGGCGCGAAGAGACGGCCGGCCTGCCACGCGAAGTTGAGCCCGAAGGCGAACCGGCCGCGAAATCCGTCGGCGGCGTCGTCGAGCAGCAGGCCTCCGAGCGTCACCTCGGCCGCCAGGCCGTAGCCTGGCTCGTCCAGGCCCGACAGGCGCCGCGGCCGGTCCCCGTCGCTGCGCAGCTCCTCTTCAGCGGTGCGCACGTGCCGCAGCGAATCGTCGTCGCGCCATTCGCTGTCGTCGTCGAACCGCTGCTTGCTGCGCGCGCCCGAGGCGCCATCGTCGCGAAGGTCGAGCTCGTCGCCGCGGCTCGAGCCCGCCTCTGCCGGCGGGGGCTCGGGGCTCGGCGGGGCCTCCTCGCCCGAGGCAGGCTCGGAAGCGAAGGGATCGTCGTCGCGGGCGCGCCGCGGGGGCTCCTCGGCCCCGGAAGGCTCCCAGGACCTCTCGCTCGCCCGGCTCTCGCCGCCGCGGTCGGCAGGCGTCTCCGAGTCGCTGCGCCAGCTCTCTTCCTCGGCGTCATCCTCGATGGACCGAGCGTGTTTGCGGCTTTGCGGCGAGCGGCCGAAGTCCTCGTCCTCGAACTCCGAGGGATCGGTGACGCGAGGCCGGTGGCGAGGCAGGTCGCGGTCCTCGCCGCGGGCAGGGACGGCGGCCATCGTCAAGGCGAGGCCGAGGGCAAAGTGCAGGAAGGTGCGCACGCGAAACCCCGTCTAGCGGTTGCAGTCGGTGAAGGGGGCTGCGGTCGCCGGGCAGCTCCGTATCCTCTCGAGCGGGATGTTGAAGCGGTCGGCGAAGGCGCTGCAGACCGCGGACTGGAGCACCGGATCGGTCATCGACTCGACGATGACGTCGAGCACGCCGGTGACCACGCCTGTCTCGAGGCGCAAGTTGGACTGCAGGTTGGTCGCGTTGGCGACCAGGCCGCGGATTCCCGAGCTTCCCTCGCCGAGCGACTTGAAGGCGCCCTCGAACACCTGGCGCCGCGCCTCGCCGGGGGTGAGCTTCTCGACGACCGCTGAGTCCTCGGCCGCGCGCCACAGCGAGGAGGCGAGGACGCTGCCGACCAGATACTCGTTGCCCGCGTCGCTGAAGGACTTGCTGTCCTGGTTGCTGAGCGCCTTGCCCAGCGCGTCGCTCAGGCAGTGGATGCCGTCGATACGCCGGGCGCTGGCGAGGGTGTCGGGGACCGAGTGGGCGATGAAGCCGGCGTCGCAGGTCAAGAAGCTCGACGAGCAGGTGATGCCGGTGCCGAAGAGGTCGGCGAAGCCCTCGTCGAGCGACTCGAGCAGGTTGAGGCCGGGGGTCGCGAAGACCTCCGAGTACCAGGCCTCGTAGACCCGGGGCAGCGGGTCGGCGTCGAACAGCCGGTAGTTGAAGACTGCGTGGCTGTACTCGTGACCGACGACGCCGAGGTTGATGGCGAGCGGGACCTGCTTGAGCGCATCGAACGGCAGGATCATGAAGGCCTGCATCGGGGGGAAGAAGATCGCGTTGTCCCGGAGGGTCGCGCCGAGGAGCTTGAACTCGGGGAAGTAGTAGACCTTGCGCCTGCCGATGCTCTCGGCGTTCAGCCCGCCCACGAGCGCGAAGAAGTCGAAGGCGCGCTCGAAGTTGTAGTAGCTGGTGACGATGTTCAGCGAGTGGAAGTCGGCGGGGACGAGGACGCCTTCGCGGTCGATGTAGGCGACCTTGACCGGCGAGCCTTTGTCCTTGGTCATCGCCTCGCTGATCTTCGCCGCGTCGCTGCCGGCGTTGGCGAGCGCAGGATCATTGGCGTCGTAGTCGAAGCTGGCGCCCCCGTGGAACTCGAGAATCGGCCCCTTCATCTCGACCAGATCCGTCGGGGTCGTCAGCTGCACCTGCCGCGGCTCGTACCGGCCGGTCTGGGGGTTGAAGACAAGGGCGACGACGTCGACCGGCGGCGAGCCGCTCGGCCCGCAAGCCGCTAGCAGCAGAGTCGCGAGGAGAAACGAGCGCGAATTCATGGGGCGTACTGTAGCACGCGGGCCTTTGCCGCCGGGCAGACAGAGCGCTGGCGCGGCCCTCTCCACGGACGCGCGACCGGCCGAACGCGCTCGAAGCCCTGACGCCGGGGCTGCCCGCGGCCGCCAACGCGACGTTTCGGCAGCCGCGGGGAACACGCCGATAGGTTCGAGCTTGCGGGGGTCGGAAGGTGCCTCAGTCCTCCGCGGTCTCGGCGGCCGGGGAGGGCTGCTCCGCGTCGTCGTCGGTCTCGGCGGCGCTCTCGAGCCGCGGGAAGAGCAGGTCCTGACGGGCGCGGTCCTCCGGGTAGAGCGCGCGCACCTCGGCGATGGTCTTGTCCATCGTGCGGCTGAAGTCGCGTTTGGCCGCCTGCTCCTCGGCGCGGGCGACGTAGAGCGCGGTCTCGGCGGCGCGGCGCTGCTCGAGACCGGCGGCCAGTCCATCGAACGCCTGCTGCAGCTTGGGCAGCCACTCCTCGCAGAAGCCCTTGGCGGCCGGGGACGAGCAGGCGCGCAGGTGCGTGAGGAAACGCGTCGCGCAGACCCGCTGCGCCTCTCCGCTCGGAGTGACGAGCGGCCGGTAGCCATTGGGGAACAGCTCGCGGTAGGCCGGGGTCTTCGTGCCGCCCGCCTGGGCCTCGACGCTCTTCGCGAAGGCGCGCACCGTCTTGTCCCAGGTGTAGTCGGCGAGGCTGCAGGTGACGCGGATCGGGATGAGCGCGGTTTCGCTCTTTTCGCGCTTGTCCCGGGCCGCCTCGAGCACCTGCGTCGCCGCCCCCACCGGCTCGGCCAGCGGCTGGGACTCCTCGAACAACTGCAGCCGGATGGCCTCCTCTTTGCCCTGCCGCAGGTGTGCCTCGGTCGACGCGCTCTTGTGCAGCTTCTTCGCCATGGTCCGCTCCCTTTTGTGTTGTCGGAGGGAGCGCTCGAACGCTTGCGCAACGCCGCCCCCCCCGAGTGTGGAGCGATCTTGCCCGGAAGGTGCCAGCAAAGGCAATGCAGCCCCCAAATGGGCGCAAGGGGGCGGGGCGAAGAGAGGGGTGAAAGTGCTCCCCTCAGCCCAGGCGGGAGCGTCGAGACGCGGGATCCTCACTCTGCGCGGCGCGACGGCGCTTCCCGCGTCGCGGGATCC
>DHSB01000105.1:73964-96602 GCA_002408385.1 Myxococcales bacterium UBA5297
GTCGCGGGATCCTCACTCGACACCGCGAGAGTGCGCATCACGCGTCCCGAGCCCTAGTCTCGCCGCGAGCGCGCCCGGCGCGCCGCGAGAGCGCTCCGGGCGAGGGGTCGTTCGCCGAGCGCGTCTCGAGGCGGCCTCTGCCCAGATACGCGCACCTCGACTGCACGGGTCTGCGTAGCGCGGCCTATCGCCTCGTCGAGCGCAAGCCCGGGCGACAGGCAAGCTTCACGGCGGTCGCCGAATCCTCGAGCGCAGAAAGGCCGCGCTGGCATCTGCGGCCAGCGCGGCCTTCCGAGAACCGAACGGCTGGGGCTCGCTTAGTCGAGGTCGAGCAGCGCGCCCACTCGCAGCATGAAGGCCATCGGCCGGCCGTCGAGGGCGGTCTTGTCGTAGGTGAGCGCGGGCTCTCCGGTGCCCTCGAAGAAGATCCCGACGGTGTCGAGCAATGCGAGCTGCCAGCCGATTCCGACGATGCCCGTGTGCGTCAGGTCGCCCGCGCCGTTGATGTTGCCCAGGCCATAGCCGGCGCGCGCGTAGAGGCCGACGACCGGGAAGAAGACCTTCACGCCCGGACGCACCGCGAAGATGTTCGCCACGGGCTTGAGCTGCATCTCGACCGGCACCTCGAGGCGCACGATGTCGAGGATCTCGTGGAAGGGGGTCAGCTCGAGGGCGCCCTTGAGCGAGTCCTTCAGCTCAGGGGCCTTCGGGTGCAGGTAGCCGCCGCCCGCCGACAGCGAGATGCCTACGGCGAACGAGGAGGCGGGAGCGAGCAGGGTCAGGCAAGCCGCGATCCACTTGAGGCTTTTCATGGCTGGTCTTGGTCTCCGGTTGGTTGGCCCGAGGCCGCCGGCGCGGCGGCCTGCATGGCGACAAACCTAGGGCCAAAGCCCGCCAGCGTTCAAGAGGCGGCAGTCTCCCCGAGCACGACTCTCGAGGCGGCGGTGTCGGTCAGCACGAGGTCGGGGAACTTCTCCTGCGTCCAGCGCAGGGCCCAGTCGCTGCGAAACAGCAGCACCGGCCTCGCCTCGCGGTCCTCGACCAGGGTGACGCTCTCGTTGACCGCGAGCCGCCTCGGGTCGCCCAGCTCGCTGTCGACCCAGCGGGCGTGGACAAAGGGCAGGGGGTCGAGGATGGGCGGCACGCCGTACTCGTGCTCGAGCCGGAACTTGAGCACGTCGAACTGGAGCTGGCCGACCGCGCCGACGAACGGGTCCTGGGCGCCCAGGCCGGGCTGGTAGAAGACCTGGATCGCGCCCTCCTGACAGAGCTGATCGAGCCCCTTGGTGAGCTGCTTGCGCTTGAGGGCGTCCTTGATGCGCACCCGGGCGAAGTGCTCGGGCGAGAAGCTGGGGATGCCGCCGAACTCGAAGGGCTCGCCGGTGCACAGCGTGTCGCCGATGCGAAAGTGGCCGGGGTCGAAGAGCCCGAGGATGTCGCCCGCGTAGGCCTCCTCGACCGTCGAGCGCTCCTGGGCCAAGAACTGCTGCGGGTTGGCCAGGCGCAGGTCGCGCCCGAGGCGCACGTGCTTGGCGGTCATCCCGCGGGTGAAGCGGCCGCTGCAGACGCGCAAGAACGCGATGCGGTCGCGGTGCGCGGGGTCCATGTTTGCCTGGATCTTGAAGATGAAGCCCGAGAAGCGCTCGTCGGTCGGCTCGATGCGCCCGCGGGTGGTGGGGAAGCCGGCCGGCGGCGGCGCCAGCTCGAGGAAGCCCTGGAGAAAGGGCATCACGCCGAAGTTGGTCATCGCGCTGCCGAAGAAGACCGGGGTCAATTCGCCGCGCAGCACCCGCTCGTGGTCGAAGGGGTCGCCGGCGATGTCGAGCAGCGACAGCTCCTCCATCATCGTGAGGTGGGCGGCCTCGCCGACCAGCGAGCGCACCTTGGGGTCGTCGGCGCCGGCGACCTCCATCGGCGCCTCGCGGGTGCCGTGGTGGCCGCTCGAGAAGAGCAAAAACTGGCTCTTGCGCCGGTCGAAGACCCCGCGAAAGTGGCTCCCCGAGCCGACCGGCCAGTTGATCGGGCAGCTCCGGATGCCGAGGACCGACTCGAGCTCGTCGAGCAGCTCGAGCGGCGGGCGGGTCTCGCGGTCGAGCTTGTTGACGAAGGTGAAGATGGGGATGCCGCGCTGGCGGCAGACGTGGAAGAGCTTGCGGGTCTGCGCCTCGACGCCCTTGGCGCCGTCGATGAGCATCACCGCCGCGTCGGTGGCCGACAGGGTGCGGTAGGTGTCCTCCGAGAAGTCCTGGTGGCCCGGGGTGTCGAGGATGTTGACCGAGAAGCCGTCGAACTCGAACTGCAGCACCGAGCTGGTCACCGAGATGCCGCGCTGGCGCTCGAGCTCCATCCAGTCGCTGGTCGCGTAGCGGCTCGCCCGGCGGGCCTTGACCGAGCCGGCCAGGTGGATGGCGCCGCCGTAGAGCAGCAGCTTCTCGGTCAGCGTCGTCTTGCCCGCGTCGGGGTGCGAGATGATGGCGAAGGTGCGGCGGCGGTTGGTCTCTCGCTCAAGATGGGTGCTGGGCATCGGTTCGGCTCTTCCCTCGCCCCCTTCGATGGGGCGCGCAACCTACAAGAACACCCCGGGCCCGGCAATCCCGACAGCGTCGCGGCCGCAAGGTCCAAATCGCGGGAGGCCGGGCGAGCTCGCGCGCTTCTGAACAGCGGCCACTGCCGCCCCGATGGGCCCGGGCGGCCGGCAGGGGCGCGGGCGAGTGCCGCGTCGAGCCGAGCGCTCTATCGTTTCAGGCGAAGGGGTCGGGGGGCCGGTTGCCGCGGCGAGAGGCTGAAACAAGGGGAGCGGGCGAGGTCGACGGAGGCAAGTCAAATGATGGTGCCTGCCAGCCCGACGAAGGGGCTCTTTGCGGCCCGGCTCACCGGCGCGCTGCAGCCGTACGTCGACGATCGCGACCTGGGCGCGGTCCTTACCGCCGAACCGGGCTTCGCGTTCGGCTCCGGGCCTGGCGAGAGCGTTTGGGCGCCCGACGTGGCCTTCGTGGCCCGGGAGCACCTTCCCTCTGCCGACGAGCAGGCAGGCTACTGGCCGGTCGCACCCGACCTCGCGGTCGAGATCGTCTCGCCTTCCGACCCGGCGGACGAGCTGCAGGCGAAGGTGAAGCATTACCTGAGCGCGGGCGTGCGGCTGGTCTGGGTGGTCTACCCGAGGACGCAGACAGTCGTCGCGTTCAGCGAGGACGGCACCATCCGCCAATTCGACAAGGCCCAGATGCTCGAGGCCGGGCCCGTGCTGCCAGGCTTCGCGTATCCGCTGGCGCGCCTGTTTCGCGAGTAGGCGCAGGGCCCCGAGCGCGTTGCGACACGCCCGGACCGGCGCTTGACCAAGGCAACGGGGCGAAGAGACGGCGGGCGGGCTGCGATGCGGCCCCACCAACCTGCGACCGAATCGCCAAGGCTCCGGGCGAGGCCCGCCGCTGTCGACTCTCGACCAGCGCGCCGCTACGTCACCCGCACCGTCGTCTTCATCTCCTTGCCGGTGGCCGGGTCGCGGGCGCTCATGGTGAGAATGCCCTCGACGCTGACGTCGAAGGTGATCTCCACCTGGACGCGGCCGGCTTTGTCCGGGCGGATGCCGGAGAAGGTGAACTCGCCGAGCAGCTCGTTGTCCTTCACCAGCTTGTGATCGCCCTGGAAGATGCGCATCGCGAGCGCGTCCTGGTTGTCGTAGCTGGTGGTGGCGACGATGCGCTTGGCGTTGGGGATGGCCGCGTTGCGCGGGAAGACGACGTGGAACTCGCCGCCGGCCTTCTCGAGGCCGATCGCCATGGGGATGACGTCGAGGAGCTGCAGCCGGATGTTCGAGTTGTCCTCGAGCGAGTGGGCGTAGAGGGCCGCGCCGACGGCGACCGCCTCGTCGGGGTTGACGCCCTTGGACGGCGCCTTGCCGAAGAACTTGGTGAGGCGCTCCTGCACCAGCGACATGCGCGTCTGGCCGCCGACGAGCATCACCTCGTCGATGCTGCCCGAGGCGAGATTGGCGTCGACGAGCACCTGCGCACAGGTCTTCAACGTGCGGTCGACCAGGTGGCTGGTGAGCTGCTCGAGCAGCTTGCGCGTGAACATCATCTCGATGTTCAGCGGCATCCCCTGCGGCGTCATGGTGATGAAGGGGATGTTGAAGGGCACCTCGGCGCGCGACGACAGGTCGATCTTGGTGCGCTCGGCGAGGTCCTTGATGCGCTGCATCGCCACCGGGTCGGTCGACAGATCGACGCCGTGCTTAGACTGGAAGTCGGCGAGCACGTGCTTGATCATCGCGTTGTCGAAGTCGATACCGCCGAGGAAGACGTCGCCGCCGGTCGCCTTGACCTCGAAGACCCGGTCGCGAATCTCGATGATCGACACGTCGAAGGTGCCGCCGCCCAGGTCGTAGACGAGCACCGTCTCCTTGAGCCCCTTGCCGACACCGTAGGCGAGCGAAGCGCTGGTCGGCTCGTTGATGATGCGCATGACCTCGAGGTCGATGAGCAGACCGGCGTCCTTGACCGCCTGGCGCTGCCGGTCGGTGAAGTAGGCCGGGACGGTGACCACGGCGCGGCTGACCGGCACCTTGAGGTAGTCGGAGGCGACGGTGCGGATCTTGTTGAGGATCCGGGCCGAGACCTCCACCGTGCGGAAGGTGCGGTTGGCGCACTCGATGACGACGTCGTTGCGGTCGCCCGCGGCCAGGTTGAAGGCGACCACGTCCCTCATGGTGTTGACGACGTCGTCCTTGGGCGAGCGGCCGATGAGGCGCTTGGCGGCGTAGATGGTGTTCTTGGGGTTGAGCTGCCACTGGCGCTTGGCCTCGTGGCCGATGAGCTCGTTGCCCTTGTCGTCCACCGCGTAGATCGACGGGATGGTGTAGTCGCCGCCCTTGTACGGGATCAGCTTGACCTTGCCGTCCTCCTGGACGAACGCGGCGCACGAGTTGGTGGTGCCCAGGTCGATTCCGATGATCGGGCTCTTGGTCGAAGGCATTGGCGTCGGCCTTTGGGGAAGGGTCTGTAGTCTGGCGCACTCTATCCGATCCGGCTCAATCGAGCCATCTCCGGGTGAAAAAAACGCAAGGTCCCAGGGTGCGCCGGTCGTCCGTCTTGCGGCACGTTCCACGCGAGGGGCGCCCCCTCCGGCAGTATGGGCCGCGGGCGGGTTGGCGATCGCCTGGCTTGATGAGCGATGTCGCCGGCCAGCCGGTGGCCTCGCCAGGCTTTTCCCCCAGCGGCGCGGGCAACGGGCGCGTGCCGGGTTGCCACGGAGGGGAGCAGAAATGCGCCTATTCGCGTGTTGCGGTCAATCGGGGCATTGCCGAGAATTTCCGGTGCCGACCGGAGGGGGGCTGGCATGGAGTCGGCGTTCTCCGTTCAGGCTCACCTCCCGCGAAAGGCTGCTCCCGACATGTCTGTCCCACGAATCGCCATGCTCTTCGCCCTTGCGGCCCTTGGCGCCTGTGCCGGCCGGCAGGCACCGACTGCCACCCCGTCGAAAGGCGCGCCGGCGCCGACCCGTCAGCAGCGCATCCACACCGCGCTTGCCCAGAGTGTTCGGGTGGTGGTTGCCGACGAGGGCAGGGCCGCGCGCAGCGCCTCGGGCGTCGCGCTGGCGGGCGGCTCGGGGGCCGGCGGCGCGGTCTCCTACATCGTGACCAACGCCCACGTCGTGCAGCCCAGGCAGGGCGAAGAGCCGCGCTACTTCGTGCTCGTCGACCTGCCGAGCGGTCAGACCCAGGAGCACGTCGCGAAGCTCGAGGCGCTTGGCCAGGTCCCCGAAGCCGACCTCGCCGTCCTGAGCGTTCGCGGCGTCAGCCTCCCGGTGGCCGCCCTTGCCGACGACGGGGAGCTGTCGGTGGGCGAGGAGGTCTTCGTCGTCGCCGCGCCCTACGGGCGGGCCCTGTCCATCTCGGGCGGCCTGGTGAGCCAGATCGATTTCGAGCAGGAGGGCAAGCGAGTGCCGCAGATGATGAAGACCGACGCGGCGATTGGCTACGGAGCCTCCGGCGGCGGCGTCTTCTCGGCGACCACGGGAAAGCTGCTCGGAATCATCGAGGGCTACCGCACCGCGAAGGTGACCATCCCCATGGCCGAGGAGGCCGTCTCGTTCGACCTGCCGATGCCCGGGGAGACGTTCGCGGCGCCCGCGGCGAAGGTGCGCAGATTCCTGGGGGAGAAGGGGCTCGACTCGCTCGTCGGCTCTGCCGAGGCGCTGACGAGCGCGCAGGCGAGGTAGCAGGGGGCACCGAGCGGGTGGCGCAGGCGCGCCCCCGGCCTTTGCTCGAGACGGGCGCACGGGCTCGAGGAGAGCAATCGGCGAAATGCCCGAGGGCAAAGCGCCCGCGAGGGGGCGCTGCGCCCTTCCGCGGCCCTTCGTGCAGAGACTTTTGCTCCCGAGCCGCGCGCAGGCGGGCTCAAAGAAACAGCACGCCCCCTCTTCGCCTGGAAGAGGGGGCGCAGAAGCTTCGGGTCTGGCGGGTTCGGCTAGAAGCGCGCCTGGAGCAAGGTGTTGAAGCCGACGATCCAGGGGTCCTCGAACACGGGCTGGGCAACGCCGGCGGCCGAGTCGCGGAAGGTCGTGCGGTTCCAGTCGTAGTTCACGTAGAACTCGCCCGCGGCCGCGAAGTAGTCCGAGATGTCCCAGCGCAGCGTCACCTTGCCGGAATAGATGGGCTTGGGGTCGGCGTCGCTCGGGAGCACCGTGAGCTGGTTCTGGTCGCGGACGACGACGGTGCGGGTGCCGAGGAAGCTCTCCGGCGGGTTGTTCGAGCCGAGGCTCTCGGTGGTGAACGAGGCGGGGATCTGCACGCCGCCGATGATGCCGGGGGTCAGGTGCAGGCCGCGCAGGTAGTAGTCGGCGCCCACGGCGATGAACTTCTCGGCGACGAGATCGGTGCCGCCCGGGAAGTCCTGGAACGGCGGCAGGCCGGGGACGTTGAACTGGATGAAGGAGAGCGAGCGGTAGAGGCCGAGGACGTTGAAGCGCAGGTAGTCCCACTTCGCGCGAAGTTGCAGGGCGCCGGCCTGGGCGCTCTGTCGGGTGGTCGCGCCGAACTCGTCCGGATCGGCCAAGACCTGCTGCAGGACGCTGCCCTCGATGGCCGCGGTGAAAGCGAAGCCGCCCGGGTAGCTCTCCGGCTTGAAGAAGCGCGTCGGCAGGTCCGGATCGTTCTTGTAGAGGGCGAAGTCGACGGAGCGGCCGACCGGAGCGCCGAAGTGGAAGACGAGCTCGCTCGACAGGCCGCGCGCGTCGACCGGCTTGCCGAGGACGGCGGTGTTCGGGTTGACGCCCTTCTGGAAGAAGCCGCCGGAGATGTCCCAGCGCAGCCACCGGGTGAAGTCGACGCCGGCGCCGGCGAGGAAGCCGTAGTTGGTCTCCTGCTCGTGGATCTTGTCGTTGAGGATCAGGGTCGTCTTCAGGCCGACGAAGCCGTAGACGATCTGGTCGTCGTTGATGGCCTTGGTGACCTGCAGCTTGGCGCCGGGGACCGACTCGTTGGTCGGGAAGGCGCTGCTGCCGCCCCAAGAGATCTTGTAGGCGTAGCCCAGCCGGAAGCGGTCGGCCGACATCGGGAAGCCGGTGAGCGAGATGCCCTCGCCCTGCTTCGCGCTCCAGCTCCGGGGCACGTAGTTGAGGCGCAGGTAGCTCGAGGCGTCGCCGATCTTCACCGCGTCGAGCGAGGAGGTGCCGCGCTCGCGGGCGACGAGCAGGTTGAGCGCGAGTGCGGCCTCGGTCGTCAGGCCCTCGAAGTAGGAGGGGGCCTGCTTGTAGAGCACGAGGTTGGTCAGGGTCTCGAAGCCCGAGTACTTGGTGTTGAAGTTGTCGTAGAACTGCGAGTTCGACGAGTTCGCCGCGCCCAGCCGCGCACTCGGGCTGTTGGGCGTGGTCTCGCCCGCGTCGGCGAGAATGTTGTCATCCGAGAAGAGCAGGGTGACGCGGGTGTCCACGAAGTCCCCTGCCCACGCGCTCGCGGGGAGCGCGGCGGCAAGCAAGCCGGCGACAATGGTGAAGAGCGCGCTGCGGTTCGTCAGCATCCTTCCTCCAGGGGCTGCAGTCCTGCGAAGTGGTCGAGTCACTTGAATTCCTTCCTGCGCCCCCGTTGAGCGTTTCGGTGAAGCAGTTGGGCTGCGGGCCTACTGGCCGCAGACGGGAATACCGGTGGGACAGGTTTTGCCCTCGGGCGCGCGGCAGCAGACGTCCGTCTCCTCGCGGGCGATGACGATCCACCGCGGGCGGGCCGCCTGCGTCTGGCGCATGATTCCGGCGATGTCGACGGTGCAGCCGGCATGCTCGGGCTTGGCGAAGTCGCGCGGGTCGAACAGGGGCAGGGCGTCACGGGTGGAGACGTTCAGGCGCACCGACCAGCGGTCCTCGAGTTGCACAAGCCACTGGCCGTACGTCTCGAAGGAGTTGAGCTCGGTGCACACCTTGCCGTCGAACTCGCCGTGGCCGATGACGCACTCGAGGTAGCACTGGCAGTCGTCCTTGTCCTCGCCCTCCTCGAAGCAGAGCCAGTGCCACAGATCGGTCTCCTCGTCCTTGGTCTGGCCGAACAGGCCGATGTTCGCGTTGCCGTTGCGGTCGCAGTTGACGAAAGCAGTCGAGGGCCGGGCGTTGGCGATCTTGACGAGCGAGCTCTCGAGCGACTCGATGTGGACGTTGTTGGTCGAGTAGCCGCACAGCAGGTCGAGGTTCTCCATGCGGTTGGGCTTCGGGTCGTAGCGCGTCCCGGTCTTGCAGACCGTGTAGCCGACCGACGGGGTGATCGGGTCGGAGAAGTCGAGGACGAACGGCGCGGGGATGTCCTCGGGCCGCGGGTCGCCCTCGAGCCGCACCCAGCTCGGGAAGACGAGCTGGGTCGCGCCGGAGAACTCCTGGACGGTGCCGGTCAGCGAGGTGACGCGGTCGCCGACGTAGAGACCGTCGGGGTACGAGTAGCTGTAGACGAACAGGTGCCCAAGGGTGCCGACCGCGCTCTTGTACGGCTCGCGATCGAACCTCTGGGCGAGCAGGTCGGTGACGTAGAAGCCCTCGTTGGTGATCGAGGTGACGATCATGTCTCCGAGGGGGCGCGGCGCGTCGATGGTCAGGAAGTTGCCGATGAAGGGCGACAGGCGGTTGTCGACGCGGCAATAGGCGTCCTGACAACCCGGAGGATCGGTGGGGACGCGCTGCACGTCGCGGATGGCCGGAGCGACGAAGTAGATCGGGTTGCTGACGCCCCCGGCGAAGGTGCGGCTGCCTTCCACCTCTACATAAAGGGGCTCCTGCTCTCCCGCGTCGGGGCCCGGCACGCCGCCGTCGGCGCCGCCCTCGCCGGGCAGCTCGAGCTCGTAGATTGGCGGCGGGGGCGCGTCCTCGGCCCAGATTCGAAACTCGCCGAAGATCTTGTCGACCGTCACCCAGCCGGTGGCGACCCCGTCGTTGAAGGGCAGCAGGCGATCGGCCCAGGGCTTGCCGTCCTCGAGAGCGGTGGCGAGCACGTTGCCCGGGGTGGCCCGGAACGAGACCGGGCGGGAGTAGTCGCTCATCACCTCGCCGCGCTCGTCGACGGCGACCACCCGCACCTTGAAGAGCACCGGGTCGATGGGGATGGGCAGAGCTTTGTCCGGGCTCTCGCCAGTCTGGTTGGGCGGAAAGGTCGGGCGGACCTCTTCGATGGTGACTTTGAAGGAGTCGACCCTATGCGGGAGGTTGTACTTGGTGTCGTTGCCGCACCCGGTGGCAGTCAGGCCGAGTGCGCAGAGGGCCGCGAGTGCCCGGAGCGTCCTGGAGATCATTTGACCCTCCGGCCGATCCGACCATCCTCCTCGCCGATGGCGATGGGGACCTTGGTCGGTGCCTGGCAGAAGTTGCGAAGATCGTTGGTGAGGTGACCGCAGGCTTTCTTGTTGCCGTTGAAGACGTCCTGGCAGGTGCACTTGCCAGCCGAAAGGTCGGGCATTCCTTCGAGTCGGTCGCTCGGCGAATGGGCCTTGAGCCATTCCGCGTAGGCCGCTTCGAACTGCCTGGCCGAGTTGCACCAGCTCACGACCACCGGGTCGATGATGCGCTGGTCGCCGTCCGAAGCGCGCGCGCAGAGGGCGCCGGGGCCATCGCCCGCCGGGGCGGCGCGCTTCTGGGCGTCGGGCACGTCGCGGTTCCAAGGGGAGATGCCGAGGATGTCCTCGCAGGTGCACTGCCCGCGCAGCCAGTCGATGAGGCTGTCGCGCAGGCTGATGCCGGTCTCGACGCGGGTGGTGTTGCGCTTGAGGACCTTGAAGCCCGAGCCGCCCTTGGCGATGTAGTCGTTGACCGCGATCTTGTAGTTGGCGTCCGGGTTGAGCGGCTGGTCGCCGATGACGATGTCGTAGGAGGAGGCCGCGGTGCAGACCTTCTCTTCGGAGCAGCGCCAGCCGTAGTTGGCTGCGACCTCGGGGCCGGCCGCGGCCATCCGCTCGGCCGGGTTGCCATAGGGGGCGCAGTCGTCGGCGGTCTGGCAGGAGTAGCGCTCCCAGTTGCGCTGGGCCTGGGCGCAGTCCATGACGAAGGTGATGCCCGAAACCTGGGCCTGGGCCTGGCAGCCGCGCTCGGCCGAGCGGCTGGCGACGTAGTCGGTCAGCTCCTGAACCTCGGCGCCGGAGAGGTACATGATGTTGATGGTGTTCTCGAAGGGGAACACGTTGAACATCGACTCGAGGGTGACCGGGCCGGCGTAGAGGTTGTCGCGGATGCCCAGGGTGTTGGTGAGCGCGAATTCGGCCTCGACGCGCCGGCGCACGCGCATCGACTCGGAGGTCATGTTGCCGAGCGGGCTGTCGCCGCCGGTCGAGCTGTTGCGGCGCACGATGTTCTTGGGGGCGAAGGCGAAGATGCGCGGCAGGGCGAAGGTCTGGTCGAGCTCGGAGATGTACGGCTGCAACAGGTGCGTCGTCTCCAAGTCCTCGTAGCGCGAGCAGCGCTCGATGCGCGAGGCGCACTCCTCGGGCAGATAGCGGCTGCAGTCCCAGTCGCTGCGGTCGTCGGTGTAGTACATCGCCATGCAGCGGTCGGCCATCGAGGGCGGCAGGGCGTCATGGTAGCGGCGGGCGCAGTTGGCGGCCGGCGACTTGCAGTCCGGAAGGAACTCGGCGAGGAACTGCGCGAGCCCCACGTTCTCGCTGCCCTCCCAGATCGCGGCCAGGAACCCGTCGACGATCTCCTGGGGCACTCCCTGCTCCTGCGCCTTCTGCTGGAGTCGAGGCACACAGTCGTGGCCGGGGCGGGACTTGATGAGCGCCTCGTACTCCTCGAACTGCAGGTCGCCTCGCCAAGCGCGGGCCTCCTCGTCACACCAGATGGCGTCGATGGGGAAGACCCGATAGTCGTGGGCCACCACCTCGGCGCCCCAGAACTTGCGCCGCTCCCAGGCCCGGTAGGCGTCGCTGTCGATGGGCGCGGCCGGGGCGTCGGGCGGGAAGGCGAGCTGCAGGTCGAGCCTGCCCAGGTACTTGGCAAAGGCGCCCGAGTGGCTGATGAGCACCGGGCGGTTGTCGGGGTCGCGGATAACCTGCGGAGGGTTGAGGACCACGTGCAGGTGGCCTCCCTCGATGATGTCGATGCCCGAGACGCCGGGGATGAAGACGCGGATCGTGCCGTCGGAGAAGGTGTTCGGCTTGGCGCCGGGGGCCGCGGGGGCCGGCTCGAGCTGGACCCAGGGGGCGCGGGCCCGCTCGATGAACGGGCGGGCGCTCTCGTACGGATAGTACGCGTCGTAGCCGGTGAGCAGGTCCTGGTCCTCGGTCAGGCCGAGATGCGAGAGGATGACGACGAAGTCGACGGTGGGCGCGAGCAGGTCGACATAGGCGCGGGCGGTCTCGTTCTGCTCGAGTGGCAAGGCCTGTGTCGAGTTGCCGCCGTCGGTCAACCCGTACATCGAGCTGGTCGAGGCCATGCCGATGATGGCCGTGCGCACGCCGCGCACGTTGGTGATGGTGTAAGGGGCCGACACCTTGTCGAGCCCGTGGGCGTTCGGGTCCTCGGTGTTCTCCCAAAGGTAGTTCGCCGCGAGCAGCGGATAGCTGGCAAAGCGCTTGACCTTGTCGGCGAAGTTCATCGGGCCCATGTCGAACTCATGGTTGCCCATGACCACGCCGTCGTAGCCCATCATCGAGACCCAGCGCACCTCGGGCTCGCCGGTGTTCGCATTGAAGATCGGGCCGCCCTGGAAGTAGTCGCCCGAGTCGAGCAGCAGCGTGCGGTCTGACAGGGCGCGCTCGCGCTTGATGAGCGCGGCAAGGCGCGCCGCACCGCCGTACGGCGGGGCTTCGGAGGCGAGCCCGAGATCCTGGTCGGTCTTCAGCGGCGCCAGGTCGTAGGGCAGCATGCGCGAGTGAATGTCGGTCGTGTGCAGGACCGTAAGGCGTACGGTCTGACCGGCGAGATCGGGATTGTCACCCTCGGTGACGGGAAGGCAGGCGATTGTTGCGACCAACAACGCAGGGAGGACGGAGCCGCCAGCTCGCACGTCGAACCTCTACTTTCTTGCAAAACGCGTTTGCCCCCTAGGCTGCACCGGGGGCGAAGCGCCGCTTGACCGCCGGAAAGACGCGGACGGTAGAGAAAGGTCGCTTTTCTGTCAAGCTAAGGACTGTGTTAGCGGTTTGAATACGCCGCGCGCATAGGGACGCCTGGAACTGGCGGGCGAGCGAGCGCTCGCCGCAGGGGCCCGTACATGACTGCCGGTATGGGGCGCGGTCCGGCTTCTCAGGGCCTGAGTCCCCGGCCAAGCGCCCTCGCCCGACGAGGGACGGCGCTGGCCGTTCGGTCGCATTTTCTGCCTTTCAGCCGAGCGGGCCCACCGCCAGCGGGTCGTCTCCAATAATGAGGGTGGAGCCCAGGTTGGATGCTGCGGCGAGAGGGCGCCCAGGCCCGCGTGATGGCGGCGAGCAGCGGCCGCTCCATGCGCGGGAAGTCGTCGAAACGAATCTCGAGCGCGTCGTCGTTGGAGCCCGCCCGGAAGATGAGTGGCTCGCCGGATTGCTCGGTCGACCGGGCGAGCGATTCGTCGACGACCACCGGGAGACCGAACAGGCGCCCGAACGGCGGTTCAGCTCCGAGCTCGCAGCCGGGAAATAGTGAGGCGAGCTCGCGCTCGGCGGCGATTCGGACTTGCCTGGCACCGAGAGCCTCGGCGAGCCGCTGCTCGTCAAGCAGCTCGGTGGCGGGGAGTACCGCGAGGTACATGCGCCCGTCGGCCTGCGCGACCACCGACTTGGCGACCCGCCGGCCTGTCACGTGGACCGAGGCGGCAAGCTCTTGGGCGCCGACGGCGCGCCGATGCGGGAGCGGCCGAAACGGCGTACGGTTGCGGTGCAGGTAGTCGAGGATCGTCACGGGGACCATGCGGGCCTCCTCGAGACAAGATGTGCAGCGGCAGCGAGCACGCGCAGCGCGGCGCGCGCGCCGGCTGCGGCGAAGCGACGGTCGAGCGCCGAGTCCAAGGGCTACTTGCGCCGGGCGGTCTGTGCGAGCTCGAGGACGATCTCGCCGTCCTTGAAGACTCGCACCGCGCCGCTTGTTTGGCTGACCGCGATCGCTATCGCCCGGGTGTCGATGGTGATCGCGGCGGCGGCCGCGTGCCGCGCACCGAGTCCGAGGGGCAGCTTGGCCTTTTCGCTGGTCGCCTGGAGGTAGCGACCGGCGGCGAGCACCACGCCGTCCTCGCGGATGACGAAGGCGCCGTCGAGAACCGAGAAGGTCTTGACTGCGTCGCGAATCTTCGGATCGAGCACGTTGCGCTCGGCCTCGCCGAAGCCTTGGAAGGGATTGAGGATAAGCTGGCGGCTCTTCTCCATGACCGCCGTCGAGTCGCCGACGACGATGATCGCGCCGACCGAATGGCCTTCGTAGCCTTGCTGGCCAATCGCCAGGCCGAGTTGCACGAGCGCCTCGACGACCTGGGAGTTGAACTCGGCCCCCAAGTTCATCGCGTCGATGGAGACGACCCGGTCCTCGAACTGCTCGCCAAACTCAATCTTGATGAGCGTGTCGATGGTGCGCGCCTCGCCGTGCCCGGTGAGGCAGAGCACGGTGTCGCCATCCTTGATCATGTTCTCCGAGGCCGCGGCGACCAAGGCGACCTTGACCTTCTCGACCCGTGCGTAGTCGTAGGAGGGGATTACGACCGATTGGTAGTGCTGGGCGCGCAGGTTCTCGGCCAGCTTGTCGCTGGAGGTCGCGTAGATTAGCTTTTTCCTCAACGGTCGCCCCCGGAGCATTTCACCGGTCAGGTGGGGGCTGTCGCTGATAAAGAGCAGGTGGTCGACATCGCTCTTTGAGGCGAGCGTGAGCACGGCGCGCAGGAATTCCCGGTCAAACTTGCTGAGGTCGGCCATGGTGGGGAGCCGCGGCGAGCCGCGTGGAGGGAGCGTGATTGCGACCGTTCGAAACGGGCGCCAAACTACTTCGGAAATCGCGACCTTGCAAGCAACTGCACGCTTGGTCGCAGCGCAGGCGGAAGGAGAGGCGGCGCGCGCCGCAGCAGGGTGCGCCAAGGTGTTTCCGGCTTGACAAGCGCAACGGGGGCCGACTAAAAAGTCGGGCTTCTCAGAAAGGGGGGGTAACTCGGTTACCCGCATGCCGCGCTGGGGGTTAGTCGCTTGAACCAGAAGGACATAAAGCGCTTCAAGAAGATGCTCGAGGAGAGCAAGCAAAACTTGCTCCAATCGGCGAAGAAGACCCTCCGCGAGGAGAGCAACTTCGACACCGACGACCTCCCGGACGAGATCGACCTCGCATCCTCGGAGTACAGCCAGTCGATGGTCTTTCGGCTGCGGGATCGCGAGAAGTTCCTCCTCAAGAAGATCGAGAAGGCGCTCGGTCGCATCGACGAGGGCACCTTCGGAATATGCGAGCGGTGCGAGGAGGACATCAGCCTCAAGAGGCTTGAGGCCCGCCCGGTGACGACCCTGTGCATCCGCTGCAAGGAGGACCAGGAAAAGAAGGAAAAGTCGTACGGGTAAGCCTGTTTTCCTAGTCTTTCGGGTTTTGGGCGAGGGCGACGCTCCTGGAGCGCCGCCCTCGCTGCATTCTTCCGTGCGATATCGGTCAGCCCGGACGGCAATCGAGGCCGAGAGAGGGCGGGACTATTCGGCCATCCCGGCTATCGCTTGCTCGGGATGGTGCACGGGCGCCCGCTGGCCCTGGCTCCAGCCCGGCCGGGCATGGCCAAGAAGCTCGGCGCGAGACGAAAGGGCGGCGCTTCACCCGCGCTCCCCCCGCGGTTTGTGGCCTTGCCCACTTACGGAGGGCTAGCCGCGCTGAACTCAAGGCAGTGGCGCTGGACATCGCGCTGCCTGTCGTTCAGGCCGGGGGCACCAGGTCCAGCTTGAGCAGGTGGCGGCCGATGAGCAGATGGTCGCCATGATTGATCTGCATCGGAGCTCCAAGGCGCAGGAAGGTGCCGTTCGAGGAGCCGGCATCGCGGATCTTGACGAGGTCGGCACTCACCGAGACGACCGCATGGCGCCCCGAAACAAAGCCATCGCCGGGGAAGGTGATGTCGCCCACCTCGCGACCGACCAGGTTCTCTCCCTCGCGCAGCACAAAGGCGTCGCCACGGCGACCTCCTTCGAGCATTTGCACGAGTCGGGCGCGATATCCCGGATCGGGTGAGCCCCAGGTCGGCGGCTCGCACGCCTTAGCCATGGGCTCGAGCACCAGGCGTTGGCGGCCGCAGCGGACCTCGTTGCCCGGCGTCAGCCAACTCTCCCCGCGAAGGCGGGCGAAGACCCCGTTTGCCGCGCCCACGTCTTCGACCATCAGCGCCCCGCCCTGGAAGTAGAGCCTCGCCTGCGCGCGGGCGACGAAGGGGTCGTCCATCAACAGGATGTCACCAGCGCTGCCGACCAGGGCCTCGTCCTTCTTCAGGCCGAAGGCCGCCTCCGGGCCTCCGTCGGCGCGGACCACGCGGACGGTGACCAAAGGGCGAGGCTGGGTTGCTGTGGTCGCGGTTTCCCCGGTGGCGAGCATCGTACCCCAGGACATCATGCGCAAGCCGCAGGACTGGCAGCTCAAGGCGCCGAGGGGGTTATCGGTCATGCAGTGTGGGCACTGGCTCATGGCGCTCTTTCCCGTATGGTCAACCGGCTTCCCATCGTCTTTCAGAGGACTTGCGGAAAGCAAGCACGGCGGCGCGCCGCAGATGCCTTGAACGGGGCAGGCAGGCTGTGCGATTGTTGGCGGCCGCTTCGCCCGCTGACCACCGGGCGGTCTTGAACCGAGGGGTCGCGCACTTGAGTCTGTGCCCATCCTGCAACAGGGAAGTCGGCAACGCTGCGAAGTATTGCCCAGCCTGCGGCGCTTCCATCGTCCATGGCCCGGCCGAGGATGCCTATACCGGCCGAATCATCGCCGGCAAGTACCGCGTCGAAGCCCTCATCGGCGAGGGAGGGATGGGCAAGGTCTTTCGCGCGACCCAACTGTCGCTCGACAAGACCATCGTGCTCAAGGTCCTGCGGCAGTCGCTGCTCTCTGATGCTCGCACGGTCGCCCGCTTTCAACGCGAGGCGAAGGCCGCCAGCAGGCTCAACCACCCCAACTCCATTGGCGTGCTCGATTTTGGCCAGGGCGACGACGGCTCGCTCTACATCGCGATGGAGCACGTCAGCGGGGTCGACCTCCACCAACTGCTGTCGACCGAGGGGCCTCTTCCCGAGCGGCGGATCGTGCGGATTGTCTCGCAGGTGCTCTCAGCGCTGGCGGATGCGCACGCGGCCGGCGTCATCCATCGGGATCTCAAGCCCGAGAATATCATGGTGGAGCAGCGCCGAGGCGAGCCCGACTTCGTCAAGGTACTCGACTTTGGCATCGCCAAGATCCAGGAGAGCGACGGAAGCGAGAGCCAGGCGCTGACGCGGGCCGGCTTTGTGTGCGGCACCCCCGAGTACATGAGCCCCGAGCAGGCGCGCGGTGGCGCGCTCGATCCGCGGAGCGATCTCTACGCGGTCGGCGTTCTCTGCTACCAGTGCGCAACGAACATGCTGCCCTTCGAGGCCGACTCGGCGGTCGCGCTGGCGACGATGCACCTGACCACGTCGCCGACTCCACCGAGGGCCCGGCGGCCCGACGCCCCCATCGGCGATGCGATGGAGGCCTTGATCCTTCGCGCCATGTCGAAGGATCCCAACGACAGGCCCCAGAGCGCCGAGGAGTTTCGAGCCGATCTCTTCGCCGTACTCAAGCATTCGGCCGAGACGAGGGTGCAGTCGGTCCCCATGATGACTGCGCACGAGCCACGGGCGCGAAAGGTGAGCCGAAGCGGAGCGCGCGTGGTCCAGGAAGAGGCGACGACGCTGACCCGCACGCCGTCCTGGGTGACCTCTCCGGGCTTTGGCGAGGAGATGACCGTCGCCGCGACCGACCCTGGAGTCCCTGCGCGCGGGAAGAAGCCCGACGGTGGCAAGAGGCCCCTTTGGGTCGCGTTGGGTGTCGGAGCGCTGCTGTTCGCGGTCGGCGGATTCTTCGCCTACCGGCACTTGTCGGCAAGGCCGAGCCTTGCGGTGCTCGTGCCCACGGCCGACGGCTTGGCGCGCGGCGACGGTCCTGTCGCAGCCAAGCAGCCGCCATCCGACATCGACCTCTCTTTGGAAACGGACGGTGGCCCGGCTCCAAGGCAGGAGAACGCGAGGGCGAAGGAGCTCATGGCCAAGGGTGATCACGCCGTCGTCGCCCAGCAGTATGACGAGGCCCTGCTCTTCTATACGCGAGCCTACGAAGCACGTCGGAGCGCTCAGACGAGCAAGCGTATCGCCTTCGGCTACATGATGAAGGGCGACGCGGCCAACTCAACAAAGTGGCTGCGCGAGTATCTGGAGGCGGGGACCGAGGCGGCTGACGCCGAATTTATCGCCCGTCACCTCGATAGGCAGTAGGGCGCAGGCACTCAGAAGGCGTAGGCAGCAACCAGAGTGAGCGCCCAGAGATCCGCGGCGAGGCTGCCCGCTTCGCGAACCAGCTCGTTGTCGAAGATGAGGTCGTAGCTCAGGCGCGCGCCGAGCCGCAGATGCCTCGAGAGGCTGCCCTCGGCGCCAAGACCGACCGGAACGATGCCCGCGGTGTCGGAGCGAAGCAGGCTTTCGGCCTCCGCGGGCACGGTTGAGCGCAAGAGCCCCGCGCCCGCGAAGGCGTAGGGACGCACGGGCCAGTCGTTGACGACCTCGAGTTGCAGCGCCGCATACCCGCCGTTCGAAAGGGTGAAGGGCGTGCCTTCAACCGGCTCGGCCACGACCCGCGAGGCGGCGCCCTGGTAGCCGATGACCAGCGACAGGGAGGAGGCGAGCGGGACGATCGCGCGAGCGCCCCAGGCCGGGCCCAGGCCGAGCAGTCGCGACAGGTCTCGATTGAAGCCGGCGATGCCAGCCTCCAATTCAACCCGGGGAGCTGTCGCCTCTTGGGCGTGCGCGGGCAGGCCGAGCGCGAGCGTCAGCCCGAGCGCGAACACGGTGCGATGCATGAGCGGGCTCCTGTTGCGAAACTCGGGGGAAACTTGATCCAAGCTTCGGTCAGGTCGCCCTCTGGACAAGGGCTCCGCGGGCACGCCGGTCGCGCGGGGAAGAGCAACGGATGCTGGGCTGAAAACCTGCCTGCCGACCACTCGCTTTTCTTAGGAGCGGCTGGCGATCCGCATACGGGGCACCGAGCTCGCGCGGCAGCCGCCCGGCGCGCTCTTACCCCTGCTCAATGCGCAGCAGCTGCATCCCGATGCGGACCGAGTCGCCGGGGACAAGCGGGTACTCGACACCCGGTGGCAGGCGAACGTAGGTGCCATCGGCCGTGCCGAGATCGCGCAAGGTGGCTCCGCCCGGGTCGACGTGCAGCTCGCAATGGCGCGCAGCCAGGTGCTTGTCACCCGGGAAGCTGAGGTCGGTGCCGTTGCGACCGACCGAGATGACCGGGCCGGGGCGCGCACAGGCCCGGCCCGGTCGGCCTCCTACGACGATCTCCTCGACAGCAAAGAGCTGGGGAGAAGCGGGCGCGCCGTAGGCGGTCGGGCTGTTGGGCGAAATCGGCTCGAGCGGGCCGCCAAACCGCAGCAGATGGTCGCCGGCGGCGAACAAGCTCCCCGGGGCGAGCCTCTCTGCCTTCTTGATGCGAACGAACGTCCCCGAGGGGCTCGCTTCGTCGCGCACGGCGAGCTCGCCGTCCTTGACGAGAAAGGTGGCATGCAGAGGGGCGAGGTAGGGATCGTCGGGAAACAGCAGCAGGCCTTTTGCGGAGCCCGCGCCGATCATCCCTTTGGGAAGACGAAACGCCGAGCCGGCGCTGCGGCCGCGCACGACAGTCACCTTCAGCCTGAGCTGGTTCGACACCGAACCTGCCGCAGGCGCTCTGTCAGGCGCGAGTGGCGTGCCTGCCCCCTGGCCGGCCACCCGGGCGGGCGCAGGGGCGCTGGCCGGGGGCTGAAGAAAAGGTGCCGGAGCGCTGGCGGGGACGCTCGGGCCAAGGCGCACCCCCGGCGGCGGCGCGGTCGGCTTGGGCGCGGGGGAGGGAACAGAGCCGTTGGCCAACGGTGCTGGCCCAGAAGGCCTCGGGGCCGTCGCCGCCGCAGGGGGCCTGACGGGCGACGGGCATGCCAGGTCGGGGCCGCGGGCGCCGGGTTTGTCGGCAACCGGGACCTGGGGGCAGGCGCGCACTGCAGGCGGGACGCCGGCGACCGGGGCCGGCTTGGCCGCGACTGGCGCCGCGGGGCTGTGGGCTGGCGCCGACACTGGCGGGCTCGTCGGGTGGGCGGCGCGCTGGGCAGGCCCGAGCGGGGCCGGAGGGCTCGGCGTGGGGGACGAGGGGGCGACCAGCCGGTGCGCGGCCGAGGCTGCGGCCAGGGATGCGGCCGGCTCGAGGCGCGGTTTGACAGCGGCCTGCGCCCGGGCACGGGGAGAAGCCCCGGCAAGCTGTTGACCGCACGTGACACAACAGCTTGCGTCGGCCTCGTTGTACGAGTCGCAGCCAGAGCAGACCGCACCAAGCTCGGCGAGTAGGATGCTTGCCATTTGGGCGGGGACAATATCGGCCCCTGCAACAGGTCGTCAACGTGCTCGAGTGAGCGGCGCAGGGCCACGATGGGCGGGTTTTGCCGCGCTTTCTGGCGGCAAGACCAGGCTCGCCCCGGTCGTCGCGCGGCCGTTCGGGGGCCAGCAAGGGCACCTTGCGGTGGCAACACGTCAAGTAGACAACCAGGCCAGGGCGAGACTAAGATCCCGACCCTGCTTGTGCGCCCGACGCGCAATTTTCCCTGGCCGGGAAGAGGTTGAAAGAGGTTCTTCCCAGGTAACTACACGGTTTTCTCGAAAAGACGAGCGACCTGGCTACCGGGTGCAACGGCGAGGGTTTGCCGGACCTGCTCGGGCGCTCCAGACCTTGATGCTTCGACTCAACGACATTCTCGACCGGGTCGCCCAATACCACCCGGATCCTGACCTGGACATCATCAAGAAGGCGTACGTCTACAGCGCCAAGGTCCACCAAGGTCAGACCCGGAAGTCGGGAGAGCCCTACCTCGTGCATCCGCTCGAGGTTGCGGGAGTCCTCGCCCAGCTCAAGCTCGACGAGGCCTCGATAGTCACCGGGCTACTCCACGACACCATCGAGGATACGCTGACCACGTTGGAGGACCTCACCGAGCTTTTCGGCGCGGAGGTCGCTCAGCTCGTCGACGGGGTCACCAAGCTGTCCCAGTTTTCGGCCAGCGCCAACGTGTCTCAGGAAGAGAAGCAGGCCGAGAACTTCCGGAAGATGATCGTCGCGATGGCCCGCGACATCCGGGTCATCCTCGTCAAGCTCGCCGACCGCACGCACAACATGCGCACCCTCGGGCACATGGTTCCCGAGAAGCAGAAGCGCATTGCCCAGGAGACCCTCGACATCTACGCGCCGCTCGCCAACCGGCTCGGCATCAGTTGGATCAAGCAGGAGCTCGAGGACATGTCCTTCAAGTACCTGCGGACAGCCGAGTATGAGGAGCTGCGCGAGAAGGTCGAAAAGAAGAAGAAGGCGAGCGAGAAGTACGTCGAGGAGGTCAAAGATATCCTCCAAAAGAAGCTGGCCGAGAACAACCTTCAGTTCGAGGTCCAGGGGCGCTTCAAGCACCTGTACAGCATCGCGCGAAAAATGCGCGCGCAGGGCGTCGATTTCGACCAGATCCACGACGTGATCGCCTTTCGGCTGATCATGAGCTCGATGCCCGCTTGCTACGAGGCACTGGGCTTGGTGCACACGATGTGGAAGCCGGTGCCCGGGCGTTTCAAGGACTACATCGCCATCCCCAAGCCGAACATGTACCAGTCGCTGCACACGACGGTCATCGGTCCGTTCGGCGACCGGCTCGAGGTGCAGATCCGCACCGAGGAGATGCACAAGATCGCCGAAGAGGGCATCGCCGCGCACTGGGCCTACAAGGAGGGCAAGAACCTCGGCAAGGACTCGGCCAAGTTCGCTTGGCTGCGCCAGTTGATGGAGTGGCAGCAGGATCTGAAGGACCCCAAGGAGTTCCTCGAGACCGTCAAGGTTGATCTCTTCACCGACGAGGTCTTCGTCTTCACTCCCCGCGGCGACGTCAAGTCGCTGCCGCGCGGGGCGACCCCGGTCGACTTCGCCTATGGCATCCACTCGGACATTGGCGCCAAGTGCGTGGGGGCGAAGGTCAACGGCAAGATCGTCCCGCTGCGCTACAAGCTCAAGAACGGCGACACCGTCGAGGTGCTCACCAGCGCCAACGCACACCCCTCGAAGGACTGGCTCACCTTCGTCAAGACGAGCCGCGCGCAGGCGAGGATCCGCGGCTACATCAAGGCCCAGCAGCGCGAAAAGAGCCTCGAGCTCGGCCGCGACCTCGCCGAGCGCGAGCTGCGGCGGGTGGAGCTGAACCTCAATAGGCTGTCGAAGTCTGGCGAGCTCAAGAAGGCGGCCGAGGGGCTGGGCTACCGAACCGTCGACGACGTGCTCGTCGCCATCGGGTATGGCAAGGTCTCGACCTCTCAGCTCGCCGCGAAGTTGCTGCCTGCCGACAAGCTGGCCGAACGCCAGGCCGAGGCGCCCCCGCGCGAGCCGGCGCCGGTCAACAAGATCGCCGAGATCTTCAAGAAGGTGACCGGCAAGTCGAAGTCCGGCGTCCAGATCAACGGCATCGACGATGTGCTGGTGCGCTTCGGGCGCTGCTGCAATCCGGTTCCCGGTGACCGCATCGTCGGTTTCATCACCCGCGGCCGCGGGGTGACCGTGCACACCATCGATTGCGAGAAGGCGCTCGCCACCGACCCGGAGCGCCGAGTCGATGTCTCCTGGGACGTCAAGTCGGACTTCAAGCGCCCGGTAACCATCCGTGTGCTTACTGTCGACCGACCGGGCCTGCTTGCCGACATCTCGCAGACCTTCAGCAAGAAGGGCGTCAACATCTCGCAGGCCAACTGCCGGGCGACCGGCGACGACCGGGCGGTCAACACGTTCGAGGTCACCATCTCCGACCTCAAGCAGCTCACCGACGTGATGCAGACCATCGAGCGCATCCAAGGGGTGTTTGCGGTCGAGCGGGTGTAGAGTCGAGTGCCGCCCGGCGCGCCTGCGCGGCTCAGCGCCTTGTCCGCATCGTAGAGGCGATACTCAAGTGTAGAGTCGAGTGCCGCCCGGCGCGCCTGCGCGGCT
>DHSB01000105.1:96719-96904 GCA_002408385.1 Myxococcales bacterium UBA5297
CCGCCCGGCGCGCCTGCGCGGCTGCCGGCGGCCCATCTTCCTCGATACCTAGCCGGCCGAGCCCGAACCGATAGGGCAACCGAGGCTGCAGGAGCGGACTCCAGGCCCCAGGCCGTGCCTTCCCGGGCGCGGACCGACTTGGCCAGACGGAACCGCGAAGGGACCAAGAGCGCGCGCCGCCGGCC
>DHSB01000105.1:97046-115750 GCA_002408385.1 Myxococcales bacterium UBA5297
GCGCGCGCCGCCGGCCGACCGATGGCAACTCGCCCGGCTGGCGGTTACGGTATTGCTGTAACCTTACGACCAGCCTGGAATCCTGCCCCTCGCACGCAGGCTCGCCGGGGTCGTTCGTGATCGGTTCAGGGCGTTTGCGGTCCCACGGGTGTCCGTTGGTCAGGACTGGGTGTTTGTCGAATTGATACGAGTACTTACAGGGTGCTACAGTCGGTGCCGATGACAGCCTCGTTCCGCTATTGCCGAAACCCCGAGGTGGTCGACCGAGCCATCGACGGTGAGCGCCTGCTCATCCCTATCCGCCACGACGCAACGCGGCCGGTTGAGCTGATGGTGCTGAACAAGGTCGGCGCGGCAATCTGGGACGCGCTCGAGGTTCCGAGCGGCGCAGAGCCGGTGGTCCAGGCCATCGTCGCCCGTTTCGAGGTCCCTCGAAAACGGGCAGAGCGCGACGTGGAGAGCTTCCTGGCGCGGCTGGCCGAGTTGGATTTGATCGTGCGAGAGGCCGATTGATGGGCCCGATCGAAGGCAAGCGCATCATGAGGCTGGACCAGAGCGCCTTGCATTCGGTGGCCCGAGAGGTGCTGTCGCGAGGCGATGCCCTCCGGCTTTGCGTCCATGGAAGCTCTATGGCGCCCGCCATCCGCGACGGCGAGGATCTCGTCGTCCTGCCTGTCGACAGGGGTCGAATCAGATTGGGCGACGTGGTTCTTTGCCGGGTCGGAACGCGTCTGTTCCTTCACCGCGTCGTGCTCGTCGGTCGAGGCGGGGTCGTCGTCTGGGGCGATGGGCTCGCCTCGCCCGACGGCCACGTGGGGTGGGACGAGGTGCTTGGCGTTGCGCGGGGAAAGTGGCGGGAGCCGCGACCTTTGGCCCTGCGGTCGCTTCCCGGGGAATGGGCTGCCCGAGCGCGGCGAGCGCTGCGTCGGCTTGTGCCGGTGGGGGGGCATCCTTGAGCGCGACGCTCGACCGGCTCTACCGCAAGGCAAGGGAGCGGCGAATTCCGCTCTCGGGGAGCCTCGAGCTGACCTGGCGCTGCAACTTGCGGTGCGTGCACTGCTTCCAAGACAGCCAGCGCGATCGCTTCGAGGAGATGTCGACCGACGAGTGGAAGCGCCTCATCGACGAGATGGCCAGGGCCGGCTGCTTGCGCCTGACGTTGACCGGTGGCGAGCCGCTCGTTCGAGCCGATTTTCGGGAGATCTACGAGCACGCGCACGCCCGCGGCTTTCTGATTACGCTCTTTACGAACGGCGCGCTGCTGCGAGAGGAGCACCTCGAGCTTCTAGCCGAGCGACCGCCCCGCGCGATTGAAGTCACTCTCTACGGCGCCTCCGCGGCTCGCTACGAGGAGGTGAGCGGCTGCGGCGCGGCCTTCGAGCCGGTGATGAGCGCGACACGAGCCCTGGCCAAGAGAGGGCTGCCTCTGACGCTGAAGACGGTCGTGACTCGACAGCTCGCCGGGGAATTCGCCAGCATCCGCGGGGTTGCCGAAGAGCTGGGAGTCGGCTTTCGGTGGGATTCGACCGTCGTCCCCCGGCTCGACGGTGACAAGGCGCCGCTCGCGTGGCGGCTCGGGCCGCAGCAGAGCCTGCTGCTCGAGCGGGCCGCCTTGGGCTCGGCATCCGAGCGCTGTCCCCAAGGGGCTGCAAGAGGCGAAGAGCTGCTGACCTGCGCGGCGACGCGCACCGCCTTCAATGTCGGCCCCGACGGGAGCCTGACCGGGTGTGTCTTGCTCAGGCAGCCCGCATTTTCCGCCCGCGAGTTCGGCTTCTTCGAGGCCTGGGAGAGGCTGGGAGAGGTGAGCCTTCTTCGACGCTCTGCCGTGGCCGGAACCTGTGGAAGCTGTGACCTTTGGGCCTATTGTCGTTGCTGCCCGGCAGTTTCCAACCTTGAGCAGGGCTCACCTGAGGCGCCGGTCGAATATCACTGCAGGTTGGCCGCGATGCGGCAGGGGTCGTCGAGGGGAAGGAGCGCACATGAGTGCAGAAGGCAAAGCAGAGCTCGAGTGCCCTGAGAAAGAGATCTACGAGCCGCCGCAGATCGAAGTTATTGTCCTCGGGAGCGCCGAAGCGCTGCTCGGGGTCTGCTTCGTCGTGGCCGAGGGCGGAGGCGGGTGTCTGCAGCCGTTTGCGACCAGCGCCTAAAGGGCCGATGTGAAGTCCGTCCTTCCCCTTGGTGCCACGTCGATTGAGCTCGAGGGCGCTCTCCCCGAAAGCGTCCGAGCGGAGCTGGCCGGCTTCTCCTTGCTGCCTTGCGGGCCGGGAATCACGCTCTCGGTTCTCAGTGCGACACCGGCGCGCCTGGAGGCCAGGAGAGGGCTCATCGCGAGCGTCCACGGCATCTGGGAGTTGGGCAATGAGGGTCACTCGCTGGCGGTGTACGCACGTGAATTGTCGACCGAGATGCCGGTGGTCCGCTTCGACCTCGAGGGCGCCGAAGGGGAGCTGCGCATCGCTCCGTCGATTCCAGACTGGGCGCTCGTGCCCGCGGTCGTGAGCGTCGGCCTACAGGTGCTCTCCATGCGCCTGCTTGCCGAGAGGGGCGGTGTGCTCCTCCATGCCAGCGGCATCGCCTGCGAGCGGGCGATTCTCTTTGTCGGACCGTCGGGCGCTGGGAAGACGACTGCCGCGAGAAACTCCCGCGCCAAGGCCACCACCTTCTGTGACGATCGCGCCGTTGTCTATTTGGACCGCGGAGGTGAATACCGTGTCCTCGCCTCGCCCTTTCAGCAGAGGTCGCGCTCGGTGCCCGGTGACCACCCGTTGGCAGCGCTCTGCTTGCTGACGCAGGCGCTGCGCCCAAGGGTTCGGGAGCTGTCGAGGGCGCGAGGGGTCGCGCGCCTGGCTTCGCGGGCGTTCTTGCCCCTTTGGGACCGGCAGGCGGTCGAGCGCTCTTTGTCCTTCCTGGGGCGGTTGGCCCGAAGGGTGCCGACGGTGGACCTCGAGCTGGCGGATTCTCCTTCCTTCCTTGCTTTGCTAGAACCTTGGCTTTGCCCTCCAACCCCGCCGTCGAGGGCCGCGACCTCGGTGGCTGAAAGGGGGAATCGGTGAATCGGTCGCTATGCTTGACAGCGCTCGCCATTATTGCGGCGGTTTTTCCAACCGGCGCCCACGCCGATCGCGACATCGCGCTCGACGGCGTCGACACGGTTCTTTCGGGCGGGGCAAGGGAGTGGGACAACACCTCCCTTTGGCTCGACACGACCAGCGCCCCTTTCGACTTGGGGTCGATATCGATTACGAACAACAATGCGAGCGGCACCGATGGCTATCTCTTCGTATTGATCGTTTTCAATACCCTGGCTGGCAACAAGGACTTCGCCTTTGAAATAATCCTGCCGGGAGACGTGATCGCGACAATTGGTTGGAATACCAAGACGACGACCGTGACTCGCAGTTGGGGGAGCGATCCGCGCACGTTGACCGACGCCCAGATGGCTTTCGGGCCAAAGAATATGAGTCTGGAATTGGCGATTCCCTATGCCGAGCTGAATTCCATCAGCCCGAGTTTTTCTTACGGCAGCGACGCCATTACCTTCCTTGCCACGACCGATGTCGGCGGCTCGACCAGGGACACCCTCACCGGCACCTACGACGGCAGGCTTGATCCGGCTCCGTCGAAGGCGGCGCTGTGGGAAGCCTTCAGCCGTCCCGAGCGCTTCGGCATGGCGGTCGGATGGCGGACCGTCTTCGAGACCTCGAACCTCGCCTTCCGCGTCGAGCGCGAGGACCGGGGCGCCTGGACCGACGTGGCGCTCGTTCCTGGCCGCCTCGATTCTCCCGGCGACTACGAGATCTTCGATGCGCAGGGGAGCAAGGGCGATCGCTACCGCATCGTGGACATCGACTCCCGGGGCATCGAGACGCCGCACGAGGTGTCGGCCTTTTGGGCTCTGCCGCATCGCCGGGACGTGCGGAAGAGGAAGACAGGAGCGGCGAGCGCTGCCCGCGCCCCCGCGGGCAGCCTGGCCGGCACCGCTCTTGCCGAGGTGAAGGCCGAAGGGTTGGTCAAGCTGATCGCAGGGGATCTTGCCGGATTCGGTTTGGCTGCATCGCGCACCCGGATCATCGGGCCCGACGGGCCGGTTCCTTCCTTCATCGAGGGCGACGACGCCTACTTTTGGGCGCCGCCGCCGCGGCGAGGCTATGACGGCCTGGCGACCTACCAGCTTGTTGCCGCGCCGCCGGTGAAGCCCAGGTCGATGGTGGCCTTTGGGCGAGTCGGTTCCGCGCCGACCTCGGTTCGAGTCAATCAGCGCTTCGAAGAGGACCGGTTCCGGTGGACCGGGGCGAGCACTGAGGCGACCTTCGTATGGGCGACGGCCATCGACCGGTTCTACCCGGCCAGCGTAATCCTTCCGGTCGTGGCCCCGGCGGACGCGAGCGCAACCTTGACCGTTGCGCTCGAGGGAGGAACCTCCTATTCGGCAGTTCCCGACCACATTGCCGAGATCGCGCTCAACGGGACTTTCCTGGGGACGGTTTCTTTCGACGGCTATGACGCTGGCCGATTCGAGCTCTCGGTGCCCGCCGGACTCCTCGAGGAAGGCGCCAATATCCTGACGGTCACCGCGCAGCGGATTCCGGGCGTCTCCTACAACGCCGTCTATCTCGACTGGGCCGAGCTGAGCTATCAGCGTCAGGTTTCGGTCCCCGGATACGTCGCCAACCTGAGGGGCGGCACTAATCTCAAGGTCGCGGGCCCCGGTGTTCGGGTGCTCGATGTCACCTCGCCGTTCGATCCGCAGGAGCTGCGGCCGGCCGGCCGCATGGGAATCGTCGTGCCCGGCAACCGCTTCCGACGCATCGCCGTCGTCCGCCTCGGCGATGCCCAGCCGGCGCGGCTGCGCGCGCTGCCCAAGCCGCTTGCCCCGGTCACTGGCGCCGACTACCTCGTGGTCTACGCGCCTGGCTTCGAGAGCGCCGCCGCGCGGCTGACCTCGGCGCGGGCGAGGCAAGGCCTGCGCACCGCCGGTTTCCCCATGGACTCCGTCGAGCTCGCGTATGCCGGTGGGGCACGCGGACCGGAGGCGTTGAGGGCCCTGTTCCAGGAGATGGGCTCCTGGCGCCCGGTGCCCCGCGCCGTTGTCCTCCTCGGCGCAGCGAGCCAGGACCCGCGCGACATTACCCGAAGCGGACATCAGGACCTGGTGCCGACTTCGATGGTGCGCACCCTCCTAGGCCTCTGGGCCGATTCCGATCTCGCCCTTGCCGCTGCTCCCGGCGAGCC
This sequence comes from Myxococcales bacterium UBA5297, assembly GCA_002408385.1. Classification (GTDB taxonomy): domain Bacteria; phylum Myxococcota; class Myxococcia; order Myxococcales; family UBA5297; genus UBA10939. The sequence continues at coordinate 102,279 of DHSB01000105.1, forward strand.
CCTTCCGCCTTTCGCCATCGGCCGCATTCCTGCCCGCGACCCGGACGAAGCGCTCACCTTGGTGGAGAAGATTCTCGCGGGCGAGCGCCAAAGGCCTCTGGGGCGTAAGCTCTCGGTGGTCGAAGACACGGGGCGCGAGGCGGTCGAATTCCTGTCTCTGGCCGATTCGCTGGCCGCCGAGGTCCCGGGGGTGGCGACGGTCAGGCTTTCGGCGTCCGACGGGCGCCAGCAGATCTCCACCTCGCTCGGCGAGGGCATCGATTCGCTCTTTTTCGCAGGTCACGGGCAGCCGCTGGGTTGGGCGAACCAGTCGATTTGGAGCGCGGACGATGCTCTGGCCGCGCGCAACGCGCACCTGCCGGTCGTCTATTCGTTCACGTGCTACGACGGCATGTTTGCCTATCCGAATGCAACGGCCCTCTCCGCCGGGATGCTGCTCTCGCCCGGCGGCGCTCGGGCGGTGTTCTCTCCGAGCTCCGCCTTGAGCCCGGTTCAGCATCGTTTCCTGCTGGAGGCTCTGGTCGCCCAGCAGCACGCCTCCACACTCGGTGAGCGGCTCCAACGCGTGCGCGAGGTACTGCTGAGCGCCGGCGCGGGCGCCGCCGAGCTTGTCTACATCTACAACCTGCTTGGTGACCCAATGAGCCGGGCCGACTAGCCTGGATTTCCCCGGACGGCAGTTGCCCCAAAGCAGTTGCCGCGCGATGCAGCAATTCTTCCCGCGGACGACGACACCGGGCGCTGGGGCTTTCCGCCCCACCGCGCGCGACAGGGCTATCGGGCAAGCCCAGGCCTTTTCTCGCGCGAATCTCGGACGGCTTGACGTGGAGCCGCGAGTCCGGAGCCCCGGCTGCCTTGTTGATTTCCGGCTCGGCCGGCTGAGGTATCGGTGTTCTGAGAGCTCGCAGGGGCGAGACCGGGCACTTCGCTTTCGCCCCTTCGAGCTCAGGCCGGCGACTCGTTTTGCCCGCGACACCTGCGCGGCCATGCGCTAGAAGAGCCCCCAATCATTTGCCCGCGCCTGCGGAGGGCAGGGCGGCTCTATTCTCAAGGAGTCCTGTCATGCCCCGCCAAGCTATCTCCACTTCCCAGGCGCCCAAGGCCATCGGTCCCTATTCGCAGGCGATCGCGGTGCCGGCTGGCGAGATGGTCTTCGTCTCGGGTCAGATCCCCATCCATCCCGAGACCGGAGAGATGGTCGGCGAGGGTATCGTCGCCCAGACCGAGCGGGTGATGGAGAACCTGAAGGCGGTGCTCGCGGCGGCCAACCTGTCGTTCGACCACGTCGTGAAGACCACCATCCTTCTCACCGATCTGGGCGATTTTGCCAAGGTCAACGAGACCTATGGCCGCTACTTCTCGGAAAACCCGCCCGCGCGCGCCACCTTTCAGGTGGCCGCTCTTCCGCGCGGCGCGTGCGTGGAGATCGAGGCCATCGCCGTCCGCTGAGGCGCCGGTCTCGCGCCTGTGGCAAGATCTTTCTCCCCGACTGGTCCTTGTCCTCGAGGGCTTCTGGAGGTCGCCATGCCCCCATCTCGTCTGGTTCTTCGAGCCGCGCTGTTCGGCTCGCTGTTTTTCGCTGGCTGTGCCTGCGAGACGGTCGCCCCTGTTGGCCCGCCATGTTCGACGAGCGATGACTGCGCCGACGAAATGGTGTGCGTCAACGGTTACTGCGCGGCTCCCAGCGACAGGGACGGCGGCGAGAGTGACTCGGGCGAGATCCTGCTGCCCGACGGTGGCCAGCGGCCGGACGGGGGCGCGGTCATCTCCGACCCGAACAACCCGAACAAGGACACCGATTGCGACGGGTTGAGCGACGCCGAGGAGTTCGCCAACCGCTGGGGCCCCGAGCGCAAGCAGACCGATCCGAACAACCCGGACACGGATGGCGACGGAATCCTCGACGGCGTCGAGGTCGGGCGCACCGCCTCGGTCGACCCGAGGTGCACCGACTTTGTCGGCGACGCCGATCCGAGCACGAAGACCTCGCCGGTCGAAAAGGACACCGACGGCGACGGGCTCGACGACGGGGTCGAGGATCGCGACCGAAACGGAAAGCGCGAGCCTCAGGAGACCGATCCGCTGCTCGCGGACACCGACGGCGACGGCATCCCGGACGGCCAGGAAGACCTCAACGGCAACGGCTTCGTCGACCCGGGCGAGACCGACCCGTTGAAGGCCGACACCGACGGCGACGGCCTGCCCGACGGCCTCGAGAGGCGCACCGGGACCGACCCGACCAAGATCGACTCGGACGGCGACACCTGCGCCGACGGGCTCGAGGACAAGAACCGCAACGGCATCGTCGACTCCGGCGAGACCGATCCGCGGGTCGCCGATTGCTCGGGCGCCGGGAAAGACACCGACGGCGACGGCATCCCCGACGACATCGAGCTGACGGTCACCCATACCGACCCGACCCGCGCCGACACCGACGGCGACGGGCTGCTCGACGGCGAGGAGGACAAGAACCTCAACGGCGTCGTCGACCCCGGCGAGACCGACCCGCGCAGCGCCGACAGCGACTGTGACGGGCTCTCCGATTACCTCGAGATCAAGGGCTATCGGACCGACCCGCTGGTCGCCGACACCGACGGCGACGGGCTGCTCGACGGCCTCGAGGCAGGCATCGTCAGCAACCCCGACCCGGTCCGATGCACCTCGTTTGTTCCGGACGCCGATTCGTCGACCCGGACCAACCCGCTGCTGGCCGACTCGGACTGCGACGGGCTCTCCGACGGGGCCGAGGACGCCAACCGCAACGGCCGGGTCGACCCCGGCGAGACTGACCCCAAGCGCCGCGACACCGACGCCGACGGCCTGCCCGACGGCTTGGAGAAGGGCGTCTGCGTCAATCTCGACCCCGCGAATTGCCCAGCCTTCATCCCCGACGGCGACTGCGGGGCGAGCCAGACCAACCCGCTGGTCGCCGACCACGACGGCGACGGACTGCTCGACGGGGAGGAGGACCTCAACAAGAACGGCGTCGTCGATCCGGGCGAGAGCAGCCCGTTGCGGCTCGACTCGGACTGCGACGGCCTCGCCGACGGCGAGGAGCGGGCGCTGTTCCGCACCGACCCGGCCCGGCCGGACACCGATGGCGACGGCATCCTCGACGGCGTCGAGGTGGGGCGCACGACGAGCCCCGACCCCGCGTGCAGCTTCACCGCCGACGCGGATCCGAGCACGCGCACGCTGCCCTATTCGGCCGACACCGACGGCGACGGCATCCCCGACGGCGTCGAGGACGGCAACCGCAACGGACGGGTCGATCCGGGCGAGACCGATCCGGCCAACCCGGACACCGACGGCGACGGGCTGCCCGACGGAATCGAGGACGCCAACAAGAACGGCCGGTTCGACTCCGGGGAGACCAATCCCCTCAACCCCGACACGGACGGCGACGGCATCCCCGACGGCGTCGAAGACTTCAACCGCGACGGGGTGAGGCAGGCCAACGAGACCGATCCGCGCAAGGCGGATACCGACGGCGACGGTTGCCCCGACGGCGACGAAGACCGCAACTGGAACCACATCGTCGACCCGGGCGAGACCAATCCGCTGTTGGCCGGTGACTGTCCGCTGCCCACCGCGGTCGACTCGGACTGCGACGGCCTCTCGGACGACACGGAGCGGAACGTCACCCATACCAATCCGAACAATCCGGACACCGACGGCGACGGCATCAAGGACGGGATCGAGGCGGGAGCGGTCTTCAACCCGAACCCGGCCGCCTGCCCAAGCTTCGTGCCCGACGCCGACCCGAGCACCACGACCGACCCGAAGCGAATCGACACCGACTGTGACGGCATCCGCGACGACCAGGAGGACGTGAACCGCAACGGCCGCGTCGACCCCGGCGAGACCGACCCCTCGAACCCCGACACCGACGGCGACGGGTTGACCGACGGGGTCGAGCTCGGCAAGACCGTGAACCTCGACCCGGCCAACTGCCCCGACTTCGTTGCGGACGCTCATCCGAGCAGCCGCACCGACCCGCTCGACCCGGACACCGACGGCGACGGCATCGCCGACGGCGCCGAGGACCTCAACGGCAACGGCCGGGTCGACCCGGGCGAGCTCGATCCGAACAACCGCGCCGACGCGACCGGCCCGGTGCAGGCGGCCTGCGCCAGCCCGCGCCCGCTGGTCTCGCACGAGCTTCACGACTCGGACCTGCACGTCGCCGCGGTCGCCGACTACAGCGAGGTCACCCGGATAGTCAGCGGAGGCAAGGAGGTCGGGCTGGTGCTCTACGACCCGACTCGGAAGATCGTCGGCATCGCCCTGCACCGCGTCCCGGCGCTCGCCAACGTGACCGCGCAGGAGGCCGACGGGCGCGCCAAGCTGACCGCTATCTCCGGGGGCGTCAGCTCCGCGCTCACCCAGGGGATGACGAGCTGGGACGGCTTCAACGCGATGATTGGGCACTACGACCACGGGTCCGCCGCGGACCTCAAGGCGCTCGCCCGCAGCATCGTCGGCAGCTACTTCTCCGGCGCCAACGTGCCGTCCGGCTCAGCCGGCGCCAGCGGCCCCTTCCGTATCCAGGCCGAGTACCTGCGCCGCAGCGCCAACCGCGCGATGGTGGTGATGGCCATCGTGCCCAAGGGCCTCGCCGGGTCGGGCGACCGGCTGCTGAGGGTCGACGATTTGGCCAACGGCACCGCGCTCGCCCAGTTCGGCGACGCCCATCGCCCGGTCTGCGAGAAGCTGTCGGCGCAGAACTACCCGAAGGTCGACTTCGTCTGGGTCATCGACAACTCGTACTCGATGGACCCCTACCAGGCGCAGGTCGCCAGCGCGGCCACGGCGATGCAGCAGCAGCTTGCCAGCGCGCCCATCGACTGGCGCATCGCGACCCTCTACATGGACACCGACCGCGAGCAGACCCGCATCAACGCCCCGACGCCCTTCCGGACCAGCCTGAGCCAGTTCGGGCAGGATGCGCAGGTGCCTGCGGTGGCCCTGAGCCCGGAGCGCGGCTTTGCGCCGGTCAACTACATGCTGCAGTCCGGGCGCTGGCTGCAGCCGACCCCCGGCACCGACGTGAACAAGATTCGCCAGGGTGCCAAGGTCGTCATCATCTGGCTCACCGACGCGCGTGAACAGTCGACGACCTCGGTCTGCGACAACTCCTGGGTCGGTTGCTACAACACCGTCGATCGCATCAACCCCTGGATCTCGGTTCCTTCTCCCTATGCGAATTGGACGGCCTACTTCAACAGCCTGCCGGGCGGGCTCGGCAAGGCCTTCGTCGCGGGAATCATCCCGCCGGTCGGGGTGAGGATGAGCGGCGAGGAGGAGCAGACCTCCGAGTACCGCGACGTGATTTCCGCGCTGCAGGGCATCGAGACCGACATTCGCGACGTGACCGCCATCCCCGCGGCCATCAGCCAGATCATCACCGCCGCCATCGGCCAGGCGACCAACACCCGGCTCGCCAAGCCGCCCATCTCCGCGAGCATCAAGGTCGCGCTCGCCTCGCCGATAGGGGCGGCCTGCCAGTCGCTCAAAAACGACGTGCCCCGCAGCCGCACCCACGGCTTCGACTACGACGGGGCGTCCAAGTCGCTCGTCTTCTACGGAGACTGCCGCCCGACCGCCAACACCGAGATTGCGGTCTCCTATCAGTACTGGGAGGATTTGACCCCCAACCCCGACGGCAGCCCGCGCCCCTGCGGAGGCCCGTGCCCCGAGCCCCTGGTCTGCGACCCGGTGACCGACAGGTGCGTCTGTCCAGCCGACTGCGGCGGGGGCTGCGGCTCGAGCGAGGTCTGCGACACGGGGAGCTGCGAGTGCGTCTGTCCGCCGGACTGCGGCGGGCGCTGCGCCGGCAACTTCACCTGCAACACCGCGAGCTGCGGCTGCGAGTGCCGCCAGAACGTCACCTGCGGGGTCGGGTTCCGGTTCGACACCGGGCGCTGCGCATGTGTCTGCGATACCGGCGCGCTCGGCTGTGGCCCGACGATGCAGGCCAACGCCGACACCTGCACCTGCGACTGCAAGCCGGGATGCGGCGGTGTCTGCGGAACCGGCAAGGTGTGCAACGAGGGCTCGTGCAGTTGCACCTGCGACCCGACGAAGACCTGTCCGCCCAACCACCTCCTCGACCCGGCGACCTGCAACTGCGCCTGCGACCTCGCGAGCGTCGTCTGCCCGGCGAACATGGAGCCGGATCCGGCGACCTGCGGATGCCGCTGCCAAGCCGACTGCGGCGGGGTCTGCGGCACCGGAACCGGCTTCGACTGCGATTCGCAGAGCTGCGCCTGCGTCTGCGACACGAGCGCGCCGTGCGGCTCGGGCCTGAGGCGAGATCCCGCCACGTGCGCCTGCATCTGCGACGCTTCGCTGCTCGGCTGCAGCCCGCCGCTGTTCGCCGACCCGATCGCCTGTGCCTGCGTGTGCAACCCGGACTGCTCGCACGAGGGCTTCGAGGGCTGCGCCGCGGGTGAGACCTGCGACTCGGCGTCCTGCGCCTGCGAATGCAGCCTCACCTGTGGCCCGGGGATGAAGCGGGCCGATGGCCGCTGCGCCTGCGTCTGCGACACCGAGGCGCTCGACTGCGGCGTGCTCGGCGACACGTTCGAGGCCGACCCCGAGAGCTGCTCGTGCGTCTGCAAGCCGAACTGCGGCGGCTGCCCGGCGGGCAACCGCTGCGACCCCTCGAACTGTAGCTGTCGCGGCGGTCCGACCTGAGCGGTTGAGCTGGCCGCAGCCGGCGTTCCTCGAGCCTGTCGAAGGGGAAGCCCTTCGACAGGCTCTTGCTCTCTTGGGGTTGAAGAACCCGGAACCAGCGTCCACCGGTGCGTCGGACTCTGTTGGAAGCCAGGGGACAGGCCTCTGCCGGGCTTGTACCTTCGGCCCGAGGATTCGCTCCGGGAGACGGGCCGGTTCGCCGCCCGGCGACCGCGCCCGCGGGGCTGACTCTGTGAGTCGTTCCTCTCTCCTTGTTCAGGATCCCACGCCCCGCTAGCATGCGCGGCTTCCGCGGACGCGCCGCAGGCAGCCGGTCAGCGCCCGGGACAACGCGCGAGCCGACGCGCCCGCGCTCAATCGAGTGGAGAGCACCATGGCCGAACACGTCTACGTCGCCGACATCGCCCAGCACGAAGGCAAGCAAGTCACGCTCAAGGGCTGGCTCCACAACCGCAGCTCGAAGGGCAAGCTGCACTTCCTTCAGGTGCGCGACGGCACCGGGACCATTCAGTGCGTCGTCTTCAAGGGCGACGTCGACGAGGCGACCTTCCACGAGGCCGACCATCTGCCCCAGGAGACCTCGCTCGAGGTGACCGGGACGGTGAAGGCCGACAAGCGCAGCCCCATCGGCTTCGAGCTCGGGGTCCAGGCCATCCGGGTCGTCGCCAAGCCGGTCGCCGAGTTCCCGCTCGGCCACAAGGAGCACGGCGTCGCCTTCCTGATGGACAACCGGCACCTGTGGCTGCGCAGCGCCCGCCAGACGGTGATCCAGCGGGTGCGCCACACGATCATCAAGTCGGTGCGCGACTACTTCGATGACCGGGGCTTTACGCTCTTCGACGCCCCCATCCTGACCCCGGCGGCCTGCGAGGGCACGAGCACGCTGTTCGAGGTGCCGTACTTCGACATGGGCAAGGCCTACCTGACGCAGTCGGGCCAGCTCTACGGCGAGGCGGGCGCGCTGGCGCTCGGCAAGGTCTACGTCTTCGGCCCGACCTTCCGCGCCGAGAAGAGCAAGACGCGCCGCCATCTGACCGAGTTCTGGATGGTCGAGCCGGAGGTCGCCTACATGGACCTCGCCGGCGACATGGACCTGATGGAGGACTTCGTCGAGAACATCGTCGGCAAGGTGCTCGAGAAGCACGAGAAGGAGCTCGCCACCGTGCTCGAGCGCGACCTGACCGTCCTCAAGCGCGTCAAGAAGCCCTTCCCGCGCATCACCTACGACGAGGCGATCGAGCGCATCAAGGCCGCCGGCCACCCCATCAACTGGGGCGACGACATCGGCGGCGACGAGGAGACCGTGCTCGCCAACCAGTTCGACCGCCCGGTCCTGGTCCACCGCTATCCGGCCGAGATGAAGGCCTTCTACTTCAAGAAGGATCCCGCGAACCCCAAGGTCGCGCTCGGCTGCGACATGCTCGCCCCCGAGGGCTACGGCGAGATCATCGGTGGCGGCCAGCGCGAGGACGACTACGACACCTTGCTCGCGGCCATCGACGCCGCTGGCCTGCCGCGCAGCGCCTTCGAGTGGTACCTCGACCTGCGCCGCTACGGTTCGGTTCCACATGCCGGCTTCGGCCTGGGCATCGAGCGCACGGTCGGCTGGATCTGCGGCCTGCACCACGTGCGCGAGACGGTCCCGTTCCCTCGGCTGATGGAGCGGCTGACGCCGTAGTCCGCGCCCGCTTCGGCGCCATCGCCCTCATCCGGGCCGCCGCCCGGGGGCACGGCCCCATCCCTGGCGGACGGTCCGGGGGGAGCGGGGCCGCATCGGGCCTGCGAGCAGGGCGAGCGGCGGGAATAAGCGCTTTGGTTACGGGCGGTTGCCCATCGCGAAAATGGGCTCGGGAAGGTGCCCTCCGGGGCCAGGAATGCCCCCTGCGCGGCCTGAGGCCAACCAGGCTTGCTAGTTACAAGCCCGGCAGCCCCTGCGGGCCTCCACGGTGCCTTCCTGGCCCTCAGGCTGCCTTTGGTGGCCTCTCGAGCCCGGTTTTTGGGCGCTCTTTGCGCCGCGCTCGGCGCGCCCGCGCCAGCGCTGTGACTGCCGGTCTCTCGCGATCGATCCTCAACTGCGGCAAGATCGGGTCAATCCTGACTGCCGCGGAGGACGACCATGAACGCGAAGACCCTGGTGCCGTGCTTGCTCCTCGCCGGCCTTGGAGCCTGTAGCTGCGAGGACCCCGAGACGGCGAATCCCGCCTACTGCTCCGTGGACGCGGACTGCGACGGGGGACGGTGCGTCGACGGCGCCTGCCAGGCGGGCGCCCCCGACGGTTCGACCGAGCCTCCCGACGGCTCGACCGAGCCTCCCGACGCTTCGATCCTCTGCCTGGAGTTCCAGCAGCCATGCACGCCGGGCGAAGAACCGGCCTGTTGCTCAGGACTCTGCCGCGCCGAGGCCGACGGCGGGCCTACCGTCTGCGCGATGGAGGCGCTCTGCAGCCCGGACGGCTCGGTCTGCACGGCGTCGACAGACTGCTGCTCGCTGCGCTGCGGGGGCGGAGTCTGCGAGGGCGAGCGGTGCGTCCAGATCGACGGCGCCTGCGGCGAAGCAGAGGAGTGCTGCTCGGGCATCTGCACCGGCGGCAAGTGCGCCCAGATCCCGGGCGCGATCTGCGGCACCCTCGGCGAGACGTGCACCGACCGCTCGCAGTGCTGCTCCAAGAACTGCCAGGGCGAGCGCTGCGTGCGCGCCTCGAGCTGCAGCGCGGCCGGCGACATCTGCTACGCGGCGCTCGACTGCTGCAACGGCGGCTGCCAGCTTCCCGCCGGCGGCGGACCCGGCACCTGCGCCGAGTCGGTGACCGCCCCGGGCAGCCCCGGCTGCACGGTGGGCGGCGAGCCATGCGACGCGAACTCCGGATGCTGCAGCCGGGTGTGCACCGACCTCGGCAGCGGCCAGGCGACCTGCGTGACGGGCACCGGCTGCCGCCAGACCGGCGAGGTCTGCAGCAAGGACGACGACTGCTGCGGATGGGACACGAGCGAAGTGACTTGCTCCCTCTTCCAGACCGATCCTCCCGTCGGCCGCTGCACCAACGGCACCGCCTGCCAGCCGGTCGGCAACTGCTGCGGGGCCTTCGGCTCGAACTGCTCGCAAAACTGCTGCGACGGAAAGAAGGAGGTCTGCCGGCTCGACCTGGGCGGCCTGTCGCGCTGCTTTGGCGGCGGCACAGTCTGTCCCAACGGCTACGACGGCCTCGATCCGGACTGCTGCATCGCCGAGGGCGACAGGTGCCAGTTCCGCGACCAATGCTGCAACCTCGCGCCCTGCGTCCAGGTCGATGGCCAATTCATCTGCCAGTCGCCCGAGTGCCTCGCCGCCGGCCAGCGCTGCACACCGGGAGCGACCGGCGAGGGCGAGTGCTGCAACGGCCTTGATTGCCTGGCGTCGGGCGAGCTGGGCGGCGCCGTCTGCCGCGTTCGGCCGAGCGGGGCCGATGCCGGGGTCGGGAGCGACGGTGGCAGCGCCACGGGCGATGGCGGAGCGGGTGACCCCGACGGCGGCTCCGGTCAGGACGGCGGGGTCGTCTGCAGCGCGAACGGCGTGAGCTGCGCCTCCGGGTCGGAGTGCTGCTCCGGCGTCTGCCTCTCGGGGGTCTGCGGCACCTGCAAGGTTGACGGCCTCGACTGCACCGCCGCCGCCGACTGCTGCTCGGGAGTCTGCAGCGCCGGCCGCTGCATCCCGCCCCAGACCTGCGTCAACGAGGACGGCACCTGCTCGGGGACCGCGGAGTGCTGCGTGGGGCTGAGCTGCGTCATCGCCGCCGGACAGGCGAACGGCACCTGCCAGCCGGGCTCGAGCTGCTCGGCCTCCGGGCAGTCGTGTTCGGCAACGCAGGCCTGCTGCCAGGGCCTGCGCTGCGCGAGCGTGGCGACGAGCGCGACCTGCACCGAGTCTGATCCTCAGTGCGTGTGCCGGGTGGTGCTCAACTGAGTTGGGAGTGCGGGGCCCAACTGATCGTGTGAAGAGTGACGGGCGCCCGGGACCATAGGTCTCGGGCGCCCGTGTCCTTCGCCGACTCACCTAAAGCGGACGACCCGCCGGCGGGAGGCGCCGCGAGCCGGGCGCTCGACGCTCTCAGAGCGCGCGGATGCGCCCGCTTCACGGCCCGGCCCGAGCGCGGCTGCCGGCTGGCAGAAACCGCGCCTTCCCTCCGAACGCCTTCTGGTACGCCATGCCGAGGGCCTGCTCCTCGGCCGGAATCCGTCTGCGCAACAGCGACGCGTTGGCGGCCGAGAAGGCGAGGGCGCTCAGCCAGGCACCGTGGATCAGCGGCACGCACGCCATCTCGAGGATGACCGCGAGGTAGTTCGGGTGCCGCAGGAAGCGATACGGGCCACGGGTGACCGGGTCGGCGCCCGGGACCACGATTATCCGCACGTTCCATCGGTCGCCAAGCGTCCTGAGCGCCCAGTAGCGCAGCCCCTGCGCGAGCAGTGCGCCGGCGAGCGCGACCCCGCCGAGCGCACCGGGGAAGGCCCGCTCGAAGAGCAAGACCTCGGCCGCGCACGCCGGAATGAAGAGCGCGTGGACCAGCGCCATCGCCCGGAAGTGCGGAGCGCCGACCTCGTAGCCGCCGCGCTCGAACGCCCGCCGGGCGTTGCGCCGCGAGACGACGAGCTCGAGCAGCCGCTCGCAGGCGAGCAATCCGAGGAGCAGGAGGTAGAGCTGCCGGCTCGTTACCATCGAAGCAGGACCAGCTCGGTCCCAAAGCCTGGCCCCATCGCCAACACCAGGCCGTAGTCGCCAGGCGCTCCCTGCTCGCGTACCTGCTGCAGCACGAAGAGCACCGAGGCCGAGGAGACGTTGCCCACCTCGGCGAGCGTCCTCCAGCTCGCCTCGAGCGCAGCGTCGCCGAGCCCGAGCGCGGCCTGGATGACCTCGAGGATCTTCGGGCCGCCGGGGTGGCAGACCCAGTGGCGGATCTGCTCGCGCCGCAGGCCGTGGCTCGCGAGGAAGCGGTCGACATCGCCGGCGATGTGCTCACCGATGACCTGCGGCACCTTGGGCGAGAGGACGAGCTTGAACCCGGTGTCGATGGTCTCCCAGCCCATCACCGACTCGGTTTCCGGGTAGAAGACCGAGCGGCTGTCGACGACCCGCGGCCCGTTCTCTGCGCGGTGGGCTCCGCCGAGGATGACCGCCGCCGCGCCGTCGCCGAAGAGCGCCGAGGCGATGCTGTTGGCCATCGAGGCATCCTCGCGCTGCAGCGTCAGCGAGCAGAGCTCGACGGCGACGAGCGCGGCGACGTGATCGGGGAAGGCGCGCAGGTAGTCGGCGGCGCGGGCGAGGCCGGTCGCCCCGCCCAGGCAGCCCAGGCCGAACATCGGGGTGCGCCGGGTGTCGGGGCGAAGCTCGAGCCGGTTGATGAGCCGGGCGTCGATGTTGGGCGTCGCGACCCCGGTGACGGTGACGAAGAAGAGGTGGTCTATCGCCGAGGCGGCCAGGCCTGCGGCCGCGAGCGCCTCTTGCAGCGCCTGCGCGCCGACGTCGGTCGCCACCCTGAGCCAGGTGGTGTTCGACCTCCCGAAAGAGACCTCGCGGCCGTACTCCTCGAGCGGCAACGCGAGATAGCGGCCCTGGACGCGCGTGGCGCGATGCAGCGAGTCGAGCTTGCCGAGGTCGAGGCCGGCGTCTTTCCAGAACCTTCGCGCTGCCTCGAGGATGGCCTGCTGGTCCGCGTAGTGAGGTGGCAGCGCGCTTCCGACGGACAGGACTCCGGGAACTGAATGGGTCGCGGGCATGGTCACGCCTCCAGCTCGAGCTGCTTCGGTTGGTTGGGACTTATGCACGCGGCAGAAGGGTCGACACGACTGAGCCGAGGCTGGGTGAGCTGCCGCTCGCCCGGGGGGCAGGCGCCGGTCGCCTGCGCCGGCAGCCCAGCCCGTGCGCACCGACCGCGCGGCGAAGGCAGGTGCGGGCCTTGCGTAGGGCGCGGGCGCCGTCCCGCACCACGTGGGCATCGGCGCGGGCCCACGCTCCGGCACCGCTGCCCACCGCGGCCGCAGCCGACCGGCCAGGATTGCCTCCTTCGCTATACTCGGCTCCGCTTTGTCCTCGGCCTCTTCGACACGCCTCGCCACCGCCCGTCTCTTCCTGCTCGGCGCCTCCACGGCGCTGTTCCAGACGCTCTTCTCGCGAGAGCTGCTCTCCGCCTTCTCCGGCAACGAAGCGGTGCTCGCCGCGCTGCTCGCTCCGTGGCTTGTGCTCACCTCGGGCGGCGCGCTCGCGGCAAGGAAGCGTCTGCCGCGCCCGTCGCTCGCGCTGGCGCTCCTCGGACCTGCGGCGGTCTGCTCGCTCGCCTCGGCGCGCCTGCTGCCGATGACCTTCGCCGGTGGCGCCGCGCCCGGAACCGGCACGGCGCTCGTCTGGTCTTTCATCCTGCTCGCGCCGGCCTGTCTGCTCTCGGGCCTCGCCTTCACCTGGCTCGTCGCCGGGCGGGGCGACTCGGGTCGCGGGTATCTCGCCGAGTCGCTGGGCGCCGGGGTCGCCGGCGCGCTCGCGAGCCTGTTGCTGCTTGGCTGGTTGCCGACCTTTTCTCTGGCGGCGCTCGCGCTGGTCGCGTCGGGCCTCGGCGCCGTGCTCGGCCTCGCGAGGCGACGCGCCCTCCTCGCGGCGCTGCCGAGCCTCGCTGTCGCCGGTGCGCTCTTCGCCCTTCCGGTCGGGCCGTGGCTGCTCGGCCTGCAGGCCGAGCACCTGCGGGGCGCCGTCGAGCGGGAATCGCCCTTCGGCTCGCTGGTGATCGTCGACCGGCGGGGTCAGCTCG
>DHSB01000105.1:115885-121054 GCA_002408385.1 Myxococcales bacterium UBA5297
GGCGGGGTCAGCTCGAGGTCTTCGCCGATCGCCTGCCGGTCGTCGCCGGACTCGATCCCGCGGCGGCCGAGGAGGCGGCGCACCTGCCGCTCGCGCTCGTCGAGAGCCCTTCATCGGTCGCTATCATCGGCGTGCCTCCGGCCGGTGCCGTGGCGGAGCTGCTCGCGCACGGGGTGGCGAGGCTCGATTACGTCCTCGAGGACCAGGTCCTCCTCGGCGCCCTCGGCGAGCGGCTCGCCGAGCTGCGGGACGAGCGCGTCCGCCTGCACGCCGCCGATCCGCGCCGGTGGCTGCAGGGCAGGGCGGGCGCCTTCGACGCCATCCTCCTCTTCTCGCCCGAGCCGACCTCCGCCCAGCTCAACCGCACCTTCACCGCGGAGTTCTTCTCCGTCGCAGCGCGCGCGCTCGCGCCCGGCGGCCTCGTCGCGGTGAGCCTGCCTGGCCACGCCGAGTACGCCTCGCACGAGAAGCGGCGCCTCCACTCCTCGGTCCGCCGCACGCTCGACTCGGTGTTCGCCCGGTCGCTCACGCTGCCCGCGGGGGCGACGCTCTACCTCGCGCGCGCGAGCGGCGATCTGCCGGAGAAGGAGCTTCCGGGCGCGATCGCCGGGGCGCTCTCCGCCCGCGGGATAGCCCCCGCGCATCTCAACCGCGCAAGCCTCGAAGGCCTGCTCTCCAAGCGCCGGCTCGAGGACGCGGAGCGGTGGTCCAGCCTGGCCGAGCCGGTCAACCGCGACCTGCGCCCGACGACCTACCATCTGGCGCTCGAGCAGGCCCTGGCCGAGCTCGGCGAGGTCGGCTCCGGCGGGCTCCTCCTCCTCGCGCTCGCGTTGATTGTCGGCGCGCTGCTCGTCTTCGGCCCGCGCTCGAGGCCGCTGGACTTCGCCGTCTTCACGAGCGGCGCCGGAGGGATGGCCAATCAGCTCCTGCTGATGCTCGCCTACCAGCTCGCCGCCGGCGCGCTCTACCGCGAGATAGGCCTGCTGCTCGCCGGGTTCATGTTCGGCGCGGCCGCGGGGGCTTGGCTCGGCGAGCGACGTGCCCCGCGGATTGTGGCCATCGGCGCCGACGCCGCGCAGCTCCTCTTCGCGCTGCTCTTTGCCCTCGCGCTTCCGGGGCTCGTCTCCTCGGGCCCGTGGGCGCGAGGCCTCGGCTTCGCCGCGACCTTCGTTGCCGGCCTGCTCCCGGGGCTGCAGTTCACGGCCGCCGCGCGCGCGGTCGGTGGCCCCGCGGCCTCGGTCGGCGGGCGCCTCTACGCCGCCGACCTGATGGGCGCCGCCCTCGCCGCCCTGGTCACCTTCACCTTCCTCGTCCCGACCCTCGGGCTCCGAGGCACCGCGCTCGCCGTCGCCGGCCTCAAGCTGCTCAGCCTGCTGGCGCTCCTCGCCTTCCGCGAGGAGCCAAAGGAGATGCGGAGCAACGCGCTGCCGGCGCTCCTGCCGCTCGCCTTCGTCGCGCTCGTCGCCGCGGCCGCGGGCGCCCCAGGCCAGGGTCGGCTCTTCGCGCTGGGCTCCTCGCGCCCGTACGGGCTCGCGGTCGCGCTCGGCCTGCTGCTCTGCCTGCTCGCCGCCTTCGAGCCGAAGCGCGTCCATGCCCTGATCGTCGCGGCGAGCCGCCGGGTGCGCGCGCTCGGCGTCGGCGTCGAGCGGGCCGCCTACTTCGTCCTGCTCTCGCCGCTCGCCGCCCTCCCGCTGGGCCGCTGCTACTTCGAGGTCCCCTTCGTCCTCTGCCACGCCTGCCCGCGGCCGTGCGTCTTCGGCGTCTTCCGGCGCTACCTCGTCCTCGTCGCGCTGGTGGCGAACCTCCACGACCGCCGCTTCTGCGAGCGCACCTGCCCGCTGGGCGCGGCGCAGGTCGCCTGCGGCCGGGTGCGCGGGCGGAGTCTGCGGCGGCTGCCGCTCGCGCGGGGACTGCGCCTCGTCTCGCTGCTGCTCGTCGCCGTCGCCTGGTTTGCGGCCCGCGGGGCGCGCGGCGAGGGCGTGGAAGGGCAGGGCGTCTATGCGCTCTTCTTCAAGAACGCCTTCACGCCGAGCCTCGCGGTCCTCGCCGTGTCGCTGGGCCTGCTGCTGCTCTCGTTCTTCGTCCGCCGGCCGTTCTGCGAGGCGCTCTGCCCGATAGGCGCCGCCTCCTCGCTGATCGGCGGCCTCGAGCGGCGCCTCGACCGCCGGCCGGCCGGGCTCGATGCTCCGGCCGCAGGGGGCGAGGGATGACCAGCCGCCGCCTCTTCCTCAAACGCTGTCTCGCCGGTTGCGGCGCCGCGGTCCTCGGCGCGGAGGCCTTCGACGAATTCGTCCTCGGCGGCCGCGAATCGGGCCTCGGGGTGGGGTTTCGCAACGACGCGCCCGAGGCTCTCGACGGCTTCTCCCGGCCCGCCGCCTACGCCGAGGGGCACGGCGCGCTGGTGCGCTGCACGCTCTGCCCGCACGGCTGCCTCCTCGGGGAGAACGACCGCGGCTTCTGCCGCACCCGCGTCGTCAAGGACGGGCGGCTGCAGACCGTCGCCTACGGCAACCTCTGCTCGGCCGCGCTCGATCCCATCGAGAAGAAGCCGCTCTTCCACTACCTGCCGCGCACGCCCATCCTCTCGGTCGCCATGGGCGGCTGCAACCTGCGCTGCCTCAACTGCCAGAACTGGGAGATCTCGCAGTCGCCCCCGCACGAGGTGGCGCGCACCGAGGCGCTGCCCGAGGACTTGGTCGGCCTCGCGTCGGAGAGGGGCATCGGCGCCATCGCCTACACCTACAGCGAGCCGCTCACCTGGTTCGAGTACGTGCGCGACACCGCGGCCCACGCCCGCGAGAAGGGCATCAAGAACGTGCTCGTCAGCGCCGGCTACGTGAACGAGCGGCCGCTGCGCGAGCTGTGCCGCTCGCTCGACGCGGTGACGCTCGACGTGAAGGCCTTCAGCGAGGCGCGCTACCGCGAGCTGAGCGGTGGGCGCCTGAAGCCGGTCTTGCGAGCGCTCGAGGTCTTCCGCGAGGAGCGCGTCTGGACCGAGGTGAGCTTCCTGATGGTCCCCGGCCACTCGGACGGCGCCGCGGAGATCGCCGGCTTCGCGCGCTGGGTCGCGCAGAACCTGGGCGCGGGCATCCCGTTCCACATCCTGCGCTTCCACCCACGGCACCGGCTGCGGCACCTGCCCTCGACGCCGGTCGGCGACATGGAGACGGCCCGCGAGCGCTGCCTCGACGCGGGGCTGCGCTTCGTCTACCTCGGCAACGTCCCCGGCCACGACGCCAACCACACCCGCTGTCCGCGCGACGGGCGCTTGCTCATCGAGCGGCAGGGCTATGAAGTGAAGCGCATCGACCTTCAGCAAGGCCGCTGCCCGTGCGGCGAGCCCATCGACGGAGTCTTCTCATGAGAACGCCGACCCTCCTCGCCCTGTGCTCCCTGCTGCTCGCCTGCACTTGCCAGAAGAAGACCGCGCCCGCCGCACCGGTCGAGAAGCGGGTGCGCGAGGCGAGCGTCGCCGGCAGCTTCTATCCCGACGATCCGGCCGAGCTGCAGTCGGTGGTGAAGGGCTACCTCGACAAGGTCGAGCGCGAGGCGAAGGCGCCAGTGCGGATGGTGCTCGCGCCTCACGCGGGCTTCATCTACTCGGGCCAGATAGCAGCGCGCGCCCTCAAGCAGCTCGACCCGGGGTTCGAGCGGGTCGTCATCGTCGCCGCCAACCACAGCAACGACGCCAACTACCTCGGCGTCTCGGTCGATCGCGTGACGCACTTCCGGCTGCCGGGCTTCGAGGTCCCGGTCTCGAAGGAGGCCGGGGCCCTGCTCGGCAAGCAAGGCTTCGGCGACGTCCCCGAGGCGCACACCTCGCACGTCATCGAGGTCGAGCTGCCGTTCCTGCGGGCGATTCGAGGCGAGAAGCCCTTCGAGGTCCTCCCGCTGCTCGTCGGCGGGCTGAACCGCGCCCAGGCCAGCGGGATAGCCGCCGAGCTGAAGCGGCTCGACGACGGCAAGACAGCGTTCCTCTTCAGCCTCGACCTCTCGCACTACCACCCGTACGACGAGGCGGTGCGGCTCGACCGGAGCTGCCTCGACGCGCTCGAGCGGATGAACGCCGACGAGGTCGCGCGCTGCGACACCGACGGCACGCAGATCCTGATGGTGATGACCGAGCTCGCCGCGCTGCAGGGCTTCACGCCGCGGCTGCTCGACTACAAGAACTCGGGCGACGTCTCCGGCGACAAGTCGCGGGTCGTCGGCTACGGGGCGCTGGTTTACGAGGACCGTTTCGCGCTGACCGAGGAGGAGGGCGGGGCGCTGCTCGAGCTGGCACGCCAGGCGCTCGAGGCCAGGGTTCGCGAGCGCAAGGAGATCGACGTCCCGGCGCAGCTACTCGCCCGCTATCCGCGTCTCGGAATCGAGCGCGGCGCCTTCGTCACCTTGAAGAAGGGCGGGGAGCTGCGCGGCTGCATCGGCACGCTGCAGGCGCACCGGTCGCTCGCGCAGGACGTGGTGAGCAACGCGATCAACGCGGCGGTCAACGACTCGCGCTTCGAGCCGGTCAAGCCCGAGGAGTTGGTCGCCATCGACCTGTCGATCTCGGTGCTCGACGCGCCGCGGCCGCTCGAGGGCGTTCGCGGCGATGCGCTGGTCGCCAAGCTCGGCGCGGAGCGGCCGGGGCTCATCATCAACTACCGCGGCCGGCGCTCGACCTTCCTGCCGGAGGTCTGGGAGCAGCTCCCCGAGCCGACCGAGTTCCTCGGGCACCTGTGTACCAAGCAGGGCTCACCGGCTGATTGCTGGCGCAAGGACGAGGCTCGGTTCGAGAGCTATGGGGCGCAGCATCTGGGGAAGGAGTGATTCGAATGTCACTGCACCAGCGATTCCGATCGGTCGTGATTGCCCTGTTCGTGGTTGCGGCGACGGGGTGCGCGACAACCAGGAGCACCGAAGAGAGGAAGGCGAATTCGGGCGCGACGACTCCAAGCTTTTCGTGTCGCTCGACCTCACGGCGCTTTGGCTTGCGTCCGTTGCCGGTGCCTCCAAAGCGAGCGCCGGTTCAGGACGGCGTCGCAGGGCGTCTGGAAATCAAGCTCCTCGGCCCGGCGGTCGACGGCGCGGAGGTCGCAACGGAGAAGAGCGAGGCGCCTGACGACCTGGGCGGACTTGGCTCCAAGCGCATCTCAGTCGTTGCGGAGAATGCGACCGTGGGCGACA
>DHSB01000228.1 GCA_002408385.1 Myxococcales bacterium UBA5297
GTCCGTGGGAAGCTCGCCCGCGCTCGAGATGCACTCGGCCAGGTCCGCGGGAAGCTCGCCCGCGTTCGAGATGCACTCGGCCAGGTCGGAGGGAAGCTCGCCCGGGTTCGAGATGCACTCGGCCAAGTCCGCGGGAAGCTCGCCCGCGTTCGAGATGCATTCGGCCAGGTCGGCGGGAAGCTCGGCCGCGTCCGAGATGGACCCGGCCAGGTTGGCGGGAAGCTCGCCCGCACTCCAGATGCGCGCGGCCAGGCATGCGGGAACGTCGCCCGAGGCCAAGACGCGGGTGCCCAGGCAGGCGGGGACGCCGCAGCAGTTCTTGGCGAGGGCAGACAATCAATCGGGAATGCTGCACCACGGCCGGGTCGCCACCGACCGCGCGATGGGAATGACGTCCGCAGAGGAACGCATCTGGCCGGAAGAGCTTCGTCGGCCAACGGAATCGCGGAGTCGGCGGCTCGGGCCAGCAGCGACCGGCCTCGGGAAGACGAGCACGCGGGACAGAGCGAGCGCTGGTCTTCCGGCCGACCTTGAATGCCCGCGCGAAAGAGGCGGCGATGCTTCGAGCTTCAATGACGCTCGCCCCGCACCCTCTCGTCGCCTTTCTGGCTCTCACGCTTCGAGCGAGGCAACTTCTCCGGCAGGAGGCGTGGATGACTCAGCGGAGAACCCGGGCCAAGGCGACGAGACTCGCGCTGCTGGGAGCGTTCGCGCTCGCGGCGGCTGCCGGCTGCCAGAGCTACGACCGGCCGAACGCGCCCTTCCCCAACATCCAGGCCGCAGGCCTCGACGGCACGAACTGGGACAAGCAGGCGCTCGCCGGCAAGCCGTGGGTCATCAACCTCTGGGTCCCGCGGTGAAGCGACTGTGCCCGGGAGTTTCCCGGGCTCGAAGCGGTGCGCCGCAAGTACGAGCCCCAGGGCGTCGGGTTCCTGGCCCTCACGCTCGAACCGCGGGTCCACAAGGTGCGCGACGCAGTCGCCGAGCTGGGCATCGAGATGCCGGTCGCCATCGCGCAGGGCGCGGTGCTCGGGCCGCTGCGGGTCAATGCGGTGCCCTCGACGATCTTCGTGACGCCCGATGGCCGCATCGTCGCCGCGGCCAACGGCTACCGCAGCCCTGAGTTCTTCGAGGCGCGGGTCGAGGAGCTGATCGAGGCGTCGTCGAAGTAGACCTGCGAAGGACGGGACTACGAGCTTCAGTCTTGCCGGCGGGGACGGCTAACGACCGCCCCATTCGATCGCGACCTTTGCGCGCAGATTTCTCGTCGCTTTCATCCGCTACACGAAAAATTCTTATGCTGCATTCCACGCGACGACACAATTAGCAATCGCCAAAGAACCCAGAGCGCGGCGAGCGCGAGCACTTCTTCTTGGACCGCTGTCTATCCCTTTCTCTGATAGCAATTTGCCAGCCAGGCGACCGCCTATCAATCCCGTTCCAAGGAATGGACACTCCAACAATGAGGCGGGATTCCCGAATGACTAAGCTTGTCGTCCGCATCGCGGCAATCTACCAGACCTGAAAGGTTGCCCTTCCGCCAGATCTTTGGTTGCTGAATACTCGCCCGCGGTCTAGCTATCAGGTGCTCGGCATTCCGCTGGGCAAGTACAACGAGGACCTAGATGACAGCGTGCACGAAGATTCGTTCGCTCATCAAACAATTCTGCGACAGACATCCAAGCGACTTACCTGGACTGCTGAAAATCGATAGCAAAACTGAGTTTGATTTAATGGGCGTAACACCGGGCGAAGTCGGCGGCTACGTTGCGGGCCGGATTTTCGTGGAAGGACCTCGGGCGCTCTGCACCATCTACGGCCTTCCCCTCTTATGGGGCGCCGACGAGCTGGAGGTCGTGGGGAAGCGCGCGACGACGACGGAAGACCGGGAGCGCCTGGCACAGCAGGCAACACGCGAGTTCGCGGCCAGACCGACGACCGCGCAGGCGCGGCCCTCTCGTGCTGGGCCGATGACGCCAGTCCGGCTACGGGAATTGGCTTTGAGTCGCTCGCTGCGCTCACCGACAGGATCGGCGTCACTCTCTGTCGCGCCCGGGCTGTTCCCTCAAGGGTTCGAGGCGGTGAGCCGCAAGCACGAGCCCCAGGGTGTCGGCTTGCCCGCCGTGAGGCCGAAGCTCGCCATCGCGACAGGCAGAGTGCTCAAACCGCTGCCGGTCAACCGGCCGAAGTAGCTCTTGGACTGCAAGCGGCTCGCCGGCGGTCGGCAGCGTGCGGCGAGCTGCCGCCTACTCGCCCGGCGTGGCAGTCCGCGCAGCCTGCAGCAGCGGATACGAGTTGATCGGCCGGAAGTGCTCGGCGTCCCAGAGCCCGAGGTGCAGGTGCGTCGGCGAGCGGCGCGGCTCGGCGTTCTTTCCCGTCCGGCCGACGATGCCGAGGACCTGGCCCGCGGCGATCCTCTCGCCCGCCTTCACCGCCACCGACTCGAGGTGAGCGTAGTACGCAATCCAGCGGCGCGCGGGCAGGTACAGGAGCACGTAGTTGCCGCCCTTCGCCGGGTCGCCGGGCTGCCAGCCGTCGCGGGCGACGAGCACCAGCCCGTCCTCGACCGCGAGCGCCTCGAAAGGCTTGCCGTCCCTGTCGCGGCCGGTCGGATGGACGTCGCCGACGAAGAGGTCGTGCGCGGGGTGGCCGGGATACTTCGTCGCGAAGCACGGCAGGTGGCGCGCGCGCTGATAGCCGCTGCCGTTCGTCCCGCCGATCGACTTGGAGGGCTCGCTGCGCGCGACCGGAAAGACCCATCGCTCGGCCGGTTTCACGTTGCCAGCACACGCGTCGAGCGCGGCGACGCCGGCCGAGAGCAGCGCGAGCTCCTCGGGGTCGCACCACTCCTTCTCGCGAAGTCGCCAATCGGCTTCCGCCGCCGCCTGCAGGGCCTGCAGGTCGCACGCGGCGGGGGCGGGAGCCTCGCTCGCGTTCGAAGGCTGCTGGCCGCTCGAAGTCTCTTGCAGCGTGGCGTCCGCCTGCTCGCCCGCGTCGGGATTCGCCCCGACATCGGCCTGCCCGGCCGCCGATGCGGACAGTCCGAGCGCCGCTCCGAGAACCAGGCTGATCAGCGCTCGAGCGCGCGCCATCTCAGGACTCTCAGGGGCCGCTTGTCGTAGCCGCTCTCGGCGATCGGCTCTTCGACAGGCTCTGCCCAGCAGGTGTGGATCATGAGGTCGCTCGAGGTGAAGACGCCCAGCGGCTCCTCGTCGCGGGCGAAGGCGCCGACGTGACCTTTGAACAGCAGCAGGTCGCCGGGCCGGATGCCCTTGTCGCCGACGACGATCCGCTCGCCCTTCTCGTCGCGATAGACGCCCTCCTCGTCCGGCCCGGGCGACGAGGCGAGCTCGCGGGCGTACTTGGGAAGGGTCCAGGTCGAGGTATACGGCACCTCGTGGCCGAGCCGCCGCACGCCGTAGGTGACGAAGTCGGCGCAGTCCGAGCCGATGCGCCGCTCGGCCTGATGAATCGAATCGGGCGTGCCGGCCGAGCCCCAGATGTACGGCGTGTTGAAGAGCTCGGTCAGGTAGCCGAGGTAGCTGTCGTCGCGCCGGACGGTGACGCGCGCGACGGCCTCGCCGAGCCCTCCGCGATAGAGCTTCTCGCTGCCCGGCGAGCTGCCTCGCAGGCCATCGAGCGAGACCTCGACCTTGAAGGCCATCGTCCCCAGCCCGCCGCGGTCGCCGAAGATGCTCGCGCGCACGTCGGCGGGACAGGTCCACCGGTCGTCGCACGCGGGGATGGGCACGTCGCGGTACTCGATGGGCTCCCAATGGAAAGAGGGATCGGTGTTGGAGAGCGAGCGCTGGGCCGCCTCGACCTTGAACCAGCGCACCTTCGAGCTGCCGTCACGCGCGGTGTCGGGTAACCGAGCCTTGCGCGGGCGCTCGCCACGGGCCCAGACGACCCGCGGGGCGACCGCAACCAGGCCCGTCTTCGCGCTGCGCGCGGCGGCGATCAGAGTCACCGCGGTGCCTGAAACGACCGTCTTCTCCGTCGGGTCCGGAACCGCGTCGGCGACGGCCGAGAGAACGCGTACCTCGAGCCCCTCGGCGCGCGCGGTGGCGATGCCCGCAACGGCGAGCGCCGCTCCGACGAGACTCGGGGCGATGGCTTGAAGGGGACGCGGCAACTTCATCTCCCGAGGATTGTCGCCCCTCAAGCGACGCAGGCAACCTTTCTCCCGCGTTCCGCGCTTGCCCGACCTTCGACCCTACGGGCGAGCGGGAGTTCGGGCGGCCAGCGAGACGCCGGCGGTCCCAGAGCTCGCGCCCTGCTCGGCGGCCGGCGAGACGCCGGCCGGTCCCAGGGCTCGCGCTCTGCTCGGCGGCCGGCGAGACGCCGGCGGTCCCAGAGCTCGCGCGCCGCTCGGCGGCCGGCGAGACGCCGGC
>DHSB01000231.1:0-1011 GCA_002408385.1 Myxococcales bacterium UBA5297
TCGCCGCCCCGGGCTCGGCTTCGGACAGAGCGGCCGTGCCGTCCCCTCTCATGATGGCGAGGATAGAGGTCGACCCTGACAGGCCTCCGGCGCCGCTATGCGGCCGACCTGCGCAGCCCGCCGACGGGAAGTCCGTCTCCGGCCTCAGGAGCGCCCGAGTGTCGAGAAGAGCGCAAATCGAGCCTGGCGGCCTGGGAGGCCCCAGGAGCCGCGCCCTTCCGGAAGTCCTATTGACGTAGCGGCGAGCCTCTCGCCGAGCCCCCGGGTGCCTTCCCGACCGTTGTAGGGGTAATCGACCCTCCGAAAAGCCCGGATTTGGACCCGGAGAGGCGCAAGCGCTCGCGAAGTTCAGGCGGCCGGCTGGTAAGCCCGGCCAACAGCTTCGGATTCATGGGCGGCGACCTCGGGGGGGACAGGGACGGACGAAAGGGAACCCTGGGCGACAAACGTGATCGGGCACGGACTCGAGGAGGTGCTCGCCGCCATCCCGCGCGGCCGGCAGCTCCAGCTCGCCGGGGAGCTCAACCTGCCGGTCGTCGTGCGCACGCCCGAGCGCGACAAGCTGCGCGTGACCCGCCGCGCGCTCGCCCTCCTGCGCGAGACAAAGATCGAGCCCGGCGCGGTGCTGGTCGACAACGCCAACGCCCAGACCCTCAAGACCATCCGCGAGTGCGGCTTCGTCGCCGGCCTGTCGAATCAATGCGATGCGGCTGAGCGCCGAGGAGGTCGTCGGCCTGATCCACGGCTTCGGCAGCCAGGCGCTCATCGTCTCATCCCCCGGGTGGGTGTCAGGGCGAGCGCGGTGGGCGGGCGATGGTCCGCCTCGGGCTCATCCAGAACGGGTAGAGGCGGTCGATCTTCGGGGGCGACCGCTTTGTCGTGTGTAGGACGCCCTTTCGCACGGGAGTCGGCTGCGTTGTCTTGTGTAGAACGCGATCCGAGTGGTTGAGGCGTTCTCTCGCGTGGTTGAGGCATCCGCTCGCGTGGTTGAGGCGTCCGCTCGCGTGGGTG
>DHSB01000231.1:1208-2077 GCA_002408385.1 Myxococcales bacterium UBA5297
GCGTCCGCTCGCGTGGGTGAGGCATCCTCTCGCTTGGTTGAGGCGTTCTCTCGCGTGGTTGAGGCGTTCTCTCGCGTGGTTGAGGCGTTCTCTCGCGTGGTTGAGGCATCCGCTCGCGTGGTTGAGGCATCCGCTCGCGTGGGTGAGGCGTCCTCTCGCGTGGTGCCGATGAAGTCCTTGCCGGAATGGGGGACCGAGAGGGCGCGGCGGCCGGTGGGCCCGCCCCCTCCCCTCCCAAACGGCCCGCGCGACGAATGTGCTCGTCACCTACTTGGTTGCGCGGGCCTGGGAGGGGCGATCGCGTGTGCTGGCCTTCTGATCTACGGCCTAGTTGCAGCGGGATGCTTCGCGGTTATTCAAGGAGGGCGGCGCGAATTTGGGCGAGCACATAGTTGGTCCTCAGTGCGAACTCTTCGTTGGCGAAGCGCAGGACTCGCACTCCCGCCAAGCCAAGTAGGAAATCCCGGGCTTGATCACGCTCCTTGCCGACCGGGGTTTCGTGTGGCGGGCCGTCCAACTCGATGGCGAGCCTCTTGGCCGGGCAGAAGAAATCGAGGATGAACCTGCCGAATTGATGCTGTCGGCGAAACTTGAAGGGCTCGAATTCGGGCCCCCTGAGCAACAGCCACAGCCTTCGCTCCGAAGGCGTCGCCCGCCGCCTCAGCTTCCGGCAATGCTCGAGCAATGACGGCGCCTTCATTCCGCCCCGATAGTTGATCGCCATGTGTTCCCCCTGTTCGATGAGGAGCCCAAGCTAGCAGGTGACCCTGACATCGCTCCCGTTCATGCGACGGGCCGTCCTGCGGTTGGCAGCCAGAACGAGCGACGGGCGCCGAGCACCAGCAAACGCGATCGCCCCTCCCAGGCCC
>DHSB01000231.1:2275-12034 GCA_002408385.1 Myxococcales bacterium UBA5297
GGCGGGCCACCGCGCTCCGCGGCTGCCTCAAACCTTCTATCCGGCCACCTGCTTCCGAGGGGAGTCACGCCATCCTGCTGGCCATGAAGTACCCGGGCGAGAAACACCCATCCGGGGTGGCGTGCTCCACCTTGCATCCCCCGTGAGGCACCCAGCCGCGCCCGTGAGGCGCCTTGCCGCGGCCGTGAGGCGCCTTGCTGCGCCCGTGAGGCACCCAGCCGCGCCCGTGAGGCGCCTTGCCGCGGGCGTGAGGCACCCAGCCGCGGGCGTGAGGCGCCTTGCCGCGGGCGTGACGCACCCAGCCGCGCCCGTGAGGCCCGCAGCCGCGGCCGTGAGGCCCGCAGCCGCGGCCGTGAGGCGCCCTGCCGCGGCCGTGAGGCACCCGGTACCGGCCGTGAGCCGCGCGTGACGCGATCGGGGCCTCTCCAACGTATCGACCGCCTCCCTACCTTCGGGCGTCGTCCGTCACGGAGGCGCCCATGTCGATCGAGCGGTTCGTCAGCGAAGGACTCGCCCACAACTCCTACATCGTCGCCGACGGCGGCGAGGCCGCGGTCATCGATCCGCGGCGCGACGTCGACGTCTACCTCGACCTCGCGCGCGAGAACGGCCTGCGCATCCGCTACGTGCTCGAGACCCATCGCAACGAGGACTACGTCATCGGCTCGAGCGCGCTCGCCAAGCTGACCGGGGCCACCGTGCTGCACTCGAGCAGGCTCGCCTTCGACTACGGCACGCCCGTGCACGAGGGCGATCGCTTTGGCGTCGGCAGCCTGGAGCTGCGCGTCCTCGAGACCCCCGGCCACACCGACGAGAGCCTCTCCTTCGTGCTCGGCGAAACGAAGGCCCGCGGCGACGCCTTCATGGTCTTCACCGGCGACACGCTCTTCGTCGGCGAGGTGGGCCGCATCGATCTCTATGGCGAGTCGGAGCGGCCGCGCCTGGCCGCGGCGCTCTACGAGAGCCTCTTCGGCAAGCTCCTGCCGCTCGGCGACGGGGTGATCCTCGCCCCGGCTCACGGCGGCGGCTCGGTCTGCGGCGGGCACATCTCGGCGCGCCAGCACTCGACGCTCGGTTACGAACGGCGCCACAACCCGCGCCTGGTCGAGCCGGGCCGCGAGGCGTTCGTGCGCGCGCTGCTCGCTCAGGAGCTCGTCCGCCCGCCCTACTTCCGGCGGATGGAGGAGCTCAACGAACACGGCGACCCGGCCGTCTTCGCGCGCGCGCCGTCGCTCGTGCCGCTGCGCACCGGCGAATTCGAGGAGCGGCTCAGGGCGGGCGCCATCGCCATCGACGCGCGCATGCCCCAGGCCTTTGCTGGCGGGCACGTGCCGGGCTCGTACAACGTCTGGCTCGAGGGATTGCCCGTGTACCTGCCCTGGGTCATCTCGCACGACACGCCGCTGGTGCTGGTCCTGCCGGAGCAGGCGAGCGTCGAGCAGGTCGCGCGCATGCTGCTGCGCATCGGGTTCGACCGGGTCGAGGGCTACCTGCGCGGCGGCTTCACGAGCTGGCAGGAGGAAGGCCGCGAGATAGCGCACGTCGGCACGCTCTCGACCGCGGAGCTGCGCCGGTGGGTCGAGAGCCAGGCCGACGTCGCCATCGTCGACGTCCGCCAGCCCGGCGAGTGGGAGAAGGGTCTGGTGCCCGGCGCGCGCCCGATCTTCGTGGGCGAGCTCGAGCGGCGCATCGACGAGCTACCGGGCGACCGCCCCGTCGTCACGATGTGCAGCTCGGGCAACCGTGGAGGCATCGCGGCGAGCATCCTCGCTCGCCACGGCTTCCACCACGTCTTCAACTACCTCGGCGGCTTCGGCGCTTGGAAGGCGAGCGGTCTGCAGACCGTGAAGCTCGAGAGGGCGCAGGCTCAGCCGACGGCCGAGGCGCCCTTCGAGGACCGCGACGCCGACTGGCCGCCCGCGTAGGTCTGGAACAGCCGGCCCCACTCGGTGGTCCCGAGCCAGGTCTCGAAGACGCGCCGGTCGCGCAGCGGCCAGCGGTAGTAGTCGTGGTAGGCCTCCGAGCCCGCCACGAAGACGTTGACCAGCGGCGTGTGGAAGAAGAGCTTCTGGAACCGCTTGAGCGGGCCGAACCACATGATGTCGCCGACCATCGAGGCGCCGTTGTCGCCGACGCTGAAGCCCCAGCTCTCGCCGGAGACGTCCTCGCCGACCAGCTCGATCTCCTCGGGTCGCCCGACGCCCAGGCCGTCCTCGTGGGCCATGCGGATGTACGGGATGGTCATCGGGTCGAAGCCCATCAGCTTCGCGGCGACCGCGTCGATGGCCACCTGATCGCCGCTGGCGAGCATCACGTTCTTGATCACCGGGCGCATCGTGCGCGGGCCCGGGCCGTCGCCGGCGGTGGTGCCGTCCATCACCGCGAAGACCCCGGAGTGGATCTCCTTCTGGATGGCGAGCAGGTCGACCAGCGTCTCGTGGATCCACGAGTGCGTGTAGTGGCGCTTGGTGTTGAGCAGGCCGCCGAAGGCGTTCTTCATCGCGCCGGTGGTGGTCGTGTAGATGTGGCACTTGACCGTGGGCAGATGGACGATGTTCTTGCCGAAGAAGTAGTCGGGCAGACGGATGCCCTCGGGGAAGACGCGGTCGAGCGCGCGCATCCGGGCCTGGGGCCGGTACGAGACCCACTTCATGTCCTCTTCGAGGAAGTTGTAGAGGACCGGGATCTCGTGACGCTTGAAGATGGGCAGATAGTGGTTGAGGTCCTCGCCCTTGAACGCGTCGGTGACCACGGTCTTGTTCTGGACGCAGACCTGCTCCTGGAAGCCGCGCTTGCGCAGGGCGAGGATGGTGCCCTCGAGCTGCCAAGGGGTCGTGTTCGCGCCGGGGAAGGGGAAGTGCCAGCTAATGTTGTCCTTGAGGATGGTCGCCCGGTCCTTGGCGAAGACCTTGTCGACCTCGGCCAACTCGAGCAGCCGGTCGATGTCCTCGAGGACGGTCTCGGACTTCACCTTGAGAACTGCCACCTTCGCGCGCGCCATGTCGCTGCTCCCTTCGGATGTCGGCCGGCGCGCCTGCGCCGGAACTGAGGCCGGCCTCGAGTGCCGAGGGCGCGGCCGGAGGATTCAGGTCGAGTGCGGATAGAACAGCGCTGAGCCGCACTTGTTCGCTGGGAAGGATAACCGAGGGCGCCGGTCGAGAGTTGACAGTCGTGAGTCGGTAGGGGCGCATGGCAATGCGCCCGTCCAGAAATCGAGCACGAGCTTGCGACGAAGACGCGCCGGGCGCGAGGGCGGATCGAACTGCTCCTCGGGCGGGGAGGGGGCGGGCCAAACGCAGCCACGCGGTGCCTCCGTTGCGCGTTCAATCAGGACACAGCCGGGCAAGGCGCCCGCGTGAAGCTTGTACCCCTCGATTTCGCTGGGGCTGTATCGCGACGGCTCTGGAGCTCGTGACCGATGGCCGGGATGGCTCTCGATTGCGCGCGCGCTGACCGCGCCGGCCGGCGAGGGTGCCCGAGCGCCCGATGCCCATCGGCACACCGGCGCAGAATGGCACGCGGTCTGCCGCAGGTGACCAGGCGGGCCCGTCGTCCAAAGGCTTCTAGCTCGTCTCGATCACCGCGGCGAGCTCGTCGTCGGTGGCGAACAGCTCGGCGACCTCCTTCTGGCCGAGCAGCCACTGAGCGAGCCTTTCAGCCCGCGCCCGCGAGTCGGAGTCGGTCTCGAGCACCTGCGAGATTCCCGCGGCGAGCTTGGTCTGGTCACTGCCGCCCTCGAGCTCGAGCAGTCTCTGCTCGAGGAGGCGGTCGAGGAGCCTTTCGGCCCGGCTGCGAGTCTCGCTGGCTGTCGTCTCATTCATTCCCTACCACCTCGTGCGCGCGAGAGGCCTTCCGGGCCACTTCGCAATCAATAGCTTGGCAATCGCCTGCTCGACGACCACCAGCGAACTGTCAATAACCTCCAAGCGAGTCTCCCCGCCCGGCAACCCCTCGGTCTTCTCGGAGAGGCCCGGCCGTACCTTGGTGACGGTACGGACCTGCCGCGCCCCTGCGGAAGTGCTCGACCGGATCTCTTCTAGAGTCTCCCCAACCAGAGTGCTCC
This sequence comes from Myxococcales bacterium UBA5297, assembly GCA_002408385.1. Classification (GTDB taxonomy): domain Bacteria; phylum Myxococcota; class Myxococcia; order Myxococcales; family UBA5297; genus UBA10939. The sequence goes on from DHSB01000231.1 coordinate 6,339, forward strand.
CGCCTTTCCATCCATGCCGGCCGATGCCAGAGCGAGCCTCGAAGGCGCACCAACGCTCACTCGGCTGCCAGCCGTCACAGATAGAGCACCGCCCCGACGATCGCGGTGAACAGAGCGATATCGACGAGCAGCGGCACGTCGCTCAGCAGCAGCTTCTCCGGGCTGCCCCCCTCGTTGCGCCGGTAGATCAGGTACAGGTAGCGGAAGATGCCGTAGACGACGAAGGGGATGGTGAACTTGAGGTTGTCGGTGCCGAACTTGCGCACCGTCTCCTCGCTCATCGTGTAGAGCGCGTAGGAGACGACCGTGGAGGCGGTCACCACCGAGATGAGCTGATCGAGCAGCGGCAGCGACAGCTCGCTCAGGTTCGCCCGGTGCGAGGCGGCCTCCTTGTCGAGCAGCGCCAGCTCGGCGCGCCGCTTGGAGAAGCCCAGGAACAGCGAGAGCAGGAAGGTGCAGAGGTAGAGCCAGTTCGAGATGGGCACGTCGATGGCGAGCGCGCCGGTCGCCACCCGCACGACGAAGCCGGTGCCGATGGCGATGACGTCGAGGATGACGAGCCGCTTGAGCAGCCCGGTATAGGCGACCTGCAGGCCGAGGTAGCCGAGGGCTCCGAAGAAGGCGGGCGTCCCAAGGAACCAGAACGCCGCCAGGCCGCTCGCGCCCAGCGCGAGGCCCAAGCCGATGGCCAACCCGGTTCCGACCTCGCCGCTGGCGATGGGGCGGAAGCGCTTGGTCGGATGGAGCCTGTCGTGGTCGCGATCGGCGAGGTCGTTGAAGACGTAGACCGCACTCGAGAGCAGGCAGAAGGCGACCGTCGCCACAATCGCCCGCAGCGCGAGAGAGGGCTCGAGCGCCTTGTGGGCGAAGACGAGCGGCGCGAGGACGGCCGCGTTCTTGGTCCACTGGCGCGGCCGCAGCGCGCGGACGACGGCGAGCGGGAGCGGCGACGGAGCCGGGGCCTTCGGGGACTCGCTGCCCGCCGGTTCAAGCGTGCTGAGGGCCTGTAGATCAGCCACGTGGATTCCCCGTCGTCCCGATGAAACCGTAGAGGCGGCTCATGCCCTCCGCCGACGCCCGGCATTGGCCGACTCCAATCGGCCGCTTGATCTTCCGGCGAACCGCGGCTCGCTAGCGCCGCCCGATGCCGTGGTACACGAAGCCGCGCTCGCGCATCTTCGCCGGGTCGAAGAGGTTGCGACCGTCGAAGACGACCGGGGTCTTCATCAGGGCCTTCATGCGCTCGAAGTCCGGGTGCCGGAACTCGTTCCACTCGGTGACGATGCACAGCGCGTCGGCGCCCTCGATGGCCTCGTAGGGCCCCGGACAGAAGAGCACGCGGTCGCCGAAGATCTTCCTGGCGACCTCGGTGGCGACCGGGTCGGTCACCTGCACGCGCGCGCCCTTGCCCACCAGGCCCTCGATGATCTCGATGGAAGGGGCCTCGCGCATGTCGTCGGTCTTCGGCTTGAAGGCCAGGCCCCAGACGCCGAAGACCTTGCCGTTGAGGTCGCCGAAGTGCTTGACGGCCTTCTCGACGAGCACCTTCTTCTGCCGCGCGTTGATGCGCTCGACCGTGCGCAGCATGTCGTATTCGAGCCCGTGCTGCTGGGCGCTGGCGATGAGCGCCTTGACGTCCTTGGGGAAGCAGCTTCCGCCGTAGCCGACGCCGGGGAAGAGGAACGGGTAGCCGATGCGCCGGTCGGCACCCATGCCCTTGCGCACCAGGTCGACGTCGGCGCCGACGCGCTCGCAGAGCTGGGCGATCTCGTTCATGAAGCTGATGCGCACCGCGAGCATCGCGTTCGAGGCGTACTTGGTCAGCTCGGCCGAGCGCGGGTCCATGAAGAGGATGGGGTTCTCGGTGCGCACGAAGGGCGCGTAGAGCTCGCCCATGATCTTGCGGGCCCGCTCGCTCTCGACGCCGATCACCACGCGGTCGGGCTTCATGAAGTCGTCGATGGCCGCCCCTTCCTTGAGGAACTCAGGGTTGGAGACCACGTCGAACTCGACGTCGGTGACCTTGCGGATCTCCTCGCGCACCTTGTCGGCGGTGCCCACCGGCACGGTGCTCTTGTCGACGACCACCGCATAGCCGGTGAGCGCCTTGCCTATCTCGCGGGCCGCGGCGAGCACGTGCTGCAGGTCGGCCTCGCCGTTCTCGTCGGGCGGGGTGCCCACGGCGATGAAGACGACGTCGGCGCCGGCGACCCCCGACCTCAGGTCGGTCGAGAAGGTGAGCCGGCCGTCCTTGACGTTGCGCTTGAGAAGCTCCTCGAGGCCCGGCTCGTAGATGGGGACCCCGCCGGAGTTGAGCAGCTCGATCTTCGCCGCGTCGCGGTCGATGCAGACGACGTCGTTGCCGCTGTCCGCGAAGCAGGTCCCGGCGACCAGGCCCACGTATCCACTGCCGATGACGGAGATCTTCATCCTCTGGCTGCTCCTCGACTTCGGGTATCCCGCCCACGCCGGCATTGGTGGGAAAGGGCGGAAAGTTCGCCATCTTACGGAAGGCGTTCCGGACTGCAACGGAATCGGTCGTGCCGGCGGCGAATCGTGCGGCGCGCCGATCGGCGCCCCGAGGGCTTGCGCCGCGGCAGGGCGACCGGCCCCACGCGTCCCCGCAAATCGAGCGGCCGCTCGCCGGAGAAGCGCGAGCGGCCGCGAACGAGCACGGGAGGGGCGCACTACTTCTGCGGCGCGATCGTCGCGTCGCCCTTGGGCGGATAGGTCCCGGCGACCACCTCGAGCAGGCTGTCAGGGTGGAAGTACTTCTTGAGCACCGCCGAGACCTGGGCCTTGGTGACCGCCTGCAGCCGCGCGATGTGCTCGTCGACGAAGTCGCTCGGCAGGCCGTAGCCCTCGAAGAGCGCGAGCGCGCCCGCCATGCCGGAGTTGGTGGCCAGCCCGACCTTGTACTTGCCGACGAGCGTCTCCTTGGCGGCTTCGAGCTCGACGTCGGTCAGGCCCTTCTGCACCAGCTCGCGGCTCAGCCCTTTGACCACGTCGACGGCCTGCTCGACGTTCGACGGGTTGAGCGTCATCCACACGCTCCAGGGGCCGGCGCCATGGCTGGAGGAGAGCGACGAGTAGATGCCGTAGGTGAGCCCGAGCCGGTCGCGCACCTCCTGGAACAGGCGCGCCGAGGCCGAGCCGCCGAAGACGTAGTTGGCGATCATCGCCGGGTAGTACTCCGGGTCGGTGCGGGTGAGGACCCCCTGGTGGCCGAGCAGCACGTCGACGTTGGCCTTCTCGGGCACGAAGACCACCTCGCGGGCCGGCGCGCGGCGCACGGCGACCGGCGGGACGACGATCTCCGGGTGGGCGACCTTCTTCATGCCGCCGAAGCGGCGCTTGATCGCCTCGATGGCCTGCATCGCGTCGAGGTCGCCGACGACGACGAGCACCGTCGCGTTGGCCCCGTAGCGGGCGGCGTGGAACTCGGCGAGGGCGGCCGGCTCGAGGCTCTCGAGCGCGGCGATCGTCTTGTCGAGCGAGGGGGCGTAGTACGGGTGGCCCTCGGGATAGAGGCCCTGGTAGAAGGCGCGCCGCGCGCGGGTGCTCGGCGAGTCCTCGGACTGCTTGAGTGAGGCGATGGCCTCGCGCTTGAGCTTGTCGACCTCGTCCTTGGGGAAGGCCGGCTCGGTCATCGTCTCGGCGAGCAGGTCGAGGACCCGCTCGAAGTCGCGGGAGAGCCCGCCGGCGCTCAGGGTGACCGTCTCGGCGCCGCCCGAGTAGCCGAGCGAGGCGCCGACCTGCTCGAGCGACTGGGCGAGCTCGAGCTTCGAGCGCTTCTTCGTCCCTCGCATCAGCGAGCTCGCTGTCAGCGCCGAGAGCATCGGCTTCTCCTTCGGGTCGAAGACGCCGCCGGCCTTGATCGACCCGGCGATGCTGAAGGTCGGGCTCGAGCGGTTCTCGCGGACGAGGACGACAAGGCCGTTGGGCAGCTCGGTGCGGATGACCGGCTCGGCCTTGCGGCTCGAGCGCCGGCTGGCGGCGGTCGCGGTCGCGGTCCGGGCCGCGCCGAGAGGCGAGCGGCCGTCGAAGCCGCGGTAGGCCTCGGCGCGCCCTCTCGCCTCGCCGAGCGAGGCCTGCTCCCCGGCGGAGGCCGGGGAGGTGGGCTCGAACAGGCCGACGGTCAGCTTCGAGTCGTCGAAGTACTTCTTGGCGACCCGCTGCAGGTCTTCGGCGGTAACCTGCTGGACCCGCTCGGCGAAGTTGTCGGCGAGCCTCCAGTCGGCGATCGCCGCGAAGTAGCCGAGGAGCATCGCCCGCCCGTTGGTGCCGTCCTGCATCAGGCCGAAGGCGGCGGCGGCGCGGTCCTTGGCGCGGGCGAGCTCGGCGGGCTCGACCGGCTCGTTCTTCAGCCGCTCGAGCTGCTCGCGGACCGCCTTCTCGACCCTCCCGTGCTCGACCTCGGGGCGGGGCAGGGCGAGGACCATGAAGAGGCCCGGGTCCTTCATCGGCACGTAGTCGACGCCCGCGTAGGTAGCGAGCTCCTTCTCGACGAGCGCCTGGTAGAGGCGGTTGGAAATGCCCGGGTCGAGCGGATCGCCGAAGGGGCCGAGGTTGAGCTCGCCCGACAGCACGAGGTGCAGCAGCTTGAGCGCGGCCATGTCCTCGTGGGCGGCTTGGGGCGCCTTCCAGGCCAGGGCGACCACCTTCAGGTCGCCCGCCTTGCGCAGGGTCACCCGGCGCTCTCCCTTCTGCTCGGGCTCGACGGTGTAGAGCGCGGGGAAGCGGTGGCCGCCCGGGATCTTCGCGAAGTGCTTGCGCACCATCGCCAGCGCCTCGGAGGCCTGGAAGTCGCCGACGACGACGGCGACGGCGTTATCCGGCTGGTAGAAGGTCCGGTAGAGCTCGCGCAGCTTCGCGGTCGGCACGCCCTCGACCTCCGAGCTCCAGCCGATGACCGGGTGGTGGTAGGGGTGGGCCTTGAAGGCGGCCCCCCAGACCTCGTGCATCAGCGAGCGGACCGGCGAGTTTTCGCCCCGCTCGAGCTCGTTGCGCACGACGATGCGCTCGAGCTCGCGCTCCTCGTCGAGGATGAGCGAGTTGCGCATCCGGTCGGCCTCGAGGCCCATGACGAAGTCGAGCTTCTCGACGGGGACGGTCTCGTAATAGTTGGTGTAGTCGTAGAAGGTCGTCGCGTTCCACTGGGCGCCGATGCGGTCGAGAGAGGCCATGATTTGGCCTTTCCCGAAGCGCTTGGTGCCCTTGAACATCAGGTGCTCGAGCAGGTGGGCGCTGCCGGTGTTGCCGGTGGTCTCGTTGCGGCTGCCCACCTTATAGAAGACGCTGAAGGTGGCCACCGGCGCGGCGTGGTCCTCGAGGATGAGGACCTTCATGCCGTTGGGCAGCGAGTGCTCCTGGACCTGCGGCCGCTCGGCGGGCGCGGCGGCGGCCAGCGCCGAGACGAGCAGGGCGGCAGGGGTTGCCAGTAGGAATCGGGTTCTCATCGGGTGGTCTCCTGGTCGAGAGGCACTAGCAACCCGGGCGCGAAGAGCACAAGCGTCGGACATGGGGCCGCTCGCGTGGTGTCCGGGAGCGCTCGCGTGGTGTTCGGCCGGTTCCAAGCGCGACAACAGTGCGGGGTGTGGGGAATTCCGGAGCAGTTGTGAGTTTTGAGTTGGGAGTTGGGAGGAGGTGCGGGCGAGAGGAGGCCGGAGTGCCGGCCTTCGTGCCGGCGTCGTGCG
>DHSB01000231.1:12142-17052 GCA_002408385.1 Myxococcales bacterium UBA5297
GCCGGCCTTCGTGCCGGCGTCGTGCGTGCGTGCGGAGACCGGAGTGCCGGCCTTCGTGCCGGCGTCGTGCGGGCGAGCGGAGGCCGGGACTCCCGAAACCCGCGGCCTCGGCGCCCCGGCGGTGGGCGGCGCCACCGCCGAGCTCTTCACTCCCAACTCAAAACTCAGAACTCATAACTCCTCAGGCATCTCCGCCGGCTGCGCCTCGAGAAAGGCGCGCAGCATCCGGTAGCTCTCGACGATGTCTGCGACGGGGACGAGCTCGCCCGCCTGGTGCGCCTGGCTGGTGAGCCCGGGGCCGAAGTTCACCGCGTCGATGCCGTGCGCGGCGAAGCGGCCGACGTCGGTCCACGCCTGCTTCGGCGCGGCGGGGGCGCCGCTGACGCGCCGAAGCTGCTGGTAGAGCGGGTTGGTCGCGCAGACCGCGCCGGCGGGCGAGCGATCGACTATCTCGACCTCGGCGCGCTCGCCCACCACGGCCCGCAGCTCCTGCTCGGCCTGCTCGAGGCTCTTGCCGGGGGCAAAGCGGTAGTTGAGGTTCAGCTCGAAGCTCTCGGGGACGACGTTGCGCGCCCTGCCGCCATGGGCGAGCGTCGCCGAGATGACCTCGAAGTACTCGAAGCCCTCGATCTCGACGCGCCGCCGCTCGCGCGCCGACAGCTCGGTGAGCAGGCCGGCGGCCTTGTAGATCGCGTTCTCGCCCTGCCAGGGACGCGCGCTGTGCGCGGGCTTGCCGCGGAAGGTGACCCGCGCGTGCAGCGAGCCCATGCAGGCCATCTGCAGCTCGTTGTTGCAGGACTCGAGGAAGACCGCGAACGAGGTCCGGGCCACCTCCGGCATCTGCTCGAGCACCGGCCCAAGACCGTTCTCCTCATACGGCCCCTCTTCGCGGTCATAGAAGACGAAGACGACGTTGTAGGGCAGGGCGGCGAGGTCGAGGTCTTCGGCGAGCGCCATCATCACCGCGTCGCCGCTCTTCATGTCCGAGGAGCCGAGCCCGACGACGCGATCGCCCTCGAGGCGCGCCGGGAAGTCCTCCGGGCGCCCGGGCACGGTGTCGAGGTGGCCGACGAGCGCGATGGTGGCCCGGGGATCGTCGAAGCTGCCGACGATGAGCGTGTTGCCGACCCGCCGCACCGCACGCCCCGGCAGACGGCTTCGCGCCCAGCGCTCGACGTGATCGCAGATGGCCGTCTCGTCACCAGTCACCGACGGGATGCTGCAGAGCTCGAGGGTGAGGTCAGCGAGTCGCTTCTCGAGGGGGTCGGCCACGATCGTCTCCAAAGGTTGGCCCGCCGGCGTCGGCCGATGGTGGCCGAAGCTCGGGGAGAGGCCCTGGTTTTGCGAAAGCCATTGCAGTCGAGTCTTGCCTGAGCTCAAGCAGGCTTCGCGATTGTCAAGCCTGCCTGCTCCACTACCCACCTTGAGATTGGTTGCGCGGCAGCGCGATTCCCGAGGGCCGGCCTTCGTGCGCCTTCGTGCCGGCCGCCGGTAACCCTCGAATCGGCCCCGCCTTCTGCTCGATTCCTCGACGGGCACATCCCTCTGCGCCCCTGCCAACCTGCGACCGTCTACTTGGGTTCCGGGCGCAGCCCGAAGCTGTCGACCCTCGACCGCCGACCGTCGCTAGACCGAAACGTTGAAGTCGCGCAGCGCCTGGTTGAGGCTCGTCTTCCGGTCGGTCGACTCGGAGCGTCGGCCGATGATGAGGGCGCAGGCGACGCCGTACTCGCCCGCCGGGAACCTCTTGGGCCGCGTGCCGGGGATGACCACCGAGCGCGCCGGGACGCGGCCGCGGTGGACGACCTCCTGCTCGCCGGTCACGTCGATGATCTGCGTCGAAGAGGTGAGCACCACGTTGGCGCCGAGCACCGCCTCTTCCTCGACTCGCACGCCCTCGACGACGATGCAGCGGCTGCCGATGAAGCAGCCGTCTTCGATGATCACCGGCGTGGCCCCAGGAGGCTCGAGCACGCCGCCGATTCCCACGCCGCCCGACAGATGGACGTTGCGGCCGATCTGCGCGCAGCTTCCGACCGTCGCCCAGGTGTCGACCATCGTCCCGCCGCCGACCCAGGCGCCGATGTTGACGTAGCCGGGCATCAGGATCGCGCCGGGCTCGACGTAGGCGCCGTAGCGGATGGTCCCCGGCGGTACGACGCGCACGCCCGCCTTGGCGAGGTCGCGCTTGATGGGGATCTTGTCGTGGAAGGCGAGCGGCCCGGCCTCCCAGGCCTTCATCTCGGCGATGGCGAAGTAGAGGAGGATCGCCTGCTTGACCCAGGCGTTGACCTGCCACTCGCCGTCTCGTTTCTCGGCGACCCGAACGTCGCCCGAGTCGAGCTCGGCGATGGTCACCAGGATCGCCCCGCGTACGGCCGGCTCTTCGAGGCGCGTGCGGTCGGCGAAAGCAGCTTCGACGAGGTCGCGGTTGGTCATCGGCTCTCTCCTCCGTGGGGCAGGCAGACAAGCAGGCTTCCGCGAGGGGCGCAAGGTCTGCAGCGGCGGTCGGCGTGAGCCCGACGCGGGGACCAAAGTGAAGGCCGGATGCATCGTCTCCGGCAGCAAAGACAAGTCCGGCCGCCGGCAGGTCGGACCTAAGGACGGCAAGCCGCTTGTCTGCAGCACGGGCCTCGACTAGTAGTCCCGCGCAGCCACGCGCACTTGGTCGCGCTGATTTCCAGGAGACAGCCATGCCCACCGCCCACGCCCTGACTCTGGTCGACGCCCTGCTGCCGCGGCGCACCGCGCTGCTCGAGGCCGGCCTCGTCCTCTTCTTCGGTCTGGCCATCGGCCTGTCGTCGCTGGTCGCCGTCCCGCTGCCCTTCACGCCGGTGCCGCTGACGCTGCAGACCATGACGGTCCTGCTCGCCGGGCTGCTGCTCGGCAGCAGGCTCGGGGCGCTGTCGGTGCTCGCCTACATCGGCCAGGGGCTCGTCGGGATGCCAGTTTTTGCCAACGGTGCCTGGGGCCTCGCGCGCCTGGCCGGTCCGACCGGCGGCTACCTCGTCGGCTTCGTCTTCGCCGCGGCGCTCGTGGGCCTGCTCGCCGAGCGCGGCTGGGACCGCCGGGCGGCGACGACCGTGGCGGCGATGGTCCTCGGCAACGCCGTCATCTACGGCTTGGGCGTGCTCTGGCTCGCCAGCTTCGTCCCCCTGCAGGCTGCGCTGCTGCAGGGCGCCGCGCCCTTCCTCGCCGGCGACGCGCTCAAGATCGCCGCGGTGGCGGCGGCGCTGCCGGCCGGTTGGTCGCGCCTCGCCGCCCGATAGCCGTCGTCGACCCGGGGCCCCGCGCGCTTGGGCCACGGATTCCTTTAGCTGAAGAACCGTCGACCGCTCACCCTGAGCGTAGCTGCCGACGCGCGAGCGGCGGCAGCGGAGTCGAAGGGCCCCTCGAATTTGGCCTCGCAGGCTCGGCCTACGCTCACGGGCTGATCGGGGGGCGGGCGCCCATCGACAGCCCTGTCAGCTCAAGGTCGAAGCCGGGCGAGGGCCCGGTCCGGCGAGCGCCTCACACCGCGAGTGGCAGCGAGACGAGGAAGCGGGTTCCCGACTCGAGCGTCGACTCGACCTCGATGCTGCCCCCGTGGGCGCGCACCACCTCGTGGACGATGTACAGGCCGAGCCCGAGCCCCGAGCCTTTCGGCCCGCGCTGAAAGGCCGCAAAGGGCTTCTGCAGGATGGCGTCGGGGATCGGCTCGCCGCGGTTGTGGACCTCGAGCATCACCGAGTCGGCCAGCCCGCGGAGCTGCACGGTGATTTGCCCGTCGGCAGCCCCGTGGCGCACCGCGTTCGTCAGCAGGTTTCCGAAGGCCTGCTGCAGCCGGTCCGCGTCCCAGCTCCCGTGGCAGGCGCCCTGGGAGGTGAGGTCGATGCGGCTGCGACTTGAGGGATGGAGCTGCTCGAGCGCGGCGGCGACGATGAGCCGCAGGTCGGCTTCGCGCCGAAAGATGGGCATCCCGCCGTTGGCGCAGCGGTTGTAGTCGAGCAGGCCCGCGATCATGACCTCCATCTGCTTGATGCCCCGGCGCACCAGCCCGAGGTTCGCCTCGCACCCGGTGACGGACCCGGCGAGCAGGTCGACGTTGAGCTTCACCAGCGAGAGTGGCTGCCGCAGGTCGTGGCTGAGGATGGCCATCAGGCGCTCGCGCATCGCGGCCTGACGCTCGGCCTCATCCCGCGCCTGCCTCTCGGTCTCGTGAAGCCGCTCGCGCTCGCGCTCGGCCTGCCTGCGGGCGGTGATGTCCTGGAAGGTGATGACGAGCGCGACCGTCCGGCCGTCGGCGTCCTTGATCGGGCCGACGCTGACGCTGGCGAAGAAGCTGGTGCCGTTGGGGCGCGTCAGCTCGATCTCCTCGCCGGTGACCGTCTCGCCGCGAATCGCGCGCAGCATCGGCCATTCGTCGGGCGGGAGCGGCGAGCCGTCGGCGCGCCGCGGGTCGAAGAGAGGCTTCTCCGTGATGCTGAGCACCCCGGCCGTCAGCAGGTTGCTCTTCATCATCGCCTCGGCCGCCCGGTTGGCGAGGACGATGCGCCCGGTCCGGCAATCGGCGACCGCCAGGCCTCCGGGCGCCTGGCGCATGATCTCGGCCAGCCAGCCGCGTAGCTGCTCGGCGCTGAATTCGGTCGGTCCTTCGGCCGGCTTCGCGGTCGCGGTCGCGTTCGCGGTCGTGGAGAGGGCTTCGCCGATGACCGCCGCCGCGAACTGCACGAGCGCTCGGCGTTCGGCAGACGCCGGCGAGCGCGCGCAGACCAGCAGCGTGCCGTAGGGCCCTCGTGGTCCGAGCAGGGGCGCGCCGACGGCGAAGAGCTCCCCGACGGCCGTCTCGAAAGGCAGATGGCTCGCGAGGAGCGAGGGCCGCACCTCGCTCGTGCCTCCGAGCACCTCCGACCAGTCGGCGCCCGCCTCGC
>DHSB01000016.1 GCA_002408385.1 Myxococcales bacterium UBA5297
AGCGCGGACTCGCCGAACGCCGCGGCGAGCGCGGCGGCGACGACCACGGCCGCGAGCAGCCCGCCGACGACCAGGGCCACGCGGGCCGCCGTCGCGCGCGAAGCGATGCTGGCGGCCCCCACGCTCAACGCTGCGCCCTCTCGTCCCTCGCCTCCGGGTGGACGAGCCCGAAGAGCTCCTCGAGCGCCTCGGCGAGCCGCGGGCCGGGGCGAAAGAGGTTGGGCGAGGCGAGGGCGAGGCGCGCCTTGTCGAGTCCCGGCAGCTTCAGGATCCGCTCGCGCGGTGGGTCGGGGACGTCGGCCGCGTCGATGATCACCTCGGGAGCGGCGCGCATCGCGAGCTCGGCGCTGTAGACCGGGTAGGCGCTGCGCGCGCCGGCGGCGGCGTTGAGCGCGCCGGCCTGCTCGAGCAGCCGGTCGGCGAAGCTGCCGGGGCCGGCGACCACGAGCGGCTCCCAGTCGTAGACGACGAGCGTGCGCACCTTCGCGAGCGACTTCGAGCGCCGCGCGACGGCCTCGAGCCGGGCGGCGGTCTCGGCCGCGAGCTCCGCGCCGCGCGGGGCGAGCCCGAGCGCTTTTCCAATCTCGCGCAGGCCCGCGAGGATCTCCTCCTGCGTCCCGAGGTGGACCGCGAGGATCGGCGTTCCGAGCGCTGCCATCCGCTCGACCGCGGCGCGGTTGCCAGGCGATGGCTCGACGAGCAGCAGATCGGGCCGCAGCGAGAGGACCGCCTCGACCGAGGGATCGACGTACCCGCCGACCCGCGGCAGCGCGCCCACCTCGGGCGCGTCGTCGAAGCGGGTCACCCCGATCAGCCGCTCACCGGCGCCGAGCGCGAGCACGGTCTCGGTGAGCGAGGGCGCCAGGGTGATGATCCGCTGCGGCGCCTTCGCCGCCTCGGGGCCAAGACGGATGGGCGCGCGCGGCGCCGCCCCGCACAGCAGCAGGGCGGCGAGCGCGACTATCTTCTGGGGCCGGATCATCGGATGGAGAGCACGTCGGACGTGAACTGATAGCAGTCGGTGTTCTCGCCATAGCACTTCGGGCCGCAGATCTGCACGCCCTGCTCGAAGCCTGCCGGGATGGCGCCGTCCAGGTCGGTGACGAGGATGCGGCCGGCGTTGTTGTCGGCGACGAGCAGCCGGTTGCCGTGCAGGGCGAGGCGTCCCGGGACCGCCGTGCGGCAGGCGTTCGGACCGTCCTCGAAGCCCTCACAGCGCGGGAAGACCGTGGTCGCGACGACCTGCTCGGTGGCCGCGTCGAGCACGACGAGCGCCTCCTCGGGCCGGGCGCCGGCGCCGTAGGAGCCGAGGCAGGAGACGTAGAGGCGGGTCTCGCTCGCCAGCACGTAGGCCGGGTTGCGGCAGGCATCCGGCAGCTTGAGGTTGCGCGCGGTCAGCGTGACGGCGGCCGTGTCGACGACGGCGAGGTAGCCCGGGCCGGCCGAGCCCATGCAGCCCGGGTTGAGGTTGCCGATGGCGACGTAGATCGTCGTGCCGCGGGCGGCGACGCCGGCCGGGCGAGGTGAGCTCTCGGTGACACCCTCGTCGCGCTCGTAGTCGGTCGCGGCGAAGACGAGCTCGCGGCCGAGCGCGCCGGGCGTGGTCGAGACGTCGACCTCGAGGAGCCGGTTGCCTGCCTGGTGGCCCGCTTCCGGGTCGGGATAGCAGGTGCCGGTCAGGCTGACGTAGAGCTTCTCGCCCGCGAAGGCCGCGAACGCCGGGGCGGTGTTCGCCTCGCTGGCCGGGCTGCCGACCTTGGTGGCGATCTCGTCGATCGTGCGGCTGGCGTCGATCTCCGCCGGGGCCGGCTTGGTCAGGTCGACGACCTGCACCGTGTTGTCGCCGGTGTTCACGACGAAGGCGTGTCCGTCCCGCACGAGGAGCTGGCTCGCGGCCTTGCCCAGGCGGTCGGCGCCGGCGGCCTTCGCGAGCGGCGAGGAGGCAGGGTCGAAGCCGTAGAGCGCGTTGTCCACGGCGTCGGCGACGAGGACCCGATTGGCGCCGCGCGCGAGCGCCTGCGGGCCGGAGCCGACCAGGGTGCTGGCCGCCGCGGGCTGCAGGTCGTCGTCGAGCGCGACCAGCTCACCGGTGTTGAAACAGGCGGCGAAGACCGTCGCGCTGCACGCGCCGCCGGCGCAGCTCTGGCCCTGGGCGCAAGCGGTGCCGCAGGCCCCGCAGTTGGCGCGGTCGCTGTCGAGATCGACGCAGCCGGTGCCGCAGAGCGTCCTGCCCGCGGCGCAGTCCTCGACGCAGGCGCCTTCCTCGCAGAGCTCGTTCGCCTCGCAGCGCTCCTCACAGCCGCCGCAGTTCTCTGTGTCCGACCCGGTGTCGACGCAGGCCTCCCCGCACCGCGTCGCGCCGCTGGCACACGTGCAGACGCCGGCGCTGCAGCTCTGGCCGCTCGCGCAGGCGAGTCCGCAGCCGCCGCAGTTGGCCGGGTCGGTCTGCGCGTTCACGCAGGTCTCGCCGCAGGCGAGCTTGGGGGCATCACAGGTGAGCTCGCCGCGGTCGCAGCCGAGAAGGGCGGCGCACGAGGTGAGGGCGAGAACGAAGAGGACCTTTTTCATCGCTTGCTCCTGTTGCTGTCGGTGGAAGAGAGGTCGAGGCGCAGTCCGAGGAAGACCGATCGCCCGGGCAGCGGATAGCCGTAGAGGTCCTGACCGCGCTGGTCGAAGAGGTTCTTCACCTCGCCGTGGACGTAGAGCCCCGCGCCTCGGTGGGCGAGCACCGAGAGGCCAGCGTCGGCGCGGGCGCGGCCCGGGAGGCTGTCGGTGCGGTTGCGGTTGGTGTACTGCGCGCTCTGCGCGTCGAGGTCGGCGTGGGCCGAGACGCGCCAGAAGCGCACCTCGGCGCGCGCGTGGAGCCGGTGGCGTGGGTGATAGGGCAGCTCCTGATTGAAGAAGCGCTCGTCGCCGATGCGGTTGGCGGAGAGGCCGAGCGTGTAGGCCGCCGAGAAGGTCGCCGGCCCGAGCGAGGCCGACAGCTCGGCCTCGGCGCCGTAGACCTCGGCCTTGCCGAAGTTGAAGGGCTTGGCGCGCATCGCCGCGTACAGCTCGTAGAGGATCAAGTCGTCGTAGAGCGTGTAGAAGCCGGAGACGGTCCCGCGCAGGGCCTGCGAGCCGACGGCGATGCCGAGGTCCGCGAAGCTCGCCGTCTCGGGGCGCAGGTCCGGGTTGGCGCTGAAGACGCCCTGCTCCAGGTAGAGCTCGCCGAAGGAGGGCGGCCGGAACGAGCGGCCCGCGTTCGCCTTGAGGGTGACCCGCTCGCCGAGCGCCAGCGTCGCGCCGAGCTTCGGCGAGAGGCCCCAGATCTCGCCGGCCCCCTCCGCGCGCAGCGCCGGGAGGATGGAGAGCGGGCCGACGAGGATCTCGTCGCCGGCGAACAGCGACAGCAGCAGCCGGCCGTGAACGCCGTAGGCCGGGCCGTCGAGCGACTCGTGGCCTATCCGCACGCTCGCCTCGACGGCGTGCCGGCCCCAGAGCTGCTGCGCGCCGAGCTCGGCGAAGGCGACCGCGCCGAGCTGCGGGTCCAAAGGCGAGGCGCGGCTCGGGCTCCACTGCGTGCGCGACAAGCGGCCGCCGGCGCGCAGCTCGACCGGAGTCTCGCCGAAGGTGCGCGAGAGCCGCGCCAGCATCATCCCGCGGGCGTCGCGCTGCTCGGCGTCGGGGGTGGGGTTCTGCACCGTGCCCGGGACCCCGCGCGCGCCGCCGTCGGCCTCGACGAGGAGATCGACGCCGACCGGCCCGTCGACGAGCAGCCGCCCCAGCGCGCCGGCGCGCAACGAGGCGTTGTTCTCCCAGCGCCGCTCGACGAGCGGGTTGCCCTCGAGCAGCGGCGCCTCGTCGTGGAGGTAGGGATAGTCGCCCTCGCAGCGCCGCGCGTAGGCGGCGACGAGCGCCGAGGCGCGCTCGCCGACGCTGCTCGAGGCGCCGAGGAAGGCCTCCATCGACGAGAAGGAGCCGTACTCGAGCTCGGCGAAGAGCCGGCGCTCGCCAGGCGAGGGCTTGCGGGTCTCGAGGGAGACCGCGCCGCCCAAGGCGCCCGCGCCGTAGCGCGCGCCGACCGCGCCGCGGGCGACCGAGACCCGCTCGACGAAGGGGGCGGGCAGGGTCGAGAGATCGGCGCCGCCGCCGCCGGCCGCGTTGAGCGGCATCCCGTCGAGCAGCACCACCACCTGATCGGCGGTCGAGCCGCGCACCGAGACTGTCGTCGGCTGGTTGACCCCGAAGTCGCGCACCGTGACCCCGGGCGAGGCCGCGACCAGCTCGGCGGCGCTCGAGGTTTCGCCGCGCGGGGCCTCGACGACGGTGACGAAGCCCGACGGGTCCTTCGCCTGCGCTTCGGAAGGCTCGGCCGGCGCCTGGCCGACAGCGGTGACCGGCGGCAGCTCGACGTCCTCGGCGCGCACCGGCGGCGAGAGCGCGACCGCGAGGGCCGAAAAGACGAGCGCGCGCCATGAGGGCGGCGACAGTCGGAAGCAGCGAGCCATGGACCCCAGGGCCCTCTCCTGCGGAGGGCTGGGCTGGACGGCCTCATCGAGGCCGACCGCCGGGCAGGTTTCCTGGCTCCCGGGCCCCGCCGCGGCGCGGATCGCCTTGGCGGGAGCCGTCCCTCAGACCTTCCCCGCGCTCTTCGCGCGAGTGGTCCTGACCTCGAGGAACGGCGTTGTGGCACCCGGCTACAGTGGCGGGACCGCGCCGGAGTTCGACCGGCTTCCCTTTTGACCCACGGTGGGCACCCGACGGTTTTGCGAGGTTCTCTGTCAGGTGGTGGGCAGTTGTCAAGGAGCGGACGTAGGCGAGAGCCGGGCAGAAGGCAGGAGCCGGGACAGCGCCAGGGCGCATTCCGCCCTTGTCCACACAACGTGGACGCAACCGGTCATCGCGAGCCCCTTCGGCAGGCTCAGGGCAGGTTGACGTGACCAGCGGGAGCCTCGGAGTCGAGGGACTCGGGGCTTTGCGTCCCAAACTGCGACCTGGACGCGAAGCCTGCTGTCATCGTCCGTTACTTCGCGCACTCGTGGATGCTTACGCAAAGGGCCGAATGGACTATGGAAAAGCGGTCGCTTCCCGCTCGGCGATGTCCACGTCCCCCGGGGACGAGCCGGCGCTGAGACGGACGGAAGCGCCCGCGGGACAAACAAGAGCGCCCGCGGGACAAGCCGAAGGCGCTTTCGGGACACGCCGAAGCGTTTCGGGGACATGGATCAACGAAGGTGAGACGTCCCGGACGCGATTCCCGGATGTCCCGGACGCGGTTTCCGGATGTCCCGGACGCGATTCCCGA
>DHSB01000108.1:0-14950 GCA_002408385.1 Myxococcales bacterium UBA5297
CCGCCGAAGACTCCTTACTTCTTGGCCGGAGTGGCAGCCGCCGCCGGGGCAGCCGCGGCCCCGGGGGCCGCAGCCGCGGGCGTGGCCCCTGCTGCCGGAGCGCCGGCCACAGCAGCCGCTGCCTCGGTGGCGGCCGGAGCGGCCACCTCGGCCTCGGGCGCGACGACCGAGACGATGGTGAAGTTGACCAAGGCCGTCGGGGTGATGCCCTTGGGCATCGGCAGGTCGCGCAGGTGGAGCGAGGCGCCGATCTTCATCTCCGAGACGTCGACGGGGATGCTGTCGGGGATCTCGGCCGGCAGCGCCTTGACCTCGAGGTCGCGCCGCAGAACCTGGAGGATGCCGCCCTCCTTGACGCCGGCCGGCAGCCCGTCGAACGACAGCGGCACGTTGACGGTGACCACGTCGTCCATGCGCACGTCGATGAAGTCAGCGTGCAGCAAGGCGCGCTTGACCGACGCGGTCTGGTAGTCCTTGAGCAGCACGGTGCGCTCTTCGCCGTTGTCGAGCTTGAGCGTGAGGATGGTGTTCAGCCGCTTGGGCGTCGCCATCGCCTCGCGAAGAGCCTTGGGATCGACCGCGAGGTTGATCGGCTTACCAAGGTGGCGGCCATAGAGGACCGCGGGGATCTGGGCGTTCGCCCTCAGGCGCCGGGAGGTGCCTTTGCCGGACTTCTCGCGGATGGTCGCTTGCAACTCGATGCGCGTCATTTCACTGCCTCCAGAAGCTGCCGCCTTCACCCCCCGCGTGGCAGGACGTGATGCGCCAGAATGGACGGGCTGTCGCCCGCCCGGTAAACAGCTCGCCTGGACAGACCCAGGCGAAAAAGAGCGCGGTAAATCGCAGAAAACCCCGGAAGTGTCAAGGGGTTGCCGTTTCGCCCGCTGGCCAGGCTCGAGGCGCGAGTCTTGGCGGGAAATAGCCAGTCAGCCCGCGGGTTTACGGGTGTCTTGCGCGCCGGGGCGCAGCCTGGTCGGTCGCGCCTCCTTTCCGCGTCTTGCGCGCGACCGTATTCGGGGCCGCGGGAGGGATTCGGGAACGGCTTTGCCACCGGTCCCGCGGAAGCTTGGTTCGGCCTTTCGGCGAGAGGATCCCCAAAGCGGCTCGAGCGAGCCCGTGCTCGGATTACGAGGAGCCGAAGCTCCTATCGCTGCCTTGCCGCCTCAGTGGCGAGCGAGCGCTTCAGGTTCGGGGTCGGCGTGCCCTTGCCGAGCCAGACGCGCCAGAGCCGCTCGGTGACCAGCGGAACACCGCGCAGCACCCGCTGGGTGCTGCCGACCTGCATGACGAGGTCGGCACCCTGCGAGTAGAGCAGCGCGGTCTCACCCTCGGCCACGCTGCGGGCTCCTATCGCCTGGGCGACCCGCTCGGCATCCCCGCCCGGCACCAGCTTCTTCAGCGACTCGCGGAACGAGCCGGCGAGCCGGTCTCCCGGGATGTCGCGCAGGAAGCGCACGACCATCATCTTTTCGCCCGGCAGGCTGGCGAGCATCTCGAAGAAGCCCGGGTCGTCCTGGAGCGCAGCGACGAGCGAGCGGCCGCGCTTGTCCGGAAAGCGGGTACGCGCGTATTGGCCGAGTGACTCTCCCGCCTGTTGTTCGTCCACGTAGTAGGCGACCGCGTAGACCTTGAAGGTGAACAGCTTGTGGGCGCCAACCCCGATGCAGCGATAGCGGGTCCCTCCCTCGGTGCGCACCATCTCGAACTGCTCGCCGCTGACCGGCTCGCGCATGGTCGACGCCGAGACGAGCGAGGGCGCGAGAAGGGCGGCCCCGACTGCCGTGAGCAGAGCGAGCCTCAAGCGGCGGGCGCGTGCCCATCGGGTGCAGGCTGAAGCTGTCGAGTGGTTGGTCATAGAGACTCCTGACCTGCGGGTGCGGTCGAGCCGCGAACCAGCAGGTTGGGCCGGCGATTCACTTCAACAAGCCACGCGATGCTCCGTTCCCTCCCCGCAAGCCGCCCCAGCAACTGCCCCTCTCCAGCCGTTTCGGAAACCGTCTCGGACCAAAGCGGGGCCCCTCCCCGCGACCTGCTCGAGCGCCTCGAGCGCCGCGCGGCTCGGCGAGGAGCCGGTCGCACGTCGCAGCCTGAGAGAGCTCCGGCTGGCCGAGCACGCACGAGAGGTAGTCGTGACAGCCGATGAGCTCCTCGGGCTCCACGATGCGCTGCCGGGCCTGCGCGCGCTCGTGCTCCTGTCGCTCAAACGAGATCTGGCCGCCGGCCACTTCCATCCCGCCATTGAGGTAGCCACCCCAGAGGCGCGCTCGCTACACACGAGTGCCGGCTCGGGCGCAGCCCCGCCGCACGAGCCGCCGCTCGCCTCTTGCGGCCGAGCCCGGTCGGAGGTCGCAGCCGTTCTCCTGGCTCTCTGCCTGAGGGCATGCGATGGGGCCGGCGGACGGCAGGGTTCGTCGAGCTGCAGGAGCGGGGGCGAGCCCTGCAACAGGAGAACGAGCAGCGCCGCAGCGCACGGGCCGGGCTCGAACCTCTGCACGCTTTGGAGGCGGAGCCGCGCGCGCTCGTCGCTGCGCTGCCCGAGGTGGTGCTCGGTCGAACCGGCCTTGGTCGGGCCTCAGTGCGAGACCACGGTCGAGCGATGACCGAGCAGCGGCGCTCCCACGTCTTCGATCGCGACCACCGGGTGACCGAGGTCGGCGTGAGCGAGGCGACCTTCTGTCTCGGGAGCTCATCCGCGCCCACGGCGGCGGTCTCGTGGTCGAGCGCTGCCGCCGAAGTCGGGAGCAGACTCACCTTGCGTGCTGCGGTGGACCGTGCCGGCGCATGGCGGCCGAGCGCGCCAGCCCCTTGGTCAGCGCTGAATCGAGTTGAGCCCCGATCGCCTTCGCCTGGCGAGCGGCAGGAGGAGCGGAGTCAGAAGCAGGAGCGAGCACGCTGTCGAGGTCGAGCAGCCGCAGCCGCTGCCCTCGTCCCAGACTCCAGGCTGCATGCCGTCCCCTGCTCCTATCGAGCCACCGCTGGGCGGGTCCTCGTCCGTCGGGTCCGTCGGGTCGGTCGGCTCACAGGCGTTCGGGTCCGGAGGCT
This sequence comes from Myxococcales bacterium UBA5297, assembly GCA_002408385.1. Taxonomy (GTDB): domain Bacteria; phylum Myxococcota; class Myxococcia; order Myxococcales; family UBA5297; genus UBA10939. The sequence goes on from DHSB01000108.1 coordinate 3,043, forward strand.
CGCCCGGCTCGGGCGGAGAGCGCAGGTGGGCGACGAGCTCGTCCTCGAGGTTGGCGAGGTCGAAGTCGTTCGCCGTCGACTTGTCCCCAAACTGGAAGAGCCCGATGCCCACCACCTCGGAGTCCTCGCGGGCGCGGGCGTCGAGCCAGCGCAGCCACTGCATATAGGCCTCGTTCGACGTTCCGCTCGCGAGCCAGCCGGGCGCAGCCATCGCCGCCTCGCTCAAGACGATGGGGATGCGGTCGAGGCCGCATTCGTCGCGGATCTTTCGATAGCGCAGCGTGTTGTCCAGCTCGTTGCAGAAGTTGCGGCCCAGGTTGCGCGAGTAGGCGTGGTAGCTCCAGCCCCAGCGGTAGGCCTTCGCCTTCATCGCCTCGGCGACAGGACTGAAGAGGTTCTTCGAGTCGGGCTCGAGCGCGTTCCTGAGCGCAGGCTCGCCGGCGGGGATGGAGCCCACGAGCGGAGTGAACCCCGATTGCTTCATCCGATCGGCGAGCCGGGACCAGAACTCGGCGTACCAGGCCGCCTTGACCGGATCCTGGGTCCAGCCGGGCAGCGCCTCGTCCTCATTGGGCCCTTCGAGCCAGTCGACCCATCTCGCGTCGAGGCCGGCCAGCCCGCTTTGCATGCGCTGCCAGTAGTCGTCGGCCGAGTCTGCCGCCGGGTCGGACGTCTTGTAGGGCGCCGGGAGCTGCACGTCGACCCGGACGACCACCGCGGCGCCCGGGCAGCGGACTCGGAATTCGCCGATGGCGAAGGTGACCTCGCCCGCACGCGAAACCCACTTGGCGAGGCGCGGACATTCGTTGAGCACTGCGACCGCGCTGCGGTCCGCCGGGTTGCTCATCACATGGGGCCCCAGCTTGCTGGCGGAGAGGCCACCGAGGGCCATCGCGAGAATCAGAGCGTTCATGGATCCGAGCCTAGATCGATGTCGGTTGCCCCGGAAGATAGGAGGAGGTTCGGACGAGTTGGCCGCAGATCGGCTCCCGTCCAGAGGTCGGCAGCCACTCCAAATCTCGAAACGGCACTTTGGCGTGCAGAAAGGCCGTTCCGAATCTCGAAACGGCACTTTGGCGTGCAGAAAGGCCGTTCCGAATCTCGAAATGGCACTTTGGCGTGCAGGAAGGCCGTTCCGAATCTCGAAACGGCACTTTGGCGTGCGGGAAGGCCGTTCCGAATCTCGAAATGGCACTTTGGCGTGTCGGGAAGGCCGTTCCGAATCTCGAAATGGCACTTTGGCGGGCGGGAAGGCCGTTCCGAGGACGGGAACGGCACCTCCGGGAGGGGGGCTCGGTTCAAGCCCGGCATGCCGCCGTTCTGGCAGGCGCCGCTACCGCCGTTCGCGTGCCAGCCGCAGGCCGGTGAAGTGCCATCGAGCCTCCGGTGCGAGCAGCTTGCGGAGGCTCGGGCGCATGTGGCCTTGGGGAGTCGCGCAGGAGCCGCCGCGTAGAACCCGGCAGTTGTCGGCCTGGGCGTCCTCGTCATGGGCGCCCGGCCGTGCTGGCCCCTGCCGTGTCCCCGGGTAGGGCACAAAGGGGCTCGCGGTCCACTCCCACACATCGCCGAAGAGCTGGGCGGGCGCATCCGCGCGCCCGTCGGCCACGGTCGGCCTCAGAAGCTCGCTCTCGAGGAAATTGCCGCTCAGCGACATCGTCGAGGCGACCGTTTCCCATTCGGCCTCGGTCGGCAGCCGCGCCCCCGACCACCGGGCGAAGGCGTCGGCCTCGAACCAGCTCAGATGGCTGGCGGGCTCGGCTTCGTCGAGCGCGGTCATCCCCGCGAGCGTCATCTGCATCCAGCGACCCTCCGAGCGCTCCCAATACAACGGCGCCGACCAGCCCTCGGCCCGGGCGATGCGCCAGCCCTCGGGTTGCCACAGCTCGGGCCGCCGGTAGCCGGCGTCGGAGACGAAGGCGAGCAACTCGCCGTTGGTGACGAGGCGCGAGGCGAGCTCGAAGGGCTGGAGAAAAACGCGGTGCCGCGGGCGCTCGTGTTCGAGGGCGAAGTCGCCGTCCGGAGCGCCTATCGAACAGAGCCCTTCGGGCCCGGCTTTCCACTCGAGCGGCAGGCTGGTCCCGGGACGCGAGGGAGCGGGCGGCCGATACTCCGGGCGTAGCGGGTTTCGCCAGAAGGCGTGGAGCAGGTCGGCGAGCATCGCCTCCTGATGCCGCTGCTCGTGACTGATGCCGAAGAGCAGGGACTCGGCCAATTCGGCGGCTTCGAGCTCGTCCGCGTCGGAGAGCAACCGCTCGACCTGTTCGTCGACATAGCGCCGATAGCTGAACACCTGCTCTATCGACGGCCGGCTGAGCAGACCGCAAGCGGACCGGTCGAGCTCCTTCGCCTCCCAACCGCCGAACAGGCAGCCGAACCGAGGGTGGAACGGCCGGTAGCGCCGCAGACGAGCGATGAGCAGCGCCGCCTCGAAGAGGTAGGTGGTGTGGGCGAGGTGCCACTTGACCGGGCGTGTCGCCGGCATCGACTGGACGAGGAAGTCTTCACTCGAAAGAGGCTCGCACAGCGCCTCGGTCGCCTCGCGAGTCTCCAGGAAGAGGGCGAGCAGGGGGCTCGCGTGATCAGCGGGGCGGCGCGGCGTGGAGCGGGCCGCGGCGGTTTGGGCGAGAGGGGGAGGGAGCATCGCGCGGACCTCATTTTCAAGAAGAGGCGGCGATTGTGGGCGAAGCGGCCGTGGAGAGAAGCCAACTGGCCCGCCGGCCCGGCGCAACTGTCGGCACGAGGACACAAGCGCCCTTGCCAGGCGGCTCAACAGCGTCCGGGACGGTGGGCCAGAGAGTCGGAGGCGAGCGGCTACTTCTCGGCGCCTTCGGCGAGCTTCAGGTACTGGTCGTACGGGAGCGCCGGCCAGCTCTCGGCGTCGCAGGCCCCGCCGCGCAGCGAGATGTACGAGATCTTGGTCGCCGTCTCGATGTCCGGCGCTTCGTAGACGTCCATGAAGTCATACGGACCGAGCACGGCGTAGTGGGCAACCCACTTGACCGTCGGGCACTTGCGCTCGACCTCGTGCTTCCACTCGTTGCCCGCCTCCTTGCGGCCTCGGGGATCCTGCAGCAGCTCGGGGCTTGCCTTGGTCATCAGAACGAACAGCGGCATCGATGCCTCCTTCCACGGGGTTCAACGGCACGCAGGGTAGGGGCTCGGGCAAAGGCGCAAACCCTCAGGCTCGTGGGGAGGAGCCGGTCTGGCGCCCGGCAGACACCGGCCGATGGACGACGCGAGGCGCGACCTCGCCAAGGTGCCCGCGCCGCGCCGCCCTCCATCACTACCGTTGGCCCTCACTACGCCCGGCCGTCGAGGATCATCGACGCGCATCTTGAGCGCGCGCGCGGGGCACGGCGGGGCCGCCTGCGAAGGGACGTAGGCCAGTGGCCACGAGGTCGCTTGCTCAGTCGCGCGCGAGCCGCTCGCGAAAAAGCCGCTGCACGCCCTTCAGGCTGTCGAAGACCCGCTCGCACTGCGCGACCGAACGCAACGCGAGGCCGCAGGCTGGCGTGAGCAGGGCGCGCTCGAGCAGCCGCTCGCCTGCCTTGCCTGCCCCGCGCAGGGTGGCGACGACGCGAGCGGCGAGGGCCTCGAGGTCCGCCTCGCGGCCGTCGGTCGGCACGAGGCCGAGCGCGAGGCTTCCGCCCCGGTCCTCGAAGCGCTCGAGCGCTTGCGCCTGGGCGGCGAGCGCGGGAAGCGAGAGCGCGGTGTCGAAGGAGAGGAGGTCCGCGCCGAGCTCGAGCACCGAGGACCAGTCCGCGCTCCAACAGCAGTGGACGCCGACGATCGCGCCTTCGCCGCGCAGGGCCGCGATGAGCAAGCGCAGCTCCTCGAACATGCGCCGGTGGCTCGTGTCCTCGTCCGGAGCGAGCAGGCCGAGCGCCGGCTCGTCGAGGAAGACCAGCGGGGTCGCGCCGCGGTCGAGCAGCGCCCGGGTCATCGCGATCGTCCGCGCGAGCGCGAGCCGATAGAGCTGCTGGCCGAGCCGCGGCAGAGCGCTCGCCGGCCGGCCGTCGTCGAGCTCGAGCGCCCAGCGCGTCGTGCTCGGCCCGGCGTGCTGAACCTTGGCGACAGGTAGCCTGCGCGACTCGACCTCCCACAGGAACGGGCGCCAGGCGCAGGCGAACCCGGCCGACGGCTCGAACGCCGCGACCGTCCCTGTCGCGAGCGCCTGTTCGAGCTCGTCCTCGAAGTCCGCGGCGCGCCGCTCCCACTCGGCGAGCTGCACGGTCACCGCGCCCTCGCGGTCGAAGCGAAGGCCGGGCAGCCCCTCGAGCGCCTGCGGAAGCATCAGCTCGGCCGGATCCTTCATCGGGAGCTGCGGCAGGTAGGGGATATCGACGCGCAGGGCGAGCTGCAGCGCCAGCTCGAGCTGCGTGTGCGGCAGGCTGCCGATTCCGGTCGTCGGCAGCGGCGCGAGAGGGGCGGCGGGCGCGGGGGCTTCGCTCATCAATCGCTCCGAGGTTCGAGCACCGAGAAGTAGGTCGCCTGCGGGTGATGGAAGACCAGCGCCGAGATACTCGCTTCGGGATCCATCATGCAGCCCTCGGTCAGCGTGACCCCGAGCTCCTCGGGCTGAAGCAGCCGGAAGACAAGCTCCTGCTGCTCGAGGCGCGGGCAGGCCGGGTAGCCGAAGGAGAAGCGCCGGCCGCGATAGCTCGCCCGGAAGCGGTCGAGCATCGTCAGCTCGGGGCCGTCGGCGAAGCCCCACCTCGCGCGCAGCTTCGAGTGCAGCAGCTCGGCGAAGGCTTCGGCGGTCTCGAGCGCGAGCGCCTGGATGAGGTGGGACTTGAGGTAGTCGCCGCGCTCCTTGTAGGCCTCGGCGCGCTCGCGCACCCCTTCTCCGGCGGTCGTGAGGAAGAGGCACAGGCTGTCGGGCGCGCCTCCGACCGGCGAGACGAAGTCGGCCAGGCACAGCCCCTCGGGTCCGGGCTGGCGCTGGAAGCTCAGCTCGACGGCCGCGTCCGAGGCGCCCGGCTCGAAGAGGCGAACCGCGTTGCCCTCGCTCTCCGCGCGGAAGAACCGGTACACCGCCCTCGCCCTCATCGCCCCGGCGCGGCACTCCCTCTTCATCGCCTCGACCGCCTTGCGCAGCTCGAGCGCCTTTCGGCCGGGCTCGGTGCGCGCCAGCTCGGCGGGGCTCGCGGTGTCGATGCCGCGCACGACCGCGCTCTTGATGCCCAGATGGCGGCCGTAGAGCATCACCGGGTTCAAGTAGGCCCAAATCTCGTCGAGCGAGCCCTCGAGCACGTGTCGCTTGAAATCCGGAGGCTGGGGCGCGTGCGGGCAGGGGGCGATTTGCGCCGCGCGCCTCGTGTGAATCGCAGCCGCGGCAGGTGGAGGCGCCGAGAGGAAGGCGTCGCTATCGCGGCGGGCGGCGAGCTCGGCGGCGAGCGCGGTGCGCCGGGCCGGCTCGACGAGCCGCTTGGCGAGGTCGAGCCCGCTCATCGCGTCGCCGGCGTAGGCGACGAGGCCGCCGTAGGAGCGCGCGATGCGCCGGTCGACGAAGCTGCGCGAGAGCGCCGCGCCGCCGACGAGCAGCGGCACTTCGATGCCGGCGCGGTCGAGGTCCTCGGCGGTCGCCGCCATCTGGTGCGCCGACTTGACCAGCAACCCCGACAGCCCGATCACGTCCGGCCGGTGCTCGCGCACCGCCTCGAGCAGCCTGTCCGAGCCGACCTTCACCCCGAGGTCGATCACCTCGAAGCCGTTGTTGCTGAGGATGATGTCGACCAGGTTCTTGCCGATGTCGTGGACATCGCCCTTGACCGTGGCCAGCAGCACCTTGCCGCGCCGCGCGGCCCCGGCGCGCTCCATCGACCGCTCGAGGTGGCTCACCGCGGCCTTCATCACCTCGGCGCTCTGCAGCACCTCGGCGATGATGAGCTGGTTGGCGTTGAAGAGCCGGCCCACCTCGTCCATCGCGCGCATCAGCGGGCCGTTGACGATCTCGAGCGCGGGGGTGGTCTCGAGCTTCTCGTCGAGATCCTCGACCAGCCCGTCCTTGGTGCCTTCGATGACGTGGCGCGCGAGCCGCTCGTCGAGCGGCAGGCTCGCGAGCTCGACCGCCTTCGGCTTGTGCTCGCGAAAGTAGTCGACGAAGGCGGCGACGGCGCGCTCGAGCCGCTTTCCAATGCTCTCGCCGGTGCCGCGGCAGAAGAGAACGTCTTCGGCGAGCTTGCGTTCGTGCGCATCGATCGCCGGGTAGCGGCGCGTCCCCTCCGGGTTGACGAGCGCGAGGTCGAGGCCGGCCTCGACGCAGTGGTGGAGGAAGACCGAATTGACTATCGGCCTGCCCGCGGCCGGCAGGCCGAAGCTGACGTTGGAGATCCCGAGGACGGTCTTCGCGCCGGGCAGGGCGCGCTTGATCTCGCGGACCGCCTCCAGCGTCTCGATCGCCGAGCCGTGATAGGCCGCGTCGCCCGAAGCGCAGGGAAAGACCAGCGGATCGAAGTAGAGCTCTTCGGCCGCCATGCCGTAGCGGCCGGTGAGCAGCTCGAAGCTGCGCCGGGCGATCTCGAGCTTGCGCTGCCGGTCGATGGCCTGGCCCCGCTCGTCGATGGAGCCGACGACCAGCGCGGCGCCGAACCGGCGGGCCAGGCGGGTGATCTCCTCGAAGCGCCGCTCGCCGTCCTCGAGGTTGACCGAGTTGATGATCGACTTGCCCTGACACCAGGTGAGCGCCATCGCCACCGTGCCCGCGTCGGTCGAGTCGATCATCAGCGGCGCGCGCACCTTCTGGACGACCTTCTCGAGCAGGCGTCGCAGGTCGGCGCGCTCGTCCCGGTCGGCCTGCTGGGTCGACAGGTCGATCACCTGGGCGCCCTTCTTCACCTGAGCGCGGGCGATCTCGGCGGCCTCGTCGAAGCGCTCGGCGGCGACGAGCTCGCGGAACTTCTTGGAGCCGAGCACGTTGGCGCGCTCGCCGACGAGCACCGGGCGGGTCTGCTCGGTGACCTCGACGACGTCCACGCCAGAGAGCGCCGAGCGCCGCTCGCACGGCGGCCGGCGCGGAGCGAGCCCGCGGAAGGCCTCGGCGAGCGCGGCGATGTGGCGCTGGTCCGTCCCGCAGCAGCCGCCGACGACGTTGACCCAACCCTCGCGGCCAAAGCGCGAGAGCGCCGCGGCGAAGCGCTCGGGGGTCTGCAGGTAGCGCCCCTCGTCGTCGGGCAGCCCGGCGTTGGGCAGGCAGCCGACGCGGCTGCGGGTCCGGGCCGAGAGGCTGCGAAGCTGGTCGGCCATCCCCTCCGGGCCGGTCGCGCAGTTGAGGCCGAGATAGAGCAGGTCGAGGTGCTCGAGCGAGACCGCGAGCGCGTCGACCGACTGGCCGGCGAGCATCGTGCCGCCCGCCTCGACGGTGCCAGAGACGGCGATGGGGATGGGTTCGGCGCCCTGGTCGAAGAGGCGCTCGGCCGCCATCAGCGCGGCCTTGATGTTGCGCGTGTCCTGGCAGGTCTCGAAGAGGAAGTAGTCGACCCCGCCCTCGTGCAGGCCGGCGAGCTGGACGAGGTAATGCTCGACCAGCTCCTCGAAGCTCAGGCCGCCGGTGACCGAGAGCGGGCGGGTCGTCGGGCCAACCGAGCCGGCGACCCAGCGCGGCCTGTCGGCGGTGGTGAAGCGGTCGGCCAGCTCGCGCGCGATGCGGGCGCCGGCCTCGTTGATCTGCCGTGCCCTGTCCGCGAGGCCATACTCGCCGAGCACGAGCGGGGTCGCGCCGAAGGTGTTGGTCTCGAGGATGTCCGCGCCCGCCTCGAGGTAGCCGGCGTGGATCGCGCGGATGGCATCGGGCCGGGTGAGGAGCAGGTGCTCGTTGCAGCCTTCGAGTTGAGGGCCGCCGAACGCCTCGGCCGGCAGGCCCAGCGCCTGGATGGCCGTCCCCATCGCGCCGTCGAGCACGAGCACGCGGGAAGAGAGAGCTTCGGTGAGGGCGGCGATGCGGTCCTGCCTGGTCATGCGGTCTCCGTAGGAAAGAGGGCGCCAATCTCTTTCAGAACCGCGGGCGATGCAAAGGCTCGGCACGCGGGTTCGCGCGGGAGCTCGGGGGCTCTAGAATCGAGCCCATGCCCCGCTTCCCACTTCTTGTCCTGGTCCTCTTCCTTTCGTCGTGTGGACTGTCGCGCGAGGAATTCCACGACCTCGTCGAGCAGTCGCGCGCCTGCGGGCCCGGCGAGGAGTGCGTGTTGGCGGGTTCGAGCCAGTGCACCTGCCCGACGCCGGTCAACGAGAAGCACCGCGAGCGGATCGAGGAGGCGGCGGCCGAGGTGCGCTGCGGCGGCGCGATGGTCGACTGTGCCTTCTTTGAAAGCGTGGCCTGCGAGGCCGGCCGCTGTGTCGGCAGGTAGCTCCCCGGCAATCGAAGCCTGCCCGCGGCAACGCGGAGCGCGAGCTGTGCGCCGCCGATAACCGCGGCGCGGCGTTCGAGCAACCTTCATAGAACCGCGCCAAATTCGAAAGCGTCGAGACCGGGTTGCCTGCGGCGCCTGTGGCGCCTGCACTGGCAGTGTCTACGCGAGGGGTGGAGCGATGACTGTTTTCTATTTCGTCGTGGCTGCGTTGGTGATCATCGGCGCGCTGAACTGGGGCTTGGTCGGGCTCTTCAACTACGACCTGGTCGCCGCGGTCTTCGGCGGCACCAAGCATCCGAACGCCCGGAAGAGCGCGCGCGTCATCTACACGCTCGTCGGGCTTGCAGGCATTGCGCTCATCGCACTGCTCGCCGTCTGAGCCGTCTGAGCCGTCCTGGCGCGCGCACCGGGCCGCCCGCTTGGTGCTCGCGCGGAGTCTCTCGTCGGTTCCGTGCTGGAGCTGGAGCTCCAACCTCCATTTCCTCAGGCCCGCGGCAATGGAGGGGGCTCCAGCTTCGTCGTCGGGCGGTCGGCTCTCGAGTCCGGGGCGTGGCGGAGATCTCGCGAGATCTCTTGATCGCCTGCCCGGACGAAGTGCGTGCGGATGGTCCCCGGCGCGCTGCCGATGACGCTCGCCTGCCTCCAGCGGGCACATCGAGCGCGAATGACCCGATGCCCGGATCGGTTCGGGCTAGCGGAAGCCGTCCCAGGCGTTGCTGCGGCGACCGGCCCAGCGGCCGCCGCCTTGCCCGCCAGGCGTCCGACCGCATAGGGTCGGGCCGGCTTCTTCAGGAGGGTTCCCGAGATGGACGCATCAAACGGCGCGCGTGACTCGTTCGGCTCGCGACTCGGCTTCATCCTTGCCGCAGCGGGCTCGGCCATCGGCCTGGGCAACATCTGGCGCTTCCCGTACATGGCCGGCGAGAACGGCGGCGGGGCGTTCGTCCTCATCTACCTGCTCTGCGTGCTGGTCATGGGCATCCCCGTGCTGCTCGCCGAGCTCGCGCTCGGCCGCGCGACGCAGCGCAACCCCGTCGGCGCCTTCAAAACGCTGGCTCCCAAGTCGTGGTGGCCCGCCGTCGGCGCCCTGGGCGTCGTCACCGGCTTCGGGATCCTCGCGTTCTACAGCGTCATCGCCGGCTGGACCCTCGGCTACCTCTTCAAGGCCATCGCCGGCGACTTCTCCGCCGGCCTGACCGCCGACCAAAGCGCTGCCCAGTTCTCCGCGTTCATCGCCAGCCCGGGCAAGGGCATCGCGTGTGCGGCCGTGTTCCTCGCGCTCACCGTCCTGGTGGTGCGCGGGGGCATCGCCGGCGGCATCGAGCGGACGGCCAAAGTCCTGATGCCCGCGTTTCTGCTCATCCTGGTCGTGCTCGCGCTCCGCTCGGTCACCTTGCCGGGCGCGGGCAAGGGCATCGAGTTCCTCTTCAACGCCGACTTCTCGAAGATCACCCCGCGCGTCGTCATGTGCGCGCTCGGCCAGGCGCTCTTCAGCCTGAGCCTGGGCATGGGGGCGATGATCACCTTTGGCTCGTATCTGAAAAAAGAGGAGAACATCCCCTTCGTCGGCGTGGCGGTCGCGCTCTCGGACACCTTCGTCGCCCTGCTCGCGGGCCTCATCATCTTCCCGGCGCTCTTCTCGGCCGGGGTCGATCCGAAGGGCGGCCCCGGCCTGGTCTTCGTGGTCCTGCCGACCATCTTCGACCAGCTCCCCGCGGGCGGCGCCTTCGCGGTCGCCTTCTACGTGCTGCTGGGCATCGCCGCGCTCTCCTCGACCGTGAGCCTGCTCGAGGTGGTGGTCGCCTATTTCGTCGACGAGCGCGGCTGGAAGCGCGAAAAGGCGGTCTGGACGATAGGTGGCCTGTGCTTGCTGCTCGCCATCCCCTCGGCGCTCTCCTCGGGGGCGGTCGGCTTCCTCACGACGCTGCTCGGAAAGACCGGCGGCTTCCTCGACCTGCAGAACATCCTCTTCGGCAACTTCTCGCTCGCCTTGGGAGCGCTGCTCATCAGCCTCTTCGTCGGCTGGCGCTGGGGCATCCGCAACGCGGTCGCCGAGCTGCGCCTCCACCAGGACCGGCCGCTGGCCATCGAGCCGGTCTGGGGCTTCCTCGTCCGCTTCGTCTGCCCCGCCGCCGTCGCCGTGGTCTTTGGCTTTATCCTCTACTTCGGCGAATACTTCTAAAGCCGGCGACACGCCGGGCAGCGGTACGAAGGGCCGGCCTTCGTGCCGGCCAGCGCCAGTCATCCCGTTCTCGTCGAGGGGCCTTACGACCCCGGAAGACCGGACTCCATCGCAACGCCCTTCCTCGCCCCGAGCTCAAGGGCTCGGGCGGACACCCCGACATGCCCGCGCGCGACTTTCCCGAGAGTTTCTCCTTTGGCGCGGCGACCGCCGCCTACCAGGTCGAAGGCGGCATCGAGAACGACTGGTCGGCCTGGGAGCGGGCGGGCAGGACCAAGACGCCCTGCGGGCGCGCGGTAGACCACTGGAACCGCTTCGAGGGGGACTTCGAGCTGCTCGCGCAGGCCGGCTTGAAGACCTACCGGATGTCGGTCGAGTGGGCCCGCATCGAGCCCGAGCGCGGCCGGTTCGACGCTCAGGCGCTGCGCACCTATCGCCGCATGCTCGAGCGGCTCCGGGCGCTCGGCATCCGCCCGATGGTCACGCTGCATCACTTCACGCACCCGGCGTGGTTCCACGAGCAGACGCCCTGGACCACCCCGCGCAGCGTCGAGGCCTTCGAGCGCTTCGCGCGCCGAGTCGCCCAGGAGCTGGGCGGGCTCGTCGACCTCTGGGTGACGCTCAACGAGCCGATGGTCCTGCTGCTCGGCGGCTTCGCCGACGGGCAGATGCCTCCGGGCCTCAAGGACCTGAAGGCCTTCGCGTCGGCCGCCGAGAACCTGATGCGCGCCCACGTCGCTGCCCGCGGCGTGCTCAAGGAGCTCTCGCCTTGCGCGCAGGTCGGCATCGCCCACAACTGCATGGCGCTCGCGCCGCGATGCGGCTGGAGCCCCCTCGACAGAGCCATCGCCGAGCGCGCCTACGAGCTCTACAACCACGCCCTGCCGCGGGCGCTCACCACCGGCGAGCTGGTCCTGCGGATGCCGCTGCTGCTCGACCGGCGCGCGCGCATCGACGGCGGGGAGCGCTCGCTCGACTTCCTGGGCGTCAACTACTACAGCCGCATCCACATCGGCGCGAGCCTGGGCCGGCTCGGCTTGAAGGTCGACTACCGCGACGTGCACGGCCGCGGCCTGACCGATCTCGGCTGGGAGCAGTACCCCGAGGGCTTTTCCCGAATCCTGCGCGAGATGGCGACCTGGAGCGTGCCGCTCTGGATCACCGAGAACGGGCTCGCGGACGCCTCCGGGCTCAAGCGCAACCGCTACCTTTACGACCACCTGGCCGTCGTCCGCGACGCGATCCGCGGCGGCGTGGACGTGCGCGGCTACCTGCACTGGTCCTTGCTCGACAACTTCGAGTGGCTCGAGGGGCTCGGCCCGCGCTTCGGGCTCTTTCGCGTCGACTTCGACACGATGGAGCGCACGCCGACCCCGTC
>DHSB01000108.1:15145-20332 GCA_002408385.1 Myxococcales bacterium UBA5297
TTTGCCCGCCACACCTCCCAGGCGCATCGCCGGCAGGTCTGGTAGCTACAGTCCCGGACCCCGCTTCGGCGACGCTTCGGCGGACAGGTCCTCGAGCACGGCGGGGGTCAGCAGCGAGAAGGGCAACGCTCCCTGGGCGAGGACGGCGTCGTGGAAGCGGCGGAGATTGAACCGGGGTCCGAGCTGCTTCTCCGCGGCGGCGCGCAGCTCTTTCATCCGCAGCAGCCCGTAGTAGTAAGCCCCGTCCCTTCCTGGCGTGTCGAAGAGGTACCGGTCGAGCTCTTTTTCTGCGAACGAGCGGGAAAAGCCGAAGCTGGTCAGAAGCGCGAGCGCTTCGTCGGGCTGGATCTGGCCGAGGTTCAGGGCGGGATCGAGGTAGGCGCGGGCCTGTCGCAGCGCGAGGTTGTGAAGGCCGACGAAGCGAGCCTCCTCCGGGATGAAGGGCGCGACGAGCATCTCCGAATAGACCGCCCACCCTTCGACGTTGGCGGCGTTCAAGGCGAAGAGCCTGCGCGCCAGGGACAGGCCGCGCTCCTTCATCGCAGTCATCTGGAGCTCGTGCCCCGGCCGGCCCTCGTGCGCGGTGACGGTCCAGGAGATGGCCTCGAAGCTGAAGTCCTCGTCCGCCCGGCCGTCAGCGACCAGCGGGATGACGAAGGAGAGCTCTCCGCCGCCGGCGATAAGGCCTGCGGGATCGACGTGGGGGACCGGGTCGGCGACGCTCTCCGCGTCGGAGGTGGTGCGGATCCTCACGCCCCGCGATGGCATCGTGACCAAGTCGTGCTTGCGCACGATCTCCTCGAGCTGGGCAATTCGCGAGGTGTAGTGGTCGGTCATCTGAGCCGGTTCGATGGTCTCGCGCTTGATCTCTCGCAGCACGTCCTGCCACCGGCTGCCCGGGAAGTTGCGGCGGGCGGCGATGCTCCCGGCCGCCTGCTGCAGCGCCGCCTCGGTCTCGCGCAACCCCTCGCGGCCGAGCTCCAACAGCTCCTCCGGGCTCGCTTCGATCCCGTTGCTCACGAGGAGGTGCGCATAGAGATCGCGCGGGAGGCGCTGGTCTTCGCGGGCGCGCGGCAAGACGCCGGCGCGCACGAAGGCCTCGTATTCCTCGAGCTGGCGCAGGAGCGCCTCGAGCGCGGCCCTGTCCTGCTCCGATCCCGCGGGCGCGATCATCTGCTCGATGCCTTTGCGCAATGGAGCGGCGTCCTCCAGGTCCTTCTCGACCTCGCGCCGCAGGGGGAAGAGGAGAGCGGGGGCGTCGAGCCGCTCCCGGATCCGGGCGGTGGCCAGCGTCGCCAGCGGCTCGAAGTCCGGCTCCAGCCCGGCGTAGCGGCGCAGGCGTCGCAGCGCGGCGGCCTTCGCCTCGGCCGGCGCTTCAGCCGATCGGAGGGGCGAGAGCCCGCGGAAGATCCGCAGGTGCACCTTGGGGTAGGGGAGGAAGTAGCGGTCGTCCAGCTCGGACTGCCGGAGCATCTGCTCGGCGGCTCCGAGGAGGATGTCGAGGTCCTGTGCCACGAAGGCATCGCGCTCCGAGCCCCTGCGCGTGCGCAGCTTGTCGACGGCTGCCCGCAGCGCGGCCCGAAGGCGTTCGCTGGCGGCCGGACGCAGGTCGTAGACCGCGTCGTCGAGCCCGGGGAAGCCGAGCTCGGAGAAGGACTCGGGAATGAACCTGGCCAGGGCCTCGACCAGGACGCGGGAATTTTCGTCGCTCCTGGCGACGCGGTCGGAGGCGTCCGGTTCGGGCACGGTCTTCGCCGTGTCCGCCGGGGCGGCGTGGCGGCAGGCGGAGCAGAAGAGGATCGAGGCCAGCAGCGCGATGCGGAGGGACATCGACATCGGGGCTCCCTTTTCAGAGCGCTCGCCTCATCCGGCGGGGCCGGACGGAGGTGCGCGAAGGGGAGACCTTAGCACCGGAGCGTCGCGTGAAAGCGACCGGGAGACTGCGTACGGACTATCCAAAGAAGAAGGAATGGGCCCCGGCCCAACGCTCGTCGTCGGGTGCTCGGTCACAGGCGCGGGGCGGCGCGCGAAGAGGCGAGACCCGACTCGCCGATCACCCTCGCGTCGCCACCACTCTCGGGCCGCTTGGCGCGGCCTCACCGACCTCGACTGGGAGCTCCGTGCGGAAGGTCTCGCCCGCGTCCTGCGAGAGCTGTCGGCCTGGGCGCGCCGCGAGAACGGCATCGCCGGCGCGGCGACAAGCGCAACCGCTACCTCTTCGAGTACCGGCACCTCGTGCGCGTTGCCATCCGCGGCGGCAGCGACCTGCGCCCGCACTGGTCCCCTCTCGACAACTTCGAGCGGCTCGAGGGGCTGGGCCCGCGCTTCGGGCTCTTTCGCGTCGACTTCGACACGCTGGAGCGCACGCCGACCCCGACGGTCGAGTGGCTGAGGAGGGTCGCCGAGACCGGGCGGCTCGAAGCGCCGTAGTCCGCGCACCTACTCGAAGAACCCCCGCGCCGGGAAGAGCAGCACCTGGTCGATGCGCTCGGCGCCGAGCAGCAGCATCAGCAGCCTGTCGACCCCGACGGCGATCCCCGCGCTCGGCGGCATGCGCCCGACCGCCTCGAGGAACCGCTCGTCGAGCGGATAGACCGGCATCCCGTTGGCCCGCCGCAGCTCCTGCTCCTCGACGAGCCTCTGGCGCTGCTCGGCCGCGTCGGTCAGCTCGGAGAAGCCGTTGGCGAGCTCGACCCCGCCCAGGTACATCTCGACCCGCTCGGCGACCGAGGGCTCGCTCGGCTTGATCCTGGCGAGCGAGGCCATCGAGACCGGGTAGTCGACGAGGAAGGTCGGCCGCTCGAACCCGAGCGTGGGCTCGACCGCGGTCAGGAAGACCTGGAAGAAGACGTCGTCGAAGCTGCCGCCCTCGCCCGGGACGTGGAGGCCTCGCTCCCGGGCGCCTTCCCGCAGCGCCTCGCCGGTCGTCAGCTTCGCGAGGTCGAGCCCGGTGCGCGAGAGCAGCGCGTCGCGCACGGTCAGCCGCTCGAACGGCCGCGCGAGCGAGACGCGCTTCCCCGCGACGACGAGCGCGTCCTCCCTGCCGAAGGCCCGCGCGCCGCGCACCACGACCTCCTCGAGGTCGTCCATGATCGCCGTGTAGTCCGCGTGCGCCCGGTAGTACTCGAGCATCGTGAACTCGGGGTTGTGGATCTGGGCGATCTCGCCGTTGCGGAAGACCTTGCAGAGCTGGAAGACCCGCTCGAAGCCCTCGGCGAGCAGGCGCTTCATCGCGTACTCGGGGCTGGTGTGCAGGTAGAGCGTGCACTCGCGCCCCTCGGGCGTCTCGGGGATGAACTGCGCCTCGAAGGCCCGGATGTGCGGCTCCATCCCAGGCGCGGGCACGAGCAGGGGCGTCTCGACCTCGTCGAAGCCCTGGGAGGCGAAGTACTCGCGGATGATGGCGTAGAAGCGGGCGCGCGCGCGGACGGCGGCCTGCCGGTTCAGAAGGCTTTCGGACACGATTTCCTCTTGCGGCCAGAGCAGTTGGGCTGTTGAGCTGTCGGGCCGATGGCACTCTACAGAAAGCCCGGACTGGCCCTCTTTGTTCTTTGGCTGGGCGTCGCCTGCGCGACGAGCCCTGCGCCGCCCCCTCATGCCCCCGAGCCCAATCCGCGCGAGCTGTTGCGCGCCGAGGTCGAGGCGCTGCAAAGCGAGCTGCCGGCTGTGCTCAAGTTACAGAGCGAGGCGCTGTGGAAGAGTTGGACCGAGGCGCAGAGCGCCGGGGACGACGGCCTCGCGGAGCGGGAAGCGAAGCTCTTCTGCGCGGAGGCCGCGCAGAAGGTCTCTCGGCTTGCCGGCGAGGCGACCGAGCCGCGCGAGGCGCTCGCGCTGCGCCGGCTGACGCTCTACCTCGAGAGCCAGGTGCTGGCGCGCCGAGCGGCCGAGGCGTCGGCGAAGGTGGCCGAGCTCCTCGCGACCGCGACGGTGGGTTTCGACGGCCTCGAGGTCCCTTTCCGCGATCTCGAGGCGCGCCTGGCCGTCGAGGCGCACTCCGGACAGCGGCGCGCCCTCGCGCAGCGAGCGGCGCCGGTGCTGCGGCAGCTCGAGTCGGCGCTGCTCGCACGCGAGGCCGAGGCGTCGCGCATCCTTCGAGAGCTCGGCCACGAGAGCGCCGGGGCCTTCGCGGCCGCGCTTCGCGAGGTCGACCCGGCGAAGCTCGCCGCGCTCGCCGAGGAGATCCTGAACCGGACCGAGGGGCCCTATCGCGAAGCGATGGCCGCGCGCGCCCGCGAGGAGTCGAAGCTGGCGTTTGCCGACCTGAGGCGCGCGGACGTGCCCCGGCTCTTTCGCACCGGGCTCGTCGACTCGTACCTCCCGAAGGACCGGATGCGCCCGTCCTTGGAGTCGGCGCTCGAGGCGATGGGGCTCGGGCTCGAGGGGGCCGGGGTTCGCCTCGACGCCGAGCCGCGGCCTCGCAAGACGCCCCGAGCCCTGGCGCTGCCGGTCGAGATCCCGGGCGACGTGCGGCTGTCGATCAAGCCGGCCGCGGGGCTCGAGCCGTTCGCGCAGGCGCTCCACGAAGCCGGGCGCGCCGTCGCCCTCGCTTCAGTTGCGGAGCCGTCCTTCGGGCTGGGCGCTCTGGGCAGCGGCGCGCCAGCGCAGGCGCTCGCCGAGCTGTTCGAGGGGCTCTTGGCCGATCCGGGCTTCTCCGCAGGGCTGGGCATCTCGGAGGCGAGGGTCGCGGCGCACGTCCGCGCGCGGGCGCTCAAGCGGCTCTACGACCTGCGGCTGGAGGCGGCGCGGCTCCTCTGCGACGTCGCCTGGTACGGCGCGGGCGCGGATCGCCGCGAGGTTTGCCAGCAGGCCTTCGGGCGGGCACAGGGCTTCCCGCAGGACGAGGCCGACGAGGGGCGCTGGGTCTTCGAGCGGCGCGTGCCGTACGCCTCCGCGTCGCGGCTCGGCGCGCGCGTCGCGGCCGGGCAGCTCGAGGCGCTGCTCGTCGAGCGCCACGGCGAGCGCTGGTGGGCCGACCCGCGCTCTGGCGCGCTCATCCGCGAGCTCCTCGCGTCCGCCTCGGCTCAATCGACCGACGAGTGGGTCTCGAGTTGGGCAGGCAAGGGGCTCGACGCGGCGCCCCTTCTGCAGAGGCTCGAGGAGCGGCTGCGCGGCGAGTAGTTGCACGCCGACGCACAGCGCCGACCTTCGCGTCGGCGGCGCGGCCCCGCTGGCCCTCACCCTCCTCTC
>DHSB01000108.1:20471-33060 GCA_002408385.1 Myxococcales bacterium UBA5297
CCAGACGGCGCGCACTCGCCTGTGCTCGACGCGAGGGCGAGGGCCATCGGCGCTCCGAGCACCAGGGTCAGCAGCAGCGAGGCTTCAGCCGCCGCTCGGCCACGCGGTGCGCCGAGGCGCCGGTCGCGGCCGCGCTATTCCTTCGCCTCGCGCAAAGCCGCTATTCCGCCCTCCTCGACCCATTTCTTGAGCATGGCGGGGATGGCGTTCTCGACGAGAGTCGCACAACCGGCCTCGAAGGTCGGATAGGTATCGTTGCTCGCGGCGGTCCCAGCAAAGGAATAGGCGTAATCGACCTCCTCGCCGAGGCGCAATGCAAAGCTCCAAGTCATCTCGATGAGCGAGTAGGTCTGTCGGCCGCGCACGAGACCGTTGAGGCGAATGTCGTCGATCTTCACGTCGGCCACGACGTGCGGCGCATTCGGCAGCGCCTGCGAGGGCTCGACGACCTCGACGCTGGCGAAGTAGCTCTCCATCGCCGCCTTGAGATCCCGGCGAACGAAGGTTTGAACGTCCATCAGCTTGAAGCGCTCGCAACCGTCGACATGGGTGGCGCAAGCTTGGGTCTCGAGAGGCCAGGTGTCCTTTACCCGGCTCGCGTCGAGCACGATGTAGAGGGGCCGCTCGATCTTTCTGGCGACCATGAGGCTGGCGGGCTTCGGATTCGCGTTTGCCAGGCTGTAGCCGCCGATGGTGCCGTAAGCGCTGCGGCTGTAGTTGCCGGGCGCAGCGCAGCCGGTGGCGAAGAGCGCCAGAGAAAGGAACAGCGATCCAACGGTCCCAACGCGCGCGTCCCACGAGCCGCGGCTCACGGGGGCCAAACTCGAGTTGCTCATACGTTTCTCGGGGCTAGAGAGATTCCATTGCAGGTCAGAGCTTTTGCGCCCTGACTTCCAGCGCAAGAAGAGAGGCTCCCGGCAACCTATGGCTCAACCCAGAGCTGTCTGTCTACCCGGAGCGCTCCCGCCCGCTGAAGCCGCCCGTACCAGGCTCGAAGCTGTCGCGAACCTCCGCCGCGACGATGGCGCCCCGCGAGATCGAGCGGCGGCTGCGCCCGCAGGGCACCGGGCTGCTCGGGTAGATCTACCAGCCCTTCCTCGACGTCCAGGGTGACGGCCGATCACCGGCCCCGAGCATGGCGCCGAACGCCGATGGGTGCGCCTCGAGAAGCGCGACCTGACGAGCCTCTTCGGGCGAGCGCAGGTCCCGCGGGTGAGCTACGGC
Source organism: Myxococcales bacterium UBA5297 (assembly GCA_002408385.1). GTDB lineage: Bacteria > Myxococcota > Myxococcia > Myxococcales > UBA5297 > UBA10939. The sequence goes on from DHSB01000108.1 coordinate 21,696, forward strand.
GCTCGCGAGGCAAAGCCGCTGCGCCCTCTGGACGTCAGGCTCAACCTGCCGGGAGGCCTTTGCCTTGGCGGTCCGGCAGAGGGTGGGCGAGGAGGCGTCGAAGGCATCCTTCGGCGAGACGGTGTCGGCCGTGGCGCGCGAGCGGCGCCGAGCGCGCCGAAGCGTCAGGCCGAGGAGCTGGTGGCGCTTGCGGCCCAGCCCTTCGATGCCTTCTTGCGCCAGGGCGGAGCGGGCGCCGGGGAGAAGACGGGCTCGAGGGGGCAATCCCCGCGGGCAGCAAGGCCGTGGCGATGCGGGCCCGAGGGCCTGCACGACGAAACGCGCAAGCGCACCAGGACGCGGAACGGAACCCGAGCACAAAGCGGATGCCCCAGGTGGCGGCGGCCTGAGAGTTCTTGCGCGCTCCGGAGGAGGTGGCGCGCGAGATGCGGGCGGTGCACGAGGTCGCGAAGCAATGCCGGCGCCCGGAGCCCTCCACCTCGCTGCGGCGGGCGGTGGAAATGAAGCGGAGAGCGTGAGCGAGGCCCGATCCCGGCGTTCCGCCGGACGGAGCGGCGGGCGGCGAAGCGGGCGGAGCGGATTCCACGCTCGACGGCTCGGGCAGCGCTTGTGCCGCGAGCTCGTTCGAGCCTTTGGTTTCTGTTCAATGGGCTAGGATGAGGGCTCCCGCGCGCCAGTACCTTCGGTGCCACGCGAGCTCTCTTACCCGGAGCGCCTCCATGATCGACCCTTCATCTCGTCTCTGCTCGCTTGCGGCCATTTGCATGCTCGCGGCCCTCTCCGGCTGCGAGGGCGAGGGCTCTTCTCCCGACGCCTCCACGCCCGACGCCTCGGACGCCGGGACCCCAGCCTCGGACGGCGGGGCCGAGGTCGCGGATGCCTCCGAGCCCGGGGATTCGGGCCCCTTCTGCACCCCGAGGAGCCCGTCGTCGGGCTTGTTGCCGGAGGTGGAAGGCGGCAGTTGGAAGCCTCTGGCCCCGGCGGATGAGGGCTCGGCTCTCGTCTCCAGCAACTGGGTCCTCGCCGTGCTCGCCGACCCGTCGAACGATCCGGTCGCCGCCGCGCTCGACGACGGCAGCTTCACGGCGCCGGCCTCGGGCTCGACCCTGTACGGCTTGAGCTGGCTCCCCGCCCCGCAGGACGCCGACGGGGCTCTGCCCGCCGTGGGCGGTCGCTTGTCATACGTCTATGCCGCCGCCAGCCTGGACGTGCCCGCTCCCGTCAACATGGTGATGCGCGCCGACAACGCCTACGTGGTCTGGATCAACGGCCGCAGGCAGCCCGGAGACCTCTACGCCTCGGGCAAGCTCCGCGTCCCGTTCCGCCTCGAGGCCGGCACCAACACCATCGTGCTCCTCGGCCTCGGGAGAAGGCGCTTCAGCATCGGGATGACGAGCTCCTCCCACGAGGCGGTCTTCAACACCCTCGACGCCACCGCGCCCGATCTCCGAGTCGGAGAGCGCATGGAGCAATGGCTCGGCCTGCCGGCCCTGGTCTTCGGCCCCGACGCCGCGCTCGAGGCCACTGCCAGGGTCATCGAGAACGAGCGCTTCTCGGGCTCGGCGGTTCGCTTCCCGGCGCTGGCCGGCGGCGCCGTCACCCAAATCCCGTTCCTGCTCAAGCCCAAGCAGCCGCCGGCAGCCGGCGGGGAGACCTGGACCGCGGAGATCCAGCTTGACGCCCCCGGCTGGAGCCACAGCTACCGCGCCACCGTCGACCTGAGGACCGCCGCCGCCGACGAGCCGTTCCGCGGGACCTTCCTCTCGCCAGACGATCTCTCGGTTCAGTTCTACGGCGTGCGTCCCCCCTCCAACTTCGATCCGTCCCAGCGCTACGCGCTCGTCCTGTCGCTGCACGGCGCCAGCGTCGACGCCTTCGGACAGGTCGGCGCCTACTCCTCGCGCGACTGGAACTACGTCGTCGCCCCCACCAACCGCCGCCCCTTCGGCTTCGACTGGGAGGAATGGGGCCACGCCAACGCCATCTTCACGCTCGACGAGGCGATGGCCCGCTTCTGCACCGATCCCACCCGCACCTATTTGACCGGGCACTCGATGGGAGGCCACGGCACCTGGCACGTCGGCACGCACAACGCCGGCCGCTTCGCGATGATCGGGCCGAGCGCCGGCTGGAATTCCTTCTACAGCTACACCGGCGCCGCGGAGCCGACCGGGCCGAACAAGCCGGCCCGCGCCCACAGCAAGACCACCGATTTCCTGGGCAACCTCTCCCACCGGGCGATCTACGCCATCCACGGCGAAGCAGACCTGTCGGTTCCAATCTCCGAGTCGAGGAACCTGATCGAGCGCGCCTCCGAATACACCCAGGAGATCGATCACCACTGGGAGCCAGGCGCCGAGCACTGGTGGGACGGAGACCAGGCGCCGGGGGTGGACTGCGTCGACTGGGTGCCGCTCTTCGAGAAGATGAAGGAGCGGACCCTCGACCCCACCGAGCTCGACTTCTCGTTCACCTCTTCGGCGGCCTGGTACAGCGCGACCTACAGCTACCTCACCTTCACCTCTTCCATCGACCCGTACCAGCTCCTCGCCGCGACCTCGCAGAGCAGCTCGCCTTCGGCGGTCACCCTCACCACCTCCAACGCGCGCTCGATGGTGCTCGACGGCCAGGCGCTGCGCGCGAAGGGCGTCACCCGCATCACCGTCGACGGCACCCTCCACGAGCTGCCGGACGGGCCGCTCGCCCTCGGCCCTCAGACCGGCAAGCGGCCCCACGTGAGCGGGCCCTTCAACCAAGTCTTCTATCGGCCCTTCCTCTTCGTCTATCCCGACGGAGCCAGCGACTACGCCGACTACGCCTCCTACCTGGTGAGCAACTGGGCCCTCATCGGCAACGGCCACGCCGGCGCGCTCCCGGCTTCGGCGCTCACCCCCTCGATTGCCGAGAGCTTCAACCTCATCCACCTGGGACGCGACCGCGCCGACCTTCCCATCGCTTCGGCCATGCCTTTCACCTGGAACGAAACCGGCGTCGCCACCGCGGACAAGCAGTTCCCCGGCGCTTCGCTGCTGAGCGTCTTCGACGCGGGCCATCGCCTGGGCGCGCTGCTCGTCGCCCCGCGAGGCAAGGCCTCGCTGCTCTACGGGATCATGCCGTTCAGCTCCCGCTCCGGTAGGCCCGATTACTTCGTCTGGGACGCCAACGGGGGCAAGGTTTCCGGCTACTACAGCTCCGAGTGGACCTTCGACCCGGGCCTCGGGGCAGGCTGGTAGAGCGACAGGAGATCAGCTTGCCGGACGCCTCGCCGCGTTCCGGCTGGAGGGCTTCGGGCAACTGCCCGGGCCCTCTTCTCATGGTGTGCCCAGCGTGGGCGAGCGCCTCGTTCGTCCCGAGCCTCCTGCCGCGCGGCGGGGCCCTCGGCCGCGGCCCTGCCATCGGCAGCCCCGGGAAACGCCCCGCCTGACCCGCCGAGGCGGCGGCGAGGGGGGGGCGTGCCGCGCCGTCCCGCCACCCGAGCAGTGCGAGGGGGCTCGACCCCTTGCGCCCCCTTGCTTGCCGCGTGCGCGGCCGCGACCTCGCTCCCGCCGCGAACCTGGGCGACGAGGAGGCGGCTCGCGGGACCACAGATCGAGGGGCCCCGGTCGACTCTGTGCCGTTGCACGAGCCCGCGGGGCCACCCGCCCGGGCCGCACAGCGTCGCCGGCGCCGCTCGAGCAGACCTGGTTGTCGCCTTCGCGCCCGGGCCTTTCGAGCTGCTCGGCAGGGTGCGCCAGGTCTGCTCGATGGCCCGGCACGAGTCGGCTGGCCTTCGCTAGGCGGGCGGAAGGCGCGCGCGGCCTCGCGGTGTGCGGGCCGCCAGAGCTCCCCGAAGGCCGCGAAGGTCGTGGCGGTGCACCTGCTCGAGAAGCGCCCGCGAGCCCCGTCGCGGGCGGGGCGACCAAGGGCCCAGCAGATGGGTCGCCTCGGCGGCTGGAAGCTATCGCCTCTGGCTCTCGGGCCGAGCGATTCGGAAGGGCCGGAAGGGCCGCGAAAACAAAGGGCGGGGGCGCTCGAGTGAGCGCCCCCGCCCGGAACTGCTGCTGGGCGATGGCTACGGAGCGATCAGGGTCCCGATGGCCAGGCCGAAGTCGGTGGCGACGAAGACCTTGCCGTCAGCCGAGGTCGCCACGGCGTGGACCCTGTCCGAGCCCAGCCCGTTGGCGCTGGTGGCTCGAGCCCAGGAGGCCCCGGTGTCGGCCGTCCAGAAGAGCCCGCCCATGTCGGTTCCCAGGAAGACCAGGCCGAGCGTCGGGTCTTTCGTCACCGTCGTTCCGTAGGTCCTGTTTCCGTCGGGCGTGATCAAGTTGTAGCCCGTCCAGGTTGCTCCCCGGTCGGTGCTGCTCGCTGCGCCGAGCGGGTCGTTGAATCCGTCGACGGCGACCCAGAGCGTGCCGTCCTGCTCGACCCACACCGATTTGTACTCGAAGGCGGGCAGCCCGCTGTTGAGCCGGTAGAGCCAGGTCGTCCAGTTGGCGCCCTGGTCGGTCGAGAAGCGCAGGCCGGATTCAGTGGCCGCCCACACGGTCCCGGTCGAATCGACGAAGACCGAGTTGGTGATGTTGCTGCCGTTCTGTTCGTTGTCGCGCGGGTGGTTCGTCCAGGTGATGCCGTCCAGGGACTTGCTCACGCCTCCGGCGCCGTCCGCGGTACCGGACGAGGTGGCCGCCCAGTAGATCGTCTGGCCGCCGACGTGCGAGACGAAAGCGCCTTGGACATTGTTGGAGCCCAGGCCGGCGAGGGCGTTGGAGGTGCTGAAGGTCGCTCCCATGTCGCTGGTGCTGAAGAGGCCGTTGCCAGTGGAGATCCACATGGTGTTGGCGGCCTCGTCGAAGAAAAGGTGCTGCACGTTCTTCGACATGGTGCCGAGCACGGGCCATTGGACGTTGGTCCAGGTGTTCCCACCGTCGGCGGTATAGGAAGCGAAGGCCTGCACGGTACCGATCCAGATGGTGCCCGAAGGGCCGCGGCTCACCGCGGTCACCTGGTTCTCCGGAATGCCGAGCTGGGTCGGCATCGAGGCCCAGGTGGCGCCCTGGTCATCGGTCCAGCTCAGCCCGCCGCCCCAGGTCGTCACGAAGACTCGCCCGCTGCTATCGCCGTCCAGGGAGAGCGCGAGGAGGTTGTTGAGGTTGTTGCGCTTGATCCAGGTCGTCCCCGAGTCGGTGGTGATGCTCACGCCCGAGGGCCCGCTCCCTTGCGTTCCGATCCAGAGGGTGCCGTTGGGATACTCGTAGAAAGAGGAGACGAAGCTGCCGCTCGTAGTGCCGTAGACGAGCGGTTTGATCTGCGTCCAGGTGGCGCCCAGGTCGGGGCTGCGGAAGAGCCCGTCAACCCAGGTGGAGACCCAGAGGACGTTGGAGGAATCGAAGAAGAGGGCCTTCACCGGGTTCCTCGGGCGCGGCAGGCTCGGGTTGGTCCAGGTCTGCCCGTTGTCGGAGGAGACCGAGAGGCCGGTCACGCGGGTCACCGAGTCGTGGGCGAGCCAGATCGAGCCGTCGGGCCCGATGGCGACGTCGACGACGTCGTCGTGGACTAGCCCGTTGGCGCTGGTGTAGTTGACCCATCCCGATTGCGGGCTGCCGTGGCTGACGCCACTGCTGGTGCCCACCCAGAGCGAGCCATCGGGTGCCCGGCGGACCACCTTGATGTTGTCTCCGGCCAGGCCGTCGGCCGCGGTAAGGGTGGCCCAGCTCGCTCCGCGATCAGTGGAGTAGGAGAGACCCTGGCTCGAGCCGACGTAGACCGCGTGGCCGAAGACGAGCAGCGCGCTCACGCTGTCGCCGCTCAAGCCGTCGTTCGAGGTGAGGACGCTCCAGGTGGTGCCGTTGTCGCTGCTGTGGAGCAGGCCTCCGCTGGTGCCGACCCAGAGGTCGTTGCCCTCGACCTGTACTCTCCGAGCGAAGTTGGTTCCCTTGGCGAGAACGTTCTCCCAGGAGAAAGAGGGGACATAGTCGCACTGGCTCCACGGCTCCCAAGCGCAGGTCGCGCCGCAGCTCCTCGCGCGCGAGCCGTGGATGTTGCAGGCCTGGGTTTCTTCGGCCCCGGCGGCGCACTCGCCCTCGCCCGAGCAAACGTCCCAGGCGCTCCAGGTCGAGTCGCTGGCGCAGGTGCGCTCGCGGGTACCGCAGTATCCGCACGCCTCCTGCTCGGTCTGGCTGGGGAGGCACTCTACGCAACTGCCGGCGGTGCAGATGTTCTCGTCGGCGCAGCTCGAGCAGGCAGCGCCGGCGGCGCCGCAGGCGGCAGCGGTGTTCCCTGGCTGGCAGGCACCCGAGGAGTCGCAGCAGCCCTCGGGGCAAGTGGTGGCGTCGCAGGGCGGGGGCCCGCAGGCGCCCTCGGTGCAGACGTTATCGCCCTCGCAGCCGACGCAGGCGAGGCCCGCGGCGCCGCAGGCGGCAGCGCTGTTCCCCGGCTGGCAGACACCCGAGGTGTCGCAGCAGCCTTCAGGGCAGGTGGTGGCGTCACAGGGCGGGGCCACGCAGGCGCCCTCCGTGCAGACGTCTTCGCCCTCGCAACTCGCGCAGGCAGCGCCCGCGGCGCCGCAGGCGACGGCGGTGTTGCCCGGCTGGCAGGCACCCGCGGAGTCGCAGCAGCCCTCGGGGCAAGTAGTGGCGTCGCAGGGCGAAGGCTGGCAGGCGCCCTCCGTGCAGACGTCATCGCCCTCGCAGCTCGCGCAGGCGGCGCCCGCGGCGCCGCAGGCGGCGGCGGTATCGCCTGGCTGGCAGATACCCGAGGAGTCGCAGCAGCCCTCGGGGCAGGTAGTGGCGTCGCAGGGTGAAGGCTGGCAGGCGCCCTCCGTGCAGACGTCTTCGCCCTCGCAACTCGCGCAGGCGGCGCCCGCGGCACCGCAGGCGGCGGCGGTATCGCCTGGCTGGCAGATACCCGAGGAGTCACAGCAGCCCTCGGGGCAGGTGGTGGCGTCGCAGGGCGGGGCCACGCAGGCGCCCTCTGTGCAGACGTCTTCGCCCTCGCAACTCGCGCAGGCGGCGCCCGCGGCACCGCAGGCGGCGGCGGTGTTGCCGGGCTGGCAGGTACCCGAGGAGTCACAGCAGCCCTCGGGGCAGGTGGTGGCGTCGCAGCTCGAAGGTTGGCAGGAGCCGCCGTTGCAGACCTTCCCGCTCTCGCAGCCTATGCAGGCAGCGCCCGCGCCCCCGCAGGCGGCGGCGGTGTTGCCGGGCTGGCAGGTGCCCGAGGAGTCACAGCAGCCCTCGGGGCAGGTGGTGGCGTCGCAGCTCGAAGGCTGGCACGAGCCGCCGTTGCAGACCTTCCCGCTCTCGCAGCCTATGCAGGCAGCGCCCGCGCTGCCGCAGGCCACAGCCTCATCTCCGGCCAAGCACTCCCCGGAAGCGCTGCAGCAGCCATCGCAATTGGAGGGATCACAAGGGGCTGCCGGGCCATCCGAGCCCGAGCATCCGACGAGCAGAAGGGATGCGACGAGGAGGAACGCTTTCGAAAACGCATTCATTAGGCACCTCGAACAATATTAATTGTCATAACTCATGGATGAAAATTCCATGCCTTCGTGACGTTTCTCGCTTGCGGCTGTGTCAATGTCAATCCCTCGCGCCCATCCACGCGCTGCAATTCCCCGGGGCTGAGGAGGGCCCTAGCCCGGACTATTCACGCTGCTCGGGGAAGGCCCTCAAGCTGTAGCAGGGAGGGCGGGAATGCGGGTGTGACTTCGAGTGTTTGCTTGGTTGGGGAACAGGCAAGCACAGGAGCCCACCCGCATGAAGAAAACTGCCACGCAGACCGAGTTTGCGCACGCCAAGAAGCCGCTGCGCGTCACCTTCAGCGCCGGCGCCATCACCGCGGATGCCGGGCTTCCGCTGGTTCGGCAGACCGACGACCGGGCCGGGCTCACTCGCCGGTTGGCCGGGGCCCTCACCGACCGGCGCTCGGGAGTGGTCGACCACTCGCTCCACGATCTGATCGGCTGCCGGACCTACGCCATCATCCAGGGGTGCGAGGACTGCAATGACCTCTCGCGCCTGCGCGCCGATCCGGTGTTCAAGCACGCCTGCGGCCGGCTGGGAGCCGACCGAGATCTCCCCTGCCAACCGACGCTGAGCCGCTTTGAGAACAACGCGACCCTCGAGGACATCGTCGCCGGGCGCGAGATACTCCTCGACCACTCGAGCGGCACCGGCGCTTGGGCAAGAAGCCGCGCCGCATCACGCTCCACGTCGACAGCACCGACGATCCGCTGTACGGGCAGCAAGAGCTGGCTTTCTTCCACGGCTACTTACGACGGCTGCTGCTACCTGCTGCTGCTCATCTTCACCGCCGAGGGCGACCTCCTCTGGGCGGAGCTGCTGCCGAGCAAGGTTGACCTGCGCCGGCTTGCACCGAGCGCGTGCTCCACGTCGTCGAGCGGCTCCGGGCCGTCTGGCCCCAACTCCCGACGAAGATGCGCGCCGACAACGGCTTCGCCTGCCCCGAGCTCTACGACGCCTGCGAGGAGCGCCAGGTGGCCTGCCTCGTCAATGCCGGCCCGCACGCGTTTCCTCCAGGAGCGCAACGAGTCGGTGGCACTGATGGAAGAGGCAGAGCGCCGCTTCCCGCAGCAAGGCGAACCCAAGACCGTCAGCCTCTTCGATAAGCTCAGCTACCAGGGCAAGTCCTGGAAGCAGCCCCGGCGATCATCGCCAAAGCCCAGCGCACTTGTGTCGGGCCCGACAAGCGCTTCCTGGTCACCAACTCCAATGGCGACCCGGAGGCCGTCTACGACGACTTCGCCCGGCGGGGACAGCAGGAGAACTGGATCAAGGACTTCAAGCGAGCGCTCAAGGGCGACCGCCTCTCCTGCCATCGCTTCCTCGCCAACTGCTTGCGGCTCCTGCTCTTCGCTGTCGTCTACCAGCTCGCTCACGAGTTGCGCCGCCAGGCGGCGGGCGAGCTGCGCATCGCGCAGCTCGATACCTTTCGCCTGCTCCTGCTGCGCATCCCTGCCCTGGTGCAGGAGACAGCACGCTGCCTCTGGATGAAGCTCAGCGCCTTCTATCCCGGGCGAGAGCAGTGGCAGGCCGCCGCCCGTGCGTTCGGCGCGGGTAATGAGCTGAAAGCCCCAAACCCCAGGTAGACCGGCGCGGCATCGCCGCGGCGCTTGAGGTTCGCGCGGCGACGAGGTGCGCAAGCGATTCCGCGGCCAGCAGCTCCAAATAGCCCTTGCCGGCGGCCTTCGTACTCGCTGTGCGTCGCTCAGGTGGGCCGCCATACCGCCCAACCGGCGTGCCGATGAATAGAGCGGGCTAGGCCAGAAGCGAGGCGCCGCGTAATCACAAGCTTTCGCGGGGCGCGATGACCCCTGGCGCGCCGCAGTCTGCCCGGTCAGTGGGGCGAGGTCTGTTTTTCCTCAGGATTTCGACCGAGAGCGCTATCAGCGCCTCCTCGAGCGAGGCAATGGGCGGCTGTGACCAGGGGGCGGCGAAGTCGGTCATTGCATTCGCTTGCCTAATGAAGCCTATTCATTGTCCAAGCGCGAAAATGAATCGATAGGGCTAAGGCTCCTAATGCGCGACAGCCGCGGTGGACGCTTCTCCACGTCAATGCCGTCCCAGATCGCAGCGTGGCCTTGATCGCCTCCAGGGCCATCGAGTCGGAGACGACCTCGCTGAGCGCGGCCTCGACCTCGTCGACGAGCGAACCGAGAAGCGCGCAGCCCCTCCTCCTCGAGGCTGGCGGGCCACTCGATCGCGATGACGAGCGAGGCGCTGGTGGCTGGGCGAGCTGCTCCTGGACCCCGTGCAGCCGTCGCGAGAGCTGCAGCTTGGAAGGCGCGGGCAGCTTGGGCGCGAGGCTGACCGCGTCGTGGACGGTGACCGACTCGATAGACGAGGCGCCTACGTAGGCCACGTCGTTCTCGGAGCGGCGGGGGTCGGCGCCCGGGTCGTGCAGCAGCACCACCGGCTCGGTGGCCGAGACGGGCTGGCCGACCCGCAGCACTTAGCCCGTGAGGTCGAGCCCGCTGCGCAGAGGCAGCGTGACGCGCGGGAGCGCTACCGCAGGAATCGAGCGCTGCTGCTCGCGCTGGTCCGAGAGCCGCTGCAGAAGGCTGGTCACGGACTCGGTCGGGAGCTGGAGGAGGTGGTCGAGGTTCGAGCGCACCGGGCTACGCCGGCGAGAGGGCGTTGAACCCGCAGCGCGAAGGGGCCGACGGAAGGTCGTCGGCCCCTTCTTCTGGAAGCGAGCTGGCGATGAGGTGGGCGGCGAGAGCAAATTCTCGAGGGCGGTCCCCGGCCCGCAAGACACCTCGCCCAGCCTTAGTCCGCCGTCTCCGTCACCGCCTGCGTCTCACCGGCCGGCTTGCGCTTGCGGCGCACCGGGTCCTGCACGTCTTCGGGCGGCGCGAAGAGACGGTTCAGCTTGTCCTTGTCGTCCGGCCAGGCCAGCTCCGCGTGAAGGCGCAGCTTCCGCATCGAGCGCTTGAGCTCGAGCCGCGAATCGCTGCGTGCTTTGCTCGCCTTGTCGAAGTCGTCCTGTGGCTGGGTGAGACCGTCTAGCTTCACGCGCACCTGGGACGCCACTCCGAGAAGCTCGGCGAGAACCGGGACGACCGGTTGGGGTGGCTTCGCTTCGGTGACGTTGGTGACGAGCTTGCCGACCTCTTGGATCTCGCGGGCCAGTTTCATGCCAGCCAGTCGTGCGGGCGAATACGGGCTGAAGGTTCCAAAGGGCTTCGCGCGCTGCGTCAGACCCGTGCCGATGAAGACTGTGGCGAGCTCTTCGAGCTTCTTGTCGAGCTTCTCGTCCTCGTCGAACACTTCCTGTTGCTTCTGGTCGAGCACGGCCGCCAGCCGGCTGGTCGTGCTCAGGCTTTCTTCGTAGATGCGCAACGCCTCCTTCGCGTTCTGCACCGCGTCGTCCAACGTGGTCTCCTGCTCGTTCTCGATGCGCGCGATGATTGCCGTGGCTTTCGTTGATTCGGATTCCCAGCTCATGTGGTTGCCCCCTTTCAGGTTGGACGCACGATAACCGGGTCTGCCGCTGGGGTGCAACTAAGCGCAATAACGAACACTTCTCCGTACGCCAGGCGCCTTGGGGCGCACCGTCCCCGTCCGCTTCCGCAAGGCAGGTCGAAGGACGTACGTCATTGTTTTTCCTTCCGCTTTTCGGAGGTCTCGGCGGCGTGCTTACGACTCTGTGAGGTCGGAGGTGGAAGGCGAGCGACGCGGCAAGCCGGCCGTGGATGGCAGCGAACGGGGCGATCGGTGCCGTCCACGGTCGTAGACGGAGTCGAAAGGGGCGATCGGTGCCGTCCACGGTCGTAGACGGAGTCGAAAGGGGCGATCGGTGCCGTCTACGGTCGTAAACGGAGTCGAAAGCGGCGATCGGCGCCGTCCACGGTCGTAAACGGCGTCGAAAG
>DHSB01000108.1:33263-36848 GCA_002408385.1 Myxococcales bacterium UBA5297
ACGGCGTCGAAAGCGGCGATCGGCGCCGTCTACGGCCGTAGATGAACTCGAAGGGCCATGGACGCGCCGGCCGCGCGGCGGGAGCGGGATCGGCTCTGGAATCGGCAGCGGCGAGCCGTCGAAGAACTCGCGCACGGTGGCGACACCTGAGCCGGCTCATGGTCGAATCGAAACGGCTGCTTCGTCGGGCAGGGGTCCGCCTCGAAGTCGCACAGCACGCTGAGCAGAAGAGTCTTGCGGTCAGAGGCGCGGACAGCCTCAATCCCCTCTTCCCCGCGCAAGCGCGGGGGAGGGGACATCCACTTGCTTGCGCGGGCTCAGCGTCCAGTCCGCTGTTCGTTCATGAGACGCAGCCGGCCAAAGGATTCGGTAACAAGCCCAGCGCGAGCGTCGGTCGCGACCGCTAGTTGCCCGCCTCGACGCCGCCGCGAAGCACGACGCGGCTCTCGCCGCGGTTGTCGTCCTTCAAGAAGTAGCGCTCGTAGGCGACCTCGAAGTAGCCGCCGAGCATCCCGCCCATCGACTGGCGATAACCGACGCCGGCCAGCACGCCGACGTTGAAGGGCGAAGGGTAGAGGAGGAACGGCGCGCCGGCGCGGACGTAGAGGTTCTCGATGATGTCAAAGCGCGCGCCCGGCGTGAGCTGCAGGCGGTCGAACAGCGGATCCTTCTCCTCGCGCGCCAGGTTCATCGCCAGCTCGAGGTCGACGTCGAGGCTCAGCCTCTCTATCCCCACGTAGCTGGCGCCGACGTTGCCGCCGAGCACCGCCTCGTCGGCGACGGTCTTGCGTGCGTTGCTCAGCTCGATGTCCCGCGCTCCGTCGAGCGTCAGGCCGAACCGGAAGCGGAAGGGCAGCTCGTCGCTGTCGCGCTTGGCGCGCCGGGCTTTCTTCGCTTCGGCGCCCGTGGAAAGAGCGAGGGTCGCGGCTACCAGGAGAAGGGGAAGCGAGCGCATGGCGGAGACTCTCGTAAGCAAAGGGTTGGGCTGCAGCGATGGCCGCGAGGCCATCCGTCGCGCCTCTCGGGCGCAGGCTCAGCGGACCATGTTCGGGCGTTCGTCCATCATTTCGACGACGCGGTTCTTCTCGTCGAGCAGCGCGACCTTCGGCCGGTGCGTCCTCGCCTCGTCCTCGCTCAGCATGGCGTAGGCGATGACGATGACCCGGTCACCGGGCTGGACCAGCCGTGCCGCGGCGCCGTTGAGGCAGATGGCCCGACTGCCCGGCTCGCCGGCGATGACGTAGGTCTCCAGCCGCGCGCCGTTGTTGTTGTTGACGATTTGGACCCGCTCGTTCTCGACGATTCCGACCGCGTCCATCAGCTCCCGGTCGATGGTGACGCTGCCGACGTAGTTGAGGTTGGCCCCCGTCACCGTGGCCCGGTGAAGCTTGGACTTCATCATGAACAGCAGCATACGGTCGGCTCCCGCGGGGTCTCTTCTCCCCGCTTGCCGCAGTCTTCTAGCGGCCCCCGGCCCCGGTTCGCAAGGTGCGATGCGTCGGCCCGCCCGGCGCCCGGGAGGCTGCGCAAGGGGCGAATGGCCAGGGTCCGGGGATCTTCAAGCGTGTTCGCGCGAATCGGGCAGCGCTTCGATGGACGGTTCCGGCGCATCCGCGTCTAGGCGGCGCTCATGCGCGACCAGAGCTGGCGGGCGCCCTCGGCGGCCTTGGCGCGCAGCTCCTCGTAGTCCAGGCTCAAGAGCTGCCGGGCCCAGACGCGCCAGGCGCCGTCGACCATCACCGCGTCGACGTGCGAGGCGCTCAGTCCCAGCGCGACGTGGCTGGTGAGGTTCTGGGCCACCAGCGGGGTCGGCGACGGGTAGTCGAGCAGGACCAGGTCGGCTATCGCGCCGGGCTCGAGCTGCCCGAGCGGCTGGCCAAAAATCTCGGCGCTCAGGTGCTGCCCGCCGGCCAGCCAGTGCAGGGGGTCGATCTTGAAGCCCGCCTCGCGTGCCTTGAAGAAGGCGAACTGGGCCTCGCCGATGAGGTCCGAGCCGATGCCATCGGTGCCGAGCGCCTTGCGCGCTCCGAACTTGCCCGCCGGCGCGTAGCCGACCGAGTTGTGCATGTTCGAGCGCGGGTTGTGGATCATCCAGCAGCCGCGCTGCTGGGCGAGCGACAGCTCCTCCCACGACAGATGCGTGCAGTGGACGAGCAGGGTGCGCGGGGTGAGGACGCCGTGCTCGTCGAGCCGCTCCATGACGCCTTTGTCGAAGCGCTTGCGCGCGTCGCGCTCGTCGTCGGGCGATTCGGCGACGTGCAGGTGCAGGCCGACGTCGTGGCGGGTGGCGAGCGCGACCATCGCGTCGAGGCTGTCGTCGTCGAGCGTAAAGGAGGAGTCCCCGCCGACCATCGCCGCGCAGCGCGGCGAGCGGCCGCCCTTGAGGAAGGCGTCGGCCTCGCGCAGGGCGGCGTCGCGACAGCCCTTGCCGTTGCGATCGCTGATCTCGTAGCAGAGCACGCTGCGCGCCCCGACGCTGGCGACCCCGCGGCGCACCGCGGCCAGCGAGCCCTCGACGAAGCTGGGCGAGGCGTGGTGGTCGAAGACTGTCGTCACGCCGTTGAGCAGCGCCTCGGCGGCGCCGACCTGGGCCGAGAGCGTGATCAGGCGCTCGTCGAGGGCGCGGTCGAGCCTCCACCAGACCTGCTCGAGGTGGTCGCGGAAGGTCTTGAGCGGCTGCTCGGGGGCGGGCATGCCGCGGGCCAGCGTCGAGTAGAGGTGGGTGTGGGCCATCACCAGGCCCGGCATCACCAGCCGGCCGCGTAGGTCGGTCACCCGGTCGCCAGGCTTGGGAGCGAGCTGTGGGCCCCGCGCTTCGATCTTGTTGCCTTCGATGCGCAGGTCGGCCTGCTCCAGCCGCGGAGGGGTCAGCTCGATGAGTGTCGCGCCCTTGAGGATTTCGCCCATTTGGTGTCGCTGCCTCGCATCCCCCTCGGCGGCGCCGTTCTGCCTAATCAATAGCCAGTTCGTTGCTGCGAGCTTGGTGTTCGAATTCGTCGAGCTGCGCCGATACGACGATCGGATGTGCGGCAGAGCCCGTCTCCTGTCCGAAGGCCGTGAGCACTGCCAGGGCCGTCTCAGCGCCCCCGATAATCCCCTGAGCCACCGCGCGTCTCAAGCCCGCGATGGCGCAGGCGGCTGATGGGTCGGCCGCGACGGCCCCGAGCCGCGCGGTCTGGCGGGTCGCCTCCGCGATCTCCGCTTCGTCGACGGCGACGAGAACGCCCCCGGAGCCGCGCACCGCGGCGAGCGCCTTGCGCCAGGCCTTGGGCGCCTCGACGCAGAGCCGCGAGGCTGCGGAGCTGCCGGAGGTCGTCGGAACGAGCGCCGCTCCCGACTCGAAGGCGGTCACCAGCGGCGCGCACGCCCTCGCCTGGACGCCGAGCAGCTTGGGGATCGAGCGCGCGAGCCCGAGCGCGTGCATCTCGCGCAGGCCCTTGTGGAGCGCGGCGAGGGTCTCGCCGTCGCCGACGCCGACGGCGATCCAGTCCGGCATCCGTTCGCCGAGTTGCTCGGCTATCTCCAGACCGGCGGTCTTGAGCCCTTCGGCGAGGTACGGCCTCTCGGGACCTCCGGCGAGGTACC
>DHSB01000108.1:37017-37185 GCA_002408385.1 Myxococcales bacterium UBA5297
TTCGCCCGCCTGCAGGCAGAGCCGGCGCGCGTCCTCGAGCGATCCGGAGACCCGCAGGAGCACCGGGTCGAAGACGGCCGCGCCCGCGAGCCGGTCGGCCGGAGCGTCGGCGGGCTGGAACACGACGGCGCGAGCGCCGATGGCGGCCGCGAAGCAGGCGAGCGAGGC
>DHSB01000058.1:0-12589 GCA_002408385.1 Myxococcales bacterium UBA5297
GCGGTCGTGATCTCCAAGGCGGCCCAGGAGTTCATCAAGGAGGGCGAGAGGAGGGGCGTGAGGAAGGGCCGGAAGGAGGCCACGCTCGGCACCGAGGCGAAGATCCTGCTGCTGCAGTTGTCACAGAAGTTCGGCCCCGTGCCCGAGGGCGTCGAGAAGCGGGTGCGAGTCGCCGCCCTCGGTCAGCTCGAGACCTGGCTCGATCGGTTCGTCGAGGCGAAGACCATGGAGGACGTCTTTTCGTGAGCGCTTGTACGGAGCGCCGGTCTTCGTGCTGGCCACTGCGTATTGCACCGGTGGCTCGGCGGCCTTCTCCAGGCAGGCAGCGACGCAATCGAGGGGGGAGCCTTGCGGCAACGGGCTCGTTCAACAGGTGGGTGCCGGTGTCGCGCAGGGACTTGCCGAGAGCCTTGCGCGTGGTGATGCCGGAGGAGGAGGCGGGCGTGATCTCCAAGGCGGCGCAGGAGTTCATCAAGGAGGGCGTGAGGAGGGGCCGGAAGGCGGTCTGGAAGGAGACCACGCTCGGCACCGAGGCGAAGATCCTGCTGCTGCTGTTGTCGCAGAAGTTCGGCTCTGTGCCCGAGCGCATCGAGAAGCGGGTGCGAAGCGCCTCCCTCGGTCAGCTCGAGGCCTGGCTCGATCGGTTCGTCGAGGCAAGGACAATGGAGGACGTCTTTTCATGAGCGCTCGTGCGGAGTGCCGGTCTTCGCACTGGCCACTGCGTGTTGCACCGGTGGCTCGGCGGCCCGCCCGATCGGCTTATTCATTGCTGAGGTAGGCTCCTTCCCGCCGCGCGGCTGGCTCGTCGACTCCTTTCGCGCGCCTGCTCGACGCCGGGAATGATTGCGGCTTCTTCCGATTTCATGATAACCGCCGCTGCGCCTCGACCGGCTCCGCGGTCCGACCCGCGATAGAGGAACACGATGGACCTGCACCGCGCTGCCGCATCCCTGGTCTGTATTGGCTTTGAAGGCCTCGCCGCTCCGGAGCCCGCGCTCGATCTCGTCGGCCAGGGCGTGAGCGGGGCGATTCTCTTTCGCCGCAACATCGCCGAACCCGAGCAGGTGGCCGGGCTCTGCGCCTCGCTGAAGCGAGCGGCTGGCCGGCGTTTCCTGCTCTCGGTCGATCAGGAGGGTGGCCGGGTCGCCCGGCTTCGCGACGCGCCGTTCACCGCCGTCCCCACGATGCGGGAGATCGGCGAGCGCGGCGACGAGGCGCTCGCACGCGACGTCGGCCGGCTGCTCGGACGCGAGGTGCGCGCGGCGGGCTTCGACATGGACTTCGCGCCCGTGCTCGACGTCGATACCAACCCCGCCAATCCGGTCATCGGCGATCGCTCGCTGTCGGGCGATCCCCTCGAGGTCGCGAGGCTCGGCCCCGCCCTGGGCGAGGGCCTCGAATCGGTCGGCGTGGCCTCGTGCGGCAAGCACTTTCCCGGCCACGGCGATACGAGCCAGGACAGCCACCTGACGCTGCCGCGGCTGCTCCACGAGAGGTCGAGACTGCGGGAGATCGAGCTCGTCCCGTTCGCCGCCTGGGCCCGGGCGGGGCTCGCGGCGGTGATGACCGCCCACGTCGTGTTCGAGGCGGTCGAGCCCGGCCTGCCGGCCACCTTCTCCGAGCGCGTGCAGACGGGCTTGCTTCGAGGCGAGCTGGGCTTCCGGGGCGTCAGTGTCTCCGACGACCTCGAGATGCGGGCGATAGCCGACAACTACGCGATGGAAGAGGCCGCGGTCCGCTCGGTGCTCGCGGGGGTCGACTTGCTGCTCGTCTGCCACCGCGCCGACAGGCAGCAGGCGTGCATCGACGGCATCGCCCGCGAGGCCGAACGCTCGGCGGCGTTCCGCGAGCGCGTCCTCGCTTCGTCGCGCCGAGTCGAGCGGCTCCTCGCGCGTTTCGCCGCCCCGGCCCGCGCCCCCAAGGAGAGCCTCGCCGCGCTCGCGACCGAAGAGCACCGCGCGCTCGCGAGGCGGGTCGCCTGCGCGGGCAAGCTCGTCGCCCTTCGCGATCCGACCGAGCCCCAGCGCCAGGGCTAAAGCTGCCGGCTCGGCGTGCCCGCGAGTCTGTCGCTACCTTCCTCTCGTCGGTGCCCTCGCTCGATCCGGGGGCCTGCGGAAGAGAGGAAGGGGGCGCGGCGTGCGAGTGGTCTTCATCAGCCTGGCAGCAGTACTGGCGTGCGGCTGTGGCAGGGGCGGCGAGGTCGAGGAGAAGCCCGATTCGCTGGCGCTCCAGGCCCAGGACGCCTTGTTCGGCGAGGTCCCCGAGAGCGACGCGGTGGTCGTCTCCATCATCGACAAGGCCGGCGCCTGCGAGGCGGTCCAGGCGAGGGCAATGCTCAAGGATGCCACCTCGCTCACGCTGGTCTTCTCCAAGCCGCCGGGCGGCGAGCTTCAGCCGGGCAGCTATGAGGTCTGGCAGCCGATGACGGGGCTGCCGACGTCCGATCTCGTCGTCGCCGATCTCACGCGGACCGACGACGCCTGCGCCAACACGCTGACTGCGCTCGAGCGGGTGCCCGTCCAGGGCTCGGTGACGCTCGAGACGATCCGGTTGGAAGACGACGGGCAGGTGACCGGGAGCTACGACATCCTGTTCGGCGGCGGGAGGCTGACCGGGTCGTTCGTCGCCTCGAAATGCGGCATCCCGGAGCTCATCGAGCAGACGGACGCCGGCTGCCGCTAGCGCCAGCGGATGAACGACGCAGACTGCGTGGCCCTCCTGCAGTGGGCGCTGCCGCGGCTGCACCTGCGGTGGGAGGGCTTTCGCCGGGTCCGCGGCCAGGTCTGCAAGCGAATCGCGCGGCGCATGAGCGAGCTCGGCTCGGCCGAGGTCGGCGAGTACCGCCAGCGCCTTGAGCTCGATCCGCAGGAGTGGCGCCACTTCGACTCGCTGTGCCGGGTGACCATCTCCCGCTTCCATCGCGACCGGCTGGTGTTCGAGCGGCTCGGCGAGCTGCTCGCGCGGCGCATGTCGACAGGTGAGGGGAAGGTCCTGCGCGTCTGGAGCGCCGGCTGCGCATCCGGCGAAGAGCCCTACACCGTGGCGATACTGTTCCGGCGCCGGCTGCTCCCGGTCGCACCAGGCAGTCGGCTCGCGGTGGTGGCCACCGATGTCGACGCGCAGCTTCTCGAGCGGGCGCGCATCGGTTGCTATGCAAGAGGCAGCCTGCGCGAGCTGCCCGAGGAGTGGCGCGAGGAGTCCTTCGAGCGCGTCGACGGCGAGTGGTGCATCAAGGCCCGCTTTCGCGAGGGCATCGAGTGGCGGTGCGAGGACCTTCGCGAGCGGATGCCCGACGGGCCGTTTGCGGTCATCCTTTGCCGCAACCTCGTCTTCACCTACTTCGACGACTTGCTGCAGCGAAGACTGCTCGGGCAGCTTCTGAGCCGGCTCGGGGAGGGCGGCCTTCTCGTCCTCGGCTCGCACGAGACTCTCCCGGGTGATCGCCTCCGACGGCTGGAACCCGGTGTGCCCATCTACGGTTGAGCGAGCGCGAGGCGAGCATCCGTTGGCAGAGGCAAACCGCTTTGCCGGTTGCTCGGAGCGTGGCTCGTGCCGCCGGCGCGAAGCAGAATGCCGGCAGTCTTTGGCGCAGGAGGCAAGAATGCTCGCGGTCGATATCCCTGGTTTTGGCGGACTGAGCCTCGAGCACCTCGTGCTCGACTACAACGGCACCCTCGCCGTCGACGGCGCTCTCATCGCGGGAGTCCCCGAGCGGCTGCGACGACTCTCGGCGAACATGCAGGTCCACGTGATCACCGCCGACACGCGGGGCATGGCACGGGCGGCGCTCACCGGCTTGCCGCTCAAGCTCGACATCCTCGCCAAAGGTGCAGAGGCCGAGGGGAAGCTCGACTTCGTCCGTCAGCTCGGGGCCCATCGGGTCGCGGCGCTTGGCAACGGCCGAAACGACGCGCTGATGCTGGGCGAGGTGGCGCTGGGCATCGCCGTGCTCGAGAAAGAGGGGCTCGCCGTCGACGCGCTGACCAGCGCCGCGGCCGTCGCCCCCGGCATCGAGGCTGCGCTCGACATGTTGCTGGATCCGCTTCGGTTGACGGCCACGCTGCGGCGGTGAAACGCCGGAAGACAGCTCGTGGTTCTTCCGCACCGCGCTCGGGTTCGAGGGAGCGGTCCAGACGACCGGAGAAACGCTGACTTGCGGAGGGACAAGGGGTTGCGGCTTCACCGCCGCGCAGCGTCGCGCGGGCGCGCCCCGTTCCCTCGGCGGCGCTCGGATGGCTGATTTCATCGGGAAGCCTGGGGTCCGCCAGGTCAGGGTTGGGGATCCCACCAGACCGGTCCCTTGCCCTCGACGGCTTCAGTTGCGAGAAGGCGGATCTGGTCCATCTCGTAGTCGGTATAGGGCAGGAAGTCGGCGGCGCCTGCGAACGCGGCGTCCTGCTCGACCGCGGTGCTCAGGCCCAGCAGCGTCACGTCCGGATCGCAGGTGAGCGTGAAGCGCAGACACTCCTCGACGCTCAGGTGGGCCATCGTCTTGCCGAACGGATCGCCCGGTGCCGGGGAGGGGAGGGGGCGCCCGTAGCCCTGCGTGTCGGAGACGAGCTTGCCCGCGCCGAATGCCTTGAAGCAGATGGTGCCCACGCCGGCGGCGCGCGCCAGAGGCAGGCACTCGCGGATGTAGCGGGTGTCGCAGTACGGGCCGACGGGGAACATCACTACGTCGCAGAGCCCGGAGGCGATGGCCGCCATCACTACCGCCGGATGATGTGCTGAGATGCCGCGAAAGCGCGTCTTGCCCTGCTTGACGCACTCGGCGAGCTCGTCCAAAGGTCCACCCGGTTTCGCGAGCGCTTGCCAATCGTCCATGGTCGCGACGGCGTGGAACGCGAACAGGTCGACCTGTCCGTGTCCGAGACGTCTGAGGCTCTCGTCGACCTGCGGGGTTACCGGTTGGTCGAGGTAGTCGATCTTGTCGATGAGGAATGTGTCCGCGCGCCGTCCCTGTAGCGCCCGGCCGACGACCTCCTCTCCGAACCCGTCCTCGTAGCTCGGCGCGGTGTCGATGACGTTGAGCCCGGCGAGCATCGCCCGATGCAGGATTGCGACGAGCTCGTCTGCCGGCGTAGAGCGATCGGCCAGGTCGCCGATACCGAGAATCGATGCGACGAAGCCGGTCTTGCCGATGCTGCGACGCGGCAGAAAACGCCAGGTGGGAATCGCCTCGATCATGGAAGCCCTCCGTTCCCGTGAAAGGTGGCGATTCGAGCCCAGGCCATGGCCGGCTGCCAGCGTTTTCCCGAGCCTGTCGAGCGGGTTGTTCGCAGGCTACCTCTCGCAGATCGACCGTTCCGAACAACGGGGAGCCTGCTCCGGGCACTCGCTGTCGCGCGAGCAGAGAAGCTGGCAGGTCGGCGCGGCCTGTGCGAGCTCGGCACAGCGCCGACCCGCGGGGCACTGGCGGTCGCATGAGCACGGTGCTCCGGTCTCGCCGGACGGAGGCCTGCAGGCGCCCTTGAAGCAGACCAGACCGTCGGGGCACTGCGAGTCCTCGAGGCATCGTGCGCCGCCGCTCGCGCAGGCATAGGCCGCGCCGTCCATGACCGCGGCCGGGCAGAGCTCACCCTCCATGCAATCGAGCGCGTCCGCACACGGGCGCAGGCAGCTCCAGGCAGGCCCTGCGAACCCGAGATAGCCAAGGCAAGAAAGGCCCTGCGCGCAGGAGCAATCGGTCGTGCAGGCGCTGCCGAGCGCTCCCGGGCCAAAAGGTGTCGAGGACCAGCACGAGCAGTCCGGGGCGTCCGCGCACGGTTCGCGCCTGTAGTGGAGGAGCGCCGCTCCCGGAGCGTTGGCGTCGTGGACGGCAACCTGGAAATTGCCGTGCGTGCGGCCGGCGACCATGACAACCGCTCGGTGGGAGCCACTTCGCGGCGTGCAGCCGCCGCTCGTCGTCCACACTCGAGCCTGCACGCTCACGAAATCGGTCGCATTGCCGGGCATCACCTCGAGGTCGCTCCTCCCCAACCTCTCGCATGCCGAGACGGCGGCAACTTCGACGATGAAGCGGTCGACCGCGCCGACACGCGTCAAGTCGGGGCTCCCGACGAGCGCGAGGCTCGACAGCGGGCGCGGCTCGAGGCGCCACGAGCCGCGCTCGGCACAGCCGGCGCCTGGTCCCGCGTCCGGGACTTCGCCGCCGTCGCGCGAAGGTCCGGGGGCGCGCGGTTCCCCGGCGTCAAGGCTGGAGTCGCCCGCATCGCCGAGCAGGCGCGTAGCCCACGGCTCGCTTTCGCCCGCAGGCGAGCAGCCCGAAGACCAGCGTCATCGCGATTCGCAGCCTCGTCACGCGCGCACTCCTGCGGCAGACAGCCCCTCGCTTGAGCGGTTGGGCCTCGTCGCGGCAAGATCCTGCCATGAACGCGCTCGTGCTTCTGTTGGCAGTGTCCCTGGGCGCAGAGGCCGAGGCCCCCGCGATTCGGGTCAGTCCCGGAGCCCAGAAGGCTGTCCAGGTCCCTGGCCTCGAGCGGGTCGCCGTCGCCGACCCCGAAGTTGCAGACGTGACCCTCACCGGCGATCGGGAGCTGCTCGTCCTCGGCCGCAAGCCGGGCCAGACGAGCCTCACGCTCTGGGTCAAGGGGCGGCCGACCACGCGCCTGGTCGTCGTCGACGACGGGCGCCTGGGCGCGCTCGCGGCGCTGATCAAGCAGAAGGTCAACCCGTCGCTGCGGTGCGAGGTCGTCGCCGAGAAGCTCGTGGTCGACGGCCTCCTCGACTCGGTCGAGGAGTACGGCCGCCTCAAGTCCATCGCCGCCGACAATCCCGAGGTAAAGCTGCTCGTGCGCCTCGACCCGCGGGTGCTGCCAGCGGTCGCGCAGGCAATTTCCGACGCGATGCACAAGCACGGCCTGAAGAACGCGCGCGCGGTGGTCTACGGGCAGCGCATCGTGCTCGAAGGGGCGGTCGCCGACGAGGAGGAGAAGCGGCGCGCGCAGTTCATCGCCGACTCACTGTACAAGGACCTGCTCTTCGTACCCTGACCCGCGAAGCCCCGGGGCACACCTGATGGATTCCTCGGGGGCAAGCCCGGCGGCGATTCGTCCAGGCTCTGGCAGAAGCTTGCCGGCTGGGCGACAGGGGCGAAGCGCGAGGCTTTGAGCGTTTCTATGCCCGGCGCTCGAGCACCGACAGCGCGACGAGCCCGTAGAGGAAGCCATGCACGACGTGCTCGGGCCTGCCGGCCAGCGCCACGATTTCGGCCACGGTGCGCGTGCCGTCGACCTTGGGCAGCAGCTCCGCCTCCCACCTCTCGAGATCGATCTCCGAGAGCGTGTAGGCCGGCTGTAGCGACGGCAGCACCCGATCCTCGGGCGCGAGCAGCCTGCGCAGGCGCTCGGGCTTATAGAGCTTCTTGATGCCGCGCATGATCAGGTTGGCCGGATGGATGTCGAGCTTGATCGACTCGTCCTTGGCGCGGCGGCGAAAGGCGAGCTCATAGACGCCATCTTCCCAGCCGAAGAGGCTGTAGATGACGCTCTTGACCTGCTGGCCGACGTAGTAGAGGCGCTCGGTCTCCTTGAGCACGCCCATGTCGACGAGCACCTCGCCGGTGCGCCGCTTGGTCGCCGCGGCCATCCCGGCGGCCTGCTTGAGCTGGGCATCGTTGATCTTGCCGACCCGCACGAGGAACTGGCCGAAGCGGTCGGTAACCACGTTCGAGAGCGCGAAGACCGGCTGTCCCTTCTCGAAGTAGACGACCTTCTTCACCTTGCCGCGTTGTGCGCCGAGCTCGCCCGTCTCCTGGGACTGGTAGAAGGCGTTGATGAGCGAGGGCAGGTTGTCTTTGAGCTCGCCGCGGCGGGTTCCGCGCTCCTTGTCGGTCACCGGCAAAGGCGCTTGCGGATAGTTGGGCGGAGGGGGACGCACCAGCGCGGCGGTTCCCGGCTTCGAGCCCCCGGCGGTCAGGCGGGCGCCCTTGAGCTCGGCGCTGATGTTGTCGCCGCCGGTGATCCGCACGATCCCGGTGAGCTCCATCGGATCCTGCGCCCGCTCCTCTTCGACGTCGATGTCCAGCTCGACCTCGAACCCGATCTCTTCCTCCTGCTGTAGCTTGGGCTCGGGCGCGATGATGGTCTTGACCGTCTCGATGAGCTTGTTGGCCTCGAAAGGCTTCTCAAAGTAGGCGACCGCGCCGTACTTGCTGCGCGCTTCGGTCGCGTGCTTGCCGCCCTTGAAGACACCGGTGATGAAGATGACCGGCGCGCCCAGCTCCTTCTTGACCGCCTCGGCGAGGTGGTAGCCCATCATGTCGGGCAGCAGGATGTCGATGACCGCCAGGGCCGGCTTCTCGGTGCGCGCGACCTCGAGAGCAGCCTTGCCCTTGTTCGCCGGCAGCACCTGGTAGCCGGCGTCATCCAAGAGGCGCGACAGCAGGTTGAGCAGCTCCTGGTTGTCATCAACGAGCAAGACTTTTGGGGGCGACATGGGGCACGGACGATACCATGAGGCCCAGGTGAGTCAAAGCTGCCCCAACACCGAACTGGGAACAAAAACAGCGGTCGCGCAGCGCACCTTGTCGATAGGCAGCCAGGTGGCTGGAGGGTTTCCGATGGGGCGTCCGGGACCACGACATTCGCCGATGCAAACGGGGCAAGGCGCGGTATGGCGTGCCGTTCTCGCAACGGCTAGTCGCGGGCTGGAAGCGACGGTCCTCCATGGCAGGCGTTCAGCAAAGCCCCCTGTCGGCGGCAAGCAGGCGGCGATGCCGGGCGACGGAGAGCTTGCCCCCGCGCTCGCCGCGGGCACGACCAGCGGATAGGGTCACGGCCGGTTGCTTTGAGCTCAAGAGGTGTCGGAGAGACCTTCTGCGACGTCTCGCGCGAGGCAGGGAGCGCCGCCGTCTCGGCGGCCGGCGTGCGCGCATGAAGTCGAGGCGCTGACAAGGTCGAGGAGGATTTCTCGACGGTTCTTCGGAAGCGAGGAAGACGAATGACTCTTATCGATGAGCTGCTCGCGAGCATCGAAGCCGACATGCCGCTGCGGTCGGTGACCGTGGGGGCCCACATGACCGCCGTGGCCAGCCGCGGCTGTGGCATCGCGGCGACCTTCGTCGGCGACGGGGCCTTCATGCACGTGCCGGTGCGCGGGGTGGGCGACCTGCTGCGCATGAGCGCGCGTGAGCTCGCCGAGTACGCCCGCTCGGATCATCCCCTCGAATCGACGCTGGGAATCGCTGCCCTCAACTCCTTGCTCAGGGTCGACACCGCGGCGATGCGGGAGCGCAACGCCTCGGAGATCATTCTCGAGCGCGGCCGGGGCAGGAAGGTCGCGCTGGTCGGACACTTCCCCTTCATCCCGAAGCTCGCGGGCGCGGTCGACGAGCTCTGGGTACTCGAGAAAAGGCCCATGGAGGGAGAGTACCCGGCCGAGGCTGCGCCCGAGCTGATCCCGCGCGCCGACGTCGTGGCCATTACCGGCAGCGCGCTGGTCAATCACACGCTCGAAGGGCTCTTGAACCTCTGCTCGCCCGAGGCGTTTGTGGTCGTCCTCGGTCCGAGCGCGCCCTTGTCCCCGGTGCTCTTCGGGCGCGGGGTGAGCGTCATCTGCGGGGCGGTGGTCACCGACGAGACGGCTTTGCTGCGCGGGCTGACGCAGGGCGGCCACTTCCGGCAGTTCGAGGGAACACGGATGCTCTGCTGGGAGCGCGGCGGAACCCGCAGGCGTTGAGCCGCGCCGCGTCGGCGCCGACAGGACGAGCCGTGGCCGGCCGGCTTTCTCATCCGGCACCTTGGGCCGCCGGTAGCTCGCAGGTACCTCGTGACAAGCGGGACGGCCGCTCGTTCGGCGGCTTCCGAGCCGCAGGGGCGCGCCCGGAAGGTGCGAGGCGGCCAAGAAGGCAGATGCATACGAGAGTGCGAGCGGGTGCTACTGTCCGTCGGGCATCAGAACCGGGACCCGGCGACATGGACCTGCGAGAGATCAGCCGTGCTGCCTTCATCGCCGCTGCGGCGCTTGCGCTTCCCTTCCTCTTTCACGCGCTGCGCCTCGGGCACGTCTTCCTGCCGATGTACCTGCCGCTGCTCGCCGGAGCGTTCCTGCTGAGCCCGCGCTGGGCGCTCGCGGTCGGGGCGCTCACCCCGCTGGCCTCGGCCCTCGCCACGGGGATGCCCCCGCTCTTCCCGCCGATCGCGTTCTGGATGTCTGTCGAGCTCGGGACGATGGCGCTGCTCGCCTCGCTCGCCCATCGGAGGACGGCCCTGCCTGTCGCGGTCATCCTGGCCGCCGTGCTCGTCATCGGCCGGGTCATCTACGCGGCGCTCGTCTTCGCGACCGCAGCCTTCTTCGCTCTTCCGCCGCGTCTGTTGAGCGCCGCCTCCTTGGTCTCGGGATGGCCGGGGATGGTCCTCGCGATGCTCGTCGTCCCCGCGACGCTCGCCGCGGTGCGCCGTTCTCGAGCTCCTGACGAGGTCCGGAGGGGAGGCGCAGGCTCGGCATGAGCGCGAGTCCAGCGGCGGCCTGGCCAGCGCGGCCTGCTCGTGTCAGTCGAGATAAACGCCACGCCCGGCGCTGCGACCTGCTCGCCCGGGCTCTCCGGGAGGCATTGAGATGAGCCGACAGGACTTCTTCGACAGGCTGGCTGACCGCTGGGACGAGCTGCACCCTGCCGAACCGCAGCTTGCTGCGATTCGACGCGGCCTCGAGCTCGTCGGGCCCCTCGACGGCTGCGCGGTCGCCGACGTCGGCTGCGGGACGGGGGTGCTGCTGTACGAGGTGCTGCCCCGACTCGGCGACGGGCGGGTGGTCGCGATCGACTCCTCGGCCGGGATGGTGGCCCGGGCCCGGGCGAAGTTCCCGGACGCGAGAATCCGCTGGAGCGCCACCGACCTGTTCGCCGCCGGCGTCGAGGAGGGGAGCCTCGATCTCGTGCTCTGCTACGACACGTTCCCGCACTTCGAGCATCGCGCGCGGGTGCTTGCCGAATGGTCGCGGTGGCTCGTTCCCGGGGGCCGCGCGATCGTTTGGCACAACCTCGGCCGCGAGCAGCTCGCCGAGATTCACCGCCGCGCCGGCGAGGTGGTGAGCGACGACTTGCTGCCCGCGCCCTCCGAGCTCTCCAGGCTCTTCGTGGAGGCGGGCTTCGAGACCCTGCACGCGAGCGAGTCGCCCGACTCCTACACCGTGGCCGCGAGGAAGCTGGCTTGAGGCGCTGCGACCCGCGGGCGGCGATGTCCTTCGCGGCGGCCGGCGCCGCGGCGGGAATGGCCGGGGCCGGCTCGGCGCTGCTCGGCCTGGTCGCGCTCTTCTTGTGGAGCCTCTGGCTGCGGCTCTCGGTGCGCGGCCTCTTCTGGCGCCTCGGCGTGCTGGTGAGCGGCTCTGGCCTCTGGCTCCTCGCCGCGCCTTTCGCGCCCGCGCAGGCGCTCGGGCTCGCGCTGCGCGGCTTCACGGTCTCGGCGGTCGTGGTCACCGCGGGCATGGCCGTGTCGTGGACCGCGCCGCTGGCGCTGCTCCAAGTGTTGCGGGCGCCCCCGAGCCTGGTCGCCTTCCTCGCCATCCTGGCGCGCCACGCGGTGGCCGTTCGTGACGAGGCGCAGCGCGTCTGGCAGGTGCTGCTGCTACGCGGCGCTTTCGATCGCCGGGCCAACCTTCCCGCGGCCCTTCGCATCCTGCTCGCCGCGCTCGTCTCCTCGGCATTCCGGCGCGGCGAGCGCGTAGCCGACGTGCTCGCGCTGCGCGGCTTCGAGGGGCGCGTGCCCGCATTGCCCCCATGGCGATGGAACGTGGCCGATCTCCCGGCGTACCTGCTCACGGCCCTCGCGTTGTCGGCGACCGCCCTCGAGGCGATCGGATGAAGGCGCTGTCGCTCGAGATCGAGGGGGTGTGCCATCGCCATCCTGGCGCCACGCTCGATACTCCGCCTGAGCTGAGCTTCTCTATCCCGCCCGGAGGTCGGGCGCTTTTGCTCGGTCCCAACGGGTGCGGCAAGACGACCCTGCTGCAGCGCATCGCGGGCCTGCTCGAGGGGGCTGGAACGGTTCGCGTCGGCGGCCTCGAGCCGTCGCGACGCAACCTGGCGGCAGTTCGAAAGGGCCTGGGCTTCCTCTGGCAGAACCCCGACGACGCCTTGCTGCTGCCGACCGCCCTCGAGGACGTCGCGCTCGGCCCGGTGAACGATGGGATGGATCCGAAGCGTGCCCGCGAGGTGGCGGCCGAGTGGTTGGAGAGGCTCGGAGTCTCGGGGCTCGCGGACCGCCCGATTCGCCGACTGTCGATGGGCGAGAAGCAGCTCGTCGCCCTGGCCGGAGTGCTCGCGCGCGAGCCTGGACTGCTCTTGCTCGACGAGCCGACCGCGGCGCTCGATGACGACGCGAGCGAGCGGCTGGCCTGCGCGCTCGACCAGATCGAGGCGACGATGCTGCTCGTCACCCACGACGCGGGCTTCTGGCTCACGCGAGAGCGGCGATGGGACGTGGTCCGCATCGCGCCTTGAGCCGGCCAAGGGGCGACGCGATTCACAAGCCGGCCCCGACAGCCGGGGCGTTCATCCAAGGAAGCCCGCGGCGTCGGCAGCGAGCAAACCCCTGGGGTGTCAAGAGGTGTCGGGAAATCCCCCTCGGCTCGCCACCCGCTCACCCCGAGC